>JAGCNL010000063.1 GCA_017645945.1 Salinivirgaceae bacterium
CACCGTTCGGTTTTCCCATTGTTGGGTATGCACTTTTTAATCTCAAATCGTCCTTCCCGGATACTGCTCAAGCGCAACGGCCAGCACGTTGAGAGCCTGCGCCAAATCCTCTTTCTTTAGCACGTAAGCGATGCGCGCCTCGTTGCGGCCCAGTTCGGGTGTGGTGTAGAATCCGCTTGCGGGGGCCAACATAACTGTCTGACCTTCATATTCAAAGTCGCGCAGAAGCCACTCGCAGAACTTGTCGATGTCGTCCACGGGCAGTTTTGCCACCGTGTAGAACGCGCCCATTGGTATCGGCGTGTAGCAGCCTGGAATCTTGTTCAGCCCGTCAATCAGGAACTTACGGCGCTCAACAAACTCGTCGTAGGTGTTGAGCATATAATCTTCAGGCGTGTCGATTGACGCTTCGGCAATTATCTGTCCGATGAGCGGCGGACACAACCTCGCCTGGCAGAATTTCATTACGCACGCGCGGACCTCTTCGTTCTTTGTGATGAGCGCGCCAATGCGGATACCACACTCGCTGTATCGTTTTGAAACAGAGTCGATTAAAATTACATTATGTTCAATTCCCTCAAGGTTGAACGCCGAAATGTAGGGCGCGCCCGTGTAGCAGAACTCGCGGTAAACCTCATCGGAGAAAAGGAACAGGTTGTGCTTCTTCACGATATCGCGTAACTGATTCATTTCCTTGCGGGTATAAAGGTAACCCGTCGGGTTGTTTGGGTTGCAGATGAGGATGCCCTTGGTGCGTTCGGTAATCAGCGCCTCGAATTTGTCCATCGACGGAAGTGCGAAACCATCATCGATAGTCGACGGAATGGTCTTGATAACTGCACCAGCCGAAATTGCGAAAGCCATATAGTTGGCGTAAGCAGGCTCAGGCACAATGATTTCGTCGCCTGGGTCGAGGCACGACATGAACGAGAACAGCACCGCTTCCGAACCGCCTGTGGTGATGATAATGTCCTCAACGTTGGCGTTGATGTTGAACTTGGCGTAGTAAGACACCAACTTCGCCCGCAGGCTCAAAAGACCTTCGCTGGGGGTGTATTCCAATACTTTACGGTCGATTTTCTTCATCGCTTCCAAACCCACTTCAGGTGTCGGAAGGTCGGGCTGGCCGATGTTCAGGTGATAGACTTTGATTCCCTTCTTTTTTGCTGCGTTTGCAAGCGGCACCAATCGGCGGATTGGTGACGACGGCATAATTATACCGCGTTCTGATATTTTTGGCATAAGTTATTCTTTTTTCTCTGTTTCTTCCATTGTACCCTTGATATTCAACTCGATAGGCTCGGTGCTGAAGTTGGTGTACACATATATTGTCTTGCTGAAAATGCCCACTCGCGAAGCGTCGTAGGCAACTTTCACGGTTGCTATTTTGCCGCTCTTCACGGGGCGTTTCGAGTAGGTTGGCGTGGTGCAGCCGCACGAAGTGCTGATGTTGCTGATAACCAGCGCCAAAGTGCTGTCGTTCTTTATGTTAAACTCGAATTCGGTTTTGGTGTATTGCGGATGAGTGCCGAAATCGTGTGTCATTTCGTTGATGCTCAGGTGCATACCAGGAATTGGCTGCCACTCTTGCGCTTGTGCGTTTGCCGCGCCCAACATTAGAGCCATTGCGGCAATCAAAAAAGTCTTTTTCATTGTTATCGAATTTCAAAAGTCCACAAAAATATCATTTTAACAAATCATTATGCCGATTCTCGCAAAATAATGCGGCTAATCAACCCTCACTTTTATCGCGCCCTGCCGCGTGCCAACAATGTAGATGCCGCTGTGTGGCGCGCTTATCGCGATGCGTCGGGCGGGGCGGGCGGTGGCAATCAGCCTTCCAGCAATGTCGAACACGCTGACGGGCGCTTCGGCGTTTTCAATAACTATGGTGCGGCCCATAGTGTAGGCGGTCAAGCCGATATCGGTCAAGCCGATGAGGCCAACCGTGGTAGTGTCAGGCTCCTGCGGCTTCGGCTCGTTTGGTTTTTGCTGCTCGGGTGTCGATTTGACGGGTCTTGCAAGTTTCACAATATCGTCAGCCGAGCGCGGAATCAGCCTATAACTATTGTCTGCCGACGTGTAGTACACAATTCCCGTGATGCGGTACATTGAGTCGATTTCGAGAGCAAAGTCGCTGATTCTGTATTTGTTATAAACGAGAATGCTGTTGGTTGAGTCGCACACAGTGAACAAACTTTCGAACCCGCCAATGCAGATAACGCTGTCAATTGTGACAATCGAGTTGTGGTAAGCCGTTGATAATGCGTCTTCTACAATGATTGTATCGGTTAAAATCCGATTGCCGCTGCTTAAGATTTCGAGGCTTTCAAGCTGGCTGATGTTGGCCATTCCGAAGTTTTCGGCAATAACACCCGAAACTCTGATTCGGTCACCCACCGCAACAGTTGCCGCGTACAGGTTCCCCTCGTCAAATACCATTATCCCCGACCACATTCCTGCATTGTCTTGAATGTAGATTTCGGTGCCTTTTGATGTGATAACAATGTGAGTTACAATGCCTTCGGTTGAGATTGGCTTGCCGACGTTCGCCATCAGACCGCCAGTCAGTTGGCAGATTTCTTTGATTGTCAGTTCTTTTGTTTTTTCCCAGTCAACTCTCACATTCCAAATTTTTTCTGTCAAATCTTCGGCTGTGACTTTGATTGTCTGCGGCTCGTTGAAATCCCATTTTGTTTTTGCCGTGAAAATGCCTTTGCTCAATTTGAACAAAGTTGATGAGACAGATGCAAATTCAGCGATTGTGATGACAGGCGTAAGTTTCAGGCTGTCAAGATTGTATGCTACAATGGCATCGATTGTTGCATTGGCGGTGTCAATCGTAACGCTGATAGGTGTTGTCTCCACAAAGTTGAATGTCAGAACGCTATTGTCGGAACTTGGCTTCGGTGCCATAGTCACAATTATTGTCCATACTTTCTGATTGACGCTGTCGCCAGCAATGACAGTTGCTGTTACTGGTTGCGATAAATCAACCGTATCAGCCGCAAGTGAGTCGTTTATAAACATTTGCGCACCTTGCGAGATTCGGTAAGAAACAGCCAATCGTGTTAGGTCGGTTCCGTAAGGCACTTCAACCAAAACGCCCGTAGCCGCAGGGTAGATATTTGCCTCAATGCCGCCAATGCTCATTTTCAATATATCAGCGTTGTGCCCGATGCCGTGTCGCCCGAGGTCGCTCCAGTCATCTTTGCCGAGCACCGTCCACTGGCTGTCGAGTGAGTCGGTGCCTGCCGATTCGTTCCAATAAGTTGTGCCGCAGATGATTACGTTGCGCACGATGGTGTGGTCTGTCGAAACTTTTTCGACACCCGCCGCAGCCCAGTTAGCAGCCGTTTCGCAGTTTCCAAACGGCCCGAGAACGTCAATCAATACAGTATCGTTACCGTTTTTGCGGAACAGCCCGAGCAAGTCATCACCCGTGAAAGATGTTGTCTTTGTGGTTGATACGTCTGCCATTCGCTTGATTTCTGCAGAAGCGCTGCTATTTGCAACAACCAGCACTTCGTTTGGCATCAACCAACCAGAAAGTTGCAGCGTGGCTTGGCTGTGACCGCTCGAAGTGAAGTTGTCCATCGTCACAAAATAGCGGCTCAAGTCAACCGCGGTGTCGCAAGGGTTGTAGATTTCGTAGTATTTGTTGTTTGACGAGCCCTTTGCATACTCACTGAAATAGAGTTCGGGTTGCGGAGCGGTGCGGGTGGTGAAAGTCCAATTACTAATTACCGCAGCGTTGCCAGCCAAGTCTTTGATAGCGTCTGTGGGCAGTTCAACCGTGTATTCTTTCCCGAAATCCAATCCGCTGACGAAAGCCCTCACCATCGTGTCGTTCACCACGGCAACCTCTGCTTCAATGTTGCCGACTTTCAGTTTTGTGCCTTCTGCAACTGAAACAGGTTCGTTTAACACAATGCTGATGTACAGTGAGTTGGCAATACCTTTACCTCCGTTTGACGGACTTTGCCTTACAACAATCGGAGCCTTTGTGTCAGCAATGTTGATGGCGATGCTGTCGAGCGCAACACCGTTGCGGACTGCTTTTACCAAGCAGTTGCCGAACATCCCGTCAGGAACGGTGAAATTCCACTCGCCCAAATCAGCATTTATTGCACTATCAGTCAATTGTATTGTATTGCCTTGAAAATCAACCGCGAAACTGATTTTTGAAACATTGAGGCACGTCCACTTCAGGCTGATTGTTTCGCCTGTATTGAAGGTATTTGTGGCGAGCGGGGAGAAGGAGAAAAGTGGTTCTGGCTCTTTTTCGACATTCACTGTCCAGTTTTTCTCTGTCAAATCCTCAGCCACCACGGTTATGGTCTGCGGCTCGTCGAAGTTCCATCTTGTTTTGGCTGTGAATATGCCTTTGCTTGTCTTGAACAATGTCGATGAAACTTTTGCTTTATCGGAGAGCGTAACTACAGGCGTAAGTTTCAGACTGTCAAGGTTGAAGGCTACTACGGCATCGATTGTTGCGCTGGCGGTGTCAATCGTAACGCTGACAGGCGTTGTCTCGACAAAATTGAATGTCAGAATGTTGTTTGCGGAACTCGGCTTCGGTGCCATAGTCACGTTGATGGTCCACTCTTTTTGATTGATGCTGTCACCAGCAACTATGGTTACCACAACTGGTTGCGAAAAGTCAAGAGTGTCAGGCGCAAGTTCGTTGTTTATAAGCATTTGCGCGCCTTGCGAGATTCTGCGCGAAACCGCCATTTCCGACAGGTTGGTTCCGTAAGGCACTTCTACAGAAACGGTCGCTTCCGTGCCGTCAATTGTTGCTGCAATGCCTCCGATGCTCATTCTTAGTATTTCCGCATTGTGCCCGATGCCGTGCCGCCCGAGGCTGCTTAAGTCGTTCTGTTTGAGTATCGTCCATTGGCTGTCGAGCGAGTCGGCTCCTGCTGATTCTGCCCAATCAGTTGTGCCGCAAATAATTACATCGCGCACAATAGTCTTTTTGGAAGAAGCGTCCTTGTCCCCAGCCACTACCCAATTTGCGGCCACGTCGCAGTTTCCAAACGGCCCGAGAACGTCAATCAACACAGTATCGTCACCATTTTTACGGAACAGCCCGAGCAAGTCGTCACCTGTGAAATCTGTTGTCTTTGTGGTTGATACGTCTGCCATTTGCTTGATTTCCGCTGAAGCGCCGCTATTTGCCACAATCAAAACCTCATGAGGCATCAGCCACCCCGACAGTTGCAGTGAAGTCTGGCTGTGGTTCGTACTGAATTTGTCCATCGTCACAAAATATCGGCTCAAGTCAACCGCGGTGTCGCAAGGGTTGTAGATTTCGTAGTATTTGTTGCTACCCATGCCCTTTGCGTACTCGCTGAAATATAGTTCGGGTTGAGGTGAGGTTCGGGTGGTGAAAGTCCAGTCGCCAATGGCGGCATTGTTTCCTGCCAAATCGCGGATGGCACCATCAGGCAATGTGATTTCAAAAGTCGTTCCGTAATCAAGTCCGCTCACGAACGCTTTTGCAGCGGTGTCGCCTTCGGTTATAATCAGGAATTCGCGGTCACCGACTTTCATTTTGGCACCATCAGAAACCGATATTGTCTCATCGAATACCATCCTGACGTATAGAGAGTTATTGACATTGGCGGCTCCGTTTGACGGATTTTTACGGATGGCAGTCGGTGCCTTTGTATCAGCAATGTTGACGGCGATGCTGTCGATCGCGATGCCGTTGCGGACTGCTTTCACCAATCCGCTGCCGAAAATTGAGTTCGGAACTATATACTGCCACACACCCAAATCGGCGCTTATAGTAGAGTCAGTAAGTTGAATCTCAGTGCCTTGAATAACAAGTGTTAGGCTTATTTGTTCGATATTCAGGCTTGTCCACGACAAGTTGATTACATCGCCAGTTTCAAAAGAGTTGTTGGTGAGCGGGCAGAAGGAGAATTGTGGCTCTGGCTCTTTCTCGACATTCACAGTCCAGTTTTTCACCGTCAAATCCTGCGCCGTAACCTCAATAGTCTGCGGTTCGTCGAAGTCCCATCTTGTTTTGGCAGTGTAAATGCCCTTGCTCGTCCTGAACAGAGACGATGAAACTTTGGCTTTGTCGGAGATTGTGATGATAGGTGTAAGTTTCAGACTGTCAAGGTTGAACGCTACCACACCGTTAATGATGGCTTTGGCGGTGTCAATTGTAACGCTGACAGGCGTTGTCTCAGCAAATTTTAATGTCAGAATGTTTTTTTCGGAACTTGGCTTTGGTGCCATAGTCACAATTATTGTCCACTCTTTTTGATTGACGCCGTCGCCCGCAATTACAGTTGCTGTCACTGGCAATGAGAAATCAATAGTATCTTTTGCAAGTGAGTCATTTATAAATATTTGCGCGCCTTGAGAAATGCGGTGGGAGACTGCCATTTTTGTCAGGTCTGTTCCGTAAGGTACTTCTACCGAAACGGTCGCTTCCGTGCCGTCAATTGTTGCTGCACTGCCTCCGATGCTCATTCTTAGTATTTCGGCATTGTGCCCGATGCCGTGCCTGCCGAGACTGGTCCAATCATTTTCTCCGAGCACAGTCCATTGGCTGTCGAATGGGTCGGTTCCTGCAGACTCTTCCCAATCGGTTGTGCCGCAAATAATTAAATCGCGCACAATAGTTTTTTTTGACGAAGCCTCACTGTCCCCAGCCACAGCCCAATTTGCTGCCACATCACAGTTTCCAAACGGCCCGAGAACGTCAATCAGCACATTTTCGTCACCATTTTTACGGAACAACCCGAGTAGGTCGTCACCAGTGAAATCTGTTGTCTTTGTGGTTGATACGTCTGCCATTCGTTTGATTTCCGCTGAAGCGCCGCTATTTACCACAACCAATACTTCGTTCGGCATCAGCGAGCCAGAAAGTTGAAGTATGGTCTGTTGGCGTGAATTTTTTTTAAACTCGTCCATCGTCACAAAATAACGGCTCAAGTCGACCGTCGTGTCGCATGGGTTATAGATTTCGTAGTATTTTGATGAGCCTTTTGAGTATTCGCTGAAATAGAGGTCGGGTTGCGGTGCTTCCATGGTTGTGAAAGACCAATTACTAATAGCGGCAGCGTTCCCCGCCAAGTCGCAGATAGCGTTGTTCGATAGGCTGACGCTGTATAATGTGCTGTAACTTAATCCATTGATGAACGATTTTGCGTCACTGTCACCAATTTGCATAATTGGAAATTCAAGGTCATTGACTATCAGTTTAGCGCCTTCAGCAACCGAAATTGGCTCATCGAATGCCATGCTGACGTACAGCGCATTTTTTACATCCAAACTGCGATTGGCAGGATTTTGCTGTGTTACTGTCGGAGCCCTTGTGTCGGCAATGGTAACCTTAATGCCGTCAAGTTCAGTGCCATTGCTTAATGCTTTTATCCAACCTTCACCGAACATCGAGTTGGGAATGATGTACTGCCACTCGTTCAAATCGGCGTTTATCAACGATTCGGTTAGTGAAACCGTATCGTTTTGGAATTCAAGTATTAAACTGATTTGTGCAATATTATGGCTCGTCCACGACAAATTGATTGTTTCACCAGTTCCGAACGTGTTATTGGCAAGAGCATTGAAATTAAGCGTTTTGCAATCGATAATCCTCTTATAAGTATTCTCCGTGCCGTCTTCCGCTGTAACTGTCACAAAAACAGAGTCGAGAGGGGAGAAGGAGTAGTTTTCCAATTCGGAAGTGGCGACAATATTGTTGTTGACTCTTAATGACAATGTGGCATTCTCATCGTTGGCCATCGCAGATATGCCTTTGATGTCCATGTTGGTGAATACCACAGTGTCGGTGTTCAAGGCATCGTGTCCTCCAATTATGAGTTCGGCTAAAGTTGTATTATTGCTGTAGAGATAAAAATCTTCAGGCATTTGTGAGCGTGGCCAAATCTGTTTCTTCTTTTTCGAGTCAATGCCCACAGCACCCGTTATGTTATATTTTCGGCCCTCCTTTAAATAATTGTTAGTGTTTGTGAATAAGGTGTTTGCATATGCTATTGAATCACTGCCGTTATAAAAGATTTTATTTTTGTAGATTACATTTTCAATCGTTACAATAACATTTGTAAGCCCTTTATTTGCAATAATTTCAGGTATGCTGACAATTTGTGGTGTTGGCAGTTCGTTGTTCGAATTTATTCTTGTTACGAATGTCGTTGAACTGCTTCCTATTTTAATCATATTAGTTGTTGTACCTACAATTCCTTCCGCATACACACTGTCGCCAATGGCAACCGTTGTATTTGGATTAGTCACAAACGTGGCGCAGAAGTCCCCAATGCCGTCTTGAATGGTAAAGTTGCTTGATTTATATCCTGTTACAAGTCCTTTCGCTCTCACAATACTGCCTTTGAATGATGATTCACCATTGTTGGTCGTGTCTATTACAAGCTGTCTTATTGTAATGGTTGGAACAATTGTATAATTCGCCGATGTCTCGCTCTCCACATTGCCGCTCACAACTTTCAGACTGTAATTGGTTGCGTAAGTTTCCGGAGTAGGTGTGGTATTGCCAATCAAAATGTCAGCCTCGCCAGCAGTGATGTCAATCGGGTGGCTCTCAATTTTGTTGCCACCTTTGAAAATCAAAATGCTGTCTAAGTCTGTTGCTGCATCAATATTATTGGTTGTCCATCTGATAGTTGCCGTTTCGCCCCAATAGTATTTCTCTTCGATGTCGCCTAATGTGATTGTTTTTTGAATGGCAGAAAGAGTTGTGGCAGTTATTGTTGTAATGTCATTCTGCACATTTTCGGCTGTGTCTTTGGCAATCAGATAAACGTTGTAGATTGTTTCTGGTTCAAGTTCAGATATAGTTGTCGTGTATTCTGTGTTTTTTGCTTCAACCAATATTGTTTTGTCCGAAGCCAGTAACTCATTCTCCGTTGGTGTCGTTCCGCCTTCAGCCACAACTTTATAGAAAACTGTGCAAGGTTCGTCGGTTTTCACCTTTAGGTCGAAACTGTTTTTTGTGATGTTCTCCGTTTTTGGATAGCCAGTTGTGAATTTAGGAGGAATGTTGTCTATCGGAGGCTGCGTATTGCCTTGTGTATAAACGATTTTGATACTAACTATTTGGCAATTTGCCGAACTTGTTGAGAGTTGAAAATACCCTCCAGATTCTGGATTGCTGTTTGTTACAGTGTCTGCTGCGCTTCTGCCTTTAATTGCTGCGTTGCCTTTGGTTATTTGTTCGAACATAATGGTATCGGCAAAACGTACTCCGAATTTTGCTGACGAGGAAACACCAGATGAATATGATACAATAACTGAATCTATATGGCCAAGAGACTCTGTATTATATAGATAGCCTTTGTTTTTTACAAACATTATGTAGCTGCCAGATCCTTTGTATATTCCAACCTCACCAAATTTATAATTGTTACAGCTATGGCTTGTTGGAGAAGTGTTAATGTCATTTTCTGCTGTCGGTAAAGGTGGGGAAAAAACACTATCGTAACGAATTGTAATTGTTTCACCGAAACACGAGCAATGCCACCCTGCAATCGCAATCAGCAAGCCTATCGAAGCCAATATTTTCCGTGTGTTTATCTTCATAGTGCGTCGGTACAACAAGCCTTTGAAGATACGATTTTTTTTGTTTTTAAGCGATTACAAAAAAACGTACACTAAAATATTGGCGTATTTTTACCTAAGTAAAATTTCAAACGCTTTTTTAGGACGATACAATAAAAAGCGACCGCCGCCAGTTTCCTGGCTTACACATTTAAAATAAACGGCAGCAGCATAGCGGCCAGTCCTATGCCGGAAATAATATGAAACACTCCTTTGAGTTCGGGCGAATAGATATGCATCGGATTTCTTCGGTTGATATAGATATAACAAGGTCCGGGCATCGGGTGGTAGCTTGCACGGTTCGATATTAGTTTGGGCGTGCTCACATACAGTTTTCCCTTGTATTTGTAGCGGTACAGCGGGGTTTTTATTCCGGGCATATAGGTGCGAATGGTAGAATAGTATGTGCTGCCTTCAAAGCCGTATCCGCCTCCGCGGATTTCGGCGTCCTTGACGTTGAACAACTCGGCATAGACCTTTACCGAACCTATTCCAAGCAGTTTTAATTCAAATAGAAAGCCAACAAAAATCAGAAACAGGCCTAATAGTACATCCAACGTATGGTCGGTGAACGCCTCGCGATAGTAATCAATGAAACTATTCAGAAAGTCCATAATCACCTCCTTCCGCTTTATGATTAAACAAACCGGTAACATCTACAATGTAGCTCTCCGGTTTCGATTTGTCGATAACCACAGCAACCTCGTCGCCCACACCGAAGACGCCTTCGGGGTCGAGCCAGAAGGGGTGGCTCTCGAACGTGCGGCTATGGTCGGGCATGGCACATTCCAGCGTGTAGTACGATTTCCACTTTGGATAGAACATACTCGACCGCGGCAAATCGTTCTTTTTTATTCGGGTGATTACTGCTGTGACGGGCTCGGCATGGCTCTCGAGAATCATAATCCGCGGAAATTCGCTATAATAGCGTCGGTTCTGCCGCCGGTTACGTGCCCGATACAAGAACGGGATAAAGCCAATGCCCGCAAATGTCCCGCCCATCAGTGCAAAAAAAACTATCGTGAAAATTTGCGATTCGCGCGTCTGGGCTGTTTTGGGATCGTTGTCTGTGATGAAGAATTCGTATTTTCTTCCAGTACGATAGACGTATGTACTCGTAATCTCTGAAAAATATCTGGTGGAATCGTTTTCGTCTTTAAAGGCGAATGTGTTAACCACATCATCATAGACGGATTCTGGTATCGGGCTGCACGAAACGACTTCAGCCATTATTCGTTTGGCGCTCATGAAATATTTCACTTTCCCAGGAATAAGGCACAGCATGATTATGAGCATAATTGCTCCCGGAATGCCGAAAATCATGTATATACAACCCGGTATTTCGTCGTCATCGGTTTCGTTGTATTCTACGTGGTTGGTAAACATCTTGGGCTGATACTTTAATTGTTTCCGATACTCGATTATTTTTTAACAAGTGTCCTTACTTGTGCTCCGCAGCGGACGAGATATGTGCCTGCCTTGAGTTCGACGACAGAAATCCACGCGTTTCCGCTGACTTCGGTTGCCAAAATGCGTTTGCCGTCCAACGTGAATAGTTCCACTGTCCCTTCAGCATTTTCAACGAAAAATCCTGTTGCCGCAGGGTTCGGATATATGGCGAACGTCTTATTTTCGGTCTCCTCAATGGCTGTGTTATCATTGTCAACCATGAAATTCGCAACGATGGTAATCGCTTCTTCAACCGTAAATGAATATTCCGCTGAGGTTGAAACCACGCTGTTATTTGCCGTCCAACCTACGAATTTGTACCCTTTGTCGGGGGTTGCCACAAGGGTGACGGTTTCGCCTTTCTGGTATGTTCCTGCACCGCTCACCGTGCCGCTAGCGCTTGCCGTGGCGGTGACTATTACGCTATTGTCGGGAACAGCCTCGAAGGTGGCAATGAGATTGACATCCTCGCTTACGGTAAATGAATACGACGCATCAACGGAAACAATGTCGTTATTTGCCGTCCAGCCTACGAATTTGCACCCTTTGTCGGGGGTTGCAACAAGGGTGATGGTTTCGCCTTTCTGATATGTTCCCGCACCGCTCACCATGCCGCCTGCGCTTGCCGTAGCGGTGACTATTACGCTATTGTCGGGAACAGCCTCGAAGGTGGCAATGAGATTGACATCCTCGCTTACGGAAAATGAATACGACGCATCAACGGAAACAATGGCATTATTTGCAGTCCAACCTACGAATCTGTATCCGTTGTCGGGGGTTGCCACAAGGGTGACAGTTTCGCCTTTCTGGTATTTTCCCGCTCCCGAAACCAAACCATGCTCGGCAGTAGCAGCAACGGTAACCATCAGACTATCAGGAATTGCCTCAAAGTTGGCTGTAAAATCGCCATTACGGTTTGCGGTGAAGTAGAATTTGGCATTAGTCGATACAACAAGATTTTTACTCGTCCAATTAACAAATCGGAATCCTTTATCGGGAGTGGCAATCAGAGAGACTGCTTTTCCCCGTAGGTATGTGCCCGCGCCTGAAACAGAGCCGCCCGCACCTGCAGTTGCTGCAATCTCGACTGTGTTATCGGGCAGTGCCTCGAAATTGACAATAAAATTCGCATTCTCGCTTGCGGTGAACGTGTATTTCTCCGAAGTTGAAACAATTTTTCCGCCGAGTTTCCAACTTATGAATTTGAACCCTTTGTCGGGAACGGCCACAAGATTAACCGTATCGCCCGGCAGGTAAACACCCACACCTGAAACAGAACCTCCGATGAGAACTGATGTGGAAACGACGCAATAATCTACATCAACATAGCCCGCGGTATCGGCAAAATTGGCGGTAATAACGGTGTCTTGCTCCATTCTGAATCTGAACGATGCAGATAATGACAGAATCTTATTGCCCGAAGTCCAGTTCACAAATCTGTACCCGCTGTTCGGAGTAGCGGTAATATCAACATAGTTTTTATATCTAGAGGAGCCTCCTGTGGTGGAAACCGTGCCGCCATTGCCGGCTATGACCGAATAAGTGAGCGGAATGCCGATAAAGTAACCTATTAATGTCGTGTCTTGTGTTAAAACAAACGAATATGTTTCTTCTGATGATACCTTACGATAATTGCTATTGTACCAGCCTAAAAATTCATACATGGCATAAGGATTAGCCGAAACAGTAACAGTGTCGCCATATTTGTAATTTCCCGCACCAACAAGCGTTCCGCCGTCATCATCGTCGCTGAATCTGACAGTGAACGTTCTCGGCGCAAAATTTGCAGTCAGCGCAGCACTTGCCGATGCTATGAATGTGTACGACGCCTCGGTGGAAAGCACTGTTCCGTCGAGTGTCCAATTAGCGAATTCGTATCCGTAAGCAGGTGTTGCCGTGACGGTGACGTGCTCGCCAGAATTGTAGTGTCCGCCCCCCGCGACGGATCCTGTTTTTTCGTCGCTGGCAATAGAATATATTGTAAAATCCTTGTCGGTGAAATTGGCGACAAAACTGGTGTCATTCCTGGCTACGAACGTGATTTTTTGGTCGGCAGAAATAATTTTTTCTCCTGAAGTCCAGTATGCAAACCTGTTACCGTCGCGAGCCGTGGCTACAAGCGTGCATATCTCGCCCAAATAGGCTTTGCCGGCCGCATTTTCTTCGGTTGCGACGTTTACCGAGCCGAACGAGTCGTTGTTCGATGTTACCGCGAGGTTGAAAGCAGGCCGTTCGCGGGTGACAGTTATGCACGATGAATTATTTTTTTGAAACAAGTCTGTTCCGTCCACCAATTCAGCTGATATGCAGACATCAAAAGTAGCGTATAGCAGATTATCGTTAAATACTTCGGAAGCAATTGTAAATGCCCGTTTTCTTTCACCTCTATATATAAATTCTTTTTCTCCGGACAGCAGTGAGTCAGGTTGGTAAACATACGATTTCAGAATTGAATTGCCGGCGGTCAGATATGTCTGAATTTTATTTGCTGCCGTCACGTTTCGAGGACCGTAATTTATGATGTAGGGATAGAGAGTCATGTCTTCGTTTGATGAAAGCGAAGCATATTTTTCAGTTGTAAATCGCGGGGTTTGGCTGCTAAATAAGACGGCTATATCCGAATTATTATCAATGGAATCCACGTAAGCCGTTTGTCCGTCGCTCACGTAAAAACCTATGCAAAACTTATTGCTGTATTTTTTGTAGTAAGTGATAGCATTTTCTGTATCGGTATATGAAATGCGGCTTTCCACGCCAGAAGTAAGTGATTGTTTGCTTCTCCCTATAAAGGATATATCATTTAGGCATTTGAATTCATCTGTTTTAGACTCCGCAACCGAATCGAAAATAATATTATCATCTGTTGCATAAACAAGAGCCGTGGACGCCCTGTTATTGTATATTCCTATCCAAAAAGGTTTGTCGGTTATGGTGTAAGGTGTGGTTAAATCAATAATGTGGGTTCCACTAAGCGACGATGCATATTCCTGCGAATACACAAGAGCACCGCAAACAGAATCGGCATAAAGAGTTTGGCCCAAGGCAGATATGCGGTCGTCTAATTTTATAGACGGGCCTTCGTATATCTTTATGATGATAGAATCATTAGTGGAAAAAGACTGATAACTTACTTTTTCGATTTTTTGTCCTGCCTTGAAGTTCGCAAAACATTCAGGACGGACAATTTGTTCATTGCTAATGGCGTAGTAGGACAATTGGTATGGTTTTTCCGAAGATAGAACGCCGTACCAGCCTTGTTCGGCATCGTATATAGGAGCGTACTGTGACACATATATTTTCTTTGTTTTTCCGCGATGTGTGATGGTGATTGTGGCAAAACGTGTTTCCCCTGTTGTATTTTTGGATGCGGATATGGGAATCTCTGTGTATTCGCCGTCGCCTGAAGCCGTTGTTTGCGGTAGCGACAGCCAACTGTGGTCAACTGAAATGTTTACCGCATCGGAACTGCGGAAATCAGAACGGACAATAAACGAAGTGTCGTTTTTTTCTCCCGGCAGAGCTATTGATGTGGTGGAGACAACAAGATTCGAATCAGGCTCAATGCCCAAATGTGCACTTTGCGATGTGAATCCAAAGTTGACACTGTCTAAGTAGTAGTATCCGTTTGCCGCTCCTCCCCAGCCTAAGTTAAAGTGGAACATGCCGCCACCGTTGTCCTCGTTGTATTTGTAGCCGTCAACAACAAATTCGTGTCCGCCATTATTGAGTGTCCCTCCCGAATACATAATCGGGCGGCCCTTACGCAATTCCGCCAGCATCATGGCATTCCATTGTGCGCTCGTATAGTTCTCTTTCTTTTCGAAGTGGATGGAATCCGGATTATATTGAAAAAAAGTTGTAAGCACATGTCGTCCACCCGAGGTCTCTTCCACTCCATATTTATTGAATCCGCTTATTCCAATATCTGCTATGAGACACGCCACGTTTTGCTTTTGTTCTTCGGTTGTTGTTTTTCGTAACTTGTCGAACATATTATCCCAATCGTATGTATGAAACGAGGTGGAAAGTGTACCAAAATCGCTGATGTAATAACCTGCGAATCCTAAAGCCCGTTTGGGAAAATTCCACCTCCGCATAATCTGCGCTTCAGCTACTGCCACACATCCTGCTATGGCTTGTTGTCCTTGGTTATTCAAAGGGCAATACATATTGAATGGTTCGGTTTGATTCCAGTTACAGGGAATCAGTGGCTCAATGTATTCTCCCTCGCCAAGCAAAGTTGGGGTAGATGCGGAATACGTAAGCAAATTGTTCCACAGATTCTGGTTTTTGCTGTTGACTGCAGGATTTTCGCAAGTCATGTCGTACGATTGCAGCCATGCAGAGAATGCTTCGGGATTATTCTCGGGGTCAATTGTATTGTCGAACGAGTACGCAAGCACCGGACGGACATTCTTGTCGCCGGCAACAATTATGAAACCGTCGGCACCGCTGCGGTTGAATATGTATATGTTTTGAATCCCAGCGAAAGAAATACGCTCAAGGGTTGCCGCCTGTCCGGTGTGTTTCAAAAAGAATTTTTGGGCTGCCGATTGGGCTGTGCCAACCGAGACTCTCTGTGCATGAGCAACTGTTGCCGCAAGCATTACACAATAAAAGAGGATTATTTTTTTCATCTTTTGTAAATCATATTATGCAAATTTACAAAAAACTTGTTATTCAGCTTTATATCGCATTAAAACGTGGACGGGCAGTGTGTGGCTGAATCAAATCCGCATCAGATCGTCGAACATCGGTTTAAACCGTTCGTTGTAAAGCATTTGCTTGAAGTGGGGAAGTTCGTTACGATAGATTTCAGCCATTCGTTGGTTGTGGGCCACAGAGTACGAAAAATTTGCCAGGCGGTCGCACAATTTCACAAAAGTGGCGGTTTCAAGAGCTCGGATGCCGCTGTAGTATTTCTCATTGGCGCGTTCTTCGCGTGTGCGGCCTTTTTCGTTGGTCAAGGCGTATACAATTTCTGCAATTTCAAAGCCGCAACGTTTTTTCACATCGTTGTAGGTCTGACGGGTGTCTTCAATGGTGTCGTGGGTCCAGCAGGCGGCAAGTGCGGTGTCAATCTCGTCAGCGTTGAGCAAGTGGGCAAATTTGCAGCCAAAATCGTACGCCATTTTCAAGTGTATGGTGTAGGGGTGGTTGTCGTATTTTTGGTTGGTGCCGATGTGGCAGTCAGCCGCATATTCCATTGCGTTTCTGATGACATCGGAATCGAAACCAGGATTCAGTTTGCAGAATTCACACATTTTGTCGAGTGATTGATAGAGTGGGTATAAAACAAAAAAGGATGTTGTTCACATCCTTTTATTTGTATTTGTTTTATGTGATTATTTCACGTATGACATGATTATAACCGCAGCTCCTTCTTTTTTGTTCTTGAATCCACACATGATATTGTACATGCCTGTTTTTGAACAAGAAAAACCGACTGCCTCAGCAAACGTGCCATCAGATTTCAAGTTCGATACAAGAGGGTTGTTTGCTTCCGTAAGTTGTATCACAGCTTTCCCTTCATAACCTTCAGCGTTGCAGACAACAAATTTGTAGACTGTACCCTTGTTCAGAATTACGCTGAATTTCTGGTCGGGAGAGTTTGCCGGCAATTTTACTTTATAATCTTTCAAATATGTTGCATTTCCGATACCTAATGCGCACACATTCACCAGATCATCGCTTTGCGCAGATACCTGACCAATGCTGAGCATCAGAAACAATACTGGCAATATTTTTATTAATATCTTCATGTTACAGGTTAATTATCATTGCACGTGTGTTTTCTATGGCAGCTATGATTTTTGCCAATGTCTCATCTGACATGTTAACAATCTGTATGTCATTTGGTTTGAACATAAGCATACCGTCAACCTCAATCATCTCAGGATCGCCTGATTCAACGTGTATAGAAACGTTCTCATATTCTTTCTTGATTTTCTCCACTTCCGTAACCAGTTTGGCAAACGATTGGTTTGATTTGTAGTTCTTCAAAATCAGGAGAAGGTCTGACAAAACAATTTTCGAGTCACCGATACGGTCTCTAAGTTGCGGATTTGGATCCTCTTTAACAACCTGGCAAGCCAGATACATACCTTCAACCCACATGCCAGTCACAAGCAGAGAGCTGATGTCGCTGCGGTTGTTGTCACGCAGATACTCATCCATATTATTGAAGCTCGACACTGAGATGTACATCAGGGAGTCGATGTTTTCATTGTTTGTGGCCAAACGTTTGATTGTGTTGAAATCGAAGAAGTGACCGATGCGCAGTTGGTCTGCAAGTTTCTTGATGGCTTGCATACTGTTGATAATCGAACCAGTTTTCTCATACATGTTGAGATAACCGAGGTCGCAACCATAGATACCAAGGTTCAAAGCTTGTTTGAAATCGGTGTCAAGGTTGTCAACCTTGCTTGTCGATGCCAGATATTTCTGGTTGAATGGCACACCAGTCGATTTGATCAATGCAGCCATCTCGACAGGCGACGACATATTACCTATAATATCATTCATCGCCTCTTTCGATATCATCAAAGGTTTGTCTTTGAAAATTGAATCCGGAATTGTGAAATCATCAGCTTTTTTTGATTTGTTGTCCCCTTGACAGTTAACCATCAGCAGAGAACTACCTGCAATCAGTATTGAAAATACTATAGAAATTTTTCTATTCATGAAACTTATATTTTTTGCGCGATAAAAGTAATCTTTTTTGCTATTTGATTATATCAATTGTTATTCTTTTTTATCAGTTTCTGAAGCTCCCTTTTTTTTGAATTTACCAATGAACGTCGAGATTTTCATCATTGCGTTGTTGGTTATTTCAGGGAAGATTTCCATTGAGCGCTTCAGCCAGTCGTAGTAAAGTGCCACATAGCAGAATGCGGTCATCAGCCACACAACCCACATGTTGAACCAGAATGTGTTGAATTCGTGGCCCAGGAAGTACTTCACGGGAGAGTAGAATTGTGCGCGATAATCAAAAATGTTGGTCGACCACGGTGTTTCGTAAATGGGGTCTTGCATTTGAATCAGATGGTCTTTGTACGCTTTGATAGGCGATTTTGCGTAATAATTCACCACTATTTCCTGTACGGCCTCATTCAGATATGCTTGGCGCAGACGGTTATGAGAGTCGGGACTCTTTTCGTTCCAAAATGCAACAATGGCATTTCTCTTCTTGTCAGCCACGTTGAACATATTTTGATAGTAATCCCTCAGTTTTTCAATATACTCTTTGGTGTTTATGCCGATTTGAGGAGTGAACTTCTCCGTAGTCAGGTCCTCGACGTAGTTGAATTCAATGTCAGGTACGCGCACCATCTCTTTCGACAACTCATTTTTGAGCAGCGCGAGTTTCCAGATGTAATCCTCAATTTCCTCTTTGTCAGTGAGGTCTTGAATTTTTGTCTCCGAGCAATAGTCAACCCGTTCGACGAGTTCTTTCAGATAGATGTCGACTTTGTAGCTGCCCTCGCTAATCTGTTTGTCGATATCGTAGAATTTCTTTTCGTATTCATTGTCTTTGAATTGCCGAACCATCAGTCCCTCATAAACCCAGCGTGTGGCAATGAATTCGCAGATAGGAGGAACGCCTTCAATGCTGCCGATGGCGCGGTTCAACTTGTCGAAGCTGAACATTGCGCCGCCAAGTGCCATTTGTGGAATCATCACAAGCGGAATCATAATGTAGATGGTCACAGCCGAGTTGAAGGTCGATGACAAAACCAAACCCACAAGGTTCGAGAATGTTGCGATTGTGAACATCGCCCACCAATATTCAAACCATAAGCCTTTGACACTCAATATTGTATTGGCAACCAACACAAACAAAATCGATTGTATGGCTGATATGATGAACAGAATTGAGATTTTTGCCACCAGATATGTCGAGCGGCTCAGATTCAGGAATTTCTCACGATTCAGAATCTTCTGGTCTTTGAAAATTTCCTCGCCACTCACCATCAATCCAAGGAACATGGCCACAATCAGGCTCATGAATATATATATAGGTATGTTGGCGTTCTCGCGGAAAATATAGACATCGGAGTTTGGATCAGCAATGTATCTGATTAAGAACGAAAGGATTAAGCCTAAGGCTGGTGCCTCAAGTATGTTCAGAACCAAATACTGTGTGTTGCTGATTTTTGCAAGGAAATCGCGTTTGAAATAAATCTTCACCTGCTGGAACCAGCCCGGAATGTCAAGTGATTTGGGTGGAGTCTCGTGCAGGTCTTTAAGTTTGATTTTCTCAATGCACTCCTTGTATTTCTCGTGAAATTTCAAGTCGAGGCGCTCAAGTTCGCGAGCCTTTTCCTGTGGCTCCTCATCGCCTTTGGCAATTCGGGCCTGCTCTTCAGCGTATTTCTCAAGATATTTCGGATCAGTCTGACTGATAATGCTTTGCTCGCGTTTCTTTTCCCATTCGGGGGGCGTAACCTTGCGCTTATTAGTGTATTTACCGAATTCGTCAACCACCTGAGCGTCAATAATATTGAAGATAAGTTCGGGGTTGACGTTACCGCACGCAGGGCATTCGCCGACATCGGCATTCAGCTGGCCGTCGATTTTCTTGAAGTAGGTGACGGCGTCAACAGGGTTACCATAATATATAAGGTATCCGCCGGTGTCCAAAATCACCATCTTATCGAACATCTTGTAGATTTCCGACGATGGTTGGTGGATTACGACAAACACGAGTTTGCCCTTCATTGCAAGCTCGCGGAGTAAGTCCATTACGTTCTCAGAGTCGCGCGACGACAAGCCCGATGTCGGCTCATCGACAAACAGGATTGGCGGTTCACGGATAAGTTCCAGCGCAATGTTAAGTCGTTTGCGCTGACCACCACTGATAGTCTTGTGCAGTGGCGAGCCTACTTTCAGGTCTTTCCTGTCGAGCAGGCCAAGGTTTGCGAGTGTTTTCTCGCAGCGTTCCTTTATCTCTTCCTCAGTCATGTCCTTGAAACACAACTTGGCGTTGAAATAAAGGTTTTCGTAAACGGTAAGTTCTTCAATCAGAAGGTCGTCTTGCGGAATGTAGCCGATAACGCCTTCCATCTTATCCTTCTCTGTGTGCAGGTTGATTCCGTTAATCAACACTTCGCCCTTCGACGGACGTTCGTTGCCGGTAAGTACGTTGAGCAGTGTGGTTTTGCCCGCGCCGCTGGCGCCCATGATACCTACAAGGCGTCCTTGCTCTTCCGATAGGTTGATGTTCATCAGACCGATTTCGCCATTCTTGAACTTGAATTCCAGATCGTTGACGTTGTAGGTGACCTTTGCCGACGTGATGTCCGACAGATATTTCGACACCACATCGCTGTAATACACAGGTTTGCCTTTTGGGAAACGGATGGCGCTACCGTTGGCGAACAGATAAATTTTGTTGCCTTTTATCGGCAGACCGTTGAGTACAAGCTCGTGTGAGCCCAGATACTTTGTAAAGTAAAG
>JAGCNL010000064.1 GCA_017645945.1 Salinivirgaceae bacterium
CCGATTCACGATCGCAAAACAGGACTTTATTCTCATACGGAACCAAAACAAACGGATTTTTCATACAATCGACCTCATTTAACAAAATGTAATATACAAAATGTTAATTTCAAAGTCAATAGCAACGAGAAACAAAAGTCTTTTAATTCAGCACCACGAACGGGACCCAGCGTTTGTAGAATTTCTCCTGGAATTTTAACGGAGAAAGAATGGGGTTATGGTCGCCCTGCACTATAAAGCGCACTTCCGGATGCTTTTTCGCAAGGTCTGCAACGAGTTGCAATGTGCCGGCCAAGCGTTCCGTATAGGCAGAATCCAGTGCCGCAACATCGATTTTGTACGGATCCATGAAGCCTTGCAACGGGAACTTTGTATCGAGCGTAGTCCAGGCGATAAATCGCAAGGCGGAATCCTGAGTACTCAGCAAGCTGTCTAGCAGGGCTGCTGATTCGCGGTCCGTGCGCGGTTCCACACCAGAATTAGCCGAAATACCAAAAAACGTTTCTTCAAAGCCCACGTTGCGAATGTACTTGTTACGCATTTGCACTAGACTATCACCGCCATAAATAAACTGCGTCTTTATACCTTGAGCGCGCAACACCTGCGGTAAAAAGATGGTGTCGCGACGGCCCGTTGAATCGCGTGAAACGCTATAAATCAAATCTTCACGTTCGGCCGTTCTTGTGCGGCTATACATGCGGTGGTGCGCACCCACCTGATTCGAAATACCATCAAAAACTTGCAGCTGTTTTGCAAAGCGATTCATGTCTAGCGGGACACCCCAACTTTCAACGAGTACCAGCACATTCGTCTTGGTAGAATCGGTAAAACCGCGCGTAATTGTTGCTGAATCGGTGGTAAAGTACTTCGCCCTAAAAGATTCCGGCAAGCTGTCTCGTGCCACCGGCTTGGGGACTGTGCGGTTCATATAGTCCACCAACGGGAACTGCGCCAAAGGCTGCGCCGCATAATGGTTATAGGCAAACAGGTGCGCAATCAACGCCACAAAAAGAATGAACGAGACGGCGCTTACGCTAAACGGCTTTACCTTCCACATCATGGCGATGGCAAGGCCACAAGTAACAAAAGGCAACAAGCCATACCAACCCGTAGCCCAGCCCTTGATGGCAAGCAAGTTCTGCAAGTCTAGCCAAGCGACAGCAAATAGTGCTGCGATGACAATGCCCAATACTATTGTCATGCCCGCGAAGGCGGGCACCTCCTTTTTATTTGCAAAAGAAATTTTTGTTAGTTTATTCTTAACGTATACAAACAGCAACAGCAACGCAAATTCTTCGAAGCCGAAGAGTCCACGAACAATGTCTTGCCCCTTTTCAAAAGTCAGCAGGAACGGCACAATCGTTATCAGGGCGCTCGCCACCAACGGGTAAAGGAGTCTATTCATTATTCAGCCTCCTTTGCAGCCGAATCAGCCACCCCTGCATCAACCAAACGGTACTTGAAGAATTCCATTTCGCCAATGACCTTTAGCGTATCGACCGCGACGCTATCGTAGTAATGGCGCTGCAAAAAGTTCGCCAGTTTACCTTCATTAATCACAATTACGTTGTCATGAACCACATCTTTAATCGGGTTCGTTATTCCGAATTCTGTAAGCGTTTGCGTAATCTCCGGCAAATACGGAGTCCAATAACCGAAAGAAACCGTGCGACGATAACTGCCGATGGATTCGGCCAAGTAGGGCGGATTCTTGTGGTGGCTAAAGCGCATGTACGCGTTCATGCTCAGCAGAAACATCTTGTCCGGTTGGCTATCGATGTAGGCAAACACTTGATCGTAGTCGGTAGAATCTTCAATGGCCAAAGTACGAAGTTCACCTGAGCCCGGACCGCGCACCATTTCACCACTGGTGGCGTAAGTAAACACATTCGCAAGAGCGATCACTACTAACGCAGCAACTACCAACTTGCGCGGCAACTCATACCGGAACCGCCCCCACAACGGCACCGCAAGTATTGCCGCGTAAAGCCAAAAGCCGCTTTCTACGCGGTACACCAGGCGGTTCATGCCGAGCAGCAGGGACATCAGGAACAAAATCACCGCAAGGCTCGCCCACAGATATAGGAACTTTTGGCGGTCGGTCGCCCATATCAGCAAGCAGAAAATAAACCACGTCCAAAACAACGGCGAACGCAACGAATGCCCCAGCGCGTTCAGCAACAATCGAGGAATGTCGCCACGTTCGATCTTATCGCGATATTGCCCGATCACATCGACAATCGCACGCATGCTATCGGCAGCAAACGTCTCAGTATCGTAGAAAGTCCATTCGGTAAGCATCTGGTAATCAACACCGGACTTACCCATTTCTTCCAAATCCTCATAAACGGCATTCTGATTATAATTAGAACCATCACCCAACGCGGCTCGCGGCCCCTGAATATCTATATAAGGAGCATACTCTGCATTCTTATACAGCGAAGCATCATAATGGTGCATGGCGTATGCCCCGGCGAACATTACCGCAAGGCCCGCCACCGTCATCCACCTAAATTTCCAGCACTGCTTTAGGTTAAACAACAACCCCACGCAAAAGAACGGCATTCCCATCAAGAACGCCTGCCAGCGCATCACCGAGCCCCAAAGCAACAGAAACACGCCTAGCACAACAGCCACAACATCATTGCGAGCCCCTTTAGGGGCGCGGCAATCTACCAAGCCATGGGCAAATAACAGCATCCCCGCCGCACTCAAAATAGAGGCGCACTGCGTAAACTGCAAAACCAAGTAAAAATCGCTTGCGAACATGGCTGTAAAAAGCATCGCCAGCAAAAGGCCCCAACGTTCACCACACCGCCGCAACAGTACATAACCGACAGCTGTAAAAGACACGAACACCGCAGTCATTTCGCCAATGTAGTACCACCCAATCTTCGGGAACAAGTGGTACAGCGGCAACAACGCGTAGCCGTAAATTGCGTTCACAAAAAGCAAATGCGGGTTGTAATCGGTGCCGTGAGCACCAGTCAGCACCGCCGCCATAAAGTAGTCGTCTATCGCCCCGAACTTGATATCGCCAAAAGCAAGGCAAAGCACCAAAAAGAACAGGTTGATTGCGACCGAATACAAAAACGCACGTTTAAAAGGCATATGAGAAATATATAAAACCTGCTCACCAGTATTATCATGACATTCAAATTTGACATGCTCGATGTAGACGCATCGCAATTGATCAGTTTTGTCTGTTTTTGCCAGCCACATTCAGAAGTTCCAACGCACTGTCACACACTTCCAAAAACGTTCTTCCTGCGGCAAAGACATATTCTTTCTGATAACTTTCCCAGCGTTGTTTCATTTTGTCATCAGATTTGACCTCATCCATAATTTCTTCAAACCTGTCAAGCAACATCAAATTGCCGCGACTAGACATCGTGTTACGCAACGCCTTAGTAAAGACTTCTTTATCCATAGACTTTTTGTACCTGCTCCACAACAAATCAATATCATAAAAGTCCCTAGGGCGGGTGTTCAACACTCCTCTAGAAAGTATTGTATCCAACTTTTCGGCCAATAGCGTCTCTAAATTATACGCTAGCAGTTCATAATCGCCATCATCAAACATTGACCAAAATAATTGAAGGACGGGCTTGGGCGTAATCGCATCCCCCGTTGTGACATCAACGTAAAAGGGGACCACCATCGGAAAAAACGTTGCCTGCATATATGCCCGCAACCCAGGATAAGCATCTTTTTCTCGAATATCTTCAACTCGGTCAAGAGAAAAGGTAAAACCATCTTGCAGATCTTCCGAACATATTGAGTGCAAAATCTTCCCCAAATTCGTTTGGTCCATATTGAATCCTGTTGCAGTAGCGTCAATATCCATCGTCGTTCTCATGGCAACGCCAACCAGCGAGGATGTCAAGAAGCCACCTTTTAGGATAAAGTTTCTTCGATAGTCCGACTTTGCCAGCCGACAAAGAAAACGTTCCAAGACATACTTTTGCAAAACACCTTGGGCGGTCACTCCGGAATCAACAGCAATCTTCTTTATTGCAGCTTTTAGTTTGGCAGCATTCGAAAAACTCACAGCAGAATCTCCATATAATTGCGAACCGGTTTCTCTACATGAAGGATTTTTGCATAACTCATTAGCAACGGGATGTCTTTATCCCTGCTTTGCGCATACTCCTTGAATGCTTGGTTTGTCGTTTGAATGTCATTTCCGCTGACAATGTCGCACAGGGTTCGCTCGATGTTGTAGCAGCGCACTTTGTTGCCGTAGGGCGAAACCACATCCTGCGCTCCCAAATTATAACGGTCGGTGACAACAATCTTGCACTTCAATCCGTTCCGTTTTGCCGCGCTCGCATTGTAGCCTTTAGGGAAAGTCATGCATATGGCGTAAGGGATGCGGTCTGTTTTCTTCAAAAGGTACAGGGCTGTATTTCCGGAGAATATTCCCTGCGGGTAGGTATGCTGCCAAATGGCGAATTCATCTTCTAGTTGATTGGCTAGAAAATAGACGCCGCGCGCCCCCTTGCTCAGCGAGCCAGCCAAGACACACTCTGTCAAGGCACGGCGTTGAAGCCCGGCATCAGAGACAGAAGATGCCGTGACCATGCCATTGTTTTTTTGGGCTAATTCTATGATTTTTTCAGAGTCTTTCACGGTAGTCGCTTTGAATCTTATGAACAAATATGAATATTCTATACTACAAAATATACATAAATGTTCAGAAATTGTCAATAATATTCATTATATTGTCAAAGACAACATTTGAAATTTTGAACACTAGAACATTTGTTCACTATCAAATATAATTCCGAAGCAAGCCTCTGTCAAGACGTAAAGAAATATTTCTCTTTTTTTTCTAAAAAGACGAATTTAACTAGAAATGGCCAAATTCGACTATATTGCGCGCATTGGTTCTTCACTCAGCGACATATAATCTATATTAGATCTTAGTATGGATACACAATGGACCACAGTCATCAAGCCCAAAGCAAGCCTTCTCTCGGTAGACTTTGGCGAACTTTGGCAATACCGCGACCTTTATCGCATGTTCGTCAAGCGCGACATTGTCACTTGGTACAAGCAGACCATTCTCGGGCCGCTGTGGTTCTTTATCCAACCCATCATGACGACTATTATGTTCATGGTCGTGTTCGGCGGAATCGCGAAAATCAGCACCGACGGGCTCCCGCAACCGCTCTTTTACCTCGCAGGCATTTGCCTGTGGACCTATTTTTCGGAATGTCTGAACCAGACCAGTAAAACATTCATCGAAAACGCGAACATGTTCGGCAAGGTGTACTTTCCGCGCCTCGTGGTGCCGCTCGCCACCGTCACGAGCAACCTAGTGCGACTCAGCATCCAGATGGGCCTATTTTTCTTGGTGTTTGCGTACTACTTGATTTTTACCGACGCCCCAGTGCACCCTAATTTGTACGCACTGCTCACGCCCGTACTCATCGCCCTGATTGCGGCGCTTGCACTCGGATTCGGCGTGCTGTTCAGCAGCCTTACCACCAAATACCGCGACCTCACGTTTTTACTTACGTTTATTGTACAGCTTTGGATGTATGCGACCCCAGTGATTTATCCGCTCAGCACCATCGAGGACCCGCGACTCAAAATGTTGATGCAGGCAAACCCGCTCACCAGCATCATGGAAACGTTCAAGTTCGGCATGCTCGGCGTAGGCGAATTCAGCTGGGCCGCCCTCGGCTACACCGCAGGCTTCGCCGCCTTCATCCTCGCACTCGGCGTGATTGTATTCAACAAAATCCAGCGCACGTTTATGGATACGGTGTAAAGTGGTCATATTCGACCACTTTAAAGGAACATCGCAAAGTATATCGGCAAATACAAAACCGCACCCTTTTGCACCACCTTAGGGCTATTGGACAGCACGATTCCTTTTGCATTCTTGTTCACTTTAAGCAAGTTGTCGATAGCGCTATGAATCCTGTAGTCCCTGCCAGACTTAACTTCAATCGGGACTACAGAAAGCGAATCAAAGTCATCCATCAAAAAGTCCACTTCGCCCTTGTGCCGATTATCGTAATAGAAGAGTTTCTTCCCATGAGCCTTCAGTTCTTGTGCAACAACTGTTTCATAAACCGCCCCAAGATTAATGCTGGGGACATAGTTCAGCACCGCAGACATATTCGAACCGTACAACACCCCGGTAAGGATGCCGACGTCATTGATCACGTTGACTTTGAATCTTCCGGTAAAGCATTTTTCAATCATTTTTAGCAATATTTTTTAACACTTTTCAATAAAAACGCCCGCATTGGTTCGCCACTTGGCGACTTTTAATCTATATTATCAAAAGAGGTCTATATGTCAAACAAAGAAGCGCTACATCAACTCTACACGCAATGTCAAAGAATCAATTTTGACGAATCCTTTGACATCATCTCATCGGCCAAAGACCCTGAAGAAGCCGATTTTTTCCGTATGGCAACCGATCTTATCCTAAAACAAAAACAAAAGAAAGTTATCGAAGATAACCGATTCTAGATGAAACGATATATATTATTCGCAGGATGTAACGGGGTGGGGAAATCAACCCTGTATCAAACGAACGACATGTTCCTAGACATGCCTCGTGTCAATATGGACGAAATCGTCCGCGAATTTGGATCATGGAAAAAACAAGCCGACGTATTCAAGGCCGGCAAAATCGCAATCTCCAAAATTTCGGAATATTTCAAAGCAGGAAAATCATTCAACCAAGAAGTCACACTCTGCGGACAATCTGTTTGGCAAAACATAAAAAAAGCTAAAGAGTTGGGCTATTTCGTTGAAATGTATTATGTAGGCATAGAGTCTGTAGACCTCGCTAAGAAACGCGTCAAAAGCAGAGTCCTGAAGGGCGGACATGGCATTCCCGATAAAGACATAGAACGCCGTTTCAAGGAATCCATTGACAACCTAAAAACAGCAGTAAACATCTGTGATATTGTCGAAATATTTGACAATACAAACGTCTTTCAGCGAGTCGCTCGTTTTGAATCAGGAAAATGTATTTTTAAGGCAGAATGCTGTCCTAATTGGGTCCCTTAGCATACAATGACCGCGATCGAGTTCGAAGACATCAGCAAGCAGTACCGCCTGGGGCTAGTGAGCACCGGGACGCTCAGCCACGACCTGAACAGGTTTTGACGCCTACGGCGTCCGCTCCTCGGCTCGGCAATAAGAAAGAACAAGTTCTTTCTTGCTGCACTCGCCTTCGGGCTACTGGCAGACCAAGGAGAACGTTTCCCCGGCAAGCCGGGGCCGGGCCTCGCGGTACAAAATCGCCGCCTAACACGGCGATTTTTGAGCCTGTCCTGAGCGAAGTCGAAGGATTCAGAGGGCCGAGAGTTGTTGACAAGCGGCCCTCCGAATGGCTTCGCCACCTCCGTCCCTAACGCAAGATTTCACAGAAGCAAATCATCTCTTAGGAGTATCTAAAATTTTTAACAAACTCTCGGTC
This sequence comes from Salinivirgaceae bacterium, assembly GCA_017645945.1. Taxonomy (GTDB): domain Bacteria; phylum Bacteroidota; class Bacteroidia; order Bacteroidales; family SZUA-534; genus RUG13583. The sequence continues at coordinate 7,451 of JAGCNL010000064.1, forward strand.
AAACTGTTTAACATTATACACTTCTGCAGATTTATAAATATATGATTCTAATTTTTTCATATATTTTGCCCAATCAGAATCAGGCCATCTTTTTTTAGCCTTTCTAGCCTCTCGTATCTTGTATATTTCAAGATCATCTTTACCATCTGCTATGACCAAAATAAA
>JAGCNL010000065.1 GCA_017645945.1 Salinivirgaceae bacterium
ACGCTCAAAGTTCCCATCACCGACATCGACACGTCGTTTATGCAGAGCATCCTCAGCATATCGGATCAAAAGGCGCAGGGACAGTTAAACTTTGAAATCTTTGACCCCAAAAACGAGAAAATCCGCATAAAAATGCACTCGCGCACGCACAGGGTAAATATCAACAACGAACTGATATCCAACCTCAAACGTCAACAGATAGAATATATGGTTAGTTAGCACATATCCTTTTATTTATACAACACGGAAAATTCCTGAAAGACATATTCCGTATTTTTTGCTGAAAAAAGACAGAAGCCACTGAAATAGCGGCTTCTGTTTTTGCTTTTAACCCTTTTATTCCACATTGAAACTTACCGTTGCGGGTTTTAAGCCGCTGCCTTTTACGGTGAGGGTGGCTGTGCCTTTGTGTAATGCTGATTTGGCTTCAACCACTACCACCAATTTGCCGTGGAATACCTTCATTGTGGGATTAGTGAAGGTTTCGATAGATGTGGCATCACCGTTGCAGGCCGAATTGAATTTTGCCGAGCCGTTAACACTGAATGTCAGTTGGTTGGCTGCGTCGGGACAAAGGTTGTCGTCTTTATCTACCACCGAAACTGTAACAAAACTCAAATCGGGCGAATCGGTAAAGTAACCATCGGCTATCGGTGTGGCATTCAACACTTTGCGGTCGGGTTCAAGAACTATGTGGTGAGGTTTTCCGGCGGTTTTTACAATTTTTTCCTCAGCCTTGTTGCCATTTTTGTCGTAAGCCACAATTTTGATTTCGCCGGGTTCGTATTTCACATCCATCCATCGCATACGGTAGCGGTCGAGACGGTTTTTGCCGTTTTTAGGATTAGGATTGGCAAACTTTGTGGTGCCGCCCCAAGGCATTGGCATCTCTTCCAAGTCGTTTTTGTAATCATCGAGCGAAACATCAATGTGGCGTTTTCTGCCCTGCGATTTGCCGTTTACAAACAACTCTGCCTCGGGATATGTGGTGTAACAGAAAACTGGCGTAGTTTGTCCCTCGCGACCCGGAAATGTCCAATGAGGCAGCACGTGGAGGGTATTTTTTTCGGGAGCCCAATGCACTTTGTAGAGGTAAGCACGGTCTTTTGGAAGTCCCGCAAGGTCAAAGATTCCAAAATAACTACTACGTGAGGGCCAATAATCGTCGTAGGGAGTAGGCTCGCCAAGATAGTCGAAACCCGTCCACACAAACTCGCCAGTTACCCACGGAGCCTTGTCTTGCCACATCCAATCGTCGTCGGGAAGGTTGCTCCAAATGCAACTTTCAAGGTCGTAACTCGAAATCTGACCATCGTTGTACATTTCGCCGTGGTTTTCTTCTGCGGGAAACTTGTAAACTCCTCGGCTCGAAATAGTTGAGGCAGTTTCTGTACCCAAAAGCAATCCACTTGGCGAGTTTTGGTGTCCTTGGTCGTAAATATACAAACGGTAGTTGAAACCCGGAACTTCTGTAGCCTGCAAAACTCCCGAAGCAATAGCCTCAGTGCCACGGTCGATACCCTGAGTGCAGGGACGTGTGTCGTCGAGCGAATGTATCAGGTTCTGTATCAATCTGGTATATTTAAGTCCCACAGCACTTATTTGGTCGGGAATTTCGTTACCAATGCTCCACATCACAATGCTCGGATGGTTTCGGTTAACCACCACAAGGTTTTCAAAATCGCGCTGCCACCAAGCCCTTCCATCGGCGTTAGGCGACTGACTGTCAACTTGTTCAAAGAAAATTGCGTAACCATTTTTGCATTTGGCATCCACCCACATATCGCACGATTCTGCCATAACGAGCATACCCATCTCGTCGCAAATATCCATCTGCCACGGCGCGGGAATATTATGACTTGTGCGTATAGCATTGCAGCCTATCTCTTTAAGCAGCGTAACCTGACGACGAAAAGCAGCCTTGTAAAACGCCGAACCAAGCGGACCTAAATCGTGATGAAGGCATACGCCACGAAATTTGGTTAGTTTGCCATTCAAGCGGAATCCGTCGCCACCGTAACTAATACTTCTAATGCCGATATTAGTACGCTGTTGGTCAATAAGTTCGCTATTGCAATAAATATTGGTAACAAGCGAATAGAGAGCGGGATTTTCGGGCGACCAAAGTTGAGGATTATCCACAACCATAACCTGCGTATTTTCGCTGCCCGAAAGCGAAGCCTCTGTTTTTGCAACCTCATTGCCGTTGCTCATTAAGGTATGTAACACCTTGATATTTTGATTGTTGGCGTTGCGTAACGAAGTGGTTATAGTTATTCGTGCACACTTTGCCGATGTGCCTTCCGCATTGATGTTTTCGATAGCCGTGGTGCGTGCAAAAATGCCAAATGTTTTTACCGCCACATCTTGCGAAAGTGCAAGACGGACAGGACGATACAATCCCGCACCCGGATACCAGCGGTTAGATTCTTCACGGTTTTTTAAGTGGACA
>JAGCNL010000066.1 GCA_017645945.1 Salinivirgaceae bacterium
GTTCCTTGACAAAGAATTCCTTGATGTTGCTATGAGGCTCAACCCCGAAGTGAAAATGTGCCCTGGCAAGAATATTGAAAAGCGCGTGGTGCGTGAGGCATTTGCCGATATGCTGCCCGAAAGTGTCGCTTGGCGGCAGAAGGAGCAGTTCAGCGACGGTGTGGGCTACAGCTGGATTGACAGTCTGAAAGCCCTTACCGCACACGCCGTTACTGATGAGCAGATGGCTCACGCCGCCGAGCGCTTCCCAATCAACCCGCCGATGAACAAAGAAGAGTACTACTACCGCTCGATTTTCGAGGAGCACTTCCCAAGCGACTCTGCTGCCCGCAGTGTGCCACACGAGGCGTCGGTGGCCTGCTCAACAGCAATCGCCCTTGAATGGGATGCCGCCTGGAAGAAAGTTAACGACCCCAGCGGCCGCGCCGTTAAGGATGTGCACGAGAACGGGTACAAATGATTTGGTTATTAGATTGTTTGAAAGCCGAATTCCGATAAGGAGTTCGGCTTTTTTTTGTTTTTAGAGTTTCGCTAGAATATTCGGAATAAAACATTTAACTATTTTGATATGAGCGAGCACCATTACCAAATGGTATTGAATGGAACTTGTAGTAGAAAGACCAAAGAAAACGACTCTCTAAATCTTTGGGGTCTTGGTTTTTAAGACAATAGAAAACATACACGTGAGCACCATAATGCCGCATAAACTGATAGCGAGAACTATACCACAAATTTTCTGATTCGGGCTTGCTAACATTAATCAATGCTTGATAATGGTCGGTTAGACGTTGTTTTAGTTTAGAGGATTGTCCTATATAGATTACTGGACTTTTGCCATTTGGATATATAAAATATGGTTTTTTCTTTGAAACAATCACGTATACACCGGACCTATAAGGTAGTTCTTGGATTGCATTGAAATCTAACAAATCAAAATCAAAAGATTCGCCACGTGTAGGACGAAAATCTGGCATAAATGTTCTTATAAATGGTTTCATAATTCAACATTTTAGTTTTTGTAAATTTAATGATAATTTGCAATAGAGAGTTGGATAGGATAATTTCTGGGATTTTTCGCGCCTATTATCTGGAACATAATTAAGCCCGGAACGGGCGGTATAACACAGGCAGGGGTGTGAACCCCTGCGCAAATATTCCCAACACAATTCAAGCCCTGACGGGGGCGACACTAAAATTGTTGATGTGTCACCCTTTCAGGGTTTTCCATTTTTACGTCATTAGTCCGTGGGTTGGCACCCACGGCTGTGATATTTCACCCTTTCAGGGTTTGGGTTTGTACAACACAATTTTGTGAATTGTATTTTTAAAGGTCTCAAATCGTGACCTCAAAGGGAAAAACCACATCAAAAATCATTGTCGTCACGCATTTACAGGCCCTTTGGACGATTATTTCCACAAAAATCATCAAAAACAAAAAAACTTCGTGGAAAATTGCTGAAAGTCTTTTACTTTCGCCGTTCGAAAATTTTGATTCGTTAAAAGCGGTAAAAGTTTAATTAAAAACAAAATAAAATGGCACAAATGAATTTTGGCGGTGTTATCGAGAACGTGATGACCCGCGAAGAGTTTCCATTGGAAAAAGCACGTGAAATATTAAAGAACGAGACCATCGCCGTTATCGGTTATGGCGTTCAGGGTCCTGGCCAGTCGCTTAACCTGCGCGACAACGGCTTCAACGTTATCGTTGGCCAACGTGAGGGCAAGACTTACGACAAGGCTGTTGCCGACGGTTGGATTCCGGGCAAGACTCTCTTCTCGATTGAAGAGGCTGCTGAGCGCGGCACAATCGTAATGTGCCTGTTGTCAGACGCTGCTGTAATGTCAGTTTGGCCGTCACTTCAGAAACACTTGAAACCGGGCAATGCTCTCTACTTCTCGCACGGTTTCGCCATCACCTGGAACGATCGCACAGGCGTTGTTCCTGCAAAAGACATCGACGTTATCATGGTTGCACCGAAGGGTTCGGGTACATCTCTTCGTACAATGTTCCTTGAGGGCCGCGGCTTGAACTCGTCATACGCTGTTTACCAGGACGCTACAGGCCGTGCAATGGACCGCACTTTGGCTCTTGGCATCGGCATCGGCTCGGGCTATCTGTTCGAGACAACATTCCAACGTGAGGCCACTTCTGACCTTACCGGTGAGCGCGGCTCACTGATGGGCGCCATCCAAGGCTTGCTGCTGGCTCAATACGAGGTTCTGCGAGAGCACGGACACACCCCGTCAGAGGCATTCAACGAGACTGTTGAGGAGTTGACACAATCGCTTATGCCGCTGTTCGCAAAGAACGGTATGGACTGGATGTATGCAAACTGCTCGACAACCGCACAGCGCGGTGCTCTCGACTGGTTCCCGCGTTTCCACGATGCTGTTAAACCTGTTCTTGAGTGGCTTTACCTGTCAGTTAAGACTGGTAACGAGGCTCAGATTTCTATCGACAGCAACTCGAAACCTGACTACCGCGTTGGTCTTGAGAAAGAGTTGAAAGCCCTTCGCGAAAGCGAGATGTGGCAGACTGCCGTTACCGTTCGCAAACTGCGTCCGGAAAACAATTAATGCAAATTGTGATTTTTGATAAGGCCGCTTCCGGAAGGGGGCGGCTTTTTTTGTGCCGATGGTTGCTAAAACCCGAAACAATAGTATTTTTATGGATTGTTGAAAACACTGATTATGAAATTTCTAAAAGAACTATTCGGATACGTGTTGGGCGGAATTCTGTTTGTCGGACTGATGCCCACAGTGATGTGGCTGCTGTCCGGACGCCCCGAACTGCTGCCAATCGGCACCGTGCAACTTGTTGTAAGCGTTGTAATTATGATTGTTGGTTTGGCAATGAGCGTGTGGTCGATTGTTTATATGCGATGCAAAGGCAACGGCAACCCGATGGACGCCTTCGGGCATGAGGTTGCGCCCCGCACCAGCCATCTGATGACCGACGGACCTTACCGCATTAGCCGCAACCCAATGCTCACGGGCACATTTGTCTATCTGACAGGCGTTTGTGTATGGATAGCAACGTGGCAGGCGGTGGCAGTGTTTGTGGTTTTCATTGTGATAATGCTTGTACAGGTGAGCACTGAGGAGAAGCGTCTGCGCCGCGATTTTGGCGACGAGTATACCGAGTATTGCCGCCGCACCGGACGGTTCACTCCGTTCTCATTCCGCAAATAGAGAGAATTCGAAACGCTCCAATCTGTTAGTTCCCAGTATTTTGCGTCATCTTTTTCCAATGGCTGATTTCTTGTGAGAAATCGACTTCGGGATGTTGCGTCGCCAATTGTTGAACCAAGCCCAACTGATTGGTGATGAATTGCTTATACTCGTCAGTGTTTGGGTTTAAGGGGCGGTGCTCAATGGCTGCCTTAATCTTTGCAATGTTGTCCATCAGAGCAAGGTCCTGCTGGCTGAAGCAGTTTTCGCGCAGTTGTTGCCAAATATAATCGACAGCCATATCGGAAGGATGAACCATATCGTTGGCGTAGAAACGGTAGTCGCGCAGGTCGTCCATCATGATTTCGTACGATGGGAAATAATGCACGTTGCCGAAATGCCGCACAAGTTGGTCGGCAGCTAAAAGCAAGGTTGATTTGCTGAGCTGGTTATCGTGGGCACCGTCACGCAGATGGCGTACAGGGCTGACCGTCAATACAATTTGCAATCCCGGATTTATGGCCGACAAATGTTCAAACAACTCCGTGTATCTATCGGTAATATCATGAACATTAAGCATCTGGCGCTCGAAATTGTTGGCTGGCAGTTTGTGGCAGTTTGCAACCACGCGTCCGTCGGCTTTGTTACGATAAATGTAGGCTGTGCCAAATGTCAAAATCAGTACGCTGGCCTTCATTAATTGTTTGTGTGCCAAACTGATGCCGTCATTCATCCGTTGCAGGGCATCTTGTTTGTCGGGTGACGAGAACCGACCATGAAACATCAGGTTTGACCACAGTCCGTTGTGCTCAAAAACATCGCTTTCGCAAACCGGCGAGCCTTCAATCGCTTTGTCAACGGTTTCGGCAATCGACTCCGGGTTGAACAGGATTCCCATCGGATTGACAACAACATTCATTTTGGCGGCAGACAGCTTCTGCCCAATGTTCTCAGTGAAGCACGAGCCAAGCATCAGAATTTTGTCGGCGTAGCCAAGCTTGAATCCAGCGTTTATGTTAATGGGTGTGCGGAAATCCATTTTGTCTGTCAGTTTGTTTGGCAAATATAGTCAAGATTTAGGGATTAAAATTTTGGCTCTGACCAATTTGAGATAAAAACAGCCATAAAAACAAAAACCCTTCCAACTGTCTGTTAGAAGGGTTTTTCCTGAGTACCCGGAGCCGGGGTCGAACCGGCACAGGGGTGAACCTACTGGTGTTTGAGACCAGCGCGTCTACCGATTCCGCCATCCGGGCATCGTTTTAGGCTCGCAAATATAGATAATTTCAATAACCTCACAAACTTTTTTTGAATCACTCTACCTCCTCATAATCAACATATTCGCCATCGCTTTGATGGAAATGTTTCTTGTTGCCGCCAGTTTTTGAGTAGATTATCTGTCCGTCGGCGTATTGAGTGCGACCTTCGTCGGCATGTTTTTCGGCCTGGCGCTGCATTCGGCGCAGTTTGAATTTGAAAATCGTAATGCCCAGAAATACAATAAGGTAAATCAGAGCAAAAAACAATATCAGTCCGGTTATTATCATATCTGATTGTTGTAGATGATTAGTATTGAACTGAATAACGCCAAAGCGGCCTGAATCCAGCCGTTATATATATGGTGCAACCGAGTTTGTTTGCGCCCAGCAATGCTTGTGATTAGCAGTGCGGCGAAAAACAACGGCGCGAAGTACCAAACCTTTGAGCAACTGACGTTTAGCAGTCCGAAACCTATCGAATAGATGAATGTGTTGATACCTGTCAGAACTGATAGAGCCGCCAGTCCGCTAACGACTGTCGGATTGATGCTACGCCGCATTTGCGAGGTTTTGAGTCCGTCGTAAACCAATTTCACGGCAAGCAGAAACATCAGGCTGGCGGCAAACCAAGTGGCTGTTGTGCCGTCGAGCCAGGCGGTGCCCAGATAGCCCAAAGCAAGCCCGCCAGCGGCAAGCAGCATCACAAATGCCGCCGACACTGCAAACCTCAGCAGAACAGCGCTAACAGACCACCGCTTGTCGAGAAATGCGGCTGTCAGCCCCATCGACACCACATCGAGCGTTGAGGCCACTGCGAATATCAGGAATAGAACAGTGCCTAAAGTCATTTATTTATCTTATAATTAAACAAATACTGGTCGTTGCCGCCGACAATCAGATTGTAGTACGGCTGCCCGGCCTGCATCACACCAATGCTGAACCGCGTTTTTCCGCGAAGCGGGAACCCTGGCAGCGATTGACCTTTGGAGTCAATCAAGTAGATGTTGGCCGATTCGGTTTCGGTGATTCCGATGGCCGTTTGAGTGCTTGAGAATCTGTAGTATGCTGGCCGTTGGGTTATCGGCTCACCGAATTTCCGTTCAAAAATCTTTTCGCCGTCAAACGTGAAAACCGAAAGCATATTGCTGTCGGCAAAGATGAGTTCGGGCGTGGCGTCGCCGCAAATATCCTCAATATCAAAGAAATGCTTCGGTGAGAAATCGCCCACCTTGCGTTGGGTGATGGTCCCGTCGAAATGTAGGAAGCAGAGAGTGCCGTCGGATGACGTGAGCACAAGCGACGGGTCGGATTTGCCCTGCCCGATGAGAGTCAGGTTGTTGTTGACCGACGGGTTGATGCGCTCGCTGTAATCAACGCGCATGTTGCCGCGGCGGTCGATGAGGCAGACGCGCTCCGAATCGGTTATCGAAATATAGTCTTTACCGCCATTGATAAAATGCTGCGCAGGCGCTGTTGGCACGTGGTTGGCACGATGGAGCATGAAATCGGGCAGTGTTTTGCCGTCGATTGAATAAACGTGGATGTCGGCATTCGCGCACTCCACAAACAGCCGGTAGTTTTTGGTCTTCGTGTAGTCGAACACAGAAACTGGCAGGTGAGTAGACGACGGCAGCGCAATCGGATAGCGCTCAACATGATTGCCGTTGCGGTCAACCAGATACATTTTCGTGGCTGTGTTGAAGAACATCTGCAGCTTGCCATTTCGGTAATAATCAATCTGTTGCACACCGCCGATTATCGGCTCGTCGATTTGTTTCTTCCACAAGATACGGCCGGCGGCGTTGATGAGGTAGATATTGTTCCGCAGGTCTTGAATAAAGATTTCCTTCTCGCCGGTGTTGTGATTTTCAACCAGCACGGGTTTGAATGCGGCAAGTGTGTCGAGGTGCGTCTCCCATAGCGTTGAGGCCGAGTTTGATTGCGTTGGCTGATGGCGCAGGAAGGTGTTATGATACAGGAACCCGTTTTCCGACGAGAACTGCCAAATCAGTCCGTAGAAATTGCTGAAATCAGCCTGGTTGTTATGGTAGCAGGTGATGTTCTCGCTCGACAGAATGCGGCTCAGCAGCGTCTCGGCACCATTCAGCGACACAAACGAGCAGAAGTTCGACTTGTTGGTTATGTAGTTGCTGAACTGGTCGAAATCAGGGTCATACTGCAGTTTTTTGTGAAGCACATTGTCGTACAGAAAGCGCGACAGCACCGCATACGTGTCGCCAAAGACGAGCGCGTTGTCGATTTGGCAGACAAACTGCGCCTTGCAATGGCTGAACCACGGGCCGAAAATGCGTGCAGGCACTTGTGTCAGAGGCATCTCATAGATGTCGAACCGCGTATCGTTGTCGATTTTAAACACCTGAACATTAGGGCTTTCCGTCCGACCTTTCACAAAATAGTCGAGCAGATGGCCAGCCTCGTAACTGCCTTTGGTTTCGATGGCGCAGACCGACGAGCCGTCGGGCATGGCAATCAGCATTATGCCGTGGCTGAAATTTTCGGTTATCTGATTCAGCACCAGATTGCCAAACTTCTCTTTCACAGAGTTTTGGTTGGTCTGATGGCGGTTCAGTTGCCCCACACTCTCCATATATGACTCCAGCGAGCGCTGATATTTTTGGAAATTACTGATTCCCAGCCAAGTGAAACCATTCACATCCATCGGAACCTTCTTTATCAGGTCCGACGACACTGCTTCCTGCCCATCGAATAGTTGCGACCATTGGTTTTTGACCGCATTCTGAAGAGTGAACCCGTTCACCATCCAGATGTTGTCTTTCAGAGTGAGGTCGAAACCGCCCCAGTCCGAAAGCGACTGAATGGCCATATCGCTGAACAGATTGTTGACGAACTGCTTCTGAATGTACGGGTTAAGAAATTTAAACTGAAGATATACATTGGCATCCACGTTCTTGCCCGACCATTGGCGGACCTTCACAAATGGTGGATTCTGGTTCATTCCGTAGCCGCTTTCAGTCTGCCGTACCGACTCCTGGAGCAGCATCTCGTTGGTCGATGCAATCAGATAACCCTGATGGAACGTCATGAAAATCTGCGTTTTGCCATTCTGATGTTCCAACTTGCAGATTTTGGCCTCGTTGTATTTTGTGTAGCTGATTTTTCCAAGTGACTCAATGCGGCGGGTAATGGCCTCAAGGGCCCGTCTGCCGTGCAGGTTCGAGCTGAAGGCCATCACGGCCAGTGGCTCATAGTTCGACATGTTGGTGTTGTGGAACGACACCACAAGCGGCAATCCGCGGAACATTTCGGCAAATTCGGCATCGTTCTTCAGCAGCGAGTCGAGTGCCGACAGATTCATCGCAAAATCAGCAGCGCAGCCAATCTCGCTGATATCGGCGAAAACCTTATTCGCTTGTGTTTTCTTAAGCAGTCCGGGAATGTCTTTAAATTCGATGATGGCGGCTGTGTTCACTGGCACCGCATCAATAGCCGACCCGGCATTGTTCTGCTGATGCTTGAAATAGATATAGGATCCGGCCATTGCTGCCGCCACCGCCACTATCGCAATTATGATTAATCCTTTTTTCATTCTCCGCGCTTTTTAGGATCAGGATAGCAGTTTGATTATCAATTAGAAATAGAATTCGTCTTCTTCCAGATTCTCGTTTTCAGCATCACCGCTGCCGGGTTTAATGTAGTTCGGACAGTCGAACACCTCGTCCCAGTCGGCAGGCTTTTCAAACCTGTCGGTTTCGTAATATGGCAGCCTGTTATCGTCATAAACCTTGCGCATATATCCTGCCCAAATCGGGAGAGCCATGTAAGCGCCCTGACCGTAGGTCATCTGGTCGAAATGCACGCTGCGGTCTTCGGCTCCTGTCCAGACACCAGTCACCAGATTCGGTGTCACACCTATAAACCAGCCGTCAGAGTTCTCGTTGGTGGTTCCGGTTTTGGCACCCACTTGCGCCTTTATTTGCCATGGATATTTGTCGCTCCAGATGCGTGAGCCGGTGCCATTGCGGACAACACCCTGCAGCATTGTGAGCATCAGGTAGGCTGAGCGTTCGCTGATGGCCTCATGCTTCACAGGCTGGAAGTTGGCCAGCACGTTGCCGTTCTTGTCCTCGATTCGAGTCACAAAAATCGGATGTGTGTAAACGCCCTTGTTGGCGAAGCAACTATAGGCGCCAACCATTTCATACAGAGTCAGATCGGCTGATCCCAAACAAATTGCCGGATATTCAGGAATGTCGCTTTTAATACCCATATTTCGAACCAGCTGTATCACGGCTTTCGGATTGAAACGGTTCATCAGCCATGCCGCCACATTGTTCAGCGACAGTGCAAGGGCATATTGCATCGTAATCATGTAACCATCGATACGGCTGGGGCTGTCAGGATTCGGGGTCCATGTCTTGCCTGTTGTGGGGTCGGTGACGGTGTACGGCACATTGAGGATGTAGTCGCAGGGGGTGAATCCGTCCATCATGGCCAGCGTGTAGAGGAACGGTTTGAAAGTTGAGCCCACCTGACGTTTGGCCTTCACCACATGGTCGTATTGGAAAAAGTTGTAGTCGATACCGCCCACGTATGCCTTCACGTAGCCCGTATGCGGGTCCATCGACATCAGGCCCGATTGCAGGAAATGTTTGTAGTAGCGCATCGAGTCCATCGGCGTCATTACCGTGTCAACATCGCCGTGCCATGAGAAGACTTTCATCTCAGTCGGGGTGTTGAAGTTGTTCTCAATCTCCTCCTTCGACATTTTCTTCACCTTGCTCAGCACGCGGTAACGCTCGCTCCATTTCATTGAGTTGGTCATAATCTGATTCACCTGCTCAGGTGTCAGCTTGCTTGAGAAAGGAGCGTTCTCCTGTCCCTTTTTCAGTAAGTCGAATTGTTTCTGAAGAGTGTTTTTCAGATAGTCGCGCATGGCTGCCTCGGCGTGGTTCTGCATTTTTGCGTTGACGGTGGTGTAGATTTTCAGACCGTCCTTATAAATATTGTATGGCGTACCGTCGGGTTTGAGGTTGCGGTTGCACCATCCGCGCAGTGGGTTGGTTGCCCATTCTGTCGAGTCTTCAATGTATTGCTGTTTGCTCGAATAGTTCTTGCGCTCAGGCTTTTTAGCGTTCATCTCCATGCGGAGGAACTCGCGGAAATAGGTTGCCGAGCCCAGTTTGTGGTCAACCTTGTGGTAGTCAAGCACCAGAGGCAGCTGTTTGAGCGAGTCGTATTCGGCGCGAGTCAGCTTGTTGTTGTTCAGCATCTGGAAGAGCACCACATTGCGGCGTTGCCTGGTTTGCTCGGGCCGGCGCAACGGATTGAACAGCGACGGGTTCTTGCACATGCCCACAAGCATGGCAGCCTCCTCAATGCGTAAATCCTGTGGTGTGGTGTTGAAGTATGTTTTTGCCGCCGATTTTATGCCAACTGCCTGATACATAAAGTCGAACTGGTTGAGATACATGGCGATAATCTCCTCCTTGGTGTAGCTGCGCTCAAGTTTGATGGCGATAACCCACTCGCGGAACTTGCGGTTTGCCATTTTCAGCGCGGTTGACAAATCCTCATTGCGCGGGAAAAGCATCTTGGCCAGCTGTTGCGAGATGGTGCTGCCGCCGCCCGAGCTCTTGTTGCCAGAAACAATTGTCTTGAAAAGCACGCGCACAAGTCCTGGGAAATCGATGCCCGAATGCTTGTAATAGCGCTGGTCCTCAGTCGAAACCAAAGCATCGACCAGGTATGGCGACAGCTCGTTGTATGTGCCGTGCGAGCGGTTGTCGACGTAGTATGTGCCTAAAAGCTCGCCATCTTCTGAGTATATCTCCGAAGCCAGATTGCTCTTCGGGTTTTCAAGCTCTTCAAACGAAGGCATTTCGCCCATACGCCCAGCCCATATGCCCCAGAAGATTGCTGCTACCAGCACAACCGGGAAAACCACTATCGACCAAATGATTATATTCCTTTGAAGTCGTTTTGAGATAGATAATGCCATTTCAAAAAATTTTATTTTAAGTGGCAAAGATAAAAATTTATTTAGGTGTTAGATTTTTAGAGTGAGGGTTTTAGGGAAAGACATTCTTGCAGAATTTTGTATTTTTGAATTTAAAATTCCACGTATATTTGTGTTTGTTAATACAAATACTATTATGAAACATAAATCTTTAATTGCATTATTGCTTGTCGCAGCGTTTGCCAGCTGCAAAAAAGACAACGACGAACCCGTTGCACCCGAAGAACCGAAAGAGCAATATAATTGCATCTTTGATTCAAATGTTGCTGATTTAACCAGTGCTAAAAACCCCACATTTAACATATATGTGGATGGTGTTAATGTTGGTGTGTGGCCTGGCAACCTAATCGACAATTTTCACGTTGGTATGGAGGCTAATTATGAAGGATTAACTGACACAAAAGTCTATCTTAACTTGGAACCTGGCGAGCATTCCTATGAAGCCTATTTTTATTATGGAATATCGTTGAATCCTGATTACACTGAGGTGAAAGGAGATTTTGTTGTTCCCGACACTGGTTCGGTTTCAGTGCTTATCGACTACAACAATGTTGAAAGTGATGGAACCCCACCTTTTGTTTGTATTGTAGTACCCGCCCCCATCGACATATTTAGAATTGGATTCGGAACAATCACTCATCCCGAAGGGTTCACTTGCGTCCAAAATCACGGTGATTGCGACACCAATTTCAAACTATATTCTGACGAACAAAAGATTTATATTGAAAGTAATACTGCGTATTACGCCGTAGATACTGTTTACAATGTTGACAGCGTATATAAAGAGCCATTTTTGGTTCCCGAGTCCTCTGCGTCGTATGTAAAAACCGATAGCGTTGCAAAAATATATGACAATCTTGAACGAATCTACAATGAAGAGTCGGAAGTAGGCTTGCTGTATTATTCAACAAATGCTGATTCAATGGCTGAAGGCCGCTATTTCATAAAAAAAGACAAATTTTATGTTTTGTTTTTCCGCGTCAGCTTTGATATAAATAAGTTACAGACAATTAGCGAAATACTCTCGACAGCGACCGTTTGGCAATAAATCTCGTAGGAAAAGACTTTTAAAAAGATTTGAGTTGGTAGCGAATTGTTGCCAACTCAATTTGTTTATGCACCGTTCATCTTTCTAATCCTTCAAAAACCGAAAAGAAACATTATTTTCGCACCAAATTTTCACGCTTATGACTGAATATAAAAGATACACAATCACATCGGCTCTGCCTTATGCCAACGGGCCGGTTCACATCGGACACCTGGCCGGGGTTTACGTGCCGGCCGACATCTACGCCCGCTATCTTCGCGCTCGCGGACGTGACGTTATGTTCATCGGCGGAAGCGACGAGCACGGAGTGCCCGTTACCATCCGCGCGCAGAAAGAGGGCATCACGGTGCAGGAGGTGGTGGACCGCTACCACAATCTGATTAAGAAATCGTTTGAGGAGTTCGGCATCTCGTTCGACGTTTACAGCCGCACCACATCGGCCATCCACCATAAGTTTGCCGCCGATTTCTTCCGCAAACTCTACGACCAAGGTCAGCTTGAGGAGAAGACTGAAGAGCAGTTCTGCGACGAGGTTACAGGTGAGTTCCTGACCGACCGCAACATTGTGGGCGAGTGCCCGCGCTGTCACGCTCAAGGCGCTTATGGCGACCAATGCGAGAAATGCGGTGCAACGCTGTCACCCGACGAGCTCATCAACCCGACAAACAAGAACCATCCTGGCCACGGCCTTGTGAAACGCCCCACCAAAAACTGGTATCTGCCGCTGGGCAACTATCAGGAGTGGCTCAAAAAATGGATTATCGAAGGCCATCAGGAGTGGAAATCAAATGTTTACGGACAGTGCAAGTCGTGGTTGGATATGGACCTTCAGTCGCGGGCAATGACGCGCGACCTTGAGTGGGGTATTCCTGTGCCTATTGAGGGAGCGAAGGGCAAGGTGCTCTACGTCTGGTTCGACGCGCCCATCGGCTACATATCGAACACCAAAGAACTCTGCGAGAGCAACCCCGAGCGCTGGGGCACCTGGCAGCAATGGTGGCAGAGCGACGACGCGCGCCTGATTCACTTCATCGGCAAGGACAACATTGTGTTCCACTGCATCATCTTCCCGACAATGATGAAGGCCCACGGCGGCTACATTATGCCCGACAACGTTCCTGCCAACGAGTTCCTGAACCTTGAGGGCGACAAGATTTCGACTTCGAAGAACTGGGCTGTTTGGCTCAACGAGTATCTGGTCGATTTCCCTGGCAAGCAGGATGTGCTGCGCTACGTGCTGACCGCCAACGCGCCCGAAACCAAAGACAACGACTTCACTTGGAAGGATTTTCAGGCCCGCAACAATAACGAGCTGGTTGCCATTTTGGGCAACTTTGTGAACCGCACCATTGTGCTCACGCAGAAATACTACGGCGGAAAGGCGCCTGTGGCAGCCGAAATCACCGATTACGACCGCGAGGCTCTCAACGAGCTGGCCGTAAGCAAGGAGCGCATTGAGCAGGCCATTGAGCAGTTCAAATTCCGCGAGGCGCTGAAACTTGTGATGGACATTGCCCGTCTGGGTAACAAATATCTGGCTGAAACCGAGCCGTGGAAGGTTGTCAAAACCGACCCCGACCGCGTGCGCACCATAATGAATATCTGCCTGCAGATTGTTGCAAATCTGTCGGTTGCGTGCGACCCGTTTATGCCGTTCAGCGCCGAGAAAATTCGCAAGTTGCTCAACATTCCGCAACTGAACTGGGAGCATCTGGGCGCGCCAAATCTGATTGAGGACGGACACCAAATCGGCGAGCCGTTCCTGCTGTTCGAGAAGATTGAGGACGAGCCGATTGACGCTCAAATCAAGCGCCTGGAAGACATCAAAAAGGCCAACGAGGCAGCCGAAAAAGCCAACGCCCCCGCCGCCCCAATGAAGCCGCTCATCACGTACGACGATTTCAGCAAAATGGACATCCGCACAGCCACAATCCTTGAGGCGGAGCGCGTGCCAAAATCCGACAAACTGATGAAACTGCTGGTTGATACAGGAATCGACAAGCGCACCGTGGTGTCGGGCGTGGCAAAGCACTTCACCGCCGAAGAACTTATTGGCAAACGCGTCACCATTCTGGCCAACCTTGCCCCGCGCAAACTGATGGGCATCGAGAGCCACGGAATGATTCTTATGGCCGAAAACTTCGACGGCGCCCTGTCGATGATTCCTTGCGAGAAGGATTTCAAGAACGGGTCGGTGATTTGTTAGGTTTAACGTAAACGAAAATAGAAAACGTAAAGATTTGTTCTTTAGATATGGTCTCTAAAGCAGATACGAGCAATATTCCGTCATTCAACAATCTGGTTGACAAGGTTGTTGGCATTGACAAGGCTTTTGCCGATAATACCGCAAAGGCTATCAATAGGAATATTACTGCCCGTAACTGGCTGATAGGCTATTATATAGTCAACTATGAGCAAAATGGCAGCGACCGTGCAAAATACGGAGCCAAAACACTTCAAACATTGGCTGAAAGGCTCAATTCCCGTTCGCTGTCATATCGCAATTTGAGACTTTATCGACAATTCTTTTTGGAGTTTCCATCGTTGGCTCAACCAATTTGCGATTATGTCGCGAAAGAATTTGGAAATGAGCAAAATACAATTGGGCAATCAGCGGTTGCCCAATTGGGAATTGGTGAAATGCCAATTGGGCAACCATTGGCTGCCAATTTAGAGGAAGGCTCAACATCAATTTGGCAATCAATGATTGCCAAATTAGATTCCGACTTGCAATTGCCTGCTGATAAATTATTTAGCCGCCTTTCGTTCACTCATTTCTCATTCATAATGAGCGTAGAAAATCCGTTGGCTCGTGTATTTTATGAACTCGAGACAATGAAAGGAGTTTGGACAGTTCGCGAACTCAAGCGGCAAATCGACACAAACTATTTTGAACGCAGCGGAATCAGCAGCAATCCCGCAAAAATGAGCCAATATGTGCAGAACAAAGCAGAGCAGATGTCGCTTGCCGAAACCATTAAATCGCCTTACGTTTATGAGTTTTTGGGATTGAAAGACACCGAGATAATTGAGGAAGACGAACTTGAGCAGGCACTAATAGACCACCTTGAGGAATTTATACTCGAATTGGGCACAGGCTTTTGTTTCGAGGCACGCCAAAAACGCGTACTTGTCGACGACGAATACTACTTCTGCGACCTTGTTTTCTACAATCGCATTCTGAAGTGCCACGTGCTTATCGACTTGAAATCTGTCCGTTTGAAATATGACGATGTGGCGCAGATGAATCTCTATCTGTCGTATTTCAAGCACAACGTTATGCAACCCGACGACAATCCGCCTATAGGGATTCTGATGTGTACCGAAGCTGGCAACGAACTTGTGCAATATGCCACCGATGGAATCGATGACAATCTATTTGTCAAGAAATACCGTTTGGCCTTGCCTGTGGAATCGAAACTCACGCAATGGCTCAAAAATGAAATAAAGAATTTCACCAACAATAATTCAACAAAGCAAACAGAAGATCAATGATTTAAATAATAATAAAACGGTGAAATAAGTATTCCCATACATATAGGCATCGATAACGGGGACGAGAGTCCCCGTTTTTCGTATGTAATTAGGCAAAAAGCCATAAAGGGGCGGCACATTCGTTGCTTACTGAAAAAAACATTTTCATTTTTCCACTCGACTTTTATACATTTGAACAAATATTTAGCATTAAACAAATGTGTAACAAATAAAAACATTGACGATTAAATAGATAGATTTTTGATGTAAAATAAATAGTTTAATGGACTTTTGCCATTAATTCTTCAAACAAGAAAAACCGCCAAACAATTTTCTGTTTAAAAGCGAGAATGATGACAAGTTGGTTCGCGTCCAATAGGGACGTGACCGCTTGTGTTTATTCGCTTTTAAGGTTTACTTGGCGGTTTACCATTGTTTGGGATAGGCAGTTATCAAGCGGTTATGTCCTTTTTTTATGGTACACATTGGTAAAGAAATACAACAGGTAATGAAGCAGCAAGGGCGCAGCCCTTCTTGGCTGGCGCGACAACTTAATTGTGAACGGCAAAATATCTATAGTATTTACAAACGCCAAAGTATCGACAGTGCGCAACTTGCTCTCATAGGGCAACTTCTCAATACCGATTTCTTCGACTTCTACCGCCACGATGCGTCAACAAATAATATACAAATCGTAAAATAATCGTTGCTATTATATTGAATGACAAAGCGTTATTGCAGAGTATATTTGTGTTGTGTAAAAAATAAATATTTAAAGCAATGAAGCGTTTATTATCAGTTTTATTCGCCATAATGCTTGCAGGGCAGGCGTGGGCATCTGACTTTCCAATTCCTTTGAATACTACTTCACAAGGTGACAAGATTAAAAACAAGGTGATTGAATATCCCCAAAATGGCTATGTGGTGAATCTTATGCTTCAGAAAAAGATAATTGTAGTTCAAAAACCCATTTCGATTACTGATATATCCAATGGAAAACTGATACTTGACGGAACAGTTAAACGGGTTGATTCATATATGGAGGAAGGTCCCTATTTGCAGGTACGTGGAATATGGACAAACAAGTACGGAAAGATTGATGGTACATTTAAAGTTGATAATACGAATGGCAAAGGCTTTTCCTTAACCCCCAAAAAGGCAACTGATTTGTCTGTAACCATCGAAGATATTGTCAGTTACGCGCCGAATGATAGTAGAATGTCCATTTCCATTGTAAAAAACGAAAAAGAAGCGTCGGCAATTCAGTATGGCAAGACATATTTGCTAACAATAGACAATTCCAACCGCGACAAATCTAAAATTGAGATTCCGTTGGATAGAGATGTTTTGTTGGATTCATACAACGATATTGAACTCTTACTGTTAAGCGCAGAAAGAGCAAAAATAACAACTACGGAATATTCATTTGAGGGACAAGTGGAGCCAAAGAAGAACGGAATGTTTGTGGATTATATTCAGAAAGTTGGTATACGGACCTACAAAACAGGCCCATATAAAGAAATGATAATAGTAAAAGTTGGCATCAATTATAATGTCAAATTGATTTGCGCAGATTCTCGCATAGAGGAAGAAACGCTCTCTTTGCATTCAAGCGTTTTCTCAAAAATAGAGTGGTGGAATATTGATGAATATTTGAAAAACACAAAAAATATTGATATTAAATATACAAATGGTGACAGTTTTAATGGAACTTTTGTCGTGGAAAAAGGGATGATTCAACCACAAATAGGCGTGTACCGATATGCAAATGGTGATGTGTTTAAGGGTGATGTGGCAGGCAAAACTATTTATGGAGCATTTGTAGAAGGGACAACAACATTTGCTGATAATTCGAAAAGTGTATCTGGCGATTGGTTAAGTAAATACCAACTCTCGCCCGCTCAAACTTTCGAGATCTCCAATAAGAAAACACCCGCGGAAAAAAGAAAATATGCTGAATATTATTGGTCTGTGAAAAACGGTGATAACGCATATCAATCGCAGAAATATGAAGATGCCAAACGGTGGTATGAGCAAGCCGTAAATTCAAGCCCCGATGATATTGATGATAAGAAACTGAATGAAAGACTTAAATACATAAACGAAGAAGTTGAAAAAGAACAGAGGAAAAAACAATTGATAGCAAAATATGGGCAAGACAATGGAACAAAAATTGCCAATGGTGTTTTGGAAATAGGTATGACTAAACAAATGTGCGAGGAACTTATTGGTAGTGGTGGCAAATTCGGCAAAGCTGACCAATCGTTATACAGAATTTCAAAAAGTCGTGATTATCAGGGGAATTCTATTGAAGTGTGGGAGTATGACCCGAACAAAGTGTTGTCAGCGTTAAATGGTGCGACCAATAGTTTGATTGACGGTTCAAATAGCGGAGAAGAAGTTTTGGCTATTGCTCTAATACAGGCAATTGGAGGAGTGTATGAGGGTGAACTTAAACGACTTATGCGAAGTGAGGTGAAATACAAATACATAAAATTCAGAAATAGCACCATTGTGGAAATTCGCGACCATAGTAGTTATGAAGATATTGATGATTCATACAATAATATTATGAATGGTTTAATGTGGGATTATTAAAAATGTTCCATATTGGTTCGGTGTCATATGGAATCCATTTCTAATTCAAGTAAATACTTCAGTCAAAATATGGTTGCATGATTTAAATAATAAAACTATGTCTCTTATTAAATGTCCCAATTGCGAAAATGAAATAGATTCTTTCGCATCCAAATGTCCACATTGTGGTTTTGAACGTAAAAGTGGTAAAGTGACCATTATTGGTTACACCGAAAAATTTGCATTAAATCCATCTGTTTCTGTATTTAAAAACGGTGTTGAAATTGGAGAAGTTGAGCCAAAAGGAAAAATGGAGATTGATGTTGAGAAAGTATGTGAACTACAGTTCAAATGCGGATTACGTTCCACCAATTGTTTCGTAACGCCAAACGATTGGGTTTTGCTTTCTTTTAATAGAACGACAGGAGAACTAAATGCAACTATTACAGATGAATACCATTGTCAAAATTCTATCAGTCAGGCCGAAAAAAGCGATAAAAAACGAATAGGTTGTGCAATAATCATTATAATCATATTGCTTTATTTGGCTTATTCGTATTTGAGTTAAAAGTAATATACGACTACTTGGTTAAATCCGATTGAAAGGCAAAAACGTTATTTCTACCTTTTTGTTAATGATAAAAGTCTATACAATCTTATAACCTGTGAAGGTTGGCAATGTTGCCAAATGCGCGATGATAAACGATTGATTGGTATTTTGTTGCGAATATATGTAGGGGTGGAAAGATTTTTCGCCCCTATTTGTTTCTTGCCACGTTCTACTTTCCCCATCCTTCTATGACATCATCTTTTATTAAGTCAACAATTGCCTGATGTCGGTCTCTTGCAATAAGGTGCATAAACTGCGTGTAGCCTTCGCCGTCGATAATGACAGGCGTGTTTGTAATGCCCGAAACCTGGTGGCTGTCCATATAAGAATTAAAGATGTGCGAGAACAGAATGCTTCGGTACTCTTGTACCGATAATTCTTTGTTTGCACTCTTCATATTTCTTGAAGGAATAGGATTAAGGTCATCGCAGGAATAGTAAAGGATAAGGTTTCCATTTTCAGCAAACAAATCGGCTATTCGGCCTGTTATGGCGTGCAAAACTTCAGGTCGGGTACTTTCGCCGCCACGCAATCGGTCAATCATAATTTCCGAAATGTCAACGCCCTGTTCGGTAATCGATTTTTGCACAGTGTCCGCCAATAACGAAATGTCCGCATCAAAAAGCATAATGCGGTATTCATCACCGTTTCTTGATGAAATTGAGAAGGAATAGTTCATCTACAAAAGAATTCGGCACGAAAATTCTTCGGGCTTCATTTTACGCAATTTTTCGCGTTGGGCGCATTTGCGTTCCTTCAAGTTCTTAACCGCTTCCAAAAGTTTTTCGGAAGGATTATTTATAACTATCGGTTCTTTTGTGTGTGACATCTTTTGAAAGATTATGTTCGCGTTGCAAAAGTAACAACTATTTTCATTGATTTCCAAAATTATCTGATATGGGTTTGTGAATTAGCGAATTCAAAAGAAAACTCTACTTTTGTCCGAAAACTTTGGAACTTCAAACTTAAAACATCAAGGAATGGAACAATTATTCATATACAACACATTATCAAGGACAAAGCAGCCGTTCAAGCCGATAACCGAAGGTAAGGTCGGAATGTATGTCTGCGGTCCGACGGTTTATGGCGACGCGCATTTGGGACACGCCCGCCCTGCCATAACCTTCGATATTCTCTATCGCTATTTGTTGCATTTGGGCTACAAGGTGCGCTACGTGCGTAACATTACCGATGTGGGCCATTTGGAGCACGATGCCGATGAGGGTGAGGACAAAATCGCTAAGAAAGCACGTCTGGAACAACTTGAGCCAATGGAAGTTGCGCAGTATTACACTTTGCGCTACCACGAGGCAATGAACAAACTCAACGTTCTGCCGCCAACCATCGAGCCGCGCGCTTCGGGGCATATCATCGAGCAGATTGAGTTTGTGAAGAAGATTCTCGAAAACGGATTCGCCTACGAGAGCAACGGCTCAATATACTTTGATATTGAGGCATATAGCAAGAAGTTCAACTACGGCAAACTTTCGGGCCGCAATGTTGAGGAGATGCTCGAGACCACCCGCGCCCTTGACGGTCAAGATGAGAAGCGCCGCACGTGCGATTTCGCTCTTTGGAAACGCGCTCAACCTGAGCACATTATGCGCTGGCCTTCGCCTTGGAGCGATGGTTTCCCTGGCTGGCACATCGAGTGCTCGGCAATGGGCTGCAAGTATCTGGGCGAAGAATTTGATATTCACGGCGGCGGTATGGACCTGATTTTCCCGCATCACGAAAGTGAGATTGCACAGTCGGCGGCCGCTCTGGGCCACGATTCGGTCCACTACTGGATGCACAACAATATGATTACCATCAACGGACAGAAGATGGGCAAGTCGCTTGGCAACTTCATCACACTCGGCGAGTTCTTCAGCGGCAGCCACAAAGACAAAGACGGCAACGAGATGCTCGACAAGGCTTATTCGCCGATGACCATCCGCTTCTTCATCCTTCAGGCGCACTACCGCTCAACAGTCGATTTCTCGAACGAGGCTCTGCAGGCTTCGGAGAAAGGTTTGAGCAAGATTGTGGAGACTTACAATCGACTGATGCGTCTTCAGCCGTCCGACAAGACTACTGTAGATGTGGCTGGTTTGCGCCAACGCTGCGAGGAGGCTATGTGCGACGACTTGAACACACCAATCGTCATTTCGCATCTTTTCGATGCTGCAAAGGCCGTCAACACCGTTGCCGACGGCAAAGGCACCATCAGCAAGGCCGACCTTGACGAACTGAAAGATGTGTTCAAAACGTTTGTCTGCGACATTCTGGGCTTGCAGATTGAGTCGGTGGGCAGCGGCAGCAGCGATGCTTACAAAAAGGCCATCGACCTTCTGCTCTCAATCCGCCAACAGGCCAAGCAGAACAAGGACTGGGCCACAAGCGACCGCATCCGCAACGAGCTGGCCGCCATCGGTTTCAATGTGAAGGACACCAAAGACGGATTTGAATGGGAACTGACAAATAATTGAAAGATTGATTAATTGAATGATTGAATAAAAGAAAATTGTAGGGACGTGGCGTGCCGCGTCCCAATTTTTTAAGAATCCGCGATAAACGTAAACATTGTAATATCAATGATTTTGCAGCATCTGACATTGACAAATTTCAAGAATTATCAGTCGCTCGACGCTGATTTTTCGCCGCGCATCAACTGCATAACTGGCGATAACGGCGAGGGCAAGACCAATATTCTTGACGCCATATATTATTTGTCGTTCTGCAAAAGTTTCTTCACAGGCCTTGATTCTCAAAACATCCGCCACGGCGAGCAGTTTTTCATTGTTCAGGGCCAGTACGATTCCGACGGGCAGTCCGAGGAGATTTACTGCGGTTTCGAGCCAGGCAAGCGCAAGCGGTTCAAGCGCAACAAGAAGGAGTACGACCGTTTTGCCGACCATATCGGCCTGATACCGTTGGTGATGGTGTCGCCAACTGATATCAATCTTATTATTGGTGGCAGCGATGACCGCCGCAAGTTCATGGACGGCATAATCTCGCAGTTCGACCGCGAATATCTTCTTAAATACCAAGAATATACACGGATTCTTGCGCAGCGCAACCATCTGCTTAAGGAGACGCCGCAAACTTGGCAGATTGACGACAGCATATTGCAGATTTACGACAGCCAACTTTCAGAGGCTGGGCAATATATCTATCAGAAACGCAAGGAGTTTGTGTCAGGAATCGAGCCCATTTTTCAGAAATATTTCGAAGCCATATCGCGTGGAAAGGAAAAAGTGTCGCTCGAGTACCAGACTACTCTCGACGAGAAGCCGCTGGAGCAGCAACTCACTGAGAACCGCGCCATCGACATGGCCACGCGCTACACCAATTTCGGAATTCACAAAGACGACCTCGAATTCGGCATGAGCGGCATGCCAATCAAGCGGTTAGGCTCGCAGGGGCAGCAGAAAACCTACCTCGTAGCCATGAAGCTTGCGCAGTTCGAGTACATCGACGGCCTATGCGGACGGAAGCCCGTTCTGCTGCTCGATGATATTTTCGACAAACTCGACCAAACGCGCGTGGAGCAGATAGTTAACATTGTGTCGCAGAGCAACTTCGGTCAGATTTTCATCACCGACACAAGCACCCAGCGCATCGACAGCATCCTTCAAAAGTTCGGCAGTGACCACTATCATTATAATCTAAAAGACAATCGATTAACCTTGATGTGAGATGAAAAGGCAGAACACCGCGACATTGGGGAACGTCATCTCGCTATGGATTGAGGAGATGAAGTTGCAGGGCAAAATCAGCGAGACACGCCTGATTGGCTCATGGGGCAAGATTGTCGGCAGTTACATTGCATCAAAAACACGCGAAATCTACATCAAAGACCGCAAACTGGTTGTCCGCATCGACTCGTCGGTGGTGCGTAACGAGCTGGCGCATGCCAAAACAATGCTTATCGGGCGGCTCAACGACGAAGGCGGCGGCGACATAATAGATGATATATTATTATGGTAAAAAGTGCCGAAAAATTGTTTTTCGTAAAAAATATGAACATTTTTTTGAACAAAAAAAACGTATAGGGTTGCATATAAACGATTTTTATTATTTTTGGCATTCGTTAGATGTTTGTTAAACACCGAACAATAAAAGTATAGCGTATAAGATTCTTAAATTTTAATTAGTCAATTATGAGAAAGGTAAACTTTTGCTTTTTAGCATCTTGCGCCTTAGTTCTGGCTGCCTGCGGCGGTATGAACAAAATGGCAAAAATGGCAGACCAAGTACAAATCGACCCGAGTCCGAAAGTGCTTGAAATGCATGGTGACAGCGTGGAAGTTGAGATTAAATTCACTATCCCGCAGAAATTTTTCCAGAAAGCAGCCACATTGGAGGTTACTCCTGTGCTGAAGTATGAAGGTGGTGAAAAAGCCTTCGCGTCGAAGACCATCCAAGGCGAGTCTGTTCAGGCAAACAACGAGGTTTGCTCGTTTGCGAATGGTGGAACATTCACTATTCCGAAGTCGAAAATCGCCTTTGAAGAGGGCATGCGCAAAGCCGAGCTCGTTGTTCGCGCAAAGGCTTCAATGAAGGGAGCATCGCTTGACCTTCCTGAAAGAAAGGTAGCTGACGGTGTTATGTCGACAGCTTTGTTGCTTGACTACAAGGCAATGACAATTGGCGCAGCCGACAAATTCCAACGCGTAACCAACGACTCGAAAGGTGCAACCTTGTTCTTCGTTATCAACAAGGCTGACATCCAGAGCAAAGAGTTGAAGAAAGACGAAGTTGCTGCTTTGCAGAAATTCTTGGCCGATGCATCTAAAAACGAGCGCATTGAGGTTAAGGGTATCGAGATTTCAGCATTCGCATCACCTGATGGTGAAGAGTCGCTCAACGACAAATTGGCTGCCAACCGTATGAAGAATTCTGATTCTTTCTTCAAGAAAGAGTTGAAGAAAGCCAAACTGAACGCTGACGCTTCTGTTTACAAAACAACTTCTTTGGCTGAGGACTGGGACGGCTTCAAAACTTTGATGCAAGAGTCTAATATCCAAGACAAAGAGCTTATTCTCCGCGTTCTTTCAATGTACTCTGACCCTGTTGTTCGCGAGAAAGAAATCAAGAACATTTCTGCAGCTTACGAGGAAATCGCTGACAAGATTCTTCCGCAACTGCGTCGTTCGAAACTTTCTGTAAACATCGCAGTTATCGGTCACAGCGACGAGGAATTGAAAGAAATGGTTGCTAACAACGACGAGAAACTCACTATCGAGGAGATGCTTTACACTGCAACTCTGACTGAGGATAACAACGAGAAACTTTCTATCTATCAGAAAGCTGCTGACAAATTCCCAGAGGACTGGAGAGCCATCAACAATGTTGGTCACATCAGCTACAAGCTGGGTAAGGTTGCTGAGGCAAAAGCCGCTTTCGAGAAAGCTAAAGGTATCGATGCTTCTAACACAGTTGTTCTGAACAACCTTGGTGCTTGCGCATTGGCTGACGGCGACGTTGCCGCTGCTAAAGAGTTCTTCAGCGCAGCTGCTGGTGCAGGTGATGAGGTTAGCTACAACCAAGCAATCATTCTCACCAAGAAGGGTGACTATGAGAACGCTTTGAACATGTATCAGAGCAGCAAAATCAACACATTCAACTGGGCTCTCTGCAAATACCTGAACTACTTCAACACTAAGAATGCCGATGTATTCGACGCTACTCTTGGTATCCTGAACAAGATTGAGGACCAGAACGATGCCAAGATTTCTTACCTGAAGGCTATCATTGGTGCTCGCAAGCAGGATAGAGACCTTCTGCTCAACAGCTTGAAGGTTGCCGTTGAGAAAGACTCTAAGCTCGGCGCTTACGCAGCAAAAGACATTGAGTTTGCTCAATATGCTCAGGAAGCTGACTTCCAGAATATTGCTAAATAAATAAGAACTTAATAATAAGGAAAGCCTGTCCCGAAAGGGACAGGCTTTTTTTGTGGCTGTTATTTAGCAGATGGTCGCTCAACAATTTATGTTAGGCGATTCATATTTTCAGTATATTTGTAGTTATGAAAAATATATTTAGTCATAGAGAGTGTACCTTGTCTAATAAGTTTATCTTATTGATTAGCAGTATTTTACCCCCCCCCTGCATTGTTTGGCAATCGGCAGATTCTGAGCAATATACACGCACATTTGGGACCGACACTCCTATTTTTATACATAATACGCCCTGGCATTGCACCATGCATCTGCCTGGCGCTTGCGGAATTGCTGTGTCCGACAGTCAGCAATCCTAGTTTCAAGTGTCATTGAGAGAATTTTTCACATAAATCATAAACAGATTAATTAATCTAAAAAATGTTTAAACAATGAAAATCAAAAACTTGATTCTAACGATTGCCACAGCGCTGGCCACCATGGCCGCCGTGGCGCAGACTGACGGCTTCAACTATCAGGCCGTGGTTAGGAACGCACAGGGCGAGCTGGTGAGCAGCTCCGATGTTCAGTTGCGGCTTACACTCACCGCAGCCGACGGCTCAGTTCTCTATCAGGAGACACAGAAGGTAAAAACCAACGCTTACGGCGTGCTGAGCGTGACTGTGGGCGCGGGCGAGGCCGTGAAGGGCAAGTTTGCCGATGTTGACTGGGCAAAGGGCGATGTTGCCATGAAGGTGGAGATTGACGCCAAAGGCGGCACTGAATTCACCGACCTTGGAACAACCAAGCTCCAGGCCGTGCCGTACGCTTATTTTGCGGCCACTTCGCCAAGCAGCAAAGGTGAAAAGGGTGACCCCGGCGAGAAGGGTGAGCGCGGCGAGAAGGGTGAACAAGGCGAGAAAGGTGACAAGGGCGAGCCCGGACCGCAAGGCCCGCAGGGTGCCAAAGGCGAAAAGGGTGACGCCGGAACAGGCCTCACCAACCGCGGCGCTTGGGCAAGCGGAACACAATACAAGACAGGCGATTACGTGTTTGCAGCAAGTGCCGCCAACGCTAACGCCAACACAATGTGGATAGCCGAGGGCGAGTTCACCTCGACCAAGCAGCCGAAAGACGACGCTGCCAACTGGGTTGAGTTCACCGCACCTGCCGGCGAGGCTGGCGCAGGCATTGCCAGCGCAGTTTTTGATGGCGGTGTTCTGACACTCACCACCACCGACGGCAACAGCTATGTATCTGGTAATCTGAAAGGTGAGAAAGGTGACAAGGGTGATAAAGGCGAAACTGGAGAGAAAGGCGACAAAGGCGACAAAGGTGACACCGGCGCAAAAGGCGACAAGGGTGAAACTGGAGATAAAGGTGCTGCCGGCGTTGGAATTGCAGGTGTAACCTTCAGCGACAACGTGATGACTGTTGCGACAACCGACGGCAACAAATATGTCTCAGGCAACCTGAAAGGCGAAAAGGGTGAGAAAGGTGACGCAGGAACAGGCTTAAACAATCGCGGCAATTGGGTTAGCGGAACACAGTATAAATCAGGCGACTATGTTTTTGCTCCGAGCAAGAACAACGCCAACGTAAATTCAATGTGGATTGCAGAAGCCAACATCAACTCAACCAAGCAGCCGAGCGAGGATGCCACCAACTGGGTTGAGTTCACAGCTCCTGCAGGAGAGGCTGGCGTGGGCATTGCCAACGTAACCTTCACTGACAATGTGATGACCGTCTCGACCACCGACGGCAACCAATATGTTTCGGGCAACCTGAAAGGCGAGCAGGGACCGCAGGGCCCCAAGGGCGAGGACGGCATGCAGGTGCAAGGCTCCAAGGGGCAGACTCTTGTGCACGACGGCACAACATGGGTTGCAACCAATGAGATTGCCCTGAAGAAACTCGATGTGAAAGCATCAACCGAAACCGAGGAGGCGCTCTTCGAGGTTAAGGACAAGGAAGGAAACGTTGTGTTTGCCGTCTATCCGAACGCCGTGCGTGTCTATGTTGACGAGAACGCCAAGAGCGATGACAAGGCAATCGCCACTGGTTTTGCCGTTGCCGGACGCCGTGCCGGCAAAGACGGTGCCGGCAATGAGATTTTCGCTGTAAATGCCGAAGGAACAAAGGTTTATGTTGATGAGGATGCCAAGAGCGACGACAAGGTTATCGCCACTGGTTTTGCCGTTGCTGGACGCCGTGCAGGCAAAGACAACACCACAAACAATAACTATCTGGTTATCAACAGCGAAGGAACAAAAGTCTTTATCGATGATGAGACAAAGGACGGCGACAAGGTGATTGCAACAGGATTCGCCGTTGCCGGACGCCGTGCCGGCAAGGACGCTGCCAGCGACTACCTCTCAGTAAGCACCACAGGCACACAAGTCTATTTTGATGACAACGAAGGCAAGGATGGCAGCAAGGTTATTGCCACCGGTTTCGCCGTTGCTGGACGCCGTGCCGGCAAGGATGTTACCAACGACTATTTCTCTGTTAACACTGATGGTACTCAGGTTTATTTTGACAACGACGAGACCAAAGACGGCGACAAAGTAATCGCCACTGGCTTTGCTGTTGCAGGACGCCGTGGCGGCAAAGAGGATGCCAGCGATTACTTCGCTGTTAACACTGACGGTACTCAGGTTTATTTTGATAACGACACAAAGGACGGCGACAAGGTGATTGCCACTGGCTTTGCCGTTGCAGGACGCCGTGGAGGCAAGGAGGATGCCAGCAACTATCTCTCGGTTAACACCGAAGGAACACAAGTCTATTTTGATAACGATGAGACCAAAGACGGCGACAAGGTGATTGCAACTGGCTTTGCCGTTGCTGGACGCCGTGGCGGCAAGGACGCTGCCAGCGACTACTTCGCAGTTAACACTGACGGTACTCAGGTCTATTTTGATAACGACGAGACAAAGGACGGCGACAAAGTAATCGCCACTGGCTTTGCTGTTGCTGGACGCCGTGGCGGCAAGGATGCTGCCAGCGATTACTTCGCAGTTAACACTGACGGTACTCAAGTCTATTTTGATAACGACGAGACAAAGGACGGCGACAAGGTGATTGCCACAGGTTTTGCTGTTGCCGGACGCCGTGGCGGTAAGGAAGAGACCAGCGACTATCTCTCAGTTAACACTGACGGTACTCAGGTTTATTTTGACAACGATGAGACAAAGGACGGCGACAAGGTGATTGCCACTGGTTTCGCCGTTGCTGGACGCCGTGGAGGCAAGGACGTTGCCAGCGATTATCTCTCAGTTAACGCAAACCGCACACAGGTTTATTTCGATGGTGATGAAGGCGATAAGGCCATTGCTACAGGCTTTGCCGTTGCTGGACGCCGCGCAGGAGCCAAGGATGGTGCAGCCGATGACTACCTCACCATAAACACCGACAGCACTCGCTTCTACATTGATGCCGCCAACAGCGCCAAAGGCTTTGCCGTTAGCGGACGTGAAGATGGCGGTGCAAAAGAAGGTGATGCCTCAGCTGGCAGCTTTGGCGTTAGCGGCCGCGATGGCTCAAAAGGCGCTGCTGCCAGCAACCTTTTCAATATCGACCTTACCACCAACGCCGAAACTCTCGATAGCGTAAACCGCATCTACTGGTACCCGAAAAAGAACGCCTTTATGGCTGGTAATCTGAAAGTTGACAGTGCCGCGCAGGTTGGTACAAACTCATTCAGCGCAGGCTTCCAGAACACCGCCAAAGGCGAATACTCACAAGCATTGGGCTATAAATCGCAAGCATTGGGTGATTACACCACCGCCATTGGCCGAAAAGCCATTGCACAAAAAAATAATGCATACGCATTGGGCGACTCTGCACAAGCCATAGGCGAACGTAGCTATGCTTTTGGAAAAAGAGCAAAAGCAGATGGTTTTGGCAGCTTCGCTTTAGGTAGTGAGGGTTTGGACTCTGTGCATACATATATTTGGGGAGACCAATTTTTTCCACTAGATGGTGCCCACGCTAAAGGCAAGTTCGCCTATGCCATTGGCCCTGGAACAGAGGCTTCTTCATACAGCTCATTGGCTATGGGAGTAAGTGCAAAAGTCTCTGGTGCTTATGCAACAGCAATAGGATATAAGACTAACGCTGAAGGTGAATATTCCATCGCAATGGGTAATGAAGCACATGCTAGTAAAGAAAATGCCATCGCTATTGGTTACCTTACACAAGCTTCTGGCAATGGGTCTATAGCTTTGGGTGGTGGCAATGCTCTTGCCAATTCTACCGTTTCAATTGGTGTATCAAGTGCTTCTGCCGTAGGTGCCGTTGCAATTGGTGGTTCAAATGCTTCTGCCGTAGGTGCCGTTGCAATTGGTAGTTCAAATGCCACAGGTAGGTATTCAACCGCAGTGGGTAAATCAACGGCTTCTGGTCAGGGTTCAACCGCAATGGGTACATCAACGGCTTCTGGTTGGCATTCCACCGCAATGGGATATAGCACTACGGCACAATCACGTTGCGAAGTGATTATTGGACAATTTTGTACAGATTATGAAGTAGGTACTACAGATATACTTTCAGAAGATAATGAAACAGATAACAAAAGTGGTATTGTGAATTGGGTGGAATCCGATAGATTGTTTGTAATTGGAAACGGCCCAAGTTCAAGGGGTCAGAGCGATGCTTTGATTGTTTACAAGAACGGTAATGCTGAATTTAGAGGAAACGTATATCCAAGCTCAGAATCTAGTTGGTACGATATTGGTGAAGAATACACATTAGGCACTTCAACCAACAAATGGAACAAGGTTTACGCCACCAATGGTGTGTCAAATTCGTCAGACAAACGCTTGAAAACAGACATAAAACCGCTTGAGAAGGCATTGGATAAAGTGCTCACACTCAATGGTGTAACCTATAGCTGGCGAGTAAAGGAATTCCCCGAGAAGCACTTCGATAGCAAGAGGCACGTGGGCGTTATTGCTCAGGAGGTTGAGGCCGTTCTTCCCGAGGCCGTCGAGACAGGCGCAGATGGTTACAAATCAGTCAACTACAGCAATATCACTCCACTCTTGATTGAGGCCGTGAAAGAGCAGCAGGCAATAATCGATGCGCAGAACAAGAAGATAGAGGAGCTGGAGGTCAAAGCCAAAGAGGTGGATGAGCTGAAAGCGCAGATGAAGGAGATTTTGGAGAAATTGAAATAGTGCGGTGTAGGGACGCGATTCATCGCGTCCGCGCAAACCGCGCGCGTAGGGACGCACCGCGTGCGTCCGCAAAACCAATCCGCGACAAATGTAGAGACGCAACATTGCGTCTCTACGTGTTTTATGTGGGCGCGGTTGTTGTAGAGACGCGGCGCGCCACGTCTCTACGGCGTGGTTGGGGGATTGCATTGCACAAATGTAGGGCTGTCGTATTACGGCAGCCGTGTTGTCTGCAGGGCGGCTGCCACAATGTGACAGCCCTACGTGTTTTATGTGGGCGCGAGGGTTTTAATTGCACGCCCTGTCGGGCGGAAATTTCTAGAAAATTGATTCAAAAAATTATACAAAATTTTAAAAATCAAATTTTTGGGTGCTAACCAAACGAGTCCTAATGAAATCCAACAAATTCGGTTTAGTTTGGATAGAGAAAAAACGCCCCAGAGGGGCAAATCACGCATAGCCCAAGGTAAGCGAAGCGACACCTTGGGTACGTGTACGCAAACAACGTCGTCGCCCTGCAGGGGCAGCTCAATAAAAAACAGCCATTAAGTTGCGCTTTCAGCGCGCCAAATTTCCTTCCAACCCACAACCCAACGTGCCGTTCGCTACGCTCACTCTGCGTTAGGTTATAATGTTTTGCGCCTTCAGCGCGTTTTGCTACGTCTTTTATGCCAAACGAACCCAAATGAAATCCAACAAATTCGGTTTAGTTTGGATAAGTTTGGTTAGAGAAAAATCTGTGTAAATCAGTGTTCCCGATAGCTATCGGGACTGTGTTATCTGTGCGAGGGTTTTAATTGCACGCCCTGCCGGGCGGAAATTTTTAGAAAATTGATTCAAGAAATTTTACAAAATTCTAATAATCTTTTTTTTGCGCTAACCAAACGAACCCAAATGAAATCCAACAAATTCGGTTTAGTTTGGATAAGTTTGGTTAGAGAAAAATCTGTGCGAGGGTTTTGCAAGGAGGCTAAATTTCCGTGTTTTTCGTGAGTTCCGTGGTTAAATTTTACCACCTTTGCTGTGAGGCGGCAGACCGATGTCTGCTGCCGTAAATAAAAGAGAAACAGAAAAATGCAAAAAATAATAAACGCACATTGCCATATCTATCCGGCGAGTATCGCCGCCAAAGCGGTTGAGGGGATAAAGAATTTCTACAGCCTCAACATGTCGCTCGACGGAACCACCGACGGCCTCATTGCCGACGGCCGAAAAGTGGGGGTGGCGCATTATCTGGTGCACTCGGTGGCCACAAAGCCCAGTCAGGTGCGGTCCATAAACGAGTTCATCAGCGGCGAGGTGAAGGCTCATCCGGGAATGTTTACGGGGTTCGGCACTCTCCACCCCGACAGCACCGACCTTGAGGGCGATTTCCGTCATCTGCTTGAGCAGGGGCTGAAAGGAGTCAAACTGCACCCCGATTTCCAGCGGTTTGCCCTCGATGGTGAGCAGGCGTTTGCCATTGGGCGTGTGGTCAGCAAAAGTCCGGTTCCGCTGCTCATTCATTGCGGCGACTATCGCTACAACTATTCAAATCCGCAGCAGTTGAAGGCGTTCCTCACCAAATTTCCGAATCTGACGGTCATCGGGGCGCATTTTGCGGGCTGGAGCGTGTGGAAGCAGGCGGCTGAGGTTCTTGCCGGCACGCCGAATCTGTATGTTGATTGCTCGTCGAGCCTCTACCGGATAACATCGCGGCAGGCGGCCGATTTGGTCCACGCATACGGTGCCGACAGGGTTCTCTGGGGCACCGATTATCCGATGTGGGAGAGCGAAAAGGAGATGGAAATGTTCCGCAACATTGGACTTACGCCCGATGAGGAGGAACTTATTCTTTGCCGGAATGCCGCCAAACTATTGAATATAAACATTGATGATATTTAAAACAAATTGCAAGCAGATTCGTTTAAGCATCAAATAAAGTATTGTATTATGAAAAAGATAGCCAAATTCTTCAGCATTTTCTTTGTGTCGGGAGCATTGGTTTCCTACACATCGTGTGAACCTGATTTCTGCACAGGCGACCCTGTGGACAAAAATTCCGAAGAGCCTGCAGAACCGAACGAACCGACGGAGCAGGGTGGAACCAGCGAATCGGCAGCCAGCAAATATTTCACTCAGAGCCAGTTGGAACTGGCCACAACCACTGCCGCCGCCGATTATCTGACAGCCGAGGAGAAACTGGTCGTGTTCTACTGCAATCTGGCGCGTCTCGACGGCAAAGCATTCGTTGAAGCCTTTTTGAGCGATTTGAAAACATCGCAGGACAGCTATGAGAAATCGCTCATCGACACGCTTGTCGCCGTGAAGGATTTTCCGATGCTTGTTCCGAACAAAAAACTGTCAGAGGCGGCTGCATATCATGCAAATGATATTGGAAAGGCTGGCGTTGTGCAGCACGAGTCGACCGATGGCACAAAAACTTTCGACCGAATCAAGAAATACTATCAGGGCGGCTATATGGCTGAAAACATATCGTGCGGCTACAGCGATGCGTTAAGCATTGTCCGTCAGTTGCTTGTGGACAAGGGCGTGGAGTCGCTCGGCCATCGCAAGAACATTTTGGGCAACAATTACACCCGCATCGGCGTCGCCATTCGCGAGCATGCCACCTATCGCCATTGCTGTGTGCAGGATTTTTCTGACGCTCGCGGCGATTGACTTAAAAAAATGAGTTCTTTTGCACCCGAAAATTCGAATTGAAATGCATGTTATAGAAAAGAAAGCAGAATTTGCTGAATATCTGGCACACTGCCGCGCCAGCAACAAAACGGTGGGCTTTGTCCCGACCATGGGAGCCCTGCACGAGGGCCATCTGTCGCTTGTGAAACGCTCTGTTGAGGAGTGCGACGTTACTGTTGTGAGCGTATTTGTGAACCCCACCCAGTTCAACGACAAGAACGACCTTCTGAACTATCCGCGCTGCGTTGAAAAGGACTGCAAACTGCTCGAAAGTGTGGGCTGCAATGCCGTTTTCACACCGTCGGTTGAGGAGATGTATCCCGAACCCGACACCCGCGTGTTCAGTTTCGGCACACTCGACAAGGTGATGGAAGGCGAGCACCGCCCGGGCCATTTCAACGGAGTGGCGCAGGTTGTCAGCAAACTCTTCGATATTGTCAAACCCGACAAAGCATATTTCGGACTGAAAGATTTTCAGCAAGTTGCAATTATCAAAGCCATGGTAAAGCAACTCGGTTTGAAGGTTGAGATTGTGCCGTGCCCCATTGTCCGCGAGGCTGACGGCTTGGCCAAAAGCTCGCGCAACATGCTGCTTGAGCCTGAATATCGGGCAGTTGCCCCAACCATTCACAAGACTCTCTACGAGGCAACCACAATGAAAGACGATTTGCGCCCCGACCAGTTATGTGAGTGGATTACCAAAACCATCGATGCCACAAATCTGCTCAAAACCGAGTATGTGCAAATTGTTAATTTCGACACACTTATGCCGATTGACAAGTTCGATGGGCAGAGAGCCATTGCCTGCATTGCCGTTTGGGCTGGCAAGGTGCGGTTGATTGATAATATTGAGT
The DNA here is from genome assembly GCA_017645945.1 of Salinivirgaceae bacterium. GTDB lineage: Bacteria > Bacteroidota > Bacteroidia > Bacteroidales > SZUA-534 > RUG13583. Next base: position 32,718 of record JAGCNL010000066.1, read on the forward strand.
TTTAATTGAAGATTAATGATTAAACAAAAACGAGCAAAGTTCACTTTGCTCGTTTTTTGTTTTCAGTCAGTTCTTTATCAATCAGTTATAACTTCAACTTTCTCGTTAGGCCAGACGTACCACAGATAGCCGCGAACATTCTTGCCCGTGAGTTGCCGCAGTGCATCGGCGTAAACGCTAACCTGGTGTTTGTATTCCGGATTGTGGAAACTTGTAAACTTGTAGTCGACCACAATCACCTCATTGTCCGATTCAAGAATGCGGTCAGGGCGCTTTATCTCGCCGTTGGCTAACATTATAGACTGCTCTGTCAGCGTCTGCCATTTCGGGCTGAACCAGTCGGGCTGCCTGGCGATGAAACTATTTACCGTGCTGATGTATTCTGGAACTTCTTCGGAAGTTATGAAGCCTTCATTAGCAACAGTTGAAACGGCATTTTCGACATCATCGGCTGTGATTATGTATTCAAAAATGTGATGATATAGCTGGCCGAGGTTGATTTTCTTCTCTCGGTCGAAATCCACGCTGCTGAAGTAGTCGTCAGAGTGGCAGACGATGCTTATCTTGGTTTCGGAAAGCGCTTTTGCAGGCTGGCTGAGGTCGCATACAGGTTCGCTTCCAATTTTCGACACGTAAGGTTCGGGTTTGCCCATGGTTATTTGAGAGCAGTCGTCGTTGCACACAATGCCAGCCTCCGCAGCTGCTGGCGAATTGGCATAGTTGGTAATCATGTTATATAGTATGCAATCGTCGAAGTTCTTGTTTCTTATGGGTACCATTGTGCAGATGCGCATATCGCGCGAAGCCCGAGTGAGAGCCACATATAGGATGTTGAGGTTGTCGATGTGGCGCATGAACTGCTCGTTGTAGAACTCCTTGCTGAAACAGGTTTCGGCGGCAGCATTGGTGTATTGTAATGGGAATGGCAGGTCAGAATAATTACTGAATGGCTCCTCATTGGTTTGGCCCCAGATAATGTCATCGTGACCGGTCCAGCTGTAGAACGGAATTATAACAGCCTTAAATTCAAGACCTTTCGATTTGTGTATCGATATTATTTGTATGGCGTTTTGGTGCTCGTTCATGGCGATGGCCTGCGTGCACCCAACATCGTTCCACCAGTCGATAAAGAGTTGCAGGTTCGAGCCGTTGCGCTCGTTGAATGATTGAACTCGGTCCTCGAATTCGTTGAGGAATGGCACATCGGCAGGGTTGTTCTGGCCAAGCAGGATGCGGTTCAGGCGGCTGCAGAGCTGGACAATGTCGAGCTGCATGTAGCTTGTCCGCAACTTTGAGAACTCTTCGGGCATCATGTTCCACACCACCTCGGCGCCATTTTCCCGAGGCAGTTGCTGAATGGCTTCCGATGCGGCTTCAAATCCTTGTGTTATAGAGAAATATAGCCAGATGAGTTGCCCTTGGGCAAAGATGTCGTCGGGCGAGACGAGAAACTGCACTGCTGCCACTATAAGTCTCACAGCCTGATTGTTACCAAGTCTGACCGATTCGTTCGACACAAAACGGTAGCGTCCTGCTTTCTCGGGCGAGGCGTTCTGAGCCTCTGCCAATTTTGTGGCAACTAGGCTTCCGAGTTTGTTGCCGCGCACCAGAATGGCAATGTCGCCAGGTGCGTAGCCAAGTTCGGCAAGCTCATCGAGCTGAGTGATAACCCACTGGCAGGCAAGTTCTTTATATTCTGCGGAGTTCTCCGCTTGGATGGATTCAACTGACACATAGCCGCCTGTTCCGATGTTTTTTTCGGGCACTTTTTGAGTGACTTGTCCGTAGGTGCGCTTGAAAATCTCACCGAAACTCTTTTCGTAATTGCCACCATCTATTTGTTTTTCAATTTCTTGGTTCAGCATGTCGAAGATGGAGCTGAAGCACCAGTTGTTGAATTTGATGATATTCTCGCAGCTTCGCCAGTTATGTTCGAGCGTTTCCACCTTTGTGGTGCCGGCAAACTGTTCCTCGATTTTGTTGTCGAGCAGGTTCCAGTCGCCACCGCGCCAGCGGTAGATGGCTTGCTTAACATCACCCACAATCAGCGATTTATGTCCCTCGTCGGTGCTGTTTTTGATGAGAGGGAGGAAGTTGTTCCAGTTCAGTGTCGATGTGTCCTGAAACTCGTCAATCATGAAATGGCGGAGCGAGTAGCCAAATTTCTCATAGATGAACGGTGTGTCGCTCTCGTCAATCATGTCCTTCAGGAGCGGCATGGATGACCTCAGCAGAAACAGGTTTTGCTCTTCGCAAATCTCGTTTTGCAGCTTGTCGACAGTGTAGGCAATCGCATATTTGTTGATGAGTTTGAGCACAACTGTGGCTGAGCAGAATTGCCTGTAGCGGTTACCACTCAGCAATGTGCATATATCGCTTAGAACCAGCATCAAACCTCCGTTTACGCAGGCAATGATGCTTTCCTTGAGGGGCGTTGTCTTGGTGTACCATTGTTCAACATCGGTTGACGCATTAACCATGGTTTGCGTCAGCTGACTAATATTTTGCATGGAAGCGTTGGCATAAGCATTGAACTTCAGAACGAAACTCTTTGCGCCGCCTTTAAAATCTGTCGGTTTTAGGCCAGACCTGTGAATCATGTCAACACCTTTTGCCCCCAAAGCATTCAGCTCACTGATGAAATCATTGGTGATTTTTGACAGCATTTTACTACATTCCGTAATCTTTTTGGAATCGTTGTCACGGTCGGCAGTCGTATTGATGTGCTCGTATGCCTCATTGGCAAACTTTACAATGTCGTCGCTGAATTTCCATCGGGTTCCTTTGTCGAATTTCTCATCCACCAGTTGCATAATCCATTTCGACACGTCGCTGTTGGTGCCAAAGTCGTCAATCAAACGGCTGACAGCCGCTTCGAGCACTGATTGGGTGTCGAGTTCGAGGGTGAAGCCACTGTCAAGGCGAAGTTCGTAAGCAATTGATTTTATAACTTGCTGGAAGAAGCTGTCTATCGTACTGATTTTAAAATAGCTATACTGATTAAGCATCAGATTGAGCAACTTTTTCGCCTCATCTTTGAGTTCGCTGGCCGAATAGCCGAATTTTTCGTAAAGCTCAGTCTCATAGCTAGTTTCTTCGCCTTTCGAAATCTTATGGATGGCGCTCAGGATGCGCTGTTTCATCTCCGATGTGGCCTTATTGGTGAAAGTGACGGCCAAAATGCTCTTGAAACTGATGTGCGGGTCGAAAGCCAATTTCAGATATTCGCCCGTCAGTTTGTAGGTTTTTCCCGAGCCTGCCGATGCCTTGCAGATAGTAAGATTTTCCATATCAGCACGTTACAATTTTAAAAACCATTTCTCGCAGCAGGTCGGCATCCTCGATTGGCGGAGCGTCGATGCCTTTTGAGTAGGCGTCGTATTCGCGCAGAATGCTGATGACTGTTGCGCACTGAGTCAAACTGTAGTTTCGGGCTGCAGTTTGATAATCTTTTACAAAAAACGGGCTGACTTTCAGCGCCGAAGCTATCTCTGTATTGGAAGCATTGCGCATGCTGTGGGTGAGCATCACTTTGGTGAAAAATCCGTAGAGCACCGCAATGTCGGGGATTATGCTGTGTTTTGCCGTCGCGCCCAAGTGCTTCGAAATCAGAGCCGAGCGATAAACGTCGCGTGAGCCGATGGCATTTTGCAACTCAAACGGATTGAATTCTTTGCTGATCCCGACATTCTTCTCAATGTCAGCAACTGTAATCTTGTTGCCGGCACCGACCGCAGTTTTCAGCTTCTCGAGCTCCATGACAATTGCCGACAGTTTGGTGCCCATGCAGGCGGCCATCACTTCGGCGGCTTTAGGTTCGATTGATGCTCCGCGGGCGCTCAGATAGTCGGTAATCCAACGGCCAATCTGATTGTCGTACAGCGGTTTTGATTCGAAAAGCACATTTTCCTTGTCGAGTGTTTTTGCAAGTTTCTTGCGGTTGTCGAGTTTTTTGCCTTTGTAGTTGACCACCAGAATGGTCGATTTTGTCGGGTTGGCGGCGTAGAGCGTCATGGGGTCTTTGTCGTCGCTTGTCCCTTCGATGCCTTTCACATTCTGAGCCTCTTTGACAATCAGCACTCTGTGGCTGGCCAGCATCGGGAATTGCCGTGCAGTATTGATAATCTGCGTCAAATCAGTGTCGGCACCGTAAACCACCACTTGGTCGAAATCTTTCTCATCATCGCGGAGCAGATTCTTCTCAATGTAGTCGGTTATGGTATCAATGAAGTACGACTCTTCGCCCATAAGGAAGTATATCGGCTTGTAGTTACCCTTTTTCAGGTCGGCCATTATTTGCTCAAATGTCTGCATACCAGTCTGTTTTTATCTTTTCACGGTCAGGGCCGATACTATTTGTCAATCACAAAATTAGTCATTCGGCTCACATTGACCAACTTGCCTTCCTCGTTGCGGATTTTAATCTCTGACACATGAGTCCGCCGTCCGCAGTGGAGCAGGGTGGCACGTGCTGTCACGGTGCCTGTGGCGGCACTCAGGTGGTTGCCGTTGATTTCAAGTCCGCGGACATCCTGTTTTTCCGTATCGATTTTGAGAAACGACAGGCAACTGCCAACCGTTTCGGCCAAAGCCATCAACGCTCCGCCGTGACCAATCTTTGCGGGCGTGCACGAGCGCTCGGTTATCGGCATAGTGGCCTCAAGGTAGTCATCGCCCACGGCAGTGAAACGGATGCCTAAAAATTCAAGCATGGTGCCTTTGGCGCGCTGGTTCAATATATCAAGTTTGTCCATATTCTTGCAGTTTCTCAGTGAATGCTTAATGGCGCAATTTATGAAATCTTACGGACCAAGCGGAATCAAATAATGCTTTTTATCACTCCAATCTCGTAAACAACCATCGGTTGATAAATTCTGCTACGTGGACGAAAAGCGCTTTTCCGCCGCTTTATTTTTATGGTTGGATTCGACCGCTTGGCCGAACCGTTTAACTATCAAACATATCTATGTCGAAATTTAGCAAAATAGTGATGGCTACAGCACTTGCAGGACTTACAGCGTGCGTGCCGTCGAAACAGTTTCAGGAGTTGAAGGAGAAGAACGTGGCCATCTGCAATGAGCGTGACTCCATCAAGAGCCTGAACGAGGACCTTACCGTGCAGACAACCGAACTTGAGGCGAAAGTTGAGGAACTCAACAAAAAACTTGAAAAAGAGGCAACTACAAAAACCACCATCCGCGACTCGGCGCAATTCTACAAAAAGCAGTACAAGGTGTTCAAGACAATGTACGACGACTTGAGCGACGAGACCGACAAGCAGACCACCAACAACGAGGCCGAACTGCGCCAGCTGATGGCTGACCTTCAGGTTTCCAAGCAGGATTTGCTTGAGAAGGAGCGCGATTTGAAAGCCAAACAGCAGGAACTTGAGGAGCGCGATGCCATTCTGGTGGCTCTCGACTCGAACCTTAACGCACAACGCCGTGAGCTGGCCGAGAAAAACCGCCGCGTGCAGGAGTTGGAAAATATTCTGAATCAGAAAGATTCGTCGGTTAGGGCGCTGAAGCAGAAAATCAGCCAGGCTCTGCTCGGATTCGAGGACAAAGGACTGACCGTGGAGCAGCGCAACGGCAAGGTTTATGTGACGATGGACGAGAAACTACTCTTCAAATCGGGCAAGTGGGATGTTGACCCGAAAGGACAATCGGCCATCAAGCAGATTGCTGGCGTTTTGGCCAACAATACCGATGTGAACATTCTGATTGAAGGCCACACTGACGATGTGCCGATGAAAGGAACAGGTGAAATTCAGGACAACTGGGATTTGAGTGCCAAACGTGCCACAGCCATTGTCAAGCTACTCATTGCCGATGGAAAAATCGAGCCGAAACGTGTGTCGGCAGCAGGTCGTTCGCAGTATGCGCCCATCGACCCGGCTAAAACCGCCGAGGCTCGCGCAAAGAACCGCCGCACTGAGATTATCCTGACACCGAAACTCGACGAGATTTTCAAAATTCTGGAAACGAATTAATTAAAGGCACTAGGCATTAGGCATAAGGATCAACAATTGACAATGATGGTGCTCTAGGCCCAATGCTCATTGCTGACAGCTACAACTTAAAACTTCGATAACTTAGAACTTAAAACCTAAAACTATGATATCCATCCCGATGCCGTTCACAGCGGCCGACATTGAACAAAAAGTGTTCGATGCCAAGCAGCGTTCGAAACAATTGTTTGACGTTGAGCACCTGAAACTTGCTCTTAGCCTTATCGACCTGACAACGCTCAACTCGGTTGACACACAGGCAAAAGGCGCAAAGTTCGCCGAGAATGTGAACAACTTCAAGAGCAATTTTCCCGACGTGCCCAATGTGGCCGCAATCTGCGTCTATCCGTCGCTGGTGAAGACGGTGGCCAGCACGCTCAAATGCGAGGGTGTGGGTGTGGCATCGGTGGCTGCGTGCTTCCCCGCATCGCAGTCGTTCATCGAGGTTAAGGAGTTGGAGTGCCGCATGGCTGTTGAGGCTGGTGCCACCGACATCGACATTGTGATTTCGCAAGGCGCTTGGCTTGCTGGCGATGTGCAGACAGTTTTCGAAGAGATAAAAGCCATCCGCAAGGCTGTGGGCAAGGCTCACTTGAAGGTGATTCTCTAAACTGGCGTTCTGCGCTCTGTTGAGGACATCTGGAACGCCAGCATTGTAGCTATGGAGGCTGGTGCCGATTTCATCAAAACATCGACGGGCAAACTTGAACCTGCTGCCACACCGGAAGCTATCTGCGTGATGTGCGAGGCCATCAAAGCCTACACCGCTAAAACTGGCCGCAAGGTGGGTATCAAACCTGCCGGCGGTATGACCGTCTCAGAGGATGCCCTGCTCTATATGGCCGCCGTTGAGAATATTCTTGGAGCCGACTGGCTCAACAACAAGCTTTTCCGCCTTGGCGCAAGCCGTATGGCCAACAATATTCTGTCGGACATTGTGAGCATCGAAACCGGTAAGGTTCAAACTGTTAAGTATTTCTAACGCGATAAGCCATTAATCTATAATAAAACCGGCATCTGCAAAAAAAGCAGAGTGCCGGTTTGTTTTTTTATAAAAAACCATAATTTTATACGCTTTGCCAAAAGCACTAGAAAAGTGAGCTTTTGGTGGAAAAATCGGAGTGGTTTTGCGATGCGACAGCCAATTTTTCCATAAGCATTGGGGAATGATAATGAACCTTTTAACTATAAAATTATGACTATGAAAAAACAATTTTTGGCAATAATGGCAGTGGTTTTGAGTGTTTGCCTTGCTCTACCATCGTGCCAGGAAGACGATGACAGCGACGATGACAATACGTTTGAGTGGAACTCGGTTTTTGTCCCGGGCGATTTGAACGAGAAGAACCCCGCCGCGGTTTACACAGGAAAATACGACAACTCATCGGCCTCGCAAGGGTTCAAAGAGGAAGGCGTTTATGCCATCTATCTGTTTGAAGATGGCACATTTGCTGAAACCTACAAGGGTGTTTACACCAATACCAACACTAACGTGAAAACGCCAATCGAGAAAGGTGTTTGGAAGGGCTCGTACATCAAGGTTTCAGGCGATTTCTCAAACGGTGATTTCACCATTCTCATCAATCAGCAGTGGGACAATGAGACTAACGACTGGAGTTCGCTTTCCGCAACGGGAACCGTCAATCTGCGAGTGTCAGCTGGAAAGTTCAAACTGGAGGGTGTTTCGTTCACCAAGCAGAATGCCGGCTCATCGGCAAGCATCCCGACAGGGCCGAACGCACCGTTTGGCGGAACAACATGGTACGCCGGCGAAAAATCAAGCTCGTATATTGAATGGATTTTCGACAACGACGGCGGAGCGACATACGTTGTATATTCAAACGGCGAAGAGCTTTCGAACATCAGCGGCTATGCCTACAAGGTTGAGAAGTCGGGCGACAGCTATACCGCCACTATAACTTTCGATGGCGTGCTGCAGGGAACGCTTGTGGTCACTGATATTTCGGCCCCAAGCGCCACCTTCACCAACAACAAAGGAATGACGGGCACTTATTACAAGATGGGTGCTTCAGACGGTGAAAACGGCAATCCGCAGGTTGGTCCAGGCTCGCTTACGGGTGGAAAGTATTCGTGGACGATGGATGGTTACACTGATACTATCTCGTTCACCGACAACACTTTCACATATACGGCCACATATTCAACCCAGGACCATGAGGCAAAAACCATGACCGGCACATACACCATTTCCGGGAATTCGGCGGAGTTGGTGATGGATATTGTTGGAACAACATTTGCAACAATAAGCACTACAGATAATTGGGCGTCGTTCAGCATGAATGGTGCGCAATTCGTACGGCAATAACTAATAAAACTTAAACTACTATGAATCTGAAAGGAACAAAGACCGAGGCCAATCTTCAGGCCGCCTTTGCAGGCGAATCGCAAGCCCGCAACAAGTACACTTACTACGCATCGAAAGCCAAAAAAGACGGCTTCGTGCAGATTGCCAACATTTTTGAGGAGACGGCGGCCAACGAGAAGGAGCACGCCAAAATCTGGTTCAAGCTGCTGCACGACGGCGCAGTGCCAAGCACCATCGAGAACCTGAAAGATGCTGCCGACGGCGAGAACTACGAGTGGACCGATATGTACGCCAAGTTTGCCGAAGACGCCCGCGCCGAGGGCTTCGACAAGATTGCCACGCTGTTTGAGGAGGTGGGCAAGATTGAGCGCGAGCACGAGGAGCGCTACCGCAAACTACTGGCCAACATTGAGGGCGGTCTGGTCTTCTCGAAAGACAACGACACCATCTGGCAGTGCTCGAACTGCGGCCACATTGTGGTTGGCAAGAAGGCTCCAGAGGTTTGCCCTGTCTGCGACCATCCACAGTCGTTCTTCCAGGTGAAAGCGGAAAATTATTAATTTAAGGTGTTAGGTGTTAGGTGACGGGTGTTTGTGGTTTCAGAATCCAACACCCAACACCATAAACCCAATACCAAATATTCAATAAATCTTTAAAATTCTTTCGATTATGAAGAAGAAATTTGTTTGTCCGATATGCGGATACGTACATGAAGGCGAAGAGGCACCAGAGCGTTGCCCACAGTGTAAACAACTTGTTGCTGGCAAGTGGAAAGTTCTTGAGGCAGAAGCTGATTTGAATTTTGTTACCGAGCATGTTCTTGGCGTTGCAAAAGATACTGACGACGAGATGAGAAAAGACCTTAACGCGCACTTTATGGGTGAGGCCACCGAGGTTGGTATGTACTTGGCAATGAGCCGCCAAGCTGACCGCGAGGGTTATCCTGAGATTGCCGAGGCTTTCAAGCGCTACGCTTTTGAAGAGGCTGAGCACTGCGCAAAATTTGCCGAGCTGTTGGGCGAGGTTGTTTGGGACACCAAAACCAACCTTGAGAAACGTATGCACGCCGAGGCTGGTGCCTGCGAGGACAAGATGCGCATTGCCAAACGAGCCAAAGAACTCAATCTCGACGCCATCCACGACACCGTTCACGAGATGGCCAAAGACGAGGCTCGCCACGGACAAGGCTTTGCGGGGCTGTTCAAACGCTATTTTGGCAAGTAATTGGGCTGAGGCTCACAAATGAAAACGGGCGCAGTTGCCGAGAGGTGGCTGCGCTTGTTTTTTTGCTTTCGTTTACTCTTCAATAATCGAGTTCAGCAGCCTGAACATCGGATAAAGCGCTTTGTGGGCGCTGGCAATGTGTTTGTAGAGGTTTGGTGAGGCCACAAGCTGGTCGGTCATGTCGTTCGAGGCGATGTAATGCTTGTATTTCAGCAAGTCGGCATGAGGGAAATTACTATCGTAGCCAGTTGGCACTTTTTTCAGCTTCTGATAATCCCACAAGCCATTGAAATAGCGCTTAAAATCAGCCGAATCGAGGATGTCGAGCAAATCTTCGGGCACAACATAAAGTTCGTCGCGCACAGCTTTTAAGATGTTCTTGTCTTCAATCCAAAGACCACCGCCGCACATCGATAAGTTATTAGGCTCCAGCTGAATATAAAACCCGCAGAGTTTGCTGTTTTTGCCGCCTGGCGCAATGTTAGCCGAGAAATGGGTTTTATATGGCGTTTTGTCGGGCGAAAACCGCAGGTCGCGGAAAATGCGGTAAACGCAGTCTTTGGCGGCAAGTCCGGCTAAATCGCGTTCCGTATCTGCCATGATTTCAATCATGTCGGCAATAAACTGCACAAAATCTGCCTGGGCACGTTTGTACCAGTCGCGGTTTTTGTCGAACCACGGCTTGTTGTTATTGACTTGCAGTTCAGTCAGAAAAGGCATTATGTTGTCGGCAGGATTTATCATTTCAATAGTGTTTAAAGCGGAATTAACGATTGTCTCTGGCGGATTCCAGCGGCATAGGCTCGGCGTCGATGGTAATCTCGGTCGCTCTGCCCGACAAAATGTCGTCAACCGTTTCTTTTGCAATGAAATAGAGGAGTCCGTCCATTGTGCAGCAGAACAATGTGCCGTCGGGCATGATGATTGGCGTTGAGAAGAACTTGCCGCTGCACTTTATGTAACCCAACATTCGGCATTGAGTATTAAACAGATAAACATTTTTGTTTATTCCGCAGATGGCAAATGCAGTGTCGTTTACCATGCACGGGGACGAAACAACCTTTTTGCCAGTGTCATATTTGCCTGTCAGTGAGCCGTTTGCACTCACACTATAGACATTGCCGTCAAACGAGCCGAAAATCAGGTTATTGTCAGGTGTGGACATTATCGAACTATGAATCCGTCCGCCAACTTTGTAGGTCCAAAGTTTGTTGCAGAGCGAATCCACGGAGTAGAGATGTTTACCATACGTGCCGATAGTAATCTGGTTTTCAGATGTTTCAGCAGGTTTTGTGTGCATAATCCAGCCTTTGGTTTTGAGCCGTGCCTGGATGTTGGCGCAAGTGTCGATGATGCAGAACCGACGGCTGTTTCCGCCAATGGCCACGTTGCCGTTGCTCAACGTGAGTGGTGAGCCGTGAATCACGCGGCCCCCAAGCTTGGCGTAGCGAGTTGTGCCTGTGCGGAGGTTGTAGAAAGCCACCTTGCCCTTGCTTGTGCCGAAAGCAATCACATCACCCATCTCGGCTGGCTCGGTGAAAATGCGGCCTCCGGGCTTTATGCGACTCTGAAAGTTGCCATCCTTGTCAAGAAAGTAGAAATACTTGTCGTAGCAGCCAAAGGCAATCTGTCCGTTCGAGAGTTGGCGCGGCGTGGCGTGAATCCAGCCGCCGGCGGTGAATGAATTCTGCAGCTGGCCGTGGCTGTTGAAGAAATAGATTGTCTTGTTGTGCGAGGCTATAACAACGTTGCCGTCGGTTGTGACAATGGGTGTGGAGTAGAACTTCCCGTCAATTTTAACCACCACCGTTCCATTATCGCCGGCTGATGCGGTCAGTGCCAGACAAGTCAGGAGCGTTGTCGCTAATCGGCGCGTTTTCTTGAATGGCATATTCTACGGTGTTGGCTTCGTTGTCATAAACCGCTTATTCAGTACACTCTGAAGCCGATTATCTTACGTACTTCGTTAAGTGTTTTCGATGCGCTCTCGCGGGCTTTTTCGGCTCCTTGGCGGGCAATTTTGTTGAGCAAATCAGTGTTCGACGAATATTCAAGAATGCGCTCACGGATTGGAGCAATTGTCTTGACAATATCCTCGGCCAACTGCTTTTTCATGTCGCCGTAGCGCAGGGTGCAGTCGTTCCACTTCTCATCAAAATACTTATATGTATCTGGCTCACTGGCAATTTCCATCAGCGTGAACAGATTTTGAATCACCTCGGGTTTCTCGCTGTTTGGAGCTTGCGGACCGGCATCGGTCACGGCGCGCATCACCTTCTTGGTTATTGTTTTTGGGTCCTCGAAAAGATAGATGCAGTTGCCCTCACTTTTGCCCATCTTGCCGCTGCCGTCGAGTCCGGGGACTTTCACAGCATGGTCGCTGAAATAGAAATTCTTCGGCTCGGGGAAGTATTCCACGCCGTAGATGTTGTTGAAGCGGCGGGCGCACTTGCGTGCCATCTCCATATTCTGCTCCTGGTCTTTGCCCACTGGCACCTTGATGGCGCGGTGTTGCAGAATGTCGGCAGCCATCAGCGTGGGGTAGGTGAACAGTCCGGCGTTAACGTTGTCTGGCTGCTTGCGTGCCTTCTCCTTGAAAGTGGTCACGCGGCCGAGCTCGCCAATGTAGGTGTTCATGTTCAGATAGAGATACAGCTCAACGGTCTCCGGCACATCGCTTTGCACATATATTGTGGCCTTGTCGGGGTCGATTCCGCAAGCTAAATACTCGGCCAGAATTGTCTTGACGCTGTTCTGTATGTTCTCTGGTTTTGGGTGTGTCGTGAGTGAGTGCCAGTCGGCAATGAAATAGAGGCAGTTGTATTCTTCCTGCATCTTCACAAAACTTTTGACTGCTCCGTAATAATTCCCCAAATGAAGGTTTCCGGTCGGCCGGATTCCGCTAACTACTGTTTCCATATATTTCTATTTGTGCGCAAACTTAAGGCGATTTCTATAAAAAAACGATTTATGCCGCCATTTTTTTGGATGGGAGTGGTATTGGGAACGTCCGTAGTCCCCCAGCTAAATCTCCTCCTCATCAGGCTCCGGCTCCACAAGCTGCTTGTTGTGCGGCAGATGGTATTTCAGATAGTGGATGGTGTTGCCGTCGTCGATGTGTAGCTGCTCGTAGTAGGTTTTAATCCGCAGCACATCGTCAACCCATGGCTCGGCATAGAGGTCGGCTGTCTGGCGCTCGATTTCGAAGTTGTTGAGTTGCGCCACTTTCAGCGAGTAGTGGTAGAGGAAACGACTGTCGGTCTTCAGGTTAATGCAGCCGTCGTCGGTCAGGAATTTCTGGTACGATGTCAGGAAAAGGCTCGATGTCAGGCGCTTTTTGGCGCGGCGTTTCTTCATTTGCGGGTCGGGGAAGGTTATCCAGATTTCGCTCACCTCGTCGGGGGCGAAAAACGCACTCACAATCTCGATGCGTGTGCGGAGGAAAGCCACATTCGTCATTTGGTCAAGGTTCGACGCCTTGGCTCCGGTCCAGATGCGGGAGCCCTTAATGTCAACGCCGATGAAATTCTTATCGGGGAACATGCGTGCCAGGCCAACCGTGTACTCGCCTTTGCCGCAGCCGAGCTCCAGCACTATCGGATTATCGTTTTTGAATACGTCAGCGTTCCATCTGCCCTTGAGAGGGTGTGAAAAATTCATAAAATCAGTCACCTCTGGCTGAAAAACATTGCCAAAAGTCTCGTTCTCCCTGAATTTTGCGAGTTTGCCTTTTCCCACGGAAATAAAAGTTTAGAGTTTAATGTTTAGTGATTAATGTTTAGAGATTAAAGTTCGGGCAAACATTTTGTTGAATATTAATCATTTATCACTAATCATTCATCGTTAATCAATCAGCGTTTTGCTTTTTCTATTTTCAGTCCGGCGTCGAGCACGTGCGGAAGGTTCTCAATGCGCATTGCTTGCTCAATATAGAAGGTGTAGGCGCCGCTCTGCGGAAAGATTATGTTTTGTTTGTAGCTGATGGTGTTCGACCACACACTACCGAAACCCTTGCCAAGCCATTTGCCCTTTTTGTCGGCCAGCAGGCACTCCAGAGTGTCGGTCTGCCGCGAACGGTCCGGCGCAACAATCGTGATGAACAGGAACATGTTGCTGTACGGATATTGCCCGGTTATGCGGTTGCAAAACAAAATGTTATAAGGCGTCACCGTGTCAGTCACATCAACCTTGAAGGTGAGCAGGCTGTCGCGGTTCCATTGCTCGCCCGGCATGTCGAAAGTGCAGTCGTACATGGCTGTGTTGCTGCACGATGCGGCAAGCCACAGCATGCTAATTGCCGCCACCATTCTCACTGCTGCCCGAATCATTTCTTTGATTGTTTTTTGGTGGTTGACCTGATTGTTGTCTCTGGTTGTTGCGGTCGCGGCCGCGATTGTGCTTTTTCTTTTTCCGCTTCGACGAGTCGAACCGTGTCAGGCTGTCCTGTCCAACCACTTGGCTGAAGTCGATTGACTCTTCCTGCGTCTCCGACTCGTTCACCGAAGCCTCAAGTTGCACCTTCTGTCCGCGTTTGTTCATCTGGATATACTCCTTCACCTTCTCAACCGAAATTGGAATGAGGTCGAGGCTGTTGGCATCGCCCACCGAGTACCACATTACGCGGCGGAAGACATCGGTTTTCTGATAATAAGCCTTGCCCGTTTCGGTGAGCAGCGGAACATCCGAGGGCGGAAAATCTTTCCGCTCATCGATATAAGAGTCCACCTCGTAGTTGAGGCAGCACTTGAGTTTGCAGCATTGTCCGGCCAACTTCTGCGGGTTGGGAGAGAGTTCCTGATAGCGCGCCGCCGTGGTTGTCACCGATACAAAGTTCGTCATCCATGTTGAGCAGCACAGTTCACGTCCGCACGAGCCGATGCCGCCAATGCGTCCGGCTTCCTGCCGAGCTCCAATCTGGCGCATCTCCACGCGGATGTGGAAACGGTCGGCCAGCACCTTTATGAGCTGGCGGAAATCCACACGGTCGTCAGCAATATAATAGAAGATGGCTTTGGTCTTATCGCCCTGATACTCAACGTCTCCAATCTTCATGTCGAGTTTGAGGTCGGCGGCAATCTTGCGCGATTCAATCATTGTGTCAATCTCCAGCGCAATGGCCTCTTTCCATTTTTCAATGTCAACAGGTTTCACCTTGCGGTAGATGGTCTTGAATTCGCTTTGCGGATTGATGTTGTGCTTGCGAAGCTGGCACAGAACCAGCGGACCTTTGAGCGAAATGATGCCGATGTCGTGGCCCGGCGAGGCCTCAACAGCCACAATGTCGCCCGTTGAAAGGCGCAATCCGTTCTGATTGTAGTAATATCCTTTGCGGGTGTTTTTGAATCGCACCTCGTAAATTTCATTTTTATCGATTCCTTCAGGAATGTCGTTCAGCCAATCGAAAACATTGAGTTTCCCCGAATAAATAATGCGGCAATTTGTTGCCTCGGGGTCAATGTTTTTAATCGGACAGCCTCTTGATATATCGTCGCTCATATTAAAAATGTTCAAACCAAAAAATCGGGTAAATATAGTTATTTGTTCATATTCTGAAATCGCCGCGCCGAAAGTTTGTTGCCAAAAGTCGCCCCAAGCGGCTTCCGAGGTCGGTCAATGCGGTCAAAAACGCTTTGCAACGATTTGAAAATGAGCGATTATTGAAAAATAGTGAAAAAAAAGCACTAATTTGTTGCACGAAACGTATTTTGCTCTACATTTGCAACCGCAAACGCGAGAATAGCTCAGTTGGTAGAGCACGACCTTGCCAAGGTCGGGGTCGCGGGTTCGAGTCCCGTTTCTCGCTCTTTTTTTTTGTTCTTATCTAAGGTTGCCCTGATGGCGGAATTGGTAGACGCGCCGGACTTAAAATCCTGTGTCCAGTAATGGACGTGCCGGTTCGATCCCGGCTCCGGGTACAAAAAACTGACGACTGGCAATCACGTGATTGGCGGTCGTTTTTTTTGAATGGGCAACGAGTTTGGCAAATCAATCAGACGCAATGACACAAACCTCTCATCCATATTCGTTGAAACGTGACGAGCACTTGAAAAGCCGCAAGGCCATCGGAGCCGTGTTCCAGCGTAGTTGCGAGGTTCGGGCAAACCCCATCCGCCTTATCTACACAGCCGAAAAAGCTGATGCATTCTCATTTCAGGTGGGTTTTGCGGCGCCCAAGAAAATCCATCATTTTGCAGTCGACCGCAACCGCAACAAGCGTCTCATGCACGAGGCTTTCCGCCTCAACCGCAGCATTCTGACCGATGCCTTGGCCGATTGCCCCGTCAGGCTGCTGTTTATGATTGTGGCGCAGAATTCGTCACCCATGACTTTCGGTGAGGTGGAAGGTCGTGTCAAACAGATACTTACGCGCCTGGCCGAGAAGGTCAAGAAGGACTTTCAATAGCGTTTAGCGGTTGCTCAATTTCTTTTGTGCGCCCTTGTGCCCCTGCTCGGCGGCCTTTTCGTACCAGCGGAAGGCTTCGTCAAGGTCAACCGCAACACCATAACCTTTCTCGTAGCACAGACCGACATCGAACTGCGATGTATCATCGTCAAGTTCGGCGGCTTTTAAGAACCATTCGAAGGCTTTCTGATAATCGCGTTCAACACCTTTTCCGTTTTTGTACATGATGGCAATGCTCGATATTGCGTCTCTGGCGCATTCATCTTGCTCAACGGCTTTATAATAACAATCGAGAGCCTTCTCGTAATTCTTTTCGACTCCATTTCCGACAAAATAGAAGAAGCCAACACGTGTTTGTGCTACAATATCTCCCTGCTCGGCAGCCTTGGAGTACAATTCAAACGCTTTCTTGTAATCTTTAGCAACGCCTTTCCCTCCTTCATAACACATTCCCAAACATATTTGTCCCGTAGAGAATTCCTGTTCGGCAGCCTTGGAGAACCATTCAAAAGCTTTCTGATAATCCTGCTCCACGCCTTCTCCATCGTTATATAGGAAGCCCAACCTGCATTGAGCGTAGGCGTAGTCTTGTTCGGCGGCTTTAGAGTACCATTCAAAGGCTTTCTTAAAATCCTGTTCCACACCTAACCCGTTCTCATAAAGATAGCCAATGCTGTTTTGTGCGCCAAAGTTTCCCTGTTCGGCAGATTTGGTGTACCATTCGAGGGCTTTCTCGTAATCCTGCTCAACAACGTTGCCTTCGGCATAATAACTGCCTAAAACGTATTGTGCCGTATCGTGCCCCTGCTCGGCGGCTTTGGTAGTCCACTCGACGGATTTCTCAATATCAAACAATTCGCTGTCTTCTAACGAATAAAAGAGTCCTAAATGATATTGAGCTTCAACATGTCCCTGCTTGGCTGCTTTGGTTAGCAACTCAACGCCTTTCTTTTTATCTTCTTTAGTATCAATACCATAATAGATGTTTCTACCCATTTCGAATAGCGCTTCAGCATCGCCTTGCTCAGCCGACTTTTTCTGAGCCGATTTTTTTTTCTGTTCATTATACTTTTCGGTGCAAAAGTGCAAACTTAATTTCGTCATACTTTTCATCAAATCGCTTCCATGCTCTAAGCATTTTGTGTACAACTCAATGGCTTTCTCATAATCCTGCTCAACACCCTTTCCTTCTTCATAACACTGTGCCAAACTGTGAATCGCAGATTCATATCCTTGTTCGGCCACTTTGGAGTATAAGTCGAATGCCTTCTTGTAATCCTTCTTGACAACCTTGCCCTCCTCATAAATCCGAGCCAGGTCGTATTGTGCGGAAACATAACCCTGCTCAGCAGCTTTTGTGAGCCATTCGACAGCTTTTTCAGGATTCTTCTCAACGCCATATCCGTTTAAATAGAAAGTGCCCAAATTGCTCTGCGCGGGTGCGAATCCCTGTTCTGCCGATTTAGTGTACCACTCGATGGCTTTTTCGAGATTACGCTCCACACCCATCTGGTCGGAATAACAGATTCCCAACCTGTTTTGCGCCTCGGCATAGCCCTTCTCAGCCGCTTTGGAGTACCACTCAAAAGCTTTCTGAAAATCCTGCGCCACACCGCTGCCTTTTCGGTAGCAGTCGCCCACAACGCACTGTGCGTGGGCATAGCCTAACTGGGCACTTGTCAAGAAGCATTCAAACACTTCCCGTACTTTCTTTTGTGCGAGTTCGTATCCCTTGCTGGCCGACTGTTCAAGCCATTGTGTGGCTAACTCGTCATTCTTTTCAACGCCTTGTCCGTTGGCGTAGCAAATGGACAGATTGTATTGTGCGGTTGCGTCTCCTTGATTGGCGGCCTTGGTGTACCACTCAACGGCTTTCACGTAATCTTGTTCCACGCCAGCGCCCATCTTGTAGCAATAACCCAGGTTGCATTGCGCCGCCGCATCGCCTTCGTTGGCGG
This sequence comes from Salinivirgaceae bacterium, assembly GCA_017645945.1. Lineage (GTDB taxonomy): Bacteria > Bacteroidota > Bacteroidia > Bacteroidales > SZUA-534 > RUG13583. The sequence goes on from JAGCNL010000066.1 coordinate 50,639, forward strand.
CTTTGGTCAGCAATTCGACATTCAAAGGCATACCCAATCCCGTTTTTTGGAAATATTCCAGTTTCGCTTTAGCATCGGTGTTTCCTTGTGCGGCTGCTTTTCCGAACAACTCGGCGGCTTTGTTGTAATCCTGCTCAACACCAGTTCCGAACTCATAGCAACTGGCCAGATTGAATTGTCCCGACGCGTCGCCTTTTTCAACCGCTTTCATGAACCATTCCACGGCTTTGGCGCTATCCTGAGCAACGCCTTTTCCATTCAAATAGCAGACTCCAACATTGTTTATAGCCTTGAGGTCGCCTTGTTCAGCCGCTTTGGTGTACCATTCAACGGCTTTCTCCATATTCTGCTCTACGCCGTTTCCTAATTCATAACATATACCCAGGGTGAATTGTGCGTAGGCATCGCCCTGCTCCGCCGCCATGGAGTACCATTGGGCCGATTTGGCATAGTCTTTTTCCACGCCCTGCCCGACATAATAAATGTAACCCATTCGGCCTTGCGCCGTCACGTTTCCTTGTGTCGCCGCCTTCTCAAACCATTCAATGGCCTTTGCCATATCCTGCTTCACACCTGAGCCGCTTTCATAGCATACTCCCATGTGGTATAGCGCCATGGCATTGTTTTGTGCAGCCGCTTGGCTAAACAATTCAAAGGCTTTTGCGCTGTCCTGCGCCACACCTTCTCCGTTTTGATAGCAGAGACCCAAATTATTAATTCCCAAAGAGTTTCCTTGTGCGGCAGCTTTCTCGAACCACTCCAAGGCTTTGGCGTAATCCTGCACCACGCCGCGCCCTTTCAGATAACACACGCCAAGGTTGTTCTGCGCATCGGCGAAACCCGCTTCGGCCGCTTTGGTGTAGAATTTAACGGCCTCGCCAAAGTCGGGCGCGGTGCCTTTTCCTGTTTCGAAGGCCACACCCATGCCGAAATTGAATTTTGCTTTCAGTTTATCGAAAAGCCCCATATTTTCAATGTTTTAAGTTCGTGTGTATAGTTTTGCAAATCGTTCTGATTCATACAAAACTAAAATAAAAATCGGAACAGACATCAACTTGTTTTGTGAAATCATTTCGATTGATTCTGTTGGCAAGAATTACTTCATACGGCGGATTGTCCCGCTTTTTTTGTTTTCCAACCGCATAACCATTTACTCATCGCACCACGTTTGCTTGTATTCTATGTTTTGGGATTCGCTCATAAATTAAATCCAAAAATCCGATTTTTACTCAATACCCAACTTTTTCAACAAATAAAAATAAAAAAGTGTATTATTGCAGTAGTGTTTTTGCAAAAAGACACTTATTTTTTGAACGAAGCGTTATGCTCGACTTGTAATTGGAAATGTGAGAAGTTTCTAAAGATAAGCAGGTTAAGTGTAATGGTTCACGCGTATGCGTGGGCTGGTTACTCTTATCTTACTTATCTAGGTCATTCTCACAACCTCCAATTATAAGAAAGTGGTATATCGGCGCCACGTTTCGTGTTTTTATAACTCTCCGATGGCGCAGGAGAGATGATTTGAAAATGAAATTATGACCATAGAATCAATCATTGGAATCACAAGTGGCTTGATAGCCATTGGCGGTGCGATAATAGGCGCGTATCAGCATTATAAAAAACAGCCCTTAACAGAATTGCTGAATCAACTTGCAGACAGAAACTTGTCTAGAGAACAGCATCAGAAGATTTTGAGAAAAATGAACCGAAGGATGGAAAAGTACAGTATAAAAGACGAATACATACAAAATTTTGTTTTGAATGACAGAGGAAAAGAAACTCTGTTTGCGGATATTTGTGAAAGCAACAATATTGAACCCACAGAAGAAATTTGTAAGAAGTTCTTGAATACCGATATGAAAAAAATCAGAGCCGATTACTATAATAAAAGGAACAATGTCAATATTTTAGAAAACAAATCATTAGAAAAGTCGCAGTCAGACAAATCCTTTTCAAGTAAAAAAGGACAAACTGTTTATATGTCTGAATTGTTAATGGACAAATTTCCAACTACTTGCAAAAACTTGATTAGTATTCTTGAAAAGCACAATGTAAACTATTCATTCATAAAAGGTACAAAGGACATATGGTGCCGCGATTATATGCCAATTCAAACAGAATCAGACAAATTCATTCAATTCAAGTATGACCCGTCATATTTAAAGGGTAAAAAAGAATGGGAAGATTCACGCTCTGATGTAAGAGAAGTTTGCAGATTAAATGGCATTAAAGCCACATTTTCAGATATAAATCTTGACGGAGGAAATGTGTTGATTTGTGAAGGCAGGGCAATATTGTCGGACAGGATTTTCTCCGAAAACCCAAATTATGAAAAAGAAACTTTGGTGAATCAATTATCGGAACTGTTGGAATGCGAGATTATAATTATTCCTGCACTAAAATCAAAATACGAAGATTTAACAGGACACGCAGATGGTATGGTTAGGTTTGTAAATAGGGACACCATAATAGGAAATCAACGAGCGGGCGATTATAAATATATGCAGGAAGGAATGCAAAAAGTTCTCGAAACCTTTAATTTAACCTACATTGACATTCCATATTTTCAAGACAAAGACCCAAAGCATCCTTATAGTGCAATAGGCATATATGTGAATTACCTGGAAGTTAATGACTTAATTGTTCTGCCCGTATTTGGTAGAGATGAAGACAAGCAAGTTGCTGAAATCCTTCACAAGACCTTCCCCAACAAACAAATTGAAACCATCAATTACGATGAAATTGCAAAAGAAGGCGGATTGCTTAATTGCACAACCTGGGTGGTTCGTAACTAAATGATTTATTTTTAAAACTATTTAATATGAAAAGATTTGTTTTATTTTTTGTCTGTGCGACTTTGTTATCTTCTTGCCACCAAAGTAAATCAGATATTGTGAAGGATTATTTCGAGGCCATAAACAGTTATGATACTGAAAAATTAAATCAGTTACTAACTGACAATTTTATGTATTGTGGCAATGATACAATAAACAAGACTGGTTTTATTTCAAATATGGATTATACCAAAAATATTGGCCAAAAGATAATAATACTAAAAATGCAAGATTTAGATAATGTAGTTAAAACGGAAGAAAAAATAACAACTTTTGTGGATTCGCTTTTGGAAGTAAAACCAAATATTATTCGAAAAAGAACCTATATTTTTTCTGATTGCAAAATAAAATCAATCATACTTGACACGGCTTTATATTATGATGAATACGTAAAAGCCTTTAATGAAAAAATTGTTCCGCTCAATTTTTATGTTTTAAATCAATATAACATACAAAACGATGATAAGGCGTTTGTTGAGAATATTAAAAAGTATGTTACCGAATATGTTAGCCTTCCTGCTTCGGAAAGAAAAAAATATTCATCTTACGCATACCTTCAAGGTACGTATGAGTCTGACGATTGTGTTTTCTATAAAAAATTAATATTCAAAGGGAAAAGAACCGTAACAATTATTGATGGCCTTTTTGGTCTTCCATTTGCAACAAGTTATGAAATAGACGAAAATCTTATAAAGATAAAGACTGACAAAAGCGATTTATTGTTTGAAATGCAAGACGGAGAAACTCTTATAGGCGAAGGTTTCGCTAAAGGTACCTTTAAAAAAACAAATTAGTTCTATTGCTGCTGTTAACGTCTGACTAAAAAACGCGAAAAAGCACGAGCCTTTGATTGGCATCGTGCTTTTTGTGTTACTGTTAGTGGTCGAATTTTACAGTCACAACCTTTTCCATTCTTTTTTTTGTTTTTTAGGGTTGTGAAACAGTTTGCATTTTCCAATCCGTAATAGAAATACGTAATTCAAAACCAAAACACGCATATTTTGCGTCTATTCATAATAAAATATCGATTTTTGCGCGGTAAAAATTATAAAGTGTAAAACTGGAGATTGTGGGGCTCGGAAACAGATACAAATTTCTCGTACCCTAAAATTCGTGCTGACAATGTTATTTTGCAAAGTGAAATCAGAAAGCGATAAAATGAAAAAGGCAATTTTGAAACTGGCCGACGGCTCTGAATATGAGGGCTTTTCGTTCGGCTGCGAGCGGTCGGTGGCGGGCGAGTTGGTCTTCTACACGGCAATGACGGGCTACCCCGAAAGTTTGAGCGACCCGTCGTACAAGGGGCAGATTCTGATTCCGACCTACCCTATGATTGGCAACTACGGCGTGCCTGGCGACGAAATGGTCAACGGCGTGTCAAGGTTTTTCGAGTCGGACAGAATACAGTGTTCGGCGCTTGTAATTTCCAACTATTCAGAACATTACAGCCACTGGGACTCGAAGCGCAGCCTTGGCGACTGGCTCAAGGAATGGGACGTGCCTGGCATTTTCGGTATCGATACGCGCGAACTCACCAAAAAACTGCGTGAGCAAGGCTCAATGCTGGGCAAGATTGTCTTCGACGGCAACGACGTGCCCTTCTACGACCCCAACGCCGACAACCTTGTGGCTCAAGTATCGACAAAGACAATATCGACTTATGGCACAGGACAATACAAGGTTCTGCTGGTTGATTGCGGAATGAAGAACAACATTCTGCGCTGCCTGCTGAAGCACGACGTCACGGTGGTGCGCGTGCCGTGGGACTACGATTTCACGGCCGACGAGTATGACGGACTTTTCATATCGAACGGCCCTGGCGACCCCGCCAAATGCACGGCAACCATTGAGCATATCCGCAAGGCTCTGCAGCAAGACCGCCCGATAATGGGTATCTGTCTTGGAAATCAGTTGCTTGCGATTGCCGCTGGCGCATCGACCTACAAACTGAAATACGGTCACCGCAGTCACAATCAGCCTGTCAGGATTCCTGGCACGCACCGCTGCTTCATCACGTCGCAGAACCACGGTTTCGCCATCGACGACAAAACGATTCCCGCCGACTGGCAGACAATGTTCGTCAACCTGAACGACGGCACCAACGAGGGCATCCGCCACCGCGAGAAGCCGTTCTTCTCAACACAGTTCCATCCCGAAGCGTCGAGCGGACCTGTGGACACGGAGTCGCTCTTTGCCGAATTTTTCAACAATATGGTAAAATACAGAAACAGATAGGATTATGGAAAAATGTGAGAGAATATTGGTGTTGGGCTCGGGCGCGCTGAAGATTGGCGAGTCGGGCGAGTTCGACTATTCAGGTTCGCAGGCGTTGAAGGCGCTGCGCGAAGAGGGCAAGTTCACAATCCTTATCAATCCGAACATTGCCACCGTGCAAACATCGGAGGGCATTGCCGATTTGATTTACTATCTGCCTGTTACACCCGAATTCGTGGAGAAGGTGATTCAGAAGGAGCACCCCGACGCCATAATGCTCGCCTTTGGCGGACAGACGGCGCTCAACTGCGGTGTAGCGCTCTATAAATCAGGTGTTTTGGAGAAATATAATGTCAAAGTTCTTGGCACGCCTGTTCAGGCGATAATCAACACCGAAGACCGCGAACTTTTTGCCGAAATGATGCGCTCGATTGACGTGAAAACGGCTCACAGTGTGGCTGTTAACTCGTTGGACGAGGCAATGAGCGTTGTGCGCGAGATTGGCTATCCTGTGATTGTCCGCGCGGCCTACACTCTGGGCGGTCTTGGCTCGGGTTTCTGTTCGAACGACGAGGAGTTGGAGCGCCTGGCGCAGACGGCTTTCTCTTATTCGCCGCAGATTCTTATCGAGGAATCGCTGAAAGGCTGGAAAGAAATTGAATATGAGGTTGTTCGCGACAGTTACGACAACTGCATCACGGTCTGCAATATGGAGAACTTCGACCCGCTGGGAATCCACACGGGCGAGAGCGTGGTTGTGGCCCCGTCGCAGACGTTGAGCGACCACGAATATCACAAACTTCGCAGCATCGCCATAAAAATTGTGCGCCACGTGGGCATTGTGGGCGAGTGCAACGTGCAGTACGCGTTCGACCCCAACTCTGACGACTACCGCGTGATTGAGGTGAACGCCCGCTTGAGCCGCTCGTCGGCTTTGGCGTCGAAGGCCACGGGCTACCCGCTGGCTGCTGTGGCTGCCAAACTCGGCTTGGGCTACGGCCTTGACGAGATTCCGAACGCCGTCACCAAAGTCACTTCGGCCTGCTTCGAGCCTGCGCTCGACTATGTTGTCTGCAAGATTCCGCGCTGGGACCTTGGCAAGTTCGAAGGCGTGAGCAAACTCATCGGCTCGTCAATGAAGTCGGTGGGCGAGGTTATGTCGATTGGCCGCACCTTCGAGGAGGCCATTCAGAAGGGCCTGCGTATGGTGGGACAGGGAATGCACGGCTTTGTGGGCAACACCATCAGCGTTCCCGACCTTGATTTTGAACTGAATAACCCGACCGACAAGCGCGTGGCCGCCATCGAGATTGCCTTCGACCGTGGCTATTCGGTTGACCGTCTGCACGATATGACCAAAATCGACAAGTGGTTCCTGTCGCGCTTGGAGAACATCCACCGATTGAAACTTGAACTAGTTAAATACAACAGCGTCAACGAGATAAGCCGCGAACTTATGGTTGAGGCCAAACAAATGGGCTACAGCGACTATCAGATTGGCAAAATTGTATTGAAAGACAGTGCGATAGACCCGCACGAGAAGGCCATTGTGGTTCGCAAATACCGTCAGCAACTGGATATTCATCCTGTTGTTAAACAAATAGATACACTTGCGGGCGAATATCCTGCGCAGACCAACTACCTTTATCTGACCTACAACGGCTCGGAGAACGACGTCACCTTTGAGCGCGACGGCAAATCGGTGGTGGTGCTTGGCTCGGGTGCCTATCGCATCGGCTCGTCGGTTGAGTTCGACTGGTGCGGTGTGGCGGCTGTCAAGAAGATTCAGCAAATGGGGTATCGCGCCATAATGATAAACTACAACCCCGAAACCGTCAGCACCGACTACGACATCTGCGACCGCCTGTTCTTCGACGAACTGACGCTGGAGCGCGTGCTCGACATCTGCGAGTTGGAACAGCCCAAAGGCGTGATTGTATCGACTGGCGGACAGATTCCGAACAACCTTGCTCTGCTGCTTGACGGTCAGGGTGTTAATATTCTTGGAACATCAGCAAAATCGATTGATATGGCCGAAGACCGTCAGAAGTTCTCGGCAATGTGCGACTCGCTCGGCATCGACCAACCGCGCTGGAAAGAGTTGCACACCATCGACGACATCTACGGCTTTGTTGACGAGGTGGGCCTTCCTGTGCTTATCCGCCCGTCGTATGTGCTGTCGGGTGCGGCAATGCGTGTTGTCGAGAGCCGCGACGAACTTGAGAACGCCCTGCGAAATGCGGCTGTTGTGAGCCACGAGCACCCTGTGGTGGTGACGGAGTTCCTGCAGCGCGCCAAAGAGGTTGAAATTGACGCAGTTGCGCAGAACGGCGTCATCAAATGCTACGCCATCAGCGAGCACATTGAGTATGCGGGCGTCCACTCGGGCGACGCCACGGTGGTGTTCCCCGCGCAGAAACTCTACTACGAGACAATCCGTCGTATCAAAAAGATTTCGAAACAGATAGCACAGGCTCTGAACATATCGGGCCCGTTCAATATCCAATTCCTGGCCAAAGACAACGCTTTGCGCGTGATTGAGTGCAACCTGCGCGCGTCACGAAGTTTCCCGTTTGTGTCGAAAATCACCAAATTCAACTTCATTGGAATGGCCACGGAGATAATGCTGGGCAAAGAGGTGGAGCCTTACGGCAAGACGTTCGCCGACATCGACTATGTGGGTGTCAAATCGTCGCAGTTCTCGTTTGCGCGTCTGCTCAAAGCCGACCCTGTTCTGGGTGTCGATATGGCTTCGACGGGCGAGGCGGCCTGCATCGGCGACAACTACCACGAGGCACTGCTGAAGAGTATGCTCTCTGTGGGCCACCGCGTTCCGTCGCCCGACAAGGGAGTGCTCATCTCGTCGGGCTCGTCGAAATCGAAGGTTGAACTGCTCGAGGCTTCGCAAATGCTCAAGGCGAAGGGCTACAAACTCTACGCCACAAGCGGCACGGCTGCTTTCCTTGCCGACAACGGCGTTGAGGCCGAAGTGCTTCACTGGCCCGATTCGCAGAAGAAACCTAACGTGCTCGACTATATTGCTGCGCAAAAGATTGATTTAGTTATCAATATACCGAAGAACAACACGGCTCGCGAGTTGGAGAATGGTCATAAGATTCGCCGCGCTGCCGTTGACCACAACATTCCGCTCATCACCAACGCCCGCCTGGCAAGCGCCTACATCTGGTCGGTTTGCAAGATTGGCGTCAACGGATTGGGAATCAGGCATTGGGGAGAATATTGATTAGGTGTTGGTTGTTAGTTAGAAATTAGGATTTAGGAGTTAGAATTTGAAAATTGTAATATGTAGGGACGTGGCGTGCCGCGTCCCTTATTTTTTTTGTCATTTGTCGAAAAAATCGCACATCGTTACCAAATATTGGTAACTTTGTTTCTGCATAAAATGAAATAGAAATGAAAACGACATCGGTGGCATTGGGCAGTTACTTCGAAGAATTTGTTGGAACTGCTGTGAAATCAGGGCGATACAATAACGCAAGTGAGGTGATAAGGGCAGGACTTCGGCTGCTTGAAGAAAACGAAGAACGCTTGCAAGCGCTGAAATCGGCAATCGACGAGGGCGAGCAAAGTGGCATTGCCGCAGACTTTGACCCGATGGAGCACCTGAAAAAATTGAAAGCGGATTATTATGGCTAAATGGCATCTGACCCGCAAGGCCGTTGGCGATATAGATTCAATTTGGCGGTACACCGTTGAAAAATGGTCGGAACAGCAAGCCGACATATATTACAACGGGTTAGTTGCTGAATTTAAGTTGATTGCTGACGCCAAAAGCAATTTCGACCGTGAATATGCCGAAATACGCGAAGGTCTTTTCTGCCACCATTACAGAAAACATCTGATTTTCTATCGAAAAACTGGTAACGACATATTGGTTATCAGAGTATTACACGAACAAATGGATATAAAGTCCAAATTCAGTTGATAATGGAAGTTGTCGCAAATATTTTCAAAAAGTATTACTAATGAATAACAAAAAGCATCTTATTATTATTGGCTATATAGTTGGTATTGTATTATCTATAGGTGGTTGTATTTTTCTTGCGGCAGAGATTAAATTATTGTGTATCATTGGATTCGGCATATTTCTCAATCAGTTATTAAAATCAAACACAAATATTGATGCAGCGCCTTCTCTATTTGTTACATTGTTTATAATTTTTATTGTCTCTTTGGCATTTGTTTTTTTTAGTAAAAAACAAATTAAAAAAGAGTTTAACGAATATGGTAGTGTTGTAACAATAGCTGTAATTGATAATATCTATAATTATAGATTAAACCATAGTATAGATTTCCATTATAAAACATTATCGGACATTACAGTGCGTGTTAATAATATTTGTGGTGAAGAAATATCTAAAGCCAAAAGTATCAGTGATACTATTTTAATCAGGTATTCAAGATTATCTCATAACAAATACAAGGTTTTCAATTATTTCCCCACTCACGAAGAAATTCAGAAGTATAGAAATGGAGTGCTTTATGAACCTAAAAAGTCGGAGGAAGAGTAATAAATGAATTTTTAACGTCGTCAATTGCGAAATCAAAAAGCATTGTGTAATATTGCAGTCCCAAAAAAGCAGGGATATCGGACCCATAGCTCAGTTGGTTAGCAGCACCTGACTCATAATCAGGGGGTCGTTGGTTCAAGCCCAACTGGGTCCACAAAAGGCACTCATCAGCGTGAGTGCTTTTTTTGTATAAATTGCGTACCGATATGAGAATCAGAGACATCGATTTAGGAGAGAAGCCAGTGGCCTTTGCGCCGATGGAAGACATCAGCGACCCGTCGTTCCGCCGCCTGTGCAAGGAGCAGGGTGCCGATTTGATGTACTCTGAGTTTGTGTCGGCCGACGGTCTCATCCGCGATGCCGAAAAAAGTCTGCGCAAGCTCGACATTGCCGACAGCGAACGGCCCGTTGGAATTCAAATCTACGGCAAAGACCCTGATGCAATGGTTGAGGCCGCTCAGCGCGTTGAGCAGGCTCATCCCGACCTGATTGACATCAATTTTGGCTGCCCCGTGAAGAAAATAGCGGGCAAAGGGGCAGGTGCGGGATTGTTGCAGAACATTCCCCTGATGATTGAGATTACGCGCCGTGTGGTGCAGGCCGTGAAGCTGCCCGTGACGGTGAAAACGCGCCTTGGCTGGGACGAGACCGACAAGCCGATTGTGGAGCTTGCCGAACGCTTGCAAGATGTCGGAGCCGAAGCAGTTACAATCCATGGCCGCACGCGCAGCCAGATGTACAAAGGCGAAGCCGACTGGACGTTAATCGGGCAGACGAAAGCCAACCCGCGCCTGCATATTCCTGTTATCGGCAACGGCGATATCGACAGCCCGCAAAAAGCCGCCGAAATGTTCAGCCGCTACGGCGTTGATGGCATAATGATTGGCCGTGCAGCAATTGGCAATCCGTGGATTTTCAGCCGCACGAAACATTATCTGCAAACGGGCGAGTTGCTGCCCAATCCCACTATACCACAGAAAGTTGAGTTGGTGAAGCGCCATCTGCAATACTCGCTCGAATGGAAGGGCGACTATGTGGGTGTTTTCGAGTTGCGCCAGCATCTGTCGAACTATTTCAAAGCCTTGCCCGACTTCAAAGACACACGCATCAAGCTCGTGACCGAAAAAGACCCGGCAGTGATTATGCAGATTCTAGACGAGATTGCCGAAAGGTGGAAAGAGTTTTAGATTTAGGAATTAGGAGTTAGGAGTTAGGATTTAGAAATTAAACCTGTTCAACTTGTTAAACCCGTTAAACTTTAAACTCACTCATTAAACGCTGCCCCTACAGCACTTTGGTAGAATTCGCGGCACAGTTCCTTGCTAATGGGGTATTCTTCAACAATTTGCGTTTTCAAGTCGCAAACGTATAGTTTGTCGGTTTGCGCAATATGCAGTTTTGCGTAACGGATTGCGTTACTGTCTTGAAGTTCAGTCATATAATATACGGTGAGCTGAATCTCGTGGCGAGTCATATCGTCTTTTGTGAAGATGAAAAGCTCAAACTGGTCAAAATCGCCATAGAAGCCGTCGGCAACCTTGTGCACCTTGCTTTTGATGATGCGTTTCAATGGTAGTGCCAGCGACCAATAGCGTTTCTCAAGCTCGCCCATATATTGTCCGTAATTCAAACCATAGGCGTAACCATAAAGTTTGATTCTCTGCATGTCGGCCTCATCGATACAAAAAATATTGTCGCCTGCCAGCTCGTTCACAAGCAGCTCCGCCTCCGTTTTGTTCTCCTTCATCGAGCGCGTCACCTCAATGCCCAGACTTTGGTTAATATCCTGAAGGTCAGGTCTGTCAGAATTCATCAGGTGAGCATATTTGTCGCCGAGCATGGTGTGCAGCGCTATCATTGCGTAGCGTTCGAAGAAGGTGGTATCGAATTTCGGCTCATTCATGTGGGAAAGATAACTGAAAGAACTGAATTTTGATGAACTACAATCCAAACAATTTTTCAGCGTTGGTGGTTGTCCGCGCGGCTACTTCATCAATGCTAACTTGTTTTATTTCAGCAAGTTTTTGCGCCACAAAAGGCAGATAACTGCTTTCGTTACGCTTTCCGCGATGGGGGACAGGTGCCAGATAGGGGCAGTCGGTCTCCAAAAGAAGATGCTGAATATCAATTTGCTCCACTATCGATGGAAGTTCTGATTTTTTGTATGTCAGAACGCCGCCGATGCCAAGCATGAAACCCATGCTGATGGCTTTTTGAGCTTGCTCAAGCGTGCCCGAAAAGCAATGAAACACACCGCGAAGACGGTCGTCGGCAAGAGGCTCGAGTGCAGCAATGGTCTTTTCAATGGCGTTGCGGATGTGCACAATAATCGGCAGCCCCAGCTCTTTTGCCCATCTGACTTGCGTCGCGAAAGCGTCGAACTGCTCCCGCTTAAAAGTCTGGTCCCAATAGAGGTCGATGCCAATCTCGCCCACAGCGTAAAACCGCTGGCCGCTTGCCAGCATTGTCTCAACCTGCTTCAGCCCGGCTTTGTAATCGCCGTCCACCGATGTTGGGTGCAGTCCGGCGCACGGAAAGAAATGCTTCGGGTCCGAAGCCGCCATGTCGAGCATCCCCTGCCGTGATGTTGCATCAATATCGGGCAGAATCAGTCGGTTGACTCCAGCCTCAAGGCATCGGCTGATGGCTTCGGCGCGGTCGTTGTCAAACTCTTCGGCATAAAGGTGCGAGTGGGTATCGATAAAATCCATCGTGACGTTGTTTTTGGCAAAAATAGGGTTTCCACAATTCTGCGGAAAGAAATGCGCTGTTGCGTTGCGATTTTTTCTTTGTGACAAAACAAAAGGGACGGAAAGCTTTTTTCCGTCCCTCCACTTCATTTGATGAAATGAATCTGTTGCCGCTTCAATCGCGGGCTTTGGGGCCGCGTTCTCCACCAACTATGAGTGTGTAAAAAATGGTTGGTTCGGAATATTAAGGTTGGCAGAGAACGCGGCAAGCAGAATTTTTCCGCTAATTGGGAGTTTATATTATTGATAATCGGTTGGGCATGTTAAACTGTTCATTTTAATATCTGTTCTTAAATTAAATTCGACATCGCGCAGCATATTACCGTAAGAGTCAGAAGTGCGCTTATAAACAATCCGATAAAAATCCGTGTTGTTTTCATAATATTAGATGCTTAAAAGTTGATTTAGGTTGCGTGACACATTGCGGAAAATTCCATTGTATCTCATTGCCAGAATCAAAATCGTTGCGATAATCATAGTTTTCTGTTTAATGTTCGTTTAACTGACATTTCAAATGTCGCAACGGGATTTCATTCGTGCAATAGCTGAAAAATGAACGGCGGGTTTGACTTAACGAACGGCGACTTTCACTTAACGAACGGCGGGTTTGACTTAACGAACGGTTTTTGAAAATGGCCAAAAAAGGCCCTTTTTGGGGTGTTTTTTTAGTGAATTTTGGGTCGAAAATGCGGATTTTTGAGTCGGATGACTGAAAACGTGCGAAACCACTCGCCAATTTCAATCACTCAAAAAACTCGTAAAACTCGCCATTTCGCGGAATGAGCAGAGTTTGCAGCCCCACTTCCTGTGCGCCTGCCACGTTACGGGCGGTATCTTCGATGAAGAGCGTGCGCTGCAGATTCAGTTGCTGTTCGGCAATCACCCTCTCGTAAATCTCGTGCGACGGTTTCAGAAGGCCCATCTCGTGCGACAGATAAACGTGGTCGAACAGCTGGTAGAAAGTGACGCCATATTCGGCAATCAGTTTGTTGTGGAAATACTCAAAATGAGCATCGTTGGTGTTGCTGAGGAGCAGCAGTTTATGGCCCTTGTGCAGCCGCTTAATCCACTCAATGCGCGCGGGTTTGTAGTTGAGCAGCATTGCGTTCCAGGCGGCAATTATTTCGTTTTCGGGGATATTTGTTTTGGCAATCAGGTTGATTCTGTCAACAAATTCGGTGCGGCTGATGCTCCCCGTTTCGTAGAGTTGCGGCAGTTGCTCGGTTTCGGGCTTGCGGGCGTTTTCAATGCCCAGCATTTCGGCAAACCGCCGTCGCGAAAGGTCGGGGTCGATGTCGAGAATGACACCTCCGAAATCGAAAATTATTGTGTCAAAATCAGAAAGTCTTACCATTGCCAGCCGTTCATAAGTTGTTTTGATACAGCGGATACCTGAAGATGACGGTTTTCTTGTTTTGGGGTGTCGGCTTCATCTCCTGCACATGCATTATTTCTACCATCTCTTTGATTTTCTGAACGATATCGGTCACATTTTCAACGTTCTCAAAGCGCAGCCAGTAATTCACAATGCGCATCAGTGTGTCCTGCTCCTCGCTGTGTTGAACCAGGTACAGGTTGGCACCGCTTTCGGCATCGTTCCAGGCAAAAACAGGAAAATGCTGAATGTCATTGCTTTCATTCATGAAACTTAGTGCGTCCGATTCGGCAAGATTCCACCCAAACTGCTGATTGAAAAGCCAGGCCAGGCGATAGATAGGCTCATACGACGTGACCGCCAGAATCGTTATTTGTTCTGCCGCACCGTCAACCGCATCAATCATCAGTTTTTTCATCGATTTTTTTGCTAAAATACTGAATTTTACAATAAAACCGACAACGCGATGCGTGCGGCGTCCTGCTCGGCGTCTTTTTTCGTAAGTCCGTGACCCTCAGACACTTTTTGTCCATCGACCAAAACTGCGGAAACAAAGTGCAGCGTGTGCGAATCGTCGTCTACGGCGTTTGTGTCGAACGCAACCTCAACCTTTTTCTGCTGTGACCATTCGAGTAGTCGGCTCTTGTGGTTGGTGTCGGTTTCCAGAACCTTTTCGATATCGATATATTTGGCAATCAGGCGTTTCTCAACAAATTTCCGCACTGCGCGGTAGCCTTGGTCAAGATAGAGGGCCCCGATGAAAGCTTCGAAGGCATCGCCCAGAATATTCTTGTTGGTGTCGAAATGGAAGGCGTGAGAGACGATGAACTTGTCGAGCCCGAGCGACTGCGTCAGTTGCGCCAGCGATTCGCCGTTGACAATTTTCGAGCGCGTCTGCGACAGAAAACCTTCCGATTTGTCAGGAAATTTGCGGTAGAGATATTCGGCCACGGTTGAGCCGAGAATCGCATCGCCCAGAAACTCAAGCCTTTCGTTGTTGATATAGGTTCCGTCGGGCAGTTTGAGCGACGCCGATTTGTGCACAAACGCCAGTTTGTACAAGTCTTCGTTTTGCGGATAAAGTTTGGTTATGCGGTGCAATTCGTTAATGAACTGCCTGTCAGTGCAGAACAATCGCTTTACGTAAAACGATAGAAACCTGATTCTCAAAGCATCCAGGAAATTTTCTTGAAGATGACCGAAGCGTTGTGACCGCCGAATCCGAAGGTGTTGCTCAAAGCAGCTTTGATTTCGCGTTTCTGTGCCTTGTGCAGAGTCAGGTTCAGCTTCTCGTCAATCTGCGGGTCCCACTCGCGGTGGTTGATGGTTGGCGGAACAATGCCATCGCGGAGCGCCATGATGCAGAAGGTTGCCTCCATTGCGCCTGCAGCGCCAAGCATGTGGCCTGTCATCGATTTTGTTGAACTGATGTTCAGATTGTAGGCGTGTTCGCCGAAGACTTTGCCAATGGCTTTCAGCTCCGGAATGTCGCCCACTGGTGTTGATGTGCCGTGAACATTGATGTAGTCGATGTCCTCGGGTTTCATCTGTGCGTCGCGCAGAGCGCGTTGCATGCACAGCATTGCGCCTTCGCCCTCAGGGTGAGTGGCAGTGATGTGGTAGGCATCGGCAGATGCGCCGCCGCCAACCATTTCGGCGTAGATGGTTGCGCCGCGTTTAACGGCGTGTTCATATTCTTCAAGGACGATTGATGCACCGCCTTCACCCATAACAAAACCATCGCGGGTCTTGCAGAACGGGCGTGAGGCTGTCTTGTATTCAGCGTTGTTGGTCGACAGAGCCTGCATTGAGTTGAAACCGCCAATGCCAGGTTGGTCGATAGTGGCTTCTGAACCGCCTGTTACAACGGCTGTAGCCTTACCAAAACGAACGTAGTTGAATGCCTCAATCAGAGCATTGGTCGATGATGCGCAAGCAGAAACTGTTCCGAAGTTCGGACCGCGGAAGCCGTATTTCATTGAAATAAGGCCAGCTGCCATATCGCCAATCATTTTTGGAACGAAGAACGGGTTGAAGCGCGGAATCTGTCCGCCCTCGGCATAACCCATAACCTCGTCGTAGAGTGTGGTGAGTCCGCCGATGCCAGAGCCCCAGATAACGCCCACCTCGTCTTTGTCGACATTGTCGACGATGTTTGAATTTTCAACGGCCTCTTTTGCTGCAATCAGTGCGAATTGCGCAAACAAGTCCATTTTGCGTGCCTCTTTGCGGTCAAAATAATTGTTGGCATCGTAATTTTTGACCTCACAGGCAAATTGGGTTTTAAATTTGGATGCGTCGAAGTGTGTAATCAAGTCACTTCCACTAACCCCGTTTACTGCATTTTCCCAAGTTTCCTTAAGATTGTGTCCTAAGGGATTGATTGTGCCAATGCCTGTTACTACAACTCTCTTCAACTCCATAATTTAAAACCCAATTCTATGAAAAGAATATTACTTCATGTTTTTCTCGATGTGAGCGATAGCGTCACCTACAGTGGTGATTTTGTCAGCCAGGTCATCAGGAATGGCAACGTTGAATTCTTTCTCGAATTCCATAATCAACTCAACTGTGTCAAGTGAATCGGCACCCAAATCGTTAGTGAAGCTTGCCTCTGGGGTAACCTCGTTCTCGTCAACACCTAATTTGTCAACAATGATTGCTTTTACTCTTGCTGCAACGTCAGACATAATTTCAAATTTTAGTTAAAAAATAAATTAGATAAATGGAAGGGACTCCCCTTTCTTTTGAGGTACCGAGCGGATTCGAACCGCTGTAACAGGTTTTGCAGACCTGCACCTAAGCCTCTCGGTCACGGTACCATTTTTTTGCGCTGCAAATTTATAAAAATATTTAAGTTCCAAACATCACCTTCAAATAAATCAAAACCCTCTGGTTGTCAACTGAATACGCGCTCCATTGTTACGCTTGCGCGACCCACTTTTCCACCCAGTGGCGGGTTTACTTTCGATATTTTGACTTTTGCCGATGTTGCTGTCGGCACCTTGGCGGGCAATGCCTGCAAAATGCGTTCGGCAACGTTCTCGAGCAAGTGCGATTTCACTGCCATCTGCTCCTTGACAACCTGATAGGCGGCAAGGTAGTTTGCTGCGTTGGAAACGTCATCGGTTGCTGCGGCCAGGCTGCAATCGGCTGTCATTGTGAGGCTGACTATGAACTTGTTGCCGACCGTCTGCTCCTCTTTGTAGCAGCCGTGGTAGGCGTAAAACTCCATCTCCTCCAATTCAACAATTCCCATTCTGAAACCGTTTTGTCAAAAAACGTTCCTTCAGTAACAACTTTTGTGCCAAACTGTGGAAAAATGGGACATGATTCGTCGCTTTTAATTGCGAGCGCTTTCGATTAATCAATCTTTCAAACTCTTACACCCATAATCAACACATCGTCGGTTTGGTTGTCGGCAGGGCCGCGCCACTGCTCGAAGGTGTGGTTCAAGATATCTTTCTGCTCTGCCATTGGGTGGGCATGGATTTCGAGCAGCAAATCGCGCAGACGTTGGGCTGTGAATTTATTGGTGGTTCCATCGCCAAACTGGTCTTGGAATCCGTCGGAATAGGTGTAGATGCAGTCGCCCTTTTGCAAGTCGATGGTGGTGCACTCAAATGGGGTGATGCGGGCGTAGATGCCCACAGGCATTTTATCAGCTTTCAGCACTTGTATTTCGTTGCCGCGGATGAGCACAAGCGGATTGTTGGCTCCAGCGAACGACAAATTCATCAGCCGCTCGTTGACAATGTAGACTGCCGCGTCCATGCCATCGCAGTTGCGGTAGAGGGTTGGGTCAAGTTCTCCATTCTCCGAAAGGGTAGAGGGTTCGTTGTTGGTTTGCCGCAGATTAGCAATGATGGCCTCACGCAGACGGTTAAGAATGGCATCGGGGCTAACATCTTTTCCGACAATATAATTCAAATTCGACATTCCCAGTACGCTCAGGAACCCGCCAGGTACGCCGTGGCCTGTGCAGTCGGCAACAAGGCAGACTTTATTGTCGCCATACTGCCCAATCCAGTAGTAGTCTCCGCTGACCACATTACGCGGCTTGTAGAGCAGAAAATGGTCGGGGAAGATACGCGAGATGGTTTCGTCGGGTGTGAGCAGCGAATATTGTATGCGGCGGGCATAGTTGATGCTGGCCTGAATCTCATCGCTTTGCGCCTTGATGGTATCGCGCTGAGTTTCAATCTCCTCCTTCCGTTCAGACAATAGTTCGTTTTTGAGGGACAGCTCGGCATTGGAGCGTTTTTTTATCACCAAAACCCTAAATATCAAACCAATAACAACGACCACCAATCCTAATCCAACCCACAACGAGATAATAACCACGCGCAACCGACGTTTTTCGGCGGCGTGGAGTTTTTCGGCATTCTCACGCTTAAGTTCCTCAATCATGCGGGTACGCTCCAGTTCGGTATTTTTAAATGTGTTGAATGTGCTATCGTTAAGTGTTTTAAATCGATATTGATCGTATAATAGATGCTGTTTCAAAGCGTTTTCGCACTCATCGAGTCTGCAGTATACATCGAACAGGTAATTATGATAATCCTTTTGCTCAAGGTCAGAAGTATTATCGTCTATATACTCCTCCAATCTCATCAATTCGGCAAGAGCTTCACGGTTTTTATTGTTGAAAATAAGATATTCAACATAAATAAATTGGTTGCAGACATAGTTGGAAATGGCTCCGTTTATAAGATTATAATTTCCAGTCTTTTTGATATACATATAACAACTGTCAGCATATTCCTTCTTGCCAGTTAATTTTGCGGCCTCAATATATGCTCGTGAAAGAGCCGCATAAGCTTCATACTTACCTTCTATATAGTAGGTATGGTCTGTCTTCTTCGATTCGAACAGTAATACGGCTTTTTTTTGTATATCAATTGCTTGAAAAACCAGAGAGGGAGATTGCCATATTAAATTTGCACCCATTAAATAATATGTTTCTGCTATTTCCAATGTATCATTCGAAAGTGTGGCGTATTCCAATGATTTCTGATAGTTATCATTAGCAGATGAATAAAGATTCATGTCATAATAAGCATTGCCTATCATTTGATATGTATAAGAAATTAGGCTAGTGTCTTTTATTTCAAGAAATTTCTTTAAAGCAATGTTGTAATAGTAAAAAGTACTGTCAATGATATTCAGATATTTATAGCAATTGCCGATGTCAATGAAAGTAGTTGCTTCAAATGTTATATCTGAAAGCTTATCGGCCAAGTCTGTAGTTTTGAAATAGTATTGTAACGCTGTTCGTTCTTCGTCTTTCATCCAATACGCCATTGCTATGTAATAGAAATTATAAGCCTTCAAAGACAAGTCAGCTTCCTTACAGTATTCGAGTGAAAGTTCAGCATACTTTTGTTTGGTGTTCAAATTGCTTGTTAACTTTGCTATTGTGCAGTAGTTCTTTGCTTTAATACTGTCATGGGAGTTTGGAGGTGTGGCATGAATAAGACTATCGATTTCCGCTTGGTTCGGGTCTTCGAATTCATATTCTTCCTCTTGACAATTTGCAACTTGTGGCAATGTCAACAAAACCATAGCCAATAATGCAAGAAGATATTTTATTGTCAAGTGGTGTCTCATCGTTTTTTTTGAGACTAAAGGTAGTCATTTTTAGTTTGGTTTAGTAAACCTTCTAAATTTCTTATAATTACCCTCTCTTCATAATATAAATGGTATTCGAAGTGTACCTGTCGTTTTGGATGGTTTCAATGGTCATTCCGCAAGCAGCGGCGATTTGGCGCATGCGCGTTTCTGACAGGAAGACGAGTTGTTCCTCTGTCTTGTTGAATTTGATGATGCGTGTCGACATGAGTTCGGTAAAGCGTGTCAGGCGATGGCGGCTCTGCTCTTCAGTGTTGCCGTCACGGATGATAATCTGGCCGCCGTCGGCAAGGGCTGCCACGCACTTCTCAATCAGTTGCTGCTGATGTTCGGCGCTCATATAGTGCAGCATATCGTTCATTATGAACACGTCGCTCTGCGGCAGCGGATATTCGAGCGCGTTGGCCTGCTCGAACCGCAGATGGCAGTGCTGGCGAAGCCATCCGTGCTGCGCCACGGCAATCTTGTCGTCGTCGTAGTCGATGCCCAGAATGTCGCGGTCGGCCGATGTCTGCGCAAGCATATAGCACAGCGGACCGAAACCGCAGCCAATGTCGGTGATGCGGGCGCGGCGCGGTATCAGTTTGTCGAACAACTCGTAGTTGCCTTCCATACGGATTTTCACGCGCAGGTACCACTCTTCGACAGGCCCTTTGAAGATGAAATTGTGCATTATGCGGCTGTGGATGGCCGTGCTCGATGTGGTTGTAAGTTCGTCGTAGAGTTTTTGGTATTCGGCTTTGAACCAGGCCGATATGCGTTTGGTTCGTTCCTGGTAGGTGTCGCCCCACGAGCGGTCGGTGTGGCTGATGCGCGGCAAGACGCTAACCACAATCTGTCCGCGCCGAACCATAAACGGCTGGTTTTTAGGTATCACGTCGCCAGTGCCGTAGAGCAGCACGGGCACAATGTCGAGTTCGAGCGTGTCGGCAAGCATAAACGCGCCTTTGTGGAAGCGCCCGATGCGTCCGTCGGCCGAGCGTGTGCCTTCGGGGAAGATAACCACCGAAAAGCCTTCGCTGATGCGCTGCCGCACCGTTTCCTGGTTCAGTTCAACGCCGTCGCCCGTGAAGACGAATCCCGCGTAGCGGATGAGTCCGCCAAACACAGGCGACCGCCAAACCCACTTGTTTGTCACCATCACCACACGCGGCGACAGGGCCAGCATCGATAGTATGTCCATAAACGACTGATGGTTGGCGATGACAATGGCGGGGTGGTCGAAAACCTGGCTGTCAATGAGCCGTTTGCTGTATCGCACCTGTCGCGACACAGAAAAAACAAATCGGCACGCCAGGTTCATCAGTCGGCAGATGAGCCGCCGCTTCCATATCCGCCTGACGGGTACCACATACATCACGAAAGTGAGCAGCCGCAACACAATGCAACTCAGCACAAAGGCGCCGAAGCCTATGAAGGTCAGCAGCACGTCGGCCACGGTGTACGGCATATTGCCCTTTGCGGCGGGGTTGGCTATGAAGAAGTTGAAGATGATGGGCTGAATGGTGAAGGCCACAAGCACCACAGCCAGCATTCCGAACACCGAAAGCAGCGAAATGGACTGTAGCGCAGGATGTTGCGCGAACACCAGCGCGCCCATTCCCACCACAATGGTGAATGCAGAGCAGAAAATGGCTGTTTTGTGCGAGTCAAGTGTCTGACGACCAGTGCGATACTTGCTCTGAAGGCCGTCCATTATGAATATGCTGAAATCGTCGCCAATGCCGAATATGAAGGTCGAAAGAATGATGTTGATGATGTTGAACTCGATGCCGAACAACCCCATCATTCCCAAAATGATGAACCAACTGATGAGCATCGGCAGGAAACTCATCAGCGTGAGTTCGAGCCGACCGAACGAGATGAGTAACGCAAAGAAAATCAGGAACGAAGACGTGAACAGAATCCAATTGAAGTCGTCGTTCACAGCGTCAATCCATTGGCCAGTGAAGAAGGCGCGGTCGAAAATCACCATATCGCGGCTGTCGCTCATCAGACTGTAAACCTGCTGTTTGCACGTGTCGGCCAGGCGCACTTGCGTGATGAGCATCTTTGAGTTGTCTGACGGCACCTGCCATTCCTGCATCAGCGTTCCGAACGGACCATCGGTGCGGCTCAGGTCGACGGGCTCGAAATCGCCGTCGAACCATCGGTGGAAACTGCTGAAGGCGCTGGCTTTGAAGTGATAACGCTCGGCTTCGCTCTGCAGCGATTCGTTCAGAATCTGGCGGCGTTTCGTTGTCCAGAAATCGCGCCACAGCGCAATCCGCCGCTTCTGCTCGCTGGGGCTCACCACAAATCGGCTGGCCGATGCGTAGTCGCGAATCAGCCCCGCCTGCCGCAGGCTGTCGAGTCGGGCGTTGATGCGGTTGTAGACGGTCAGCACCGAATCGTCGGTGGGGCCGACGCTGACGAACATCACCGTCTTCTCATCGCCGTCGTAGTACGATTCCAACTTCTCACGGGCCGCCTTCAGGTGCTCGGGCTCGTAGTACATATCCATCAGGCTGCTGTTGAAGCGCACGTGGCCCGCGGTGAAGCAACTCACCACAATCACAACCAGCAACGCGCCCACCAGCCAGCGGTTCCGCTCGTAGTGATAGGCGTTGATTTTTTCGATGAACCGCAGCATCCGTCCGCGTTTCACATCGGCCTGACCTTTAAGGAAATGCGGCAGAAAAATCAGGCAGAAAAGTGTGGTGCCGATGAGCGTGAGTGAAGCGAAAAGCCCGAAATCGCGCAGCAGCGCCGACGATGTGAAAACCAGCGCAAAAAAGGCGCCGATGGTTGTGAAACTGCCCACCGTGAGCGGGTAGGCCAGTTCGTCGATGAGTTGCTCGACAGTGCGCACGTGGTTCTGGTGCGCCAGCATATGGATTGAGTAACTTAGCGCAATGCCGATGACCGCCGCGCCTGCCCCGATGGCTATCGACGAGATTTCGCCTTTCAGCAGAGCGATGAGCGCCAGTGCGAAAAGGCAGCCGAAAAGTGCGGGAACGATTATCAGCGGAACGGTGCGTTTGCGTTTGAAAATGAGCGAGATGAACACCACAATCACAATCAGCGCCACGATTGAAGTCAGCGCCGTGTCGTTCTTGATTTGCCGCGCGTTGTAGACGCTCACCGACGCCCCACCGAAATACTCGGTTTTGACGCCCGTATGCATCTTGTTCATTTTGTTGATGTTATCTTCGATGATGGTTACAAGACCTTCGTTCTCACCGATGCGGCCCATATTGTATTTTGGCGTGAGCACCATCATCAAAGTCGATGTGTCGGCGGTGAACAGGTAACTGTCGACCACCACATTGTCCGATTCTATCTCGAAATCTTGCAGATTCTCAAGTGTTTGCAGTCCCATTCCCATCGGGTCGCGCAAGATGAACTGCCGCGAGCCCACGCCGATGGGCGACACCAGGTTCTGGTAGTTCTGGCGCATCCGACTGGCAATGCCGTCGCGGGTGATGATGGTGTCGAGCCGCACATAGTCGCTGTCGGTCAGGAAGATGGGTAGATGCGCATAGACGAAATCGCTTACGCCGCCAATCATCTGGTTGTCGATGCGCAGCAGAATTCCGTTCAGGTAGTCGGCGGCTTCGGTCTGCAGGATTTGCTCAAGTTCTTCGGCTGCTTGAATCAGACTGTCGGCAGGCTCACCCGCACGCGGCGAGAAGAGCACCACAATCTTATCCTTAACGTTCAGATTCTGAAACACTTCGGCAGTCTTGTCGTTGTCGCCCGCCGCAGGAAAAAAGTCGGTTACGTTCTGCCTGAAACTGATTCGCGACACAGCCACGGCCATCAGCGCAACGCTGACTACCAAAAAACTGTAGAACAGTACTTTGCGGTGTTCGAAAAAGTGATAGAGACCTATGAATATTTTGCTCATTGCTTGTGTGCCCCGTTTGGGAAAATCTTCAAAAGAATTTTCGGCAAATGTAACCAATTAGGTATGATAAGCGAATTGTTTGTAGGGTGGAAAGGTGAAAGTTTTCCGGGATTTGAAAAAAAACAGTGGTATTCAAACTGCCCAATCTTCGACCTTTAGACCGTCAATGCGGTTGAAATGTTTTAAGTTGTGGGTCACAACAATCATATCGGCTTCGCGTCCTGTTATGCCAATCATCAAATCAAAATCTTCAATAACCAAACCGTTGTTTTCCAGCCGTATTTTCTCGCGGCTGAAGGCTTCGGGAATCTCATCAATGCCGACCACGGTAAAATAGTCGGTCAGCATTTTTGCTTTTGCAATTTCCTGTTCGCGATAATTGTCAGGTGAGTTATATGCGCCATATAGCAATTCAATGGCAGTGATGACCGATATGCAGCACAATTGGTTTTTCTCGATGCATTGTTGGCGGACGCGCTGATTGCCGCGTAGCAGTTCAATACAAGTGGAAGTTTCCAAAAGATACTTGAAAGTAGCCATCAATTAGAATTTTGGATAGGTGTTTTCTGTGCGTTTGGCACGAATCTGTTCCATTATTTCATCCGTGGAACGGGGGTCACTGCTCCAACCACCGAAAAAGCGGTCAATTTCTGACGCCACCCGCAGGCGGCGGTCAGTTTCGGTCTCGTTGACGCTCTCGCTCAAACGGCGCGATAATGCGAGCCGCTCGCTTGCCGACAGACGCTGTGCCTGACTCCAAATGCTGTCAACTGTTATTCCCATAGTAGTAACACATTAAGTTTAAATTCAGTCTGCAAGATAGCAATTTTTTCAATTATAACGCTTTAAGCGAAACAGCATCAGATTACTTCGCCATCTACTTCCTTCTGAACACCGTCAGCAGAGCCAGCGCCACCGCGCCCACAACCACACTGCACAAGGCCGCAAACACAATGCTTCCGACAATGTACGGCAGCAGCGAGTGCTTGACGCTTTCGAGCGTGATGTTGCTCAAGGTCAACTCTATAGGCACTTGCATAACCTTGCAGCCAGTGAAATAACTGCCGTAAATCAGGAAAGGCAACATCGGCGGAATGCTGATGTTTGATGCCACAAGCGTAAGTATCTTGTTGAGTTTCAGTAAGTGGGCAATCGCAAATGCGATAATCATCTGGTAGCCCCAAACTGGAATGATACCCATAAAAATGCCCAGCATAACGGCGGCCGTGATGCGCAGATTGGAATCGGGCGAGTGGGTTATGTTGTTGCTTATGAACAATTTGATGTTCTCACGGGTGAACTTGCGGCAGAAGTTGCGCGGATAAATCCATAGCAAGGCAATCAGCACCAAAATGGTGTTCAGAATGCTGATGCGGGTGAAATCGCGGCCTGGGCGGAAGTGCGAAACGCGCTCACCTTCAGGCGGATAATAAACGTGAACGGGAATATTCCTGACAGTGATGCCGCCCCACGATGCAAAAACCAACGCTTCCAACTCAAACTCGTATTTGGCTGTGTAGTAGCGCTTTTCAACATTCATCAGCTGAATCGGGTAGAGCCTGTAGCCCGACTGTGTGTCGGGTAGGTTGACTCCAGTCTCGACCTTGAACCAGAAGTTCGAGAATTTATTGGCGAAAGTGTTTTTGCCAGGCATATTGTCGGCTTGAATATTGCGAGAGCCAACAAGCAGGCAGTCTGGCGTTTTCTCAATCTCGCTGACAAATGTCGGGATGTCTGATGCAAAATGCTGCCCGTCGCTGTCGATGGTGATAGCGTAACGGAAGCCCGCCGCTTTGGCACGGCACAGGCCGTTTTTCAAGGCCGTTCCCTTGCCGCTGTTGCGCTCGTGAGTTAGAATCTCAATGTCGTCTATCTTGCTTAAAATCTGAGCAGTGTCATCAGTCGAGCCATCGTTGACAACAATAATGTGGTTGGCGTACTGCTTCACATCGGCCACAACCTGCCCAATGGTTTTGCAGTTGTTGTAGGTGGGGATGACAACCACAATGCCAAGCCTGTCGAGCGTTGCGCGCCAATCGTTATTGTTTTCACTCTGATTCATAGGGTGGCAAAGGTAATCCTAATTTCTAAAACCTGATTTCTAAATCCAAAAACCAAATTCTTCTTATTTTTGCTCACCAAATAGCATTGTTTATGATTGTAAAAGATTCAAAAATACAATACAAATCGCCAGCCGAAATCAAGGCTTTTCAGGAGGCTCGGTTGGCCGAAGCGTTGTCCTATCTGCAGGCTCATTCGAAATTCTATCAGCGCATGTTTGCCGATAACCATATCGACATCAGCAAGATACGCACCATTGAAGATTTGCGGCAGATTCCCGTCACAACCAAAACCGACCTTCAGATGCACAACGATGAGTTCCTGTGTGTTGATAAGGCCGATGTCATCGACTACGTAACCACCTCGGGCACAATGGGTAACCCCGTCACGTTTGCCCTCACCAATAACGACCTCGACCGTCTGGCCTACAACGAGTACCTTTCGTTCACCACGGCAGGGCTTACCCGCAACGACATTATGCAGGAAATGGTCACCATCGACCGCCGCTTTATGGCCGGTCTGGCTTATTTCCTCGGCTGCCGCGAGGTTGGAATGGGCGTTTCTCGCGTGGGCAACGGAATTCCCGAGCTGCAATGGGACACCATCAACCGCATCCAGCCAACCTGCTGTATGTGTGTGCCGTCGTTCCTTATCAAACTGGCCGATTTTGCCGAGAAGAACGGCATCGACCACCATAAATCGAGTCTGAAAAAGTGCATCTGCATTGGCGAAGCGCTCTACAAACCCGATGGAACCTACACCACACTCGGCCAGCGCATCAACGAGAAGTGGCCCGAACTGAAGTTGCACACCACCTACGCATCGACCGAGATGCAGTCGTCGTTTACCGATTGCGACCAATACAACGGCGGCCACGTGCAGCCCGAGCTGATTATTGTTGAGTTCCTTGATGAGAACAACCAGCCTGTGGCTGACGACGAGCCCGGCGAGGTGACAATCACATCGCTTGGCGTTGAGGGAATGCCGCTGCTGCGATTCAAGACAGGCGACGTCTGCTATCACTACAACGAGCCTTGCAAGTGCGGCCGCAACACAATGCGTCTGAGTTCGGTAATCGGTCGTAAGGGGCAGATGATAAAATACAAAGGCACAACACTTTATCCGCCCGCATTGTTCGACATTCTGGACGGCATCCACGATGTGAAGAACTATGTGGTTGAGGTGTTTACCAACGAACTTGGCACCGACGATATCAAGGTGCGCATCGGCTCTCTCCGTTCCGACGAGGCCTACGCCAAAGAGATTAAGGACATCTTCCGTTCGAAGGTGCGTGTGGCGCCGTCAATCAGCTTTGAGTCGCCAGAGTACATCAACAAGCTGCTCTATCCCGAAATGAGCCGCAAGCCAGTGAAATTCTACGATTTGAGGTGATACTGTCGTTAACACTTAAACTTGTTAAACCCGTTAAACATTTAAACTACTATGAAAAGAATAATAATATCATTGGTAATTGTTGGCGGCCTGATTTTCTCAGCTACAGCACAAAAGAAATCAAGTCCGCTGGCAGGTCTTGGCAGTATGACATTCTACGGCATTGACTTTTCGAAAGGTCGTGTTTATGGCGCTGTTGATGAGCCAGAAAAACTCCGCAAGGCTTTCGGCGACATCAATATGCTATTTATTACCGAGCCCGAAAAATACAATGTGGCCAAGTTTGTGGGCAAGCCGATGAACGACATCCGCATTGATGCTGTCACCAATATGAACGACACCATTCCGCTCGATTCCATCAAAACTATTGTCAAGGGACACACCATTAGCGACTCGACTATTGCACAGACTGTCAAAGATTTGTGTATTGTGAGTTACAATCACGGAATGGGGTTGGTGATGATAATGGAAACTCTTGACAAACCTGGTGAATTAGGCACATTCATATTTGTGCTTTTCGATATCGACACCCGTAATGTTTTAAGTCACTGGACATTGAGCGGCACTCCCGCAGGCTTTGGTGTCCGCAACTATTGGGCACACTCGGTTTACGAGGCGCTTGAAAAGGTGAAGACTTACAAGGAATAATTATTGAAAAACTTATAAAGAAGAATAAATCGATGAAGACACTTAATTATGTTTTTCTTTTTGCAACCATATTATGCAATTTGAATCATAATGCAATGTGTCAAATACATATCGATACCGTTTCTTCCAGTTATTACAATGGTATTACACAACAACCCCAAACAATTGATTATGACAGATTAGTTCAAGAATATTTATTAAACAAGGGGGAGATAAAAGAAGACAAAGAATCTTCGATTTATGTATATGAATTATTGAATTCGAATAGGATTAAGGATAATAACTGTGGAATATATAAGATTGGAACGTTTTCCGACCACGGTTTTGCTTATTTGTTTCTCATAGACAAAAATAAAGACCAAC
Organism: Salinivirgaceae bacterium; assembly: GCA_017645945.1. Taxonomy (GTDB): domain Bacteria; phylum Bacteroidota; class Bacteroidia; order Bacteroidales; family SZUA-534; genus RUG13583. The sequence continues at coordinate 78,328 of JAGCNL010000066.1, forward strand.
ATATTTTTTTAGATTTTGAAGACCTATCTGAAACAATTAATGCTGTTTTAGAATTCCTCGATAATTCTAGTTGTATTTTTACTGACACCCAAAAGCTTTCATATTTACGAAATATCATTGAAATTAATTCCGTCAATATAAATGTGATACCCTGGTAGAATTTGATTATACATTTTACAATATGAAAACAATTTGTTCGATATTTTTAATGCTTTCTTTTATCAAACTTGGTTCTGCACAAATAACAAATCATAGTACTATTGAAGAAAAAGCTGTTAAATACTTTTGTGACCAAGTGTTAACAAAAGAAACACCGATTAATAAACTGAAAATACAGTTTGATGGTGCAACTAATGGAAAACCAAGTAAAGTTTACGATGTCGCCAATTGTTTAGGAGATATTAATTTGCTTAAAGACAGCATTCCAAATAGAATCTACTTAGATAGCTTAGAACAAAAATTATCTCAGAGAAAGAGAACTGTTATTAAAATCAGTACCAGATGTGAGCAATTGTCTAAACATTCGCTTTTCAAAAAGTCTGATTATAGGCTATATCTTTACAATGCAATAGAATATAATGGGATTTATTGTGTTGAATTTTTCTTGGCAAATAAGAAAAATAGCACTTATACAATCGTTGTCTCATTAGACAAAAATTTAGTTCCTTTGAATTATTGCATAAAGGCTATCACATATTAAAGTCAATTTAAGTATTGCAGACATCCTTATAGACTTCCAAAAAATCGCTACACTTCTAACGCGGCTTCTATTTCCCTTATTAATTCGGGAATAGTTGTATGGTCCATTATAAAATCGAATTCCAACTTCCCAGTAAACATTGGGTTAATCAATTTTGAATGGACTTTTATTTGCCCATCCCCTTGTAAATCGATTTGCATAATGAAGCGTTCCTCTAATGGATTGAAAGCGACAAAAGATTTCCATTCTTTGTTGTATATTTTTTGAAGGCATTTTTTCATATTCAAAAAATCAAACTCTTCAGCATCCAAAGAGGTTTGAGCTTTGAAAAATTCAAAATCAATATACAAGTCAAAAACAACTCTTTTTAAATCATCATCAAACATCAATTTGATATTATCGAACTTAATAATATCAGTGCCTTGATTGTTTTTAAATGATATTTTCTTTGGCATTATCGTTTGATTTATAGAATATTAACTATTGTTGCCAATTTTAGTGAGTATTTTGCGAGTCGCAAAAATGTAACAAAACAGAGTCTCAATGTCTTTTGCTCTGTATATTAATATTTTAACTCGCTAAAACTTATAAGTAAAAGCAACACCGAACAGTTGTCCGTTGTTGGCCAGGAAATCAAATTTTCCGTTGGTGTGTTTATCGGAATCGGTTTTGGTCCACAAGTAGTTGAGACTCAACACATCGGAATAAACATCAACGTCCCAGCGGTCGTTAATTTCGTAGGTGGCCAGCGGCAGCAATTGCAAATGGACGGTGTGTTCGTCGTCGGCAAAACAGAACAGTGATGTTGCCTCAACACTGAAGAAAAACTTTCCTACGTTGGCAAAACAATAATTGGCATACGGTCCGACGGCATAGGCCGACTCGGTTTCTGTGCGTTTGTCGCCGACAGATAAAGTGGTTTTGCTGCGTGTGTACTCAAACATAGCACCAAACTCCCAATCGCCAAACACATAGCCGACCGATGGGCAAACCTCGAAACTTGCACTATTCCATTGTTTGTCGCCGTCAATTTTATCGGCGGTGGTGGTTATACCAAGACTTCCGCTAACCACAAACTGTGCGTTGGCCTGTCTGGTCAGCACTATAATAAGTGCTACAAAAATTGTTGAGGCAAAAAACAGATTCTTCATTTTAGTCTTACGGTTAATTCTTAACTTCTGCTTGTTTCTTCGGGAACAAGAGCGAGAGCACAATGCTCAACGTGACGATTCCCAGAATGATGTATAGCGAGTGCACTGAACTGAAGCCGATTTCGTCGAGCCAGTGGTGGAAAAGCAGTTTTGCGCCCACAAAGAGCAACAGCACGGCAACGCCCTGCTTCAGGTAGCAGAACTTGTCCACTGCGCCAGCAAGCATAAAGAACATCGACCGCAGACCGATGATGGCGAAAATGTTCGAGAAAAACACCACGTATGGGTCGCACGTTACCGAGAAGATGGCAGGTATGCTGTCGAAAGCAAAAATCAAGTCGGTGAACTCAATGGTTATCACCACAATGAGCAGCGGCGTGATGTAGAGTTTGTGTTTGCGGTCGCGGATGAAGAAGCGGCCGTTGACATATCGCGGATAGACGCTGAAATGCTTCGAAAGGAATTTCACCAACTTATGGTCGCGCGGGTCGGTATGGGCATTTTCGTCCTCTTTCTTGAAAAACATTTTGATACCCATATAGGCCAGATAGACGCCGAAAACGAGCAGAATCCAGTTGAACTTCTGAATCAACGTCGAGCCCAGGAAGATGAACGCGAAACGCAGAATGATGGCGCCCAGGATTCCCCAGAAAAGCACTGATTTATAGTCCTTTTTACGTACGCCGAAGCCCGTGAGCAACATCAGCATAACAAAAAGATTGTCAATTGATAGTGTCTCCTCAATCAGGTAACCCGAAAGGAAATCGATTGACATGCTGTGCTGATACTGGGTGATGGCCGACTCAATTGTCAAGCCGTTAGCCATGGCTTGCTCGAGCGGCTGCCCATCGTATTTGAAGCTCAGCCCGTATTTCTGTGTCACGTGCAGCAGCTCGTCGAAGGTGTCGATACCATGGACCAGATGGCCGTCGAAGCGCAGAAACAGGAAGAACCCGAGTGCCAGCGTCACCCAAACCACCGTCCAGACCGATGCTTCTTTGATGCTCACAACGTGATGGCCGCGCCCCACGCACAAAAGGTCGAACATCAGCACACCGATTATAAATACAATGAATATCAGCAAGAAAAGATTGTCCATAGTTTGAAAAATGTATTTTTTAAAAGTGCCGCAAGTTTAAGAAATTTTTGGCGAATCGGCTAACGGGTGAATCGGAGAACTAAAAAATCTGCAGACTGGTTCAACCGATAAATTTCGGCAAACATCGATAATCAATATACATTCCGATAAAAAGTCGTATCTTGGTGCAAAATTTTTGAATATGAAAAGGTTAATTGTCGCATTAGCATTGCTGCCGCTTGCCGCGATGTCGCAAAACGGTAGCCAGGGTATTCCGTTCAACGGAGTGATAGTGGATATCAATGGTGCCCCCGTCAAGCGTGCCCGTATCCATGTTACAAATGTCAATCGCTATGCGCTGACTGACCGCAAGGGGCGTTTCGGCCTGACGGACGTCCAGCCGACTGACACTCTGCATGTTAATTGGAATGGAGTGAAATATGATATTCCGGTTAATGGAGTCAAAGCTATCCGTATCCGTCTCGCCCAAACACAGTATTCAGCTGAGAACGACGAAGATTTGGTGAGCATTGGTTACGATTATGTGAGCACGCGCGAACGTTTCAACGCCAGCACAACCATTACGGGCGCCGAGCTTGTGCGCACCAATCGCTATGACCTTGCCGAAGCCTTGCAGGGACTGGTTCCGGGACTCAGAATCGAACGCGGCGATTTTGGCGAAGGCGCAACAGCCAACATTCGAAATTCAGTATCAATCAGCGGTCCAACCGAAGCTCTGTATGTTGTTGACGGACTGATTGTTGAGTCGCTGTTCGGCATCAATGTCCATGCTGTTGACCATGTCGATATTCTGAAAGACGCCAACATCTACGGCGCACGGGGCGGCAATGGTGCAATTGTGGTTTACACTAAACGTGGCGGCAACAAATAATGAGTTTTTCGTCGAAAATTTTCGGCAAGACTGACAGCACCGGCATACAAATGGCGCGGAATGTCTGTGTCGAGATTGTCCGCTACCTGACCAACATTGGTATTCTTTGGTATTTGAACGAGTACTTGCTTGGTCCGGACTGGCTTGCCGTATCAACTTTTGTGGCTTCGCTGCTGTCTGGACTTCTCAATTACGCACTATGCTCGATTTGGGTATTCCACAAGAAGCGGGAGAGTGCCGGGCGGGGGCTTTTGAAATTTGCAGTTTTCACCCTCATCGGCGCTGCCGGATTAGCAATAAATATTGGCATAACCACTTTGCTGACAAACCGTTGCGGGGTTTACTATTTGGTAAGCAACACCATAGCACAAGTAACTGTCTTCTTTTTCAACTTCTTTATGCGAAAGAAGATTGTGTTTGACAGGAATGCCTGAAAATGCACTTCGAGAAATTGTCGGCGCCGTTATTTCAAGATTTTCTGCAAATCGTCCTTTCTGAGAGGCGACACCACAACGCTTGAGCCATCGGACATGATTACATTGCCGCCATCTTCATCGCTGATATACTTGGAGATATGATTGGTGTTTACCAAGTGCAGCTTGTGGACGCGCATGAACTTGTTGTCAGCGAACAGCTCTTCGTAATCTTTGATGCTGTTTGACGCGGTGATCTTGTCGCCGTTTTTCATGTAGACCAGAGTGTTGTCGCCAACGGCCTCGCAGTGCACAATGTCGTCGACGGTGACAAACTGAACGCCACTGTCGGTGGGAAGGCCGATTTTTGTGAAGCTGTTCATGTTCGTCAGAAGTTCGTCGATGCGGCTGTCGCGCGACTGATTCTGCTGCGCAACCTCAGCTTGAACCCGCTCCACGGCATTGACAAACTCATCGGGGTCAACGGGTTTGAGAATATAATCAGCAGCGCAGAACTTGATTGCCTTGAGCGCAAACTGGTCAAACGATGTTACAAAAATGACTTTGAAAGTGCGTTCAGGCAACGCTTCGAGCAGATTGAAACCCGTGCCGTCTTGCATCTGAATGTCGAGAAACACAACATCAGGGCTTTCCTTACTGAGCAGCTCCACGCCGCTTTTTACTGAATTGGCTTCGCCAACAATCTCAATATCATCGCAGTACAGCGACAGGTATTGGTGTATGATATTGCGGCCGCTGTCTTCGTCGTCGATAATTGCAACTTTCATCATGGTTTTAATATTTACGAGTTTCAAAAATAGTAAAAGTTGTTATAAATCACAAATCACACTTGTACAGGCATTACAATGGTCACTTGCGTTCCCAATGCGTTGCCGTTGGCATCTTCGAGGTCGGTAATGGTGTATGATAGTTCCGATTTTGTTTTGCGGTTCAGGTCTTGCAGACGCTCGCGTGTCAGCTGCATTCCCACTGATTTATGAGCTTTTTCACCTTTCTCGATTTCAGCGGCAGCCTTGCGTCCCACACCATTGTCGGTAATTTGGCAGGTGAGGGTTTTGTCGCCGTTGTCGGTGATGCTGATTACAATGAGTCCGCCTTCGGCTTTGTGCATCAGTCCGTGCAGAATGGCGTTCTCCACAAACGGTTGGATGAGCATGGGCGGCACATTCAAAAGTTCTTCGTCAATGTTGCCGTCAACATCAATGCGATAGTTGAAGCGGTTGTTGAACCGTGCTTTCTCAAGGTCGATATACAGACCGAGCGATGCCATTTCGTTGCTAAGCGGCACAAACTGCTGCATCGAGTGGTCGAGAATCATGCGCATTAGTTTGGCGAATTTCGACAGGAAACGGACAGCATCGAGCTGGTTGTTGCTTGTTATGAAGCTCTGCACCGAGTTGAGGGCGTTGAAGATGAAGTGAGGGTTCATTTGCGTTCGCAGCAACGACCGCTCGGTTTCAAGCATGCGCTGGCGGAGACCCATTTCAATGTTTTCGCGAGTTGTCTTGTAGAAGAAGAAGAACACAACGCCGAACATTATGATAATGACCGCAATACACATTAAAAGTCGTGTTTGGAGTTGTTTCTGGTGCAGTTCGTTCTGATGTTCAGCCTCAATGCGCTGTGTCTCGTAGTGATGGTTGACAGAATCGAGCAAGTGGGTGCGCTCCACCTCGGCATCTTTTATTGAGTTGAGGGTGCTGTCATTGACATAAGCCATCTGGTATTCCATGTATTTCTCATGGAATTTCAATGCGTTTTTATAGTCGCCAAGGTTAGAATAGACTAAATACAGATATCTGTAGTGAGTTGCAATGGATGAAGTCGAGCGGTCTTCTGTCTTGTATTTATCCAGCCGCAGCAATTCGGCAAGAGCATCGCGGTATTTTTTGTAAAAGAAAAGATATTTGACATAGCAATATCGGCAAGAAACATAATTAGCAATCGATCCGACTGACAGATAATAGATGCTGGCCTTTTGAATATACTTGTAGCAGCTGTCGGCGTAAGCTTTTTTATTTGACAGTTCTGCAGCTTTGATATAAGCATCAGCAAGACTATAGTATGCATAGTGTTTGTCTTCGATGTCATAGTGCTTTACTGATTCATTTGATTCGAACATGCGTACGGATTTGGTCAGATTTTCGATTGCAAGGTCAATCAGCGTGTCTGACTGGAGACTGATAACGGTTCCCAAATAGCAGTAACAACATGCCATATTTGTTTTGCTTTTTTTTGCGATGGCATAATCCAGAGCTTTTTGGTAGTTTTTCACGGCGTTATCATACAGCTCCATAGATTGATATATCTGCCCTAAATTGTTGTATGATTCTATAAGAAAAATCGTGTCCTGCAATTCGGTCAGTAATACCAGTGCTTTGTTGTAATAGTAAAAAACGCTGTCTTTTATATTCAAATCGAGATAGCAGTTGCCGATGTGAATAAACGTGCCAGCTTCTCTTCTTTTGTCGGAATGTTTTTTGTAGATGCTGGCAGATTTTAGGCGGTATTGCAATGCCTTGCGCGACTCGTCTTTCATGTAATACGCGAAAGCCAGGTTATTGTAGTTGAAGGCCAGCAGAGAGTCGCGCTTCGGATAATCTTCATCGCAGCATTCGAGCGCAAGATTGGCGTATTTTATACTTGTGTCTAAATCGTATGTGCGGTATGATATGTTTGAGTAAATCTCAGCCTTCAGACTGTTTGGCGAGTCGGGTTTTATGATGTTCAGCAAACTATCATTCCCATGCTGGTTTCGGTTGACAACTTGTTCGCTTTCAGTGCCTTGGGCATAAATAAATGACGGCAGCAGTAGCAATACGGCTGCGACTATAAATGAGAGTAGAGTTTTTTTCATTGTGTTCATTTTTCAACAAATGTAAAAAGAAAATGCAAATATCTATCATCCAATCATTATTGTCGGAAATTGCAGCCATGCGGTCAACAAAAAAGAGCGCCTCTTGCGAAGCGCTCCCCCTTTTTCATTATGAAAAAAATTAGACAATCCTTTTTTACATCATTCCGCCCATACCGCCGCCGGCCATTGGGTTGGCTGCAGGGGTTTCGGTTTTTTCCTCGACAAGAACACACTCGGTTGTCAGGAACATTCCGGCAATCGATGCGGCGTTCTCCAGAGCCACACGGGCAACCTTGGTTGGGTCGATAACGCCGCCGGCAACCATCTTCTCGTACTTGTCGGTGCGGGCATTGTAACCGAAGTCGGCTTTGCCTTCCTTAACCTTGTTCACAACCACTGAGCCTTCGCCGCCTGCGTTCTTCACAATCTGACGCAACGGCTCCTCGATGGCGCGTTTGATAATATTGATACCCAAAGTCTGGTCCTCGTTCTCGCCTTTTAGCTTGTCGAGAGCGGCAATGCTACGGATGTAAGCCACACCGCCACCAGGAACGATACCTTCCTCAACAGCTGCGCGGGTTGCGCTCAATGCGTCGTCAACGCGGTCTTTCTTCTCTTTCATCTCAACTTCAGAAGCGGCACCAACGTAGAGAACAGCCACACCGCCTGCCAGTTTGGCAAGACGCTCGTGCAGTTTCTCGCGGTCGTAGTCAGAAGTTGTCTTCTCGATTTGTGCGCGTATTTGGTCAACACGGGCGGCAATCAGCTCTTTCGAGCCCAAGCCGTTCACAATTGTTGTATTCTCTTTGTTGATGGTAATCTTGTCGCAGCGGCCCAGCATATCCATTGTGGCGTCCTCGAGCTTCATACCCTTCTCTTCCGAGATAACAATACCGCCAGTCAGAGTGGCGATGTCCTCGAGCATTTCCTTGCGGCGGTCGCCGAAGCCTGGTGCTTTTACGGCTGCAATCTTGAGCGATGCACGCAGGCGGTTCACAATCAACGTTGCCAAAGCCTCGCCGTCAACGTCTTCCGCAATAATCAAAAGCGGGCGACCGCTCTGTGCTGCAGGTTCAAGAATTGGAAGCAGTTCCTTCATCGAAGAAATCTTCTTGTCGTAAATCAAGATGAACGGGCTCTCGAATTCAGCCTCCATCTTGTCGGTATTGGTCACAAAGTACGGTGAGATATAACCGCGGTCGAACTGCATACCCTCAACCACGTCAACGTGAGTTTCAGCGGTTTTCGACTCCTCGACAGTGATAACACCCTCTTTGCCCACTTTCTTCATTGCATCGGCAATCAGCTCGCCGATTTCCTTATCGTTGTTGGCCGAAATGGTTGCCACTTGCTCCAGTTTCTCCGACTTAACGTCGATGTCCTGCGACATCTTCTTCAGGTTGTCGACAACAACTGTAACGGCCTTGTCGATACCACGTTTCAAATCCATCGGGTTGGCGCCGGCTGTTACGTTCTTCAGACCGACATTGATGATTGACTGTGCCAGAACGGTTGCGGTTGTGGTACCGTCGCCAGCCTTGTCGGCGGTTTTCGAAGCCACTTCTTTCACCATTTGTGCGCCCAGATTTGCGTAGGCGTCGCTCAACTCAATCTCTTTGGCAACGGTCACGCCGTCTTTTGTAACCTGCGGTGCGCCGAATTTCTTGTCGATAACCACGTTGCGGCCTTTAGGACCAAGTGTAACTTTGACTGCATCAGCCAGTTGGTCAACGCCTTTCTTCAGAAGGTCGCGGGCCTCAACATTGAATTTTATCTCTTTAGCCATAGCTTTATGTTTTTAGATGTTAGAAAATGTAGATGATGTCTTTTGTGTTGATGAGCATATATTTGGTGCCGTCGATTTCAACTTCGGTGCCCGAATATTTGCCGTACATCACATTATCGCCAACCTTAACGTCGATTGGGGTTTCGTCTTTCAGCGGTGCGCCGAGCAACACAATCTTGCCCTGTGTGGGTTTGTCTTTTGCGGTGTCGGGAATGTAGATTCCGCCTGCTGTCTTTGTCTCAGCCTCTGCTGGCAACACCAGTGCTTTGCCTGGAATTACCTTACCTTTTAATACTTGTGCCATTTTTAAATGATATTTAATTAATAAATGTTTTCAAAAATTCAGCCCGAAAGCCGATGCGGCATTTATCATAATCTGTGCCAAAACCGAAAGAGCCGTTTTTTCGTGCCAATCTGCCACCCGCCGCTTGGCACTGTGTCACACAATTTGTCGGACAATTGCGTATTCGGCTGAAGAACAAATAATTATCGGTTACCGAAAAATGGCTGACATTTTGGCATTTTAATGATTGAATTGGTGCTTTCAATCTTATTCGAACGGAAATAACAGCGGCTTTCATTATTATTTTATCTTGCACCAATTTTAAACAACAGATTTGGTACGTTATGAAAACTTGGGCTTTTATACTAATCGCTTTGGTTAGCCTTTGTTCGTGTAAAAGGGGATATGCTGCCTCATGGTTCCGCCTTTTGCGCCCTGCAAGTAAGGTTATTACCATCGTTAAAGAAGATAAACAAACGGCATCTTGCACTATAGATTTGACACCCAAAGTGTTATCTAAAGAAGAGCTGGCTGATTCCGCTGAATTTAAGTGCTACCACGTAAAATTACAACTGCCGCAAGACACAATGGCCTATCTCGCTCTTGGTCGAATTGGCTTGCCTGGTGTTATCGGCATTGAAGAAATTCCCTATGCAAAGGTGGAAGTTGATTTCTTCCTACACAACGACACTGTAAACAGATATGATTCAGCTGTTTGGGTTTACAAAAACGACCCGCCCGAAGAAATACGCAGTACCCTTATAATCAATTATTTAAGATTCGGGATATTTTTGTTGCTACCATTTTTATGTTGTATAATTCTTATTACTAAGAGTTTTCGCACAAACAAATAAGAACAATACAATAGGTTTTTGCGTGCCTACCTACTACTGAAAACCAAAAATGCCTGTTTCATTATTCTCTTTCTTCTATCACGCGATATTTTTTCATCATCTCTAACACTTCAGGGTCAGGTTTTTGGGGGTCAAGTTCGTAAACATTTTCCTCGCCCGTATAAAACTTTTCAAGACTGAATTCGATGCAATCGGTATGCAAATACTTACGACGCAAGATGATTTTGTCAATGAATTTTTTAGGAATGATATTTATCTTGAATAATCCATCTTTATAATCTCCAACCGTTATCATCTTCAAATCTTCTTGCGGTATTGTTGCTATAACCTCTTTGTATTTAGCCCCTTCAATCTCAATATATCCGGGATACGTGTCGTGATAACCAATGTGTCCAATACCTGCATCTACATAACCGTTGCATTCTATACCATTTATCACTATGCTTGATGTGTATTCATAAAAGGATTCCACCTCGGATTGACGGATGATGTGGAAGGGACATATATAGTATCTTGGTGGAAACTTGCGAGTTGATTTTTGAGCACTATCAATAGCTTCCGATAATAATTCCTTATATACATCATATGAAATGTTATGGTATAAACGTCTCGAGCGGATTCCGTCTATAAAAGAATTACTTTTCATATCATTGAAAAATCGTTCTTGGTCTTCGCTTATATACAAATTATATGACAATATTAAATCTTGGCATAAAACATAAACGCAATAACCTTCAATCCGAATATCATTATATTCTTTATTCTTTATTGAAAGACCTGTGTCGTTTATTGCATTGATATCACAATGATTTATTTCAAAGGTTTCTCTTTCCATTCATATATTCCTTTTATAGACGTTTCTTCATATTCCCATTTCCTCAATTCCTCACCACTTGCATTATACTCGATGGCAGTGGTTTTACCGGGCTTCAAATCCCAATATTTGTTTTGTGTTCCATCTAAACCTAAATGGAACTCGGGTGTAATGCGTTCTATTTCAGTATGCCCCAAACTGCCTGTAAGCGTTTGTGGCGGTGGTAATATACTTTCCACATCATCCAAAAGGTGTATAACCATCTGCTTTCATCTTTTCAATCCACATTTTGTTACTCCATTCTTCAAAGTTAAAACAAAACCAATTGCAAGACGCTGTTTGTGAGAGATTGGTTGCGGAAACAATGGCGGAAATTGATAGAAAATTTAAAGACAGAATTTTACAAAAACCTTAAAATGAATTTTTTATAAATTTTCTTTACAATTTTGTTCTAATTTCTCGCGCAGCGATAACGCAAATTGTCCACTGCCCACTGTCAACTGTCAATTGTCCGAAACAATTAGCGCCTCCATAATCTCATCGGAAATGAAGATGCCGCTGTGGGTGAGTTTCAGGTGGTTAGTGGCATATTCGAGACGGCCGTCGCAGACAAAACTCTCAGCCTGACGGCGCAGATATTCAACCATTTGCCGTGGTTGCTCATGTTCAAGATATTCCATATCGATGCCCGACGATGTGCGAAGAGCAGTAATCACATAATCGTTGAAAATGTCAGTGGGGGAGAGTTGTTCTTCTTCGCTCACACAACTGCCTGACTCAATGCCTTTAATATACTCGGCTGTGTTGGCGGTGTTCCAGCTTCGGGTGGTGCGGTTGTAGGAATGCGCCGCAGGGCCTACCCCCAAGTATATGGTTCTGTTCCAATAGCTTGAATTGTGCCGCGAGCGGAAACTTGATTTTGCGAAATTAGAAATCTCATAGTGCTCAAATCCCGCGGTTTTGGCCCAGTCGGTCAGAATCTCGAATTGTTCAAGGCTATCATCCTCCGACACTTCTTCCAGCTTGTGCTGTTTGAGTTTCAGCCCGAAAGCCGTGCCTTCCTCATACGACAGGTGGTAGGCCGACAGATGCTGCACGTTGAGCCGCGCCACATTGTCGAGCTGGCGACGCCAGTCGTCGGCTGTCATCTGGGGTAAGCCGTAAATCAAATCGACACTGATGTTGCTATACCCCGCCTGCTGGCAGTTCCTCACGGCATCGATGGCCTGCTGTGCCGTGTGGCGGCGGTTCATCAGTTTCAGCATTTCATCGTCGAACGACTGAATGCCGATGCTCAGCCGGTTGACGCTCGTCTGCGCAAGCTGCCCGATATATGCCAAAGTCAAATCGTCGGGGTTGGCCTCAATGGTGATTTCAGGATTGTCGGCCACGCTGTGCAATTGCTTTATGGTGTCGATAACCGATTGAATTTCCGCGGGTTCCATCAACGAAGGTGTTCCGCCGCCGAAATAGATTGTCTGCACCTGCTCGCCGTTCAGATAGTCGCGCCGCTGTTGCAACTCTTTCTGCAATGCTTGCAGATAGTTGGCTTTCAGCTCCAGCCGTGTAGTGGAGTAAAAGTTGCAATATCCGCATTTTCGCTTGCAGAACGGAACGTGAATGTAGATGCCGGCCATCGGTTTTCGTTTTTCAAGACAAAAATATCAAATAATGAAGGTGTTCGGCTTAAATTTTAAACGTGGGGGTGAGGGACCTTCATGTATAAAAAATGCCAACCTGCGTTTGCAAGTTGGCATTTATGCATTTTTGCTGTCCCCGAATATTATTCGGCAGTCTCTTCGGCTGCTGGAGCTGCTGTCGGGAAGTTACCCATAAATGACTCGGGAGTCTCCTCAATCTTCTCTTGCAACATGCTGCCTTCAACCTCGGCTCCGCCGCGCGGAATGAAAGCTGATGCCAGAATGCACAAAACAAGCAGAGCACCTGCCAGTGTCCACGTTCCTTTTTCAAGGAAATCGGTAGTCTTGCGGACACCCATAACCTGGTTGGCACTGCTGAAGTTCGATGCCAGACCGCCGCCCTTCGAGTTTTGCACTAACACGATGAGTATCATTAAGATGCAGACAAAAAATACAAGAACTGTGATAATTGTAAACATTTCTTTAAGTTATTTATTGTTAATAATTTCCTTTATTTCCTTAATTCGAGCCGCAAAGTAAGCGTTTTTTTCCGGATATTTCAAGCACAATTTTTCATACATATTCAGAGCTTTTTCGTACGCTTTTGTTTTGAAGTAGATGTCGGCCAGTGTTTCTGAGAAAAGGTCGTTGCTTACGGTTGAACTTTTTTCAGATAAATCGACAGCATCTTCTTCGGCAGGAGCTTCTCTTTCTTCGGGTGTCGGAATAGGCCTGATCTTGGGTTGCTTGAAATTGTTGAGCAACTCGGCGTGGCGTTCTTCTTTGGTTTGCGGTGTTTTGTTTTTTTTGCCGAAAGTCTGACGGAAATCGTCAAGGTCAATGTCGTCGCTCAGATTGCCGAAATATGGCGTTATCGGATTTTCAAACATTTTGTCGAGTTCGGCTTTTGCCTTTTCTGCTTCTGACAGTTCCGGCTTGAATCCGGCCAACTCGGTCAGTTTGGCGAAATCGAAAATTTCCTCTTCTACAGCTCTTTGCGTCGGTTCGGCATCGTGCTTTATGATGACGCGCTCATCGAGCAGGAAGAAGAGTTTTGTGCGGTTGGTGACAAAAACGGCCGTCTCGCGCAGAACTTTTCCGTAGTTTGAGTAGCCTTGGTTGCGCAAATTCTTGACATACAGCATTCTGGCTGACTGAAAACACGGGTATTCGTCAACCAGTTCCTTAACTTCGGGCAGATTGCGGTCGCCCAGAAGTTCGGGATTGTGCATATACATCATTAGTTTGCTCTTGTCCATCTCCGCTTAAATTACCAGTTGACCACAGCTTTTGTAAATATGTCATCCACAAGGCTTTCGATAATCGTTTTGACAAGTTGGTCTTCCACATCGGTCAGGTTGTACTGGCTGTCGTAGTCTTCGTAGCGCGAGAACGACGTGTCGAAGTTGGCGCTTTTGTCCTTGTTGTTCACGAATTTCACTTTCACGGTGATTGTCAAGCGGTTCTGCGCTGCCACATCGCCCGTTTTGATGGCCACTGGCTGCGTGCCGTAGGCCGTTATCGAGCCTTCGAAATAGAGGTCGGCGTTCTCATCGCCCAGTTTCAGTGATGTCTGCCCAACAAACTTGTCTTTCATGGCTTCAGTCAGGTCGTTGGCGAGAGACGGGTTTACCAGCGGAGCCACGTTGCGGAAGTCAGCCACAAACACTGTTTTTGCGTCGGGCGGGATTGACGCGCCCGTGAATGAGTAACTTATTGTGCACCCAGCCAGCGCTACCACCGATACGATTATTACCAGAATCTTTTTCATACCAGACTGTTACTCAATATTATACTCTTTTATTTTCCGATAGAGTGTGCGCTCTGAGATGCCTAAATCCTCGGCTGCATACTTGCGTTTGCCGTTATGCCGCATCAGTGCCTTGCGAATCATTTCCACTTCTTTGTCCTCAAGCGAGAGCGACTCCTCAACAAACTCCTCAGTATCCTGAATATGAGTGTTTTGTGTGTCAGCATGATGAGTGATAATCATTGGTGCCTCGTCGGTGTCGGCATAGCTTGGTTTCTGTTCCGAGTAGATGCTCTGGATGATGCGTGCGTGGTCTTTGCTGAACTGAGCATGGTCGCCCTTTTGTTCCATCAGGTCGTGAACCAGCCGCTTCAGGTCGTTCACATCGTTCTTCATGTCGAAAAGCACCTTGTAGAGAATCTCGCGTTCTGATGCGAACGACTGCTCGTCAGCGTGTCCGACAATGGCAGGCAGGTGAGCTCCCTCGCTTTCAGGCAGATAGCGTTGCAGAGTTTCGGCCGTTATGGTGCGGTTCTCTTCAAGAATCGACAGTTGCTCAGTGATGTTTTTCAATTGGCGCACGTTTCCCGGCCAGCGGAAGCGCTCGAGCATTGCGCGGGCCTCGGGGGTGAGCGTCAGAGGCGGCATCTGGAATTTATCAGCAAAGTCGGCTGTGAATTTGCGGAAAAGCAGATGGATGTCGTCAACGCGCTCGCGCAGGGGCGGAATTTTGATTGGCACGGTGTTGAGTCGGTAGTAAAGGTCCTCGCGGAATTTGCCAGTCTCAACTGCCTGAAGCACATTGACATTGGTCGCAGCCACCACTCGCACGTTGGTTTTCTGCACCTTCGATGAACCCACGCGGATAAACTCTCCACTTTCGAGCACACGCAGCAGACGCGCCTGCGTTGAGAGCGGCATCTCGGCCACCTCGTCAAGGAAGATGGTTCCGTTGTCGGCCACTTCGAAATAACCTTTTCGTGCTTCGTGCGCACCGGTGAACGCACCTTTCTCGTGACCGAAAAGTTCCGAGTCGATGGTGCCTTCGGGAATGGCTCCGCAGTTGACGGCAATATACTCGCCGTGCTTGCGTGAGCTGTATTGGTGTATAATCTTCGGGAATGTCTCCTTGCCTGTGCCGCTTTCGCCAGTGACCAGCACGGCCAGGTCGGTGGGTGCCACTTGGATGGCGCGCTCGATGGCGCGGTTCAGCCCTTCGGTGTTACCGATTATCCCGAATCGTTGTTTGACTTGCTGTAAGTCCATATTGTTTTCTTTAAAAGACTGACAAAATTACATTATTTAGGCAAATTGTGTCAGTTTTTGCTCCAACCAGCAAAAAAAAGCGGCATTTAAGCCGCTTTTATATTTAATATGTGTGAAATCAGATTAGACAATGCTATTGCGCATGGTCTTGATGATGCCGGCAACAGCCTCAAATTTCTCCAAGTCGTTCATGTCGGCCTTCAATGTCTCGATAGGACCTTGCAGACCATTCAAAGTCTCGTAGAACTCAGAAAAATCGGCATTGTCTTTCCTGCTTTCAAGATATTTGAGGATGGTGGCCGAATATTCGAAATGGCTGACAGCCACTTTGATGAAATCCATATTGTTCGATGCCAAATCGGATGCTGTGACGCAGATGTAGGCGCTTTCAACCCAGCTGCCGACGAGGAACAACAGGGCTGTTTCGGTCTGGCTTGTCTGGTTCAGGATGTACTGTGAATCTTTGAACAAATCTTTGACAACCGTTGTCAGCTCCTCAACATTGTTGATGTTGTTTTGGAATTTGTCAGAAATCTTGTTAGCATCAATGCTGATATTCAAGTCGCTAGCCATCTCAAGGATGCACTTCAGATACTCCTCAGTCTCGGCTTTGCGCTGATAAGCAACCTCGTAGCTCAAGTCGGCTGAATAAACGCCAAGGTTCAGAGCTTTCTGCTTGGTGCTCAGGTAGTTTTCCTGGTTGGCCAGGCTGTTTGTTGCATCAAACACATAGCTGACGCCCAAACTGTTCACCATTTTCATCAGGTCAATCGATGTTGGTGTCGGAATGTTTTCAAAGTCCTCAATTATCTGAGAAATCGACACATCATCAATCTCTGACGCTGCTTTTTGTGTCTTTTTATTTCCATCATTGCTGCACGCCATCATAATAATGGAACCCAGTGCCAACGATAATAAGGTTTTAAATGAGTGTTTCATACCTATTTTTGTGAATTTTAAACCAAAAATCAGTTATTTGGGCAAAGATATAATTTTTATATCAAAAAGTGATGTGGCTCAATGTTTTTTGCGACGAAAATTTTAATTGTGGTGAAACTGCCTAAAAACATGATAAATAGGAGGTTTCAGTTGACTGAATGGCATAAAATTATGGTTGATGTGGATTGAAAGGGCAGCCGAAACCCGCAGAAATGAATGTTTTTGTTGTGAAATTGTGAAAATTTGGCTGATGTGTGCGCAACCTTTGCCACTAAACTAACGTCTATTAGTCGATGCTAGACATCAAACGTTTTTTCATTTAGTTGCACGGGCGGTCGGAATGGCCGCCTATTTTTTTGGACTGGCAACAATTCTATTTTCTTACCTTTGGCGAAAAAATCAGATATGAGAATTGAGAGCCGAATCGGACATATTTACGCCACAACCGAGCGTGTATTTCCTTTAATATCAGACTTTAGCCGCATCAACTCGACCATGCTGCCGCAGAACGACAAGATTAAAGATGTTGAGGCGACAGCCGACTCTTGCACTTTCACCATCGACAAGGCGGGGCGGTTTGGAATGCGCATCGTGGAGCGCCAACCGAATAATCTGCTGAAAATTGAGAGTTCGGAGTCACCGTTGCAGTTCAAAATGTGGATTCAGCTGAAGGAGTATCACGAAACCGAAACGGCTGTCAAGGTTACGCTCGACGCCGAAGTCAATGCGCTGATGTCGGTGATGGTGAAAAAGCCGTTGACAGAATTTGTTGAAACTCTTGTGTCGAAAATGGAGCTTATCAGATAATTCAACTTTGTATGTTGTTGAAAATGAAGATTAAAACTCTGTTGGTTCAAGCCGTTGTAGTTGCGCTGGCTGCCAGTTGCGGCAACAAGGGCATCGACATTAGCGGTACTTATAAAGATATTGAGGTTCAGCGGTTTGAGCAGGATTTGTTTGCCATTCCAGCTGACAGTGTCTGGCAGTATGTGCCGCAGATGGAGGCTAAATACAACCGATTTTTTGAGCTTTACAATCAGCGTGTTATCTGCATTGGCGGCACCAACCAGCTTGATTATGACCGCAAGCTTGCCTCATTCCTGACCGACCCCGACATCCGCGGCTCATTCCGCGAGGTGAACCGAGTTTTCGGCACAAGCAAACTGACCTTCGAGCGCGAGTTGTCGGAAGCATGGGCGCGCTTTGCGGTGTTGTTCCCTGAAATTGAACTGCCCAAAGTTTATACTCACATATCGGGCTTCAATCAGAACATTGTAGCCGATTCGGGCGTTATAAGCATCAGCCTTGATAAATATCTGGGAGTCAACCATAAATATTATCAGATGTTGCGAACGCCAGTCTATCTGCAACGCAACATGCATCCGCAGAAAATTGCCACTGACGCGGTGCTGGCTTTGTGTCTGACTGAATTTGAGTATGCGCCGAAAGACGACAACTTGATTTCGCAGATGCTCTACTACGGCAAGATTCACGTTTTGCTTGATGCTCTGCTGCCCAACGCGCCCGACACGCTGAAATGGGGTTATTCGCAGCAGCAGTTCGACTGGTGCCGCCGCAACGAGCAGCAGATGTGGCTCTCGATGGTTGAGAAAGACGCTCTTTTCAGCACATCGACCAAGGAAATAAACCGAATGGTGGCGCCGGCTCCGTTCACGGCATCGTTCTCGCAAAAGTCGCCTGGCGGAGTAGGACAATGGATTGGTTATCAGATTGTTAAATCATATCAAAAGCACAATCCGAAAGTTACGATTCAGGAGCTGATGCGCGAAAATGATTATCAGATGGTTCTCAACGCATCGCGTTACAAGCCATAATCCATCAATTATTCAATTAATCAATCACACAGTCAATAAGTTATGCAGACTATATTCGGAACAGAAGTCAATCGTGGCGACATTGAGATTATGGCGCCGGTGGGCTCGTACGAGTCGCTGGCGGCGGCCATTCAGGCGGGTGCAAACTCAATCTATTTCGGTGTTGAGAACTTGAATATGCGGTCGCACTCGGCCAACAATTTCACCATTGGCGACCTGCACCGAATTGTGGGCATCTGCAAGGAGCACGGACTGAAATCGTACCTGACGGTGAACACCATCATCTACGATACGGAACTCGACCTGATGCGCAGCATTGTTGACGCAGCAGCCGAAGCTGGACTGACGGCCATCATTGCCAGCGACCTTTCTGTTTTGCAATACGCGCGCTCGAAAGGTGTTGAGGTGCATGCATCTACACAATTGAATATCACCAATGTAGAAGCCGTTCGGTTTTTCGCGCAGTTTTGCGATGTTGTGGTTACCGCCCGCGAGTTGAATCTTGACCAAGTGGCACAAATAGCCAAGGCCATCAGCGAGCAGAACATCCGCGGGCCAAAAGGCGAACTTGTTCAGATTGAGGTGTTTGCACATGGTGCGCTCTGTATGGCTGTTTCGGGAAAATGCTATCTGAGTCTGCACCAATACGGGCGCTCGGCCAACCGCGGACAATGCTTTCAACCATGCCGCCGCGGCTATGAGGTTACCGACTGCGAGACTGGCCAGCAGCTGCTCATCGACGACAAATACATTATGTCGCCCAAAGACCTTTGCACCTTGCCGTTCCTGGACCGCGTTCTACGTGCGGGTGTGCGGGTGCTGAAGATTGAGGGCCGTGCCCGTGGAGCGGAATATGTGAAAACGGTGGTGGAGAGTTATCGCCGCGCCATCGATGCCATTTGCGACGACACATTCAGCCAACAACTTATTGATGAGCAGGTTAATCGACTCAAAACCGTGTTCAACCGAGGGTTCTGGGACGGCTATTATTTGGGCCGCCGATTGGGCGAGTGGTCGGGTGTGTACGGCTCAAAAGCCACCAAGCGCAAGGAATATGTGGGCCGCTGCACCAACTTCTTCACCAAACTGAACGTTGCTGAAATAACGCTCGAGAGCGGCTCGCTACACACTGGCGACCAGTTGCTGATTATGGGCGAGACGACAGGTGTTTACGAGCACACAATCAGCGAGATGCGTGTGGATTTGAAACCTGTAGGCGAGGCAGTCAAGGGTCAGGCGCTGTCGATTGCCGTAACCGACATTGTCCGCCGCGGCGACCGAGTTTACAAACTTGTTGATGCACAGCCTGGTTTGATGGAATGAGCATACCAAAATCACGTATCTCATCCAAAAAATCGCACTCAATTGAAAAAATCTCTTGCACATTAAAAATTATTCTTCACATTTGCAGCGCAAAAACAAAAATGATGAACACAGTTTTCGGACATAACTATTGGTGGTGGCGCTTACAGATTTCAATTTGTGAGTGACGAACCTGTTATGTTCAATCAAGAATAAAGAATTTATAGCCCGTTGCACTCACGCAGCGGGCTTTTTTTATGTGAAACGAATAATTTAAAAATACGAAGATGAAGTACAATGTCGATGAAAACGGTTACTACGGTGAGTTTGGCGGAGCGTATGTTCCCGAGATTCTCTACCGTAACGTTAAAGAGTTGAAAGCCAACTATCTGAAGATTATGGGTGAGCCCGATTTTCAGAAGCAGCTCAACCAGTTGCTGCACGATTATGTGGGACGTCCCACACCGCTCTATTATGCCAGCCGCCTGTCGGCCGAGGTTGGCGCGAAGGTTTATCTGAAACGCGAGGACCTGTGCCACACGGGCGCTCACAAACTGAACAACGCTTTGGGCCAGATTCTGTTGGCGCAGCGTATGGGCAAGACCCGCATTGTGGCCGAGACAGGCGCAGGTCAGCACGGAGTGGCCACGGCAACCGTCTGCGCGCTGATGAATATGGAGTGCGTGGTTTATATGGGCGAGACCGATGTAAAACGTCAGTTCCTTAACGTTCAGCGTATGAAGATGTTAGGTGCGAAGGTTGTTCCCGTAATGTCGGGCAATCGCACACTGAAGGACGCCACCAACGAAGCCATCCGCGATTGGTGCTGCAATCCGCGCGACACGTTCTACATCATCGGCTCTGTTGTGGGGCCCGACCCATATCCTGATATGGTTGCCCGCTTCCAATCGGTTATCAGCGAGGAGATTAAGCGTCAACTCAAGGAGCAGGAAGGCTGCGAGAATCCCGACTATCTTGTCGCCTGCGTGGGCGGCGGAAGCAACGCTGCGGGCACCTTCTACCACTATCTCGACAACGAGGATGTGAAACTCATCGCCGCAGAGGCCGCAGGTTTGGGCATCGACACCGACAAGAGCGCAGCTACCATCCATTTGGGACGTGTTGGCGTGCTTCACGGCAGCAAGTCGTTGGTGATGCAGACCGACGACGGCCAAATCATTGAGCCATACTCAATTTCGGCAGGTCTCGACTATCCAGGCATCGGCCCGATGCACGCTCACCTTGCCGACTGCGGACGCTTGAAGGTGCTTGCCATCACCGACAGCGATGCAATGCAGGCCGCCCTGCGGCTCACCCGTCTCGAGGGAATCATTCCAGCCATCGAGAGTGCGCACGCTTTGGCCGCACTTTCGAAAGTCGATTTCAAACCGACCGATGTGGTGGTGCTCACCGTTTCGGGCCGCGGCGACAAAGATATGAACACATTCTCGACTTATTTCGAAGGAAAAATCTAAAAATCAAATATTTACAATTATGTACAACTACAAAATCAACTATCGTACAATGCTGGGTGACCTTCACACGCCTGTGAGCACCTATATGAAACTTCGCGACCTGTACTCACAGAGCGCGCTGATGGAAAGTTCTGATTATCACGGAAGTGAGAACAACCGCTCATTCATTGCCATTGGGCCGATGGCAAGCGTGCAGGTGAGCCACGGCAAGGCCATTATGACCTTCCCCGACCAAAAGCGCTCGGAGCACGAAATCGGCGGTCAGTATCGTGTGGATTCGGCTATAAATGAGTTCCTTAGCCAATTCAAAATTGAGGGCGACTACCGCCAATACTGCGGACTCTACGGCTACACCACGTTCAATGCCGTGCGCTATTTTGAGGGCATTGCCGTGAAGGACAGCACCGCCGACCGCAACGACGCACCCGATATGTATTATATTCTGTATAAGTACGTTATCGTGTTCAACGACTTCCGCCACGAGATGCTGCTCATTGAACTTCTGGCCGACGGCGAGGAGAGCCAACTCGACCGCATTGAGTCGAAAATCAGCGGCGGACACATTGCCGAGTACGATTTCAGCCGTGTGGGCGACACCACAAGCACGCTCACCGACGACGAGCACAAGGCCAATATCCGCAAGGGTATCGCGCACTGCCTTCGCGGCGATGTGTTTCAGATTGTGCTTTCGCGACGCTTTGTGCAGAAGTTCAAAGGCGACGATTTCAAACTCTACCGCGCCCTGCGCAGTATTAACCCGTCGCCCTACCTGTTCTATTTCGATTTCGGCGGATACCGCATTCTGGGCTCGTCGCCCGAGACTCACTGCCGCATAAGCGACGGCCGCGCCTACATTGACCCCATTGCGGGAACCACCCGCCGCACGGGCAATCCGAAGGAGGACGAGGAACTAGCGTCGGCGCTGCTGGCCAACCCCAAGGAGAACGCCGAGCACGTGATGCTTGTCGACCTGGCCCGCAACGACCTGAGCCGCAACTGCTCGGGCGTGAAGGTCGATTTCTACAAGGAGACGCAGTACTACAGCCACGTTATCCACCTTGTGAGCCGCGTTAGCGGAACTCTGAAACCCGCCGCCGACCCCGTCCGCACGTTTATCGACACCTTCCCCGCAGGAACATTGAGCGGTGCGCCGAAAGTACGCGCAATGCAGTTAATCAGCGAGATAGAACCGCACAACCGCGGCGCTTACGGCGGCTGCATTGGCACAATCGGTCTCGACGGCTCGCTCAATCAGGCAATCACAATCCGCACCTTTGTGAGCCGCAACAACGAACTGTGGTTCCAAGCGGGCGGCGGCATTGTGGCCCAATCGTCGGAAGAAGGCGAACTGCAGGAAGTCAACAACAAGTTGGGCGCACTGAAAAAAGCCATTGAGATGGCGGAGAAACTTTAAGTTATAAGTTGAAAGTTAATAAGTTATAAGTATAGTTAGGATTTAGGAATTAGGATTTAGAAGGTGAAGGTTTCAACCTGTTAAACAGCGAAGCGTTTAAACCCGTTAAACTAAACTTTCTCAACCTTCTAAACTTCTCAACCTTCACCTTTTAAACATTTAAAGCAATGAAAATCACAATTATAGACAATTACGATTCGTTCACCTACAACCTTTGCCAGATGATTGAGGAGGCGGGTGCCGATGTTACGGTTGTGCGAAACGACCAGTTTGAAATGAGCCAACTTGCTGATGCTGACAAGATTGTGCTGTCGCCAGGACCAGGAATTCCGTCGGAGGCGGGGCTGCTCACCGAAGTTATCAGAACCTACGCCGACAAAAAGCCGATTTTAGGTGTTTGCCTTGGACACCAGGCCATTGGCGAGGTGTTCGGCTGCCAATTGCGCAACCTGAGCAATGTTTTCCACGGTGTTCAGTCGCCCGTCGATATTGTTGCCGACGACTACCTTTTCAGCGGCCTGCCGAAGCAACTCATTGTGGGGCGTTATCACTCGTGGGTGATTGATAGTGAGGGCTTTGCGCCCGACCTTGTGATTACCGCCAAGAGCAAGGAAGGCAACATTATGGCCGTGCGCCACAAGGAGTTCGATGTGCACGGAATCCAGTTCCACCCCGAGTCGGTGCTCACACCAGGCGGGCGGAGAATTATCGAAAACTTTATAAACCATTAAAAATCAACCGAAAATGAAAGCGATATTAGAGAAATTGTTCAATCACGAGGTGCTGACCCGTGACGAGGCTAAAGAGTTGTTAATCAACATATCACAAGAAAAATACAAAGACAGCCAGATTGCCGCTCTGCTCACCGTTTACCGAATGCGCGACATTACCGTCGACGAGATTGTGGGCTACCGCGAGGCACTGATGCAGAGCCAGAACCCGTTGGATTTCAGCGCGTTCAAGCCTATCGACATTGTGGGAACGGGCGGCGACGGCAAAAACACGTTCAACATTTCAACCTGCTCGTGCTTTGTGGTTGCGGGCGCGGGCTACAAGGTGGCCAAACACGGCAACTATGGCGCGACGTCAGTCAGCGGCGCCAGCAATGTGATTGAACTTCACGGAGTTAAGTTCACTTCCGACCATTCGCAACTCACGCGCTCAATTGAGGAGTGCGGAATGGCCTATATGCACGCGCCCTTCTTCACGCCAGCAATGATGGCTGTCGGACCTGTGCGTAAAAGTCTGCAATTCAAGACGATATTCAACCTTTTGGGACCGCTCGTCAATCCGTGCCGCCCGCAAAACCAACTTCTCGGCACAGCCGACCTGACTCAAATGCGTCTCTATACCAATGTATATCAGACACTTGACATTAACTACGGCGTGGTGAACAGCCTTGACGGCTACGATGAGATTTCGCTCACGGGCGATTTCAAGGTGGCCACCAATTCAACCGAAAAAATCTATACGCCAGAGAGTTACAACTTCAAGCGCGTGCAGATGAACGAAATTTTCGGCGGTCAGACGGCTGAGGAGGCAAAGGCCATTTTCGACAACGTGCTGATGGACAAAGCCACTGAGGCACAGAAGAATGTGGTGATTGCCAACGCAGGATTCGCCATTCACATTATCAATCAGCAGAAGAGCGTTGAGGATTGTATGGCCGAGGCCCGTGAGTCGATTGAGAGCGGCCGCGCACTTGCAACGCTGAAGAAATTCGTCGAGTTAAATTCTTGAAATTAAATTCATTATCTCTAACCAAACGAACCCAAATAAAACCAAAAAATGAATTGGGGTTAGTTTGGATAAGTTTGGTTAGAAATAAATTATAATGGTGAAAATGAATATTCTCGATACAATCGTCGCTAACAAGCGCATTGAAGTCGAAGGCCTGAAACAGACGGTTGCAACCAGTGTTTGGGAGTCGGCCGAAGGGTTCGCACGTAAGTGCACTTCGCTGAAAAACAGCCTTTTGCAATCGCCCACAGGCATTATTGCGGAGTTCAAGCGCCGTTCGCCGTCGAAAGGCGACATTAATGCCACGGCGGTGCCCGATGTGGTTGTGCCAGGCTACGCAAAGGCGGGAGCCAGCGGCGTGTCGATTCTGCAAGATGCGAAGTTCTTTGGCGGCGGCTCGCAGGATATGATTGCCGCCCGTCCGCTCACTGCTATTCCGCTGTTATACAAGGAGTTCGTAATTGATGAGTACCAACTCTTAATGGCCAAAGGCTGCGGTGCCGACGCGGTGCTGCTCATTGCCGCCGTTCTGCTGCCCGACGCGTGCCGCCGACTTGCGTGCGAGGCTCACCGCTTGGGCCTTGAGACGCTGCTCGAACTGCACTCGCCCGACGAGACCGACCGTATTGGTGCCGACATTGATATGGTGGGAATCAACAACCGCAACCTGAAAACCTTCGAGGTTGATATTGAGGCTTCTATCAGGCTCTGCCACAGCATTCCCGACGAGTTTGTGAAGGTGTCGGAAAGCGGACTCTCGCGCCCCGAAACCGTTGTGGCGCTGCGCCGCGAGGGTTTCCGCGGTTTCCTTATGGGCGAGAATTTTATGAAGACCGCCAATCCACCGCAAGCGCTTGAGAATTTCATTCGCGAAGTGAAGAATTTTAAGCACAAATAACACTGATTTAAAATGATTTATACAGATTTATCCGTTCAATTCGCTTGTCCGCCTGCGGACATTCGTAAACAAGAATTAGTTAAATCTGTTTAATTCGGTGATAAAATTAATTCGTTGATAAGCAATATGTTGATAAAAGTCTGCGGAATACGCGATTCGGCGAATATTGATTCAGTTCGCCACCTGAACCCCGATATGATTGGGCTGATTTTCTACGCCCGCTCGCCGAGGTTTGTGGGCCTTGAGCCGCTGCCGCACCTGACCGCCAGTTTCGCACCCGCGCTCAAAGTGGGAGTGTTTGTAAATGAGACGGTTGCGGCTGTTGCCGACATTGCCGCGCGGTTCCGTTTGAACGCTGTGCAACTTCACGGCAACGAGAGCCCTACCGAGTGCGCCGCCTTGCGCCAAACGGGTTTGAAGGTTATTAAGGCGTTTGGCATTTCGTCGGCTGCCGATTTTGCGCAATGCGCTTCATATTCAGACTGTTGCGATATGTTTTTGTTCGATACGCGCACGGCGGGCTATGGTGGCGCGGGAGTCAAGTTCGATTGGAGCATTTTGGCTGAATACAAGCAAGATACACCATTCCTGTTGAGCGGAGGAATCTCTGCCGACGATGCCGCCGACATTCGCTCAATCAGTCACCCGCAGTTGGCAGGTATCGACCTGAACAGCCGATTCGAGACCGCACCAGCGCTGAAAGACGTGGCAAAACTGCAGAAGTTTATTACGGATATTGCGGAATTAACCACGGAAAACACAAAACGCACGGAATAGAACAACAAAATCGGCGTAAACGCCGACATAAAACACAGACCCGCCTGACGGCGGTTGGGCTCTAACCAAACGAACCCAAACTGAACAAAATTTTGGATTAAATTCGGATTAGTTTGGTTAGAGATTATAAAACTGATTTGTTTGATAAAACTTGAACCTTGTAACTTATAACTTGTACCTTAAAACTTAAAAACTTAAAACTTAACAATATGGACAGAATAGCAAAATTGTTTTCAGAGAAGAAAAACAACATTTTATCGGTTTACTTCACCGCGGGATTCCCCACGAAGGACAGCACCGCCGAAGTCATTCGCAGCCTGACCGCCGCGGGTGTTGATATGATTGAGATTGGCGTGCCATTCTCTGACCCGATGGCCGACGGCCCAGTGATTCAGCACAGCAGCCAGTGCGCGCTCAACAACGGAATGACGCAGACGCAGCTTTTCGAGCAGTTGAAGGACATTCGCAAAGTGACTGATATTCCGCTGATTATGATGGGTTACCTAAACACCGCAATGCAGTTCGGGTTCGAGAACTACTGCCGCAAGGCCGCCGAGGTTGGCGTGGACGGGTTCATTATCCCCGACATTCCGCTTGAGGAGTACGAATCGCACTACAAGCCCATTGCCGAGCGCTACGGCTTGAAATTCGTGCTGCTCGTAACCCCCGAAACCGACGAGGAGCGTGTCCGCCGTATCGACGACATTAGCACGGGCTTCGTCTATCTTGTTTCGTCGGCTTCGACAACAGGCGCCCAAAAAAGTTTCAACGACGAGAAACAGGCCTATTTCAAACGCATAGCCGCTATGGGCCTGAAAAACCACACTTTGGTGGGCTTCGGCGTATCAAACAAAGCCACTTTCGACGCTGCCTGCCAATACTCGAGCGGCGCCATTGTGGGCAGTGCCTTCGTCAAAGCACTTGATGAGGAACCGACTGTACAGAAGGCAGTTGACAGATTGATGAATAATCTGAACAGTTGATGCTCAGAGGTTGAGAGGGTAGAGGTTCTGAGAACTAAAAACCGCTCGACAGGCTGTTGTTTGTTATTGATTGTGAAAAAATCGAGCGGCATATAAAAATGCCGATTAACTTTGGGAGCATAAAACACAATCGATATGAAGAAACAGGTATTGTTCTTGCTGCCTTGCATTGCGCTGATGGCTTGCAATGGTGGCGGCGGCAAGTCGGGTAGTGCGGCACAAAGTGCTGACAATGCGCAGGTTGCGACAGAAGAGCCCGCAAAAGCGCTTTTCACTTACGTTGAGCCGCAAGAGGAAATTGCCAAGATTATTTGGACCAAATTGCTTGAAAGCGACTCTGGTGTCAGACAAATTGTTGATGAGGCCAAAAGTTGGTCGATGGATGCTGATTTGGGAGAATATTTCAACGGCGCGTCGCAGAAGGAGCGTTATCCGCAGAAAACCCGAATGATTTTCAACAATGTGGTTGATGGCGCCGAAGGCACATACGAAGCACTTGTTTACTACAAACTACAATGCTATCAAACCAACGAAGGTAATTGGATAGCAGTTATTTACGAAGTAACGGAAGGTGTGCCTGGTGATAACCCGAGCAATATGGCAAACCTTTCTTCGCTAATCTATAAAGATGGCGAACTTTACGATTATTCTGACGCTGCTTGCCTTCCGTCGTTCCAGACGCAGCCCATGACAGCCTATCAAAACCGCGATTACAGCAGTTGTGCGGTACTCTTCGATACTGTAGGCTTCACAATGGTTAGCCGCGATTTCTGGCCGATGCGATACAATTGGAACGGCGAGAAATTTGTCCAGGACGAGGAGTCGGTGGTGCTTGCCAATCTTGCGAACAGGTATGGAGGATTGGGTTCTTACAGAATCGGTTATGAACTCAAATCGTATGGCCTCGCCAATGATTGTAAACTGGAGAATGATGTTTTTATGCAGAACGCGGGCGGCAAACTTGATGCAGGTGCAATTGGCTCGTTGCTGGAAAACAGCGAAAACACTGTGCTAACGCAGAATGGCGAAAAAATGGCGGTTTTCGAAACCATCGACGGAAAAATCTCTGCCATAAATATTTACACACCAAAAATAGGTTTCGCCCAAAAGATTAAATACACGCACGACACCTACGGCAGCAGTTATTGGGAAATGGTTGCATCAAAGCCTCTTGCGGTGGGCTACCCAATCAAAAACGCTTTCGACAAGGAGAATGACGCACCCGACTACACCACCGAGAAAAAGGACGGTTACTATGTTTTGACGCGCCGCACCTATCGCGATAAATATGACAAGCGCGACATAATGATTTCGCTTTACGCGAAGGACGAGAATTCCAATATTGAGCGAATCCGTCTATATGCTGAGCCGTTGATAATTACTCTCGAATCGGAGATTGCCGACAACAGCGACATGCCCGATGAGATTAAGTCTATCTGGCAGAAACTCAATGCTGAATATGGAATCACCGATGGTTTTGGCGAGTTCCATAACTGCTATATTCAGAATAACGGTTTCTCTGCTAATTTCTTCGACAAAGGCACGTTCACTCAGCGCGAAATCGACCATCCAATAGAGTGGGAACTCTACTGCTATATGTTCAAAACACAGTCGGGCGGGTATAAAATATTCACACAGAAGGAGGTGGGTGACGATTATTGGGTTGTCGACAGTGAAAAAGCCAGTCTGCGCCGCGAGTTCGACGAGTACATCTACGAGAACGGAACGCTCACAAAAACTGCCGTTGAGATTCCGCAGTCAGTCGTTGCCGACTACAAGGCGTCGGAATACGACAATACGCTTGTTTTGCCAGACAAGGATGTGACCTCCAACCCCGAAACTTTGACTTCTTCCATTCCCCAGCCCGATTGTTGCTCTGGCAGCAGTATCTATCTGACTAGTACAGGTTTCGAATTTCGCGCCGCGTCGCAGAAATTTGAGAACTACTGCACCGAGGCATGGGATGAAGGCGCTGACTGTTGGATGGGGAATTTTGTGGCCAGATATGATTGGGATGGCGAAGGTGCATTCCGCTTGAGTAAAATTGAGTAATGATTAATGTGTTGTAATGAGTAATGATTAGTGTGTAAAGTGTAATGATTCGTAATTCGCTTATGCCTAGTGCCCGACAGAGTTTAGAAGTTTAGAAGGTAAGAAGTTTAGTTTTTTGGACTTCGGACAACGGACAAGAATTGAGTAATGATTAATGTGTAAAGTTTAATGGTTCGTAATTCACTAATGCCTAGTGCCTAATGCCCGTCAGAGGTAAGAAGTTTAGTTTTTTGGACTTCGGACAACAGACAATTGACAGTTGACAATGGACAATTGATAATGGTGAATGGAATGAATGGCTTCCGCACCAACACTTAACACCTAACACCCAACACCTGATGCCTAACACCCAACACCAAGCATTAATATAACTTGTTGATTTTCATCAGAATCCGCTCGTGCTCCGATTGCTTTGGAATCGATTTTTGCAAAGCCATTTCCCAATATTTTCGGGCAGTGGCCGCATCGGATTGCGAGTAGTAGTAGTCGCCCAAAATCTCGTAAGTGGCGAATAATTCGGGATTAAGTTGCTCAAATTCACCGAGTTCGGCTTTGCTGATGGTTTGCGCTTGCGCGATGGCTGCACGGAACTCATGTGTGAGCCGTTTGATGCGCAAAATGTCGTCAATCGGCATGGTTGTGTCGGCAGGGATAGACAATTGTGAATTAGTAATTTCGCCGATGAAACTGGTTCGTCCGCTGAAGATTTTGGCCAAATCGTACGCAACATACTGCCCTGCCTGCCACGGCGATGTTGAAACCCACATTATCAGTCGGTTAGCATCGAAAACCACCGAATGATGGCCGATGAACTGGTTCAGCGCGGCCTCGTTTGTCCAACCGATAATGCTGTCGTTCAAACCTTTATGGTCGCGGAGGATTGAAACCGCGTCAGCCGCGTCAATCGGGAATTTGCAGTGCAGAAGTTGGCTGATGCGTTTCAGGCGGTAGGGGCTGTCCGAAGTGGCAATGTTCTCAATGTTGCGCGGGTCATCGGCAAAAGCATCTGACTGATAATGGTTTGTGCTGATAATGAACGACGAGTCTGTGGTGAAAAGAGCGGTTTTTTCGGGCGACTTTTCAATCACGGCGGCGCGGCCGTCGGAAGCCGAGCCAATCAGTATCGACTCCGACACGAACGTCTTGTGGCGGTTGGCGATGGCAAGAGCCTCGTCGATGGTTGAGGAGTATTGCAGAATCTCGCGGGTGAGGATGGAGATTGGCGTTGCCGAGGAGGTTGGCATGGCCGATTTGGCGGCATTGATGGTGATGGTCAGGCCCGTTTCGTTCATGCCCGACATAACGCCAATCATTCCAGGCCAGCTCACCGATGCAAAGCGGTAGCCGTCGGTTGGTGTGCAGAACATGACAATGCGGTTGCGGGCAAAATCATCACCAAGATAGAAATCGAAGTTGCGCCCCACTATGAGGTTTCCGTTGGCGCTGCACGTGTCCCACGCGGCAAACGAGCTGCATCCCACAAGCATGTAATCCTGCATGGCGTGGCCGAGGTCGTGAGCCGAATGGTAGTTCATTTGGCGTTCGTACGGCTCGCAAACGAAGTTGAAATCGTCTGAGCATGAGAGCGATATGCCGTAAATCTCCTCGCGGAACTCCTCACCGATGTATTTGCCCAGAGAGTGGTTGAACGCGAGCGTCAGATAGCGCAGAAATTTCAAGTATGCCTCTGACGGAACAAAAGCCCGAATCTGGTCAACAAAAATCTGTTCTTGTTCATACAGAAGGTCTTGCGCCAGTTTGCCGTAGGTCTCGCCGCGCTCAAACGGGCTTCCGCCGATTTTCATCTCCCAAAGTCCACTCTGGCTGAGGCGGAGAGTGTCGGTACCGCAAGCGCGGAGACTGTCGCTGATTTTCACGATTTCTTTGCCAACGGGCTCAAAACCAACGGGTTTCTTGAAGTCGGCCGTCAGATAGAGATAGGCGAAGATGATGAGTAAAATGAGCGCAACCGCCAGAATTAGTCCGCCGAAAAAAAGGCCAATCCGTTTTAGTATTTTGCTCATTCTCAGATATATTCAATTAATCCTTGCTTATGCGTTCCCCACCTTTTTTGCCAGATATTCTTGCCCTAAAAATTCCGAGCAAGTAATTATGGCTGTGAGAGTTACACCCAATGCGCCGTGAACGTTCAGGTTTTGGCCGGTCAGATAGAGATTGCCCAGTTTGGTGCGCGTTGAGACGAAACCCACCTGCGGGCACTTGTAATCTTTGATGATGCCGTAGGCCGAGCCTTCGGGCGTGGCTGTGTAGTCGCGGTAGCTCAGCGGCGTTGTGGTATATATCGATTCGATATATGGTTCATAATCAATGCCGTGCTGACGAATGAAATCGAGCACTTGCCGCGTTTTGGCCTCTTTGAAAAGTTTGTATCGTTCGCCGCGGTGCTCGGGTTTGCTGTCGGCCCATTCGGCCACTTCCTCATAATACATTGGCGTCAGGATGGTCACCACTTCGGCCCACTCACTGTCGGCAGTATGCGCCTGCATTGAAATCATGCAGTTGGTGGTGTGGCCTGGATAGTTCTGGCGGTCGTACCAGACGCTGTTGTTGCCGTGCAGATAAATGTTGAAATTGTTGTATTTCAATGTTTTCGGCTTCACAATCAAATAGATTGAGAAGATGCCGTAAGTATTTGGCAATGAGTTGATTCGTGTGATGTAGGCATTTTTGATGGCGCGGCTCTTGTCGAGCAGTTCCAGCGTGCGCTGCGGGTGCACGTTCGAGATTATCCGCTTTGCGTCGATACGCTCGATGCCGTTTACAATCACCGCTTTGGCGCCCGAGTCGTCGGCCACAATGCGCGTCACTTCGGCATTGTTGAGCACGGTGCCGCCGTTGGCGCGAATCACCTTAATCAGCTCGTGGCTCACCTGAATGGTGCCGTCCACAAAGCGGTAGGCGCTCTCGATGTACGAGTTGTTAATCATTGCGTGGCCGTAGAAGGTCGACAAATTGCGTATTCCGCCGTATAGCAGTGCCGAGCCGGCCAACACTTCCTGCAGGTCGGGGTTTCCGATGGTTTCTTCGATAAGCCTTGCCGCCGATGTGCAGAAATAGAGCATTCCTTCGGTGGCAATCACGCCCTTTCGCAGATTCTCAACGCTGATAAGGTCGCCCACTTCCTTGAGCTGGTTCACATAGCGATGCAGATTGTCGCGCTCGGCGGGGAACTGTCGCGCAAGCGTGTCAACAAAACGCTCGTGCCCCATTGCATAATTGTAAACCTTGCCGTGATAGTGTATTTGGTCGAAGGCTTCGGCATCGAGTTTGCGCAGTCGCAGCTTGTCCATTATGCCCAAATACTTGAAATACTGATTCATAATCTGGCCGTCGTCGAGACTGCCCACATAGTGGATGCCGGTGTCGAGCAGATGGCTGCCGCGCTGGTAGGTCTGGAAGCAGCCGCCGAAGTTGCTGTTCTTCTCGAGCACGCACACGTTGAAGCCTTCCTTGCTCAGGATGGCGCCGCACTCAAGTCCGCCCAGTCCGCTGCCAATTATGATAATGTCGTATTCCATACTTCAGAATTTCGCGGTCAAAGATATAATAATAGAGAAAATCAAAACTGATGTGGACAAACAGACACCGACAAAAACAGCCGGTATCTATAACAATTGCCAATTCATCGTTTTTTTCATTTATGAAACAGCATTTTTTCGGATATTGCGCCATGATGCGTTTGCATTACGATTCGTTATTTTTAATCAATAGAATATGAAACACATTCTGACAATGGGGCTTGCGATGATGCTTGTGCAAGGTGTCTCGGCCCAAAACCCGATTATCCGTGACCAGTTCTCGGCCGACCCGACGGCGCGTGTCTTCAACGGCAAAGTCTATCTTTTCCCGTCGCACGATATTCCGCCAATGTCGGCTTACGACTATCCGCGCAAAGACTGGTTCTGCATGAACGATTATCACGTTTTCTCATCGGAGAACCTGACCGACTGGACTGACCACGGCGTTATTCTCGACCAGAAAAACGTTCCTTGGGGTAACCCGACAGCTTATAGCATGTGGGCACCCGACTGCGTTCAGGGTAAAGACGGCAAATATTACTTCTACTTCCCCAACGCAAGCAAGCAAGGCCGCGGATTCGGCATTGGCGTGGCTGTAGCTGAAAAACCCGAAGGCCCATACAAACCGCTGGAAAACAGCATTGAAGGCGTTAATGGTATCGACCCGTGCGTGCTTCAGGCAAGTGATGGCAACAACTATCTCTTCTGGGGTGCAGGCAACTGCGCCAAGCTGAAAGACAATATGATAGAGTTGGCCGACGACAATCCGACCGACACCATCAAATTCGGTCCGCGTCAGTTTGTGATGAAAGGCGTCAACTGCCTGAAAGGTCTGCCATCGCGTCAAGCTGAAGGCCCGTTTGCTTTTGAGTACAACGGCAACTACTATCTGACTTACCCGTATGTGGTTAAAAACCGTGAGGCCCTTGGTTACGCAATGAGCAAAAACCCGATGGGACCATACGAGTACAAAGGTTTGATTATGGATGAGCGCGACGATTGCTGGACCAACCACCACTCAATTGTCAACTACAAAGGTCAATGGTATTTGTTCTACCATTATAACCAATACTCGCCCAAATTCGACAAGAACCGCTCGGTGTGCGTCGATAAACTTGAATTCAACGAGGACGGCACCATCAAGCCAGTGAAAGCGACTCTGCGTGGCGTGGGCATCACCAAAGCAACCGACAAAATTCAGATTGACCGCTACAGCAACATCAGCGACGGCGTGAAAATCGACTTTGTATACGCCAACGACCCTGACACTACCAAACGTTTCGAAGGTTGGGAAGCCATCTTCTCGAAAAAAGGCGATTGGGTTGAGTATGACGATGTTGACTTCGGTCAGAACGACAACATTTCAAGTTTTGCCATAAAAGCGAAATTCGACACTGGAAAGAAAACCACCATTCGCGTACACGTTGACAGCCAAACAGGCCCGGTTGTAGGCGAATTCTCGACTGTAAAATTCCCTGTCGGCATAGTGACTGACGGCTCGTTAAAGACAACAGGCGCAAAGACAAAGAATCCTAAAGGCGTTCACAATGTGTTTGTTGAGTTGGTTGAAGGCGAGAATGTTGCTGTGGATTGGATAAGTTTTGAATAGAACCCACAATTGTAATAACTGGAAGGTGGGGTTGCCTATGCAATTCCACCTTTTTTGTTTTTGAAAAGGGCTCTAAAAATCCCTTTCGTGGCTGTCAATTATAATCGTCACTGGGCCGTCGTTAATCAGCTCCACATCCATCATTGCGCCAAAGCGGCCAGTTTGCGGGCGGATGCCTGACACCTCTCCAAGTTTTGCGACAAACTCCTCGTAGAGCGGAATGGCCTGCTCGGGGCGGGCGGCGCGGATATACGACGGACGGTTGCCGTGGCTTGTCTGCGCAAAGAGCGTGAACTGCGACACCACCAAAAGCTCGCCGCCAACATCTGTCACCGAACGATTCATCACACCGTTCTCATCGTCGAAGATGCGCAGCCTTGAAATCTTGCCCGTCAGGTAATCAATGTCGGCCGATGTGTCGGCAGGTTCGATGCCAAGCAGAACCATCAGCCCCGCACCAATCGAGCCAACAACCTCACCATCGATGGTCACACTCGACCGCTTAACTCTTTGAATAACAACTCGCATTTGTTTTTGTGTTTAATCGGTATTTCTGGTTTTATCTGACGCGACACGCCACGTCCCTACTTGCCACTTTTACCTTGTAACTTGTCACTTACAATATTTCTTCAGCACCACATACGCATCCTCAATGCCCATCTCGCCAGCCTTACCAATATCATAGCAGCCCTTTTCTTTGTCTTTCAGATAGATGAGAACAAGGCCGCGATTATAGTAGGCTTGCGGTAGTTCGGGGCCAACCTCGAGCGAGCGCGTGTAGTCGTTGATGGCGCCAGCAAAATCTTTAGACATACATTTCACGTTTCCGCGGTCGTAGTAAGCAATGCCCAGCTGCGGATTGAGTTGAATTGCAACATCAAGGTCCTCAATCACTTCCGAGTAATCGGTCTGCACCTCCTGCTTCACTTCGGGACGGCGCGCGCCATTATCGCCGCCAATGCTCACAATGGGCGCAATATCGTCGAGCGAGTTGATGTACTCAATCATCAAGTAGCGCGTGGCGGCGCGGTTCAGGTAGGCCAGCTCAAACTTCGGGTCAATGCTGATGGCCGACGAATACGATTTGATTGACTGATTGTAGTTGTGGACCACGCTGTTCAACATTCCTTGATGGAAATACAATCCGCAGTCGAAGCCCGACTGCAGTTTGGCCTGTTCGGTTTGATTGAGCAGGAAGCGGACAGTGTCAACAGGAATGTCGGCCTGATGGTCGGCAAAGGCAAGCCCGAAGCCAGTGGGGCTCTTGCTGTTAAGTTGCTCAAGACTTTGCAGATAGACCGTAATCAGACTATCGTCGCCAGGCAGTTTGGCAGTGAGTAGAATGAGCGGTTTCAGGTCGATGACCACGCGGCGGTTCTGCACCTCGCCGTCGTCCATATTGGCGCGGTAGAAATCGCTGTCGAACTCAATCACCTTGCGGAAATTATACGACGTGTCGGCAAAATCGGCCATCAGCGAGTCGCCATCGGTGCGCTTCACGTACTCCTCGATTTTCTGTTTGGCTGTCCGCTCGTCGGCTTTGGCACCTGCATAGTCGCCAATTTGATATCGCGCCGAACTTCGTGCCTGATACGCTTTCGCGAAATCGGGGAAAATCTCGATGGCCTGACTCCAGTCCTCGATGGCGCCGTAGTAGTCGCCAGCCTCGAATTTGACAGCGCCGCGGTTGAAGTACGGCAGAATGTTGCGCGGGCTCAACTCGATGACCTTCGAATAGTCGGCCACAGCCTCCCCCGTCTTGCCGATTTCGGTGTTCAAAATGGCGCGGTTGTAGAACGTCAAAGCATTGTCGGGATTCAACTC
The DNA here is from genome assembly GCA_017645945.1 of Salinivirgaceae bacterium. Lineage (GTDB taxonomy): Bacteria > Bacteroidota > Bacteroidia > Bacteroidales > SZUA-534 > RUG13583. The sequence goes on from JAGCNL010000066.1 coordinate 114,220, forward strand.
GAGCACTTTGTTGTAATCCTCCATCGTTCCCTTTAAATCATTTGATTTATAACGGATTATAGCACGATTGAAATAATATGTCGGGTCCTGTGGGTCGAGTTCGATGGCGTGGTCCATATCGGCAATGGCCAGCTTGTATTCCTCCTTCTCGCAGTAGGCCAAGGCGCGCTGCGCATATCCGCCAGGCTTGTAGGCATTCAGTTTGATGCCCTTCGTAAAGTCGTCGATGGCGCCGTCATAGTCGTTGATGCTCATTTTGGCATAGCCGCGCAAAAAATACGACGACGCCTCGTCCTTGTTGATTTTCAGCGCCTCGTTGACATCGGCAATAGCCAAATCGTAGTTCTTCATCGACATATAGGTGTAGCTGCGGCTCGTGTAGATGTTGGCATTGGCAGGGTCGAGTTCGAGCGCCTTCGCGAAATCTTCCATCGCATCCTGATAGTCCTGCTGCAAAGCCTTGATAACGCCGCGCATACGGTAGCCGTCGGCAAAATACGGATTCAGTTCGATAACGCGCTGAAAATCGAGATAGGCGCCCTGATAATCGTCGAGACGATACTTGCAGAACCCGCGGAAATAGTAAGGTTCAAGCATTTCGGGCTTCACCTGAATTATGGTGTTGAAGCGGTTGATGGCGCTTGTGTAGTTCGACTTGTTCAAATCGGCATAACCCTCACGCAGATAGTGGTTTATGTCGAATTGAGCCATCATCGGCATCGACAGCAGAAGGAATAATATTGTCAGAAGTTTGTGTTTCATTTAAAAATCGTTTAAATATAATCCACATTAGATATTCATTATCAGCATTATACGTCAAGAGCAATTATAACAATACCGTTTAAATCGTTTAAATTTTCAACTTCCAAAAACCATCTTTAAACTCAATTTTTTCTGCAATGCGCAAAGCGGAAAGAAGATTCTGTATTTTGCTACGCTTTTGCTCTTCAGAAAGTATTGGCGATAACTTGTCAATAATCAAATTCGATATTTCTGACTTCTTTGCCTTACCATATTTCCCCAAATATTCAATAATCATTTTTTTATAATGATTGTCATCGAAGTTCCTGTTTTTCACATAATCGGCCTTTAGTTTCTGATTGTTGATTGGGGTTACGACTTTGTCCGACAAATAGAAATTCGGCTTTCGACCTTCAATGAAATGCTGTTTTCGCAAATAATCTATTTCACTATCATTCAGATGTTTCCTTTTTTGAACTTTATCCAACATCATTATATCCAACAATGAAAGTTCCTTGTTTTGAGTTAATAGATTGGCAAAATCTTCATCAATTACTTTTCCAATTATTTCAACTCTCACTTTTCCATCCACAAAATTGTATTCTGGCAATGGGAAAAATCTTACACTCTGATATTTAAACATCTTCTTAATGCCACCGCCTTCTGTTTCAATCATATTCAGATTCCGCATAGCTTCCACCAAAAAGCGATTGCGATAGACTGATTGGGGGCAGTCGGCTTTCACAACTTCTTCCACGCTGCCAGGCAAGAAAGTACCGTGATTCTGAAATATAAGATGGTCATCTTCATACTCAACCACTTCAATTCTTGCACATTTAGTGTAATCTTGGTGGGCGATAGCGTTATTTAGTGGTTCTCGAATGTTGAACATATCATAACGCAGCATCTCATCGGGGAACAAGGAATTTGGACGGACAAGACGGTATTTTACGTTTCTGATTTTGTTATACAGTTTGTCTACACTCAATATCATTGGCAGCGAGAATACATCGTAATCCTTATTCTCGACTGCCCCCAAAGTCCGCAAAGACCAACGGATTTGGGCCACATACGGGTTGAGCAAGTGCTCCGACTCTTCCTTACCTAACAACACAAGTGCTGCCCGTGTAATTTTCCCATTGATAGTTATTTTTGCCTTATCAAGGAATTTTTCGTCTGTCCAACTTTTTATCTCATTTATTCTATACGGGTTCCTTTTTATGAATTCCTTGCGAGCTTTTTCAATGGCTTCCTCGTCAAGGTCAGAAAGCGAAGCATTTTCTACGATTTTTATACTCCAATCGTCATCAATTGTGATTTCAGAAATAATGGTTTCCAAACGCTCGCGTTTCATCTCATACAACGATTCACCTATCCTTTGCCAAGCTTTATTATGCGCATATACAGGAATCCTATTCTTGTGTTTCGGAATGTTTATTATCCATACACATTTGTCTGTGTCATCCGTATTGAGTTCGATAATCTCAAGTTTTTCAGAATCAAGGTGTTGACACTTGTCACAAATGCGACTTTTTGCCGATTCCAAAGTATAATTGCCAAAGTGCTGAATACCAACCACATCAAGAGATTTGTCTGCCACGCCAATCACTAATGCCCCGCCATTCATATTGGCCAGTGCCGACACATACGAAATCACATCATCGCCTTCGTGACCGCAAAGCGTGTTCTTCAGATTGGAATAATCCTTCCATTCCACGCCTTCGTTTTCTATGGGATAATAATTTATGATATACTCTTTTAATTCTTTTTCCGTCATATCTTGTTGTAATATCTAATTATACGTCTTTTGAACTATCGAAATCACATATCTATCTCGCCCATAATCCGTTCGGTTTCCTGAAGGACGTAGATTTCTGTTGCGTGTGTCGGTCTTTAATGCATTTCAACGCTGTAATACAGAATTCTTAATGTAGTTGAATGGCATTCATTTTAAATTGTTTTTATAAGTTTAACCATTTTCTTGTTTCTATGGCGGGGATAGCTATACCTTGATGGAACAACACTTTTGTCCCCAAAAGATTTGTTTGGTGTCGGCCCGGCTGTATGCGATCTTCGGGGCGGAACCCTACGATACAACATAATTCGCCGTAACTTGTTTTCGCGATTGTTTTGAAAGCGTATCCCATCCAAACATATTCTGGATTTTTACCAAAAAATGCCCACGATTCATCGCTTTTGACAATTATGAGTTCCGGGCGAACCACATCTTCCATAATCGTTTGATTAAGTGACATTTGTTCTATCACATAATCAAACATTTTGGGGTTAAGAATAATCTCGTTAAGTATCTCAATTGGCGCATTTGAGCTTTGTATCGGTAATAAATCCATATAGGCGGCACGACTTTGTAAATTGATACCTGCACCATTCAAGTTGTAGTCCAAAGACGATATTCGCTCGTGTTGAGATAGCGGATAAATGGTTTTGCCTTTTACGATTTGATCGGTGTTGCAGTATAATCCAATAATGAGAATATCTTTTTGTTCACTTATCTGACAAGCGCGGTAGCCGTTTTGCATCAGTGGCGAAAGATGGCTGTATTTGTTCCATAAATGGTCAAGCAACTGCTTCTGACTGAATGTCTGACGTTGTTCCACAACAGGTTGTTCTGCAACAGGTTGTGTCATTATTTGTTCTTGTTCCTGCTGCAGTTGCTGAATTTGTGACTGACGGGCATCAAAGGCTTTGCGTGCATCAGCCAATCGGCGTTTGTCTTTTTTCTTCCGTTTTCTCGAAATCCTCAAACATATAAATGCCGTTATAAAAGACACAAATATTGTTATCACGAGCAGTTGCGGGGTTCCTTCAGATGCCAGCCCCAAACCAAACATAAACGCCCAGCCAATGATCCCCCAAGTAATCAACAACGCTTTTCTTCGGGTTGTCTTTCCTCGTTCTTTTTTTGCTTTGAGATATGCATCATAAATATACTGCATATTAGGGTTATAAGGGTCTTTTATGAGCAGTATGTTTATGCCTTGTTCTAACTTTTGATATACGGTTTCTGTATATTTGGCACGTATCTTTTCTTCTGCCGTACTTTTTGAGAAAGAATTGATTGACAACTGCGTGACTAATCCGCTCAACTGATTGACAAGTTCACTCACATTTTCCGCAAACGGCATAGCAATTACTTTATCAACATTTTGCAACACAGCGGCATCAATGGCGTTAAGTTGGTTTCTTTCGGCAATTTCCGCTCTCTTTTCCATTTCGTATGCTTTGGCTTCTGCTCTTCTTTCTGCAGCTTCGGCCCTCGTGCGAATCGCATCGGCCCGAGCCTCATCTGTAACTCGTTTGTATGGGCGCGCCCATTTGTCGCCAAATACCGCATTGCTTAATCTGTCGGCTGTGTTTTGTCCGGCTCTTTTCCAAAAACCTCTTGAGAAATCACTCATTGTATCAGGTTTTAAATGAATCATCAATATATTTTTGCCTTTACGCACGTGATGCAAAGGATAACCAAATGTAGGCAACTTTTTGCCATATTTTAATACCAGTGCGAATAAAATAAAGGATATGCGAGATTTTGCACACGTGTGTGCAAAATCTCAATGTAGGGGGATCATCAATCAAAATCTTAAATCCTAGCTAAAAAATTCCTATCGACCCCAGCAGAATCATCAAGATGGCTGCAGGCGCCACATATTTCACAATAAACATAAAAATCTTGAACATTCCCATCGGGTAGCGGCCACCACTCGACAGTTCGGAATAGACGCTCAACGTCTTCATCTTCCAACCCACAAACAAGCAGATGAAAATTCCGCCCACGGGCAGCACAATGTTCGAGCTCAAGGCATCGAAAGCATCGAAGAAGGTGCGGCCGAAGATGGTCACATCGCGCATCGGGCCGAACGAGAGCGTGCAAAGCACACCCAGCGCGGCTATCACGCCAGTGGATAACGCTGTAGCCGAAAGGCGTTTAAATTTCAGTTCTTCAGTCAGATAAGCCACACAGACTTCGAGCAGAGAGATGGCCGATGTGAGTGCGGCAAAGGTGAGCAGAACAAAGAAGACAATGCCCCAGACATAGCCCAGCGGCATAGCGTCGAACACCTGCGGAAGTGTGATATAGACAAGATTCGGACCCGCTGACGGGTTAACACCGAAGGCAAACACGGCAGGCAGAATGGCAATTCCAGCCAGAACCGAAACAAACGTGTCGGCCACAACCACGCGCAGCGATATGCCCGTAAGATTCTCATCGCGTGATATATACGAAGCGTAAGTCATCAGTGCGCCCATACCCAGCGAGAGCGAGAAGAACGACTGCCCAAGAGCGTTCAGCACACTGTTGACGGTGATTTTGCTGAAATCAGGAAGGAACAGAAACTTGAGTCCTTCCGATGCGCCGTCGAGCGTGCAGGCGCGGATGTCGAGAAGGATTATCAGCACAAAAAGCGCGGGCATCATCGTCTTCACGCACCGCTCAATGCCGTTTTTCACACCCGACATAATGATTACGCCGCACATCAGCATAAAGCCCACCTGCCAGAGCAGCGGTTTGTATGAGTTGCTCACAAAATTGCTGAAAAGTTGGCTGATATCGTCGGACGAACGGCCGTGGAAAGTATCGTTGACGGCATACGCCACATACTCGAGAGTCCAGCCAGCCACCGTGCCGTAGTACGACAGAATGATGGCTGCGGCAAAAATCGACAGCCCGCCAAACCAGAACCAGCGCGTGCCAGGCGCCAGCGTCTTGAACGAGCCGAACGGGTTGCGCTGTCCGCGGCGGCCAATCACAAACTCCGATAGCATCACTGGAATGCCGATAACAAAGACGAAAAACAGATAGACCAGCATAAAGGCGCCGCCGCCGTTGCTGCCGGCCTCGTAGGGAAATTTCCAGATGTTACCCAGCCCCACCGCCGAACCTGCCAGCGCCATTATCGCGCCAAACCGCGAACCGAACTTTTCTCGAGCCATTTATGTTGATTTTCAATTAGAAGCTGACAGTGCGCGGAGCGCCCGAGAAGGTGTTGTAGGTTGCCACTCCCTCCTCGATATACATCACTGCAGTGTTGCTGTCGCCAACTTTGTACATTCCTTTCAAGTCGGGATTCTGATCGAGAACAGCCTCCTGCGCTTCGATGGTGTCATCAGTAATTAGGCGACCGCTTACGCGAATCCATTCGCCCTTTGAAGCGTTCCAACCGCAAAGTTCGAACTTGCCGTTGGCCGCAATCTGCTTGTAAACGTTTTTCGATTTGGCGGTAATCAAGTAGAGTTTGTCGTTGTAAACCGCCAATGCCCCGAACGGGCGCACACGAGGCTGGTCGCCGTCGGTGGTGGCTAAAAAGAATGCGCCGCAATCTTTCAGCACCTTCTGAATCTCGTTTGCTGATGTCTTTTCCATTTCTTGTGCTTTAACTGCCTGTGTACCAAGTAAAATGGCGGCAACAAGCATGATTTTTGTTAATGTTTTCACTTTGTAGGTAGTTTAAAGTTTGAAAAATTTTGTGTTTCATTCGGGGCGTAAAAATAACAAAAGTTGCAAAGAATTGATTATTGGCAAAGTGCACGATTCCGAAACTTACGTATCTTTCGGGACTAAAAGACATTCAATTAGTTTAAAACGATTGCCGTTAGATATTTTGTAAAGAAAAGACAATCAATAAATTATATAAAAAATAATTAAATCTTATTATAATGAAACGCATTTTTACTCTTTTGTTTGGCGCAATGCTTGCAGGGCAGGCGTGGGCGCAGACGACTTTTACAGTTGACAAATTGAAATACACCATAACTGGCACAAGCTCAGTTTCCGTTGGTGCGGTTTCCGATACAATATCTGGTCATATTATTATTCCTGCAAAAGTTGAAAATGGTGGCGTAACTTATATGGTCACAAGTATCGGTAATAGTGCATTTAGAGGATGCGAAAACTTGACATCGATTAGCATCGGTGATTGCATAAAAAGTATTAAAGGTTATGCGTTTTATGACTGCAGAAAATTAACATCAATCACTATTCCAGACTCGGTTACAGAAATTGGTACATCAGTTTTTTGGCTTTGCGACAAATTATCAGAAATAAATGTGGAAAGTGGCAACGTACATTACACATCAGAAAATGGTATTTTATTCAGTAAAGACAAGAAAACAATTGTTAGTTACCCTGAAGGGAAAACGGATGAATCTTATGACATCCCCAATACAGTAACAAAGATAGGTTATGGTGCGTTTGCATATAGCAATTTGAAAACAATCAACATTCCAGAATCAATAATCAGCATCGATGGTTATGCGTTTATTTATTGTCAAGGCATAACATCTATCATCATTCCCGATGCGGTAACTAGCATCGGTGACGAGGCATTTGCAGGTTGTTCGAGTCTTGCCTCAATTTCAATTGGAAGCGGTGTAAATAATATGGGACGACAAGTGTTCAGTTGGTGTAATAAATTGACAAATGTAACCCTTGGTAATGGTATTACAGACGTTAGTAGTTCTGCGTTTTTGTATGCCAACAAAATCATTTATAACGAATATGACAGTGTTTGCTATTTGGGTAATGACGAGAATCCGTATTTAGTACTCATCAAACCTAAATCGGATGATTTAACATCGAGTGAGATTAACAGTAATTGCAAAATAATTGCAAATTATGCGTTTGATGATTTTTATAATCCCAATAACTTGACATCAGTAACCATCCCCAATTCAGTTACAATTATTGGTAAAAATGCGTTTGATGGGTGCATCAAACTAAAATCGGTAACCATACCTAGTTCTGTCACAACTATTGGCAGTTACGCTTTTTATAATGTAAGACACATTGTTTATCATGGGGATGCAACAGGTCAGCCTTGGGGTGCGATTACAAATAACGGCTTTGTTGACGAAGAAGGGTTTGTATATTCAGATGCAGAAAAGACGCAGCTTATTGGATATGCTGGCAATGGTGGGGACATCACCATACCGAACACGGTTAAAAAAATTGGAAGCCGTGCTTTCAGCGAATACTCAATCTTGACATCTGTAACCATTCCTAATTCAGTTACCACTATTGGCTATAGGGCTTTTTATTGTTGTTCAAATCTTAAATCGGTAACTATTCCAAATTCAGTGAAAGAAATTGACGGTTACGCATTTTATGGTTGTAATAGTTTGACGTCGGTAAACCTTCCCAATAGCGTAACAGATATTGGTGAAGAATCTTTTGCGTGGTGCACAAAATTGATGGAAATAAATGTGGATAGCGAAAACAATTATTACGTGTCAGTTGACGGAGTATTATTTAATAAAGACAAAACCACAATAGTATGTTATCCTGCTGGAAGAACAGGAACATATACGATTCCTAATTCTGTTACAACCATTGGTGATGCCGCTTTTGAATATACCAAGTTGTCATCAATAACAATACCAAGCACTGTGGTTGACATTGAAGAAGATGCATTCAACAGCAGTGATAGTCTTACATATATGATTATTCCAAATTCTGTCACAGAAATTGGAGTTCGGGCATTCTATAGGTGTGATAATCTAACCTCATTAACAATTCCCAATTCTGTAATAAGTATTGGTTGGTCTGCGTTTGATTATTGTTCCAAATTGAAAAGTGTGGTATGCCTTGCAACGGTTCCTCCAGTTTTAGATGAAGATGATCCATTCGCCAGTACTGGCACCGTTTATGTCCTTCCAGATTGTGTTGATGCATACAAAGCTGCCAATGTTTGGAAAAATAAAACAATTCTGCCAATTAATGTGGAGAGTATTGATGCGACAAGAGGAACTGTGTACAGTTATAATAATATATTGTATGCCGAGCCGAAAGAAGGCTATCACTTTGTAAATTGGAGTGATAATTCGGTTGAGAATCCTCGTAAAACAACTGGAGAAGCTTCTCTCACAGCACAGTTTGAGGCACATCTTGTTGTGATGGATTCTGCTATAGTCGCAACATGCACGGAATCAGGCAAAACGGAAGGCAGTCATTGTCCTGTTTGCAAGGTTGTTTTGAAAGCACAAGAAGTTGTTCCAGCCAAGGGCCACACGGAGGTTGTTGATGCAGCTGTAGCTGCAACTTGCACTGCCACAGGCTTAACTGAAGGCAAGCATTGCTCTGTTTGCAAGGCTGTTTTGAAAGCACAAGAAGTTGTTCCAGCCAAGGGCCACACGGAGGTTGTTGATGCAGCTGTAGCTGCAACTTGCACTGCCACAGGCTTAACTGAAGGCAAGCATTGCTCTGTTTGCA
>JAGCNL010000067.1 GCA_017645945.1 Salinivirgaceae bacterium
AATCTGCTCCTCAATCAGCACGTCGGCGCGGTAGCGTTTCTTGCTGTCTTTGTTGTCGATGAGCGGGTCGTTGAAGGCGTCGACGTGACCGGAAGCCTTCCAGATGGTCGGGTGCATAAAGATTGATGAGTCGATGCCCACGATGTTCTCGTTGAGCTTCACCATTGCATCCCACCAATAGCGTTTGATGTTGTTTTTCAGTTCAATGCCGTTCTGACCGTAGTCGTAAACGGCTCCAAGTCCGTCGTAGATTTCGCTGCTTGGGAACACAAATCCGTACTCCTTGCAGTGTGCAACGATTTTCTTGAAAACGTCTTCTTGCTGTGCCATAATTCTATTTTTATTTTATATGTGTCAGTTTTTAAGAAACTGCAAATGTAGAAAATTGATGGTTTAGTACAAGGCAAAAGTTTAACCACCTGCAATGTGGCGAATAATTTTGCAGCCTGTGGCGATGGTATTTAGCGAAATTCGCCATAAATTGCGCGCCAAACGCACTGCTATGGACAAGTACATTCTGGTTCCGGTTGATTTTTCGCCAAGCTCGATAAATGCTATGGAGCACGCCGTGCTGTATGCCAACGCCATGAAGTGCGACATCAAGATGATTCACGTCAAGCGCCGCAACGCTGATTATGACCCGGTTATCAACTACAGCGACTACGACGAGGTGCTGAAATCGTCGGCAGCAAACAATTTCAAGCGGATAATCGCCCACTTCAGCGGCAAGATGAAAGGCAAGATGGACTACTGCGTGCGCGACGGCCGCGTGTTCACCGAGGTCTGCAACCAGGCCAAATATGGCGACGCGCTAATGATTATCAGCGGAACAAACGGCGTTTCAGGTTTCAAAGAGCGGTGGGAAGGCAGCAACGCTTTCCGGATTGTGAGCCATGCCTCCTGCCCGGTGATAACCATCAAATATAATTTTGTACCGCAGAATCCGCGCCGCATTGTGGTGCCCATTGACAACTCCGACCGCACGCGGTTGAAAATCCCGTTTGTGGCAAGCATTGCCAAAAGCTTCAATGCCGAAATGATTCTTGTTGATGTGAGAAACGACAATAAGCTCTCAACACAGAAAAAGATGGCCGACGCCATGAAAGCCGTCACCGTCTATCTCGACCGCCACAATGTCAGATACAGCAAAGAAACTCTGCAAGTGAAAAAATCGAAAAATGCGCGGGCAGTGATTGACTGCGCCATTGAGAACGACGCCGACCTTATTGCAGCCACAAGCGAACGTCTCGACAGCGGCTGGCAGCAATTCTCTGTTTCAAACCAGCAGAGACTTGTCAACCACTCTCCCATTCCAGTCATCACAATAAAGGTGGCGTGAAAAGAGGGGAAGAGATTTAGAGGTTAGTGTTTAGTGATTAATGATTAGTGTTTAATATTAGAAGAAGACAACGCTCTTCATATCAGCTGTTTACACCCTTAATTAATCACTAATCATTTACCATTAATCATTCTGCCTTTGTGTAAATCCAGGCGTTGCTGTAGCGCTCGTTGGCGCGGATGCGGCGGAGTTCATGCAGAGCCTTCACCTTGTCAGTATAAACGGCAAGCGACACACGATAGAGACTGCCCGACTCCACGACTTCCGATTTGAACCCTTCTTTTGCATAGAGTTTCGCGTGCTTTTCGGCATTTGCCCGTTCCTTGAAGCTGGCACCAATAATATAATATGTGCCGTTTGAAAGAGAAGCGTCGACGTGAGGCTGAGTCTGCTGCTGCGGTGTTTCGTTATAGAATAGCGCAGCGCGTTTGTTGGTTGATGCATTGATGGCGTAATCGACCGACGACGAAGCTGTGACCGTGTCCTCGAAAGCGACGGGAACCGGCATTACGCCCGCATCCTGCTGCTGGCTGCGATTGTGGAACGGAATCAGACCTATCAGAACGGCAATCGGCAGCAAGGCGGCTGCATAAAGCAACACTTTTTTGGGTTCGATAGTGGGCATTTTGCGAATATTATCGTTATTAATAACTTGCTCATTTTTAGTCTGGTAGCTCAGAGGCGGGAATCTGAACGATGTCATTCCGCATGAGTCGGTAAGCAGGTTTGCGGTGAGTTTTGGAGTGAAGGTGAGAGTCTGGTCGTCAGTCAGGCGGAAAATGCCTATACCCTCCATCTCAAGCAACTCGCCGTTTTCGAGTTTCATCCATGCCTCATCAATGCACTGGCGGACCATGGCGTCGGCCTCGGCATAAGGTATGCCCAGCTCCTGCGATATCTCGCTCACAAGCAGACCGTCGTTGTTCGACAAACTGCTGTTGAAGAGCAGCTGCTTCGACGGCGGCGAGAAGGTGTGCGTTGACTCGTCGTGAGTGGCACTTGCGTAATTGGCCACAAAGCCGCCGAATCCCGGCAGAATGACACAGTCGTGAACCAGCAGAAGTCGTTTTATATGGTTGCTTAAATCTAGCATCGGTAAAAATGCGAATAACCCAACAAATTTACACTTTTTTGAATTGATGGCGCCAAGCATGGGTATAAATCTTGCAAACCAGCATAATCTTTCAATTCGAGCACGGAAAAAATCAGAATAAATGATAAAAACCATCGCCGGTTTTTGCCAATAAGCAGGGCTCTGGCTCTTTGAAAGAGTCTCGGCAACGGGAAACATCACTAAAATTATCAATCTGATTAACAGTGTATTACGTTTATATAGGTATAAATACCTATTGACATAATAATAATAGGAGCATATTTTTGAATCGATTTTTAAAAGGAGACCATTGAAATGTTATGTGTAGCACTAAAAATGAAAGCATTCATCAAAAAAGGCAACCTTGACATATTTAATTGCGTACTTTTAAAATCGGGCCATTTTGCAACGGTTAAAAAGCCCATGATTGAAGAAACGATTTAAATAACAAGAAAGAAACTATTGGAGAACAATAATATAAATCACATTATTATGAAAGTTAAAAACCTATTTTTTGCAATGGCCATGGCGCTGACAACCATGGCGGCAAGTGCACAAACCGACGGCTTCTCATATCAGGCCGTGGTGCGTAACGCTCAAGGCGAACTGATTAGCAGCTCGCAAGTTCAGTTAAGATTGACTCTGCTCTCAGCCGACGGAAAGACAGAGCTCTATCAGGAAACTCAGAAAACCCAGACCAACGCATTTGGCGTGCTGAGTGTGACTGTTGGCACTGGAAATGCCGTGAAAGGCGAGTTTGCCAAAGTTGACTGGGCTCAGGGCAACATCCTTATGAAGATTGAAATTGACGCTGCCGGCGGTGAGGAATACACCGACCTCGGCACAACCCAACTGCAGAAAGTGCCTTACGCCTATTTTGCAGCCACATCGCCAAGCAGCAAGGGCGAGAAAGGCGACAAGGGCGACACCGGAGAGAAAGGTGAAAAAGGCGACAAAGGAGATAAAGGTGAGCAGGGCGATGCCGGACCGCAAGGACCTCAGGGTGCCAAAGGCGAGAAGGGTGACGCAGGAACAGGCCTCACCAACCGCGGTGCATGGACAAACGGTGCTCAATACAAGACTGGCGATTATGTTTTCGCGCCAAGCGCTGTGAGTGCAAACGGCAACACAATGTGGATAGCCCAAGGCGAGTTCACATCGACAAAACAACCGAAAGACGACGCCCAGAACTGGGTTGAGTTCACCGCACCGCAGGGAGAAGCTGGCGCAGGCATTGCCAGCGCAGTTTTTGATGGCGGCGTGCTGACCATCACCACCACCGACGGCAACAGCTATATCTCCGGAAATCTAAAAGGTGAGAAAGGCGACAAGGGAGAGAAAGGTGAGAAAGGCGAAACTGGTGAAAAGGGCGACAAAGGTGACACCGGCGCAAAAGGCGACAAGGGTGAAACTGGAGATAAAGGCGCTGCCGGCGTTGGAATCAGCGGTGTAACTTTCAGTGACAACGTGATGACTGTTGCGACCACCGACGGCAACAAGTATGTGTCGGGCAACCTGAAAGGTGAAAAGGGCGACAAAGGTGACGCAGGAACAGGCTTAAACAATCGCGGCAATTGGGTTAGCGGAACACAGTATAAATCAGGCGACTATGTTTTCGCGCCAAGCAAAGCAAATGCATCAGTTAACTCGATGTGGATTGCACAAGCTGACATCACCTCAACCAAACAGCCGAGCGAGGACGCCAGCAACTGGGCTGAGTTTACCGCTCCCCAAGGCCAGCCTGGTGTGGGCATTGCAAACGCCGTTTTCAACGACAACGTGCTGACAATAACCACCACCGACGGCAACAGCTACGTATCTGGCAACTTGAAAGGTGAAAAGGGCGACAAAGGTGATTCGGGCCGCGACGGAATGCAGGTGCAAGGCTCCAAAGGCCAGACTCTGGTGCACGATGGCACAACATGGGTTGCCACTGACGAAATAGCCGTTCAGAAACTCGATGTGAAAGGCAAGGCAAGTACAGACACCGAGGAGGCTCTGTTTGAGGTTAAGGACAAAGACGGCAACGTGGTTTTCGCCGTTTACCCGAATGCAGTACGCGTTTATGTTGATGAGGAAGCAGACGGTGGCAGCAAGGCAATGGCAACAGGCTTTGCCGTAGCCGGACGACGAGCCGCAAAAGAAGGCAACGGTGATATTTTCGCCGTAAATGCTGAAGGAACAAAGGTTTTTGTTGACGATGGCAAGGCAATGGCAACGGGGTTTGCCGTAGCTGGGCGTAGAGCTGCCAAAGACGGCAGCGCCACTGCCACTGAGAACATCTTGAAGATTGACACCGACGGAACTACCGTATATATTGACGATGAGGCCAAAGCTATGGCAACAGGCTTTGCAGTGGCTGGGCGCCGCGCCGCCAAAGAAGGTGCAAATGGTGACATTTTCGCCGTGAATGCCGATGGTACAAAGGTTTTTGTTGACGATGGCAAGGCTATGGCAACTGGTTTCGCAGTAGCAGGACGTAGAGCAGCCAAAGACGGCGATGCTACAGCCACCGAGAACATCTTGAAGATTGACACCGACGGAACTACCGTATATATTGACGATGAGGCTAAAGCTATGGCAACGGGCTTTGCTGTTGCAG
>JAGCNL010000068.1 GCA_017645945.1 Salinivirgaceae bacterium
CCGTCTTCTTTTACAAGATGTTTCGGAGTTGCGAAGCCCTCAACGCCGTAAGGCAGAGCTACAACGGCACCCTTCTCTGTCAGTTCGATGATTGTTCCTTCGTGGATTGAATCAACGGTGAACAATGTCTCGAATACATCCCAAGGATTCTCCTCGAGTTGTTTGTGGCCTAAGCGCAGACGACGGTTCTCCTTGTCGATTTCGAGAACAACAACCTCGATGTCAGCACCAATGGTGGTGAACTCTGCAGGGTGTTTGATTTTCTTAGTCCACGACAGGTCAGAGATGTGGATAAGACCGTCAACGCCTTCCTCAATCTCAACAAATACACCGAATGTGGTGAAGTTGCGAACTTTGGCAGTGTGTTTTGTACCAACGGCATATTGGTCAGCAATCTTTTCCCATGGATCTGGTTTCAGTTGCTTCATGCCGAGTGACATCTTGCGCTCCTCGCGGTCGAGTGTCAGGATAACAGCCTCAACTTCGTCACCTACGTTCAGGAACTCGTTGGCGCTGCGCAAGTGCTGCGACCACGACATTTCCGATACGTGGATAAGGCCTTCAACGCCCGGGGCAATCTCAACAAATGCTCCGTAGTCAGCCATCACAACAACTTTACCTTTAACCTTGTCACCAACCTTCAGGTTCGGGTCAAGAGCATCCCACGGATGCGGGGTCAATTGTTTCAGGCCGAGAGCAATGCGTTTCTTGTCGTCGTCGAAGTCAAGGATAACAACGTTGAGCTTCTGGTCGAGCTGAACGATTTCCTCAGGATGTTGGATGCGGCCCCATGACAGGTCGGTGATGTGGATGAGTCCGTCAACACCGCCAAGGTCGATGAATACGCCGTAAGATGTGATATTTTTAACAGTTCCCTCAAGAACCTGACCCTTCTCGAGTTTCGAGATGATGTCTTTCTTCTGTTGCTCGAGTTCAGCCTCGATGAGAGCCTTGTGCGAAACAACAACATTCTTGAATTCGTGGTTGATTTTGACAACTTTGAATTCCATGGTCTTGCCAACGAATACATCGTAGTCGCGGATTGGCTTCACGTCGATTTGTGAGCCTGGCAGGAAGGCCTCGATGCCGAATACATCGACAATCATGCCGCCTTTTGTACGGCATTTGATGTAGCCTTTGATGATTTCGTCTTGTTCCAGAGCCTGGTTGACACGGTCCCAAGAGCGCAGTGCGCGTGCTTTCTTGTGTGAGAGCAACAGTTGACCGTTGCGGTCTTCCTGGCTTTCTACGTAAACTTCAACGGTGTCGCCAACCTTCAAATCGGGGTTGTAGCGGAACTCGTTCATGTTGATAACACCTTCTGACTTGTAGCCGATGTTGACCAAAGCCTCGCGTTTGTTCATGGCAACGATTGTGCCGTCAACCACTTCATTCTCAGTGATTGAAGAAAGTGTCTTGCTGTACATGTCCTCGAGTTGGCCGCGCTCTGAACTAGATACGGTGCCACCGTTTTCGTAGGCGTCCCAGTCGAAATCTTCTGGTTTCACCACTTGTTGTTGCTGCGGAGCGGCAAGTTCGAATGCCTCTTCGCTCTCAATTTCTTGAGTTTTCTGATTCTCTTTTTCCATTTAATTTTAAATAAATTAATGAGTTAGACATTATTTTTAAAAAATCGCACAAAGGTATGGTTATTATGCGAGAAAAACAAATTGATATTCATCAGGTTTTGTGGTATTTCCGAAATTTTGTTTCGTAATCGGAATTCAGAAGTCAAAATCTGAAACAGACACACCCTCCCCACTAACTCTCCAACTCTCTCCTCCCACTAACTCTCTATCTCTCTAACTCTCTATCTCTCTAACTCTCTCCCCCTCTCACTTCAACCCCGCCTTCAGCGAGCGGATAACTGCGCTGTTGAATCCTGCGTGGTCCAGTTCGTTCAAGCCCTTGATTGTCACGCCACCAGGAGTTGTAACCTTGTCTATAGCCTCCTCGGGGTGCCAGCCTGTCTCCTTGAGCAGCGAAACGGCGCCCTGCATTGTCTGCAACGCAATCTGTTTGGCTTGATTTGGATAAAAGCCCATCTCGCAGCCGCCTTCCATCTGGGCGCGGATGTAGCGCATAACGTATGCTATGCCGCAGCTTGCCATCATCATTCCTGGGCCGACAAGATTCTCAGCCACAACAAGTGTGTCGCCAACAAGGTCGTAGAGGGATTTCACTTGTGCAAGGGCATCGTCTGTAGCCGATTTGCCTTTGGCAATGAAACTCATGCTTGCGCCAAATTCGGCGGCAATGTTCGGAATCACATAGAACAGATTGCCATCGGCGCCAAGTGCTTCGGCAAGTTTGTCGGTGGTGAAATTGGCGGCATCCGAAACCACAATCTGCTTCTTCAAGTCCAGCACGGCCTTAATCTCGCCAATCACTGTCGGCATCAGCCACGGCTTAACCACAACCACCACAATGTCAGTGCCTTTAGCGGCCTCAACGTTATCAGTTGTTGTAGTAATCTGCGGATATTTCGCCTTGAAATTCGCTAGCAGTTGCTCGTTTTTGTCAGAGATTGTTATGCTGTCAATCTTGCCACTCTTTGCCCAGCCATGAATGAGCGCTCCGCCCATGTTTCCGGCACCTATAACTGTAAGTTTCATTTGTTTTGTTTGTTGTTCAGAATGCGCAAATGTAAGAATAAAACACAAACCGGAAACGCAAACGCTAACCAATTCATCGGCATAGCCAATGCCCTCCATTCGTTCCATAAAAAACGCCGAAGGCGTGACATATCACAGACCAGGCTGTGCCCCCCGGATGAGTTTTAAACAGGTTGAACAAATTATCGAATAGTTACCCTATTCTGTTTCATTTCCATTATCTGATACATTTTCAACAATTTCAACACGAGCATTTAAAGCATTAGCAATTCTTGTTAAAATATCAAAGCCTACTGAATAATGTCCTTGCTCAATACGGCTCAAATTTGAAGCATCAATACCCACTCGAGCCGCCAAGTCTTTCGCATCTATGTTGTTTTTCTTCCTTAAATCCCTGATTCTTGCCCCGATACGTGTTCTTTCATCATCTTTGTTTTGTTCTGGGATTAAATACTGCATCATTTCATATTCATTGCGATATAACTCGCTATTGATATTCCTGAAGGCTGTATTAAAATCAGGACGAGGCACACAATACATATTAAAAGTAAAAAGGGAAGACATTAATCTTATAAAATGGTTATCTCCGTTTGTTGTTGTCAGGTAGTTATAATTAGTTGTGAATCCTGCGACATAAGTATTACCTGGCATTTCTATTTTCACTTTGTATTGGTCAATGAAGTTAACCTTGCCAACAAAGTTTCCGTGTATTTGTGTTTTCATACCTCATTTTTCTGCAAGAGTAAACAAAAACATTGACTTTACAAATTTTTAAATTATAATTTGGTACATATGTAATTTATATAATTTACATATTTGTAAATTCTAAAATTATATTTTTCTTTGCGACATAATTATAATAACAATTTAAAGGTGAAGGCACACCATAAAAAGCCACTAATAAAATGGAAGAGTTAATAAACAAATTCACTGAAGAAAAACAGTGCAAGCACAAAGGTGAAATTTATTCTGTGCGTGATAACGGCGCGGTAATGAGGCATTTTCGCGAAGGCAAAAAAGTTCGCAAAGATGATGGCATTTGGACTTTCGGAAAAAAGGACGACCAAACGGGCTATATGTATATCGGTACTCACCGCGTGCACATAATTGTAGCAACAGCGTTTTATGGTTCAAGAGATTCAAAAGTTTATGTTGTTGACCATATAGATACCAATCGTTGCAATAACAGAGCAGAAAATCTGCGGTGGCTTACCCGATTGGAAAACGTTCTACTTAATCCTATTACGCAAAAACGGGTAGCATTTAATTGTGGCAGTATAGAGAATTTCATTAAAAATCCTTCTTGTTTGAGCGTGACAAAAGAAAGCAAGGATTTAGAATGGATGCGAACTGTTACGCCCGAAGAAGCTGCCAATGCATATAAAAATATTATGGCTTTGACTGCTAAACCGTTGGAAAACAAAGAAAAGAATACAGAAAAGTTAGAAGTCAAAAAGTCGGATTGGATTTTTGAGAAGATAAACCACACAAATCATAAAACTTTAGAAACCACAAGTTTTATAAAAGCCATATCACCAAAAACAGCGCTTCAAATGAATTGGAAAACGCCGACAGTATTTCCTTGTTGTCCCGCAGAATTTAAAAATAATGGCGTAATGGACTATTATAATCAAATGGAAACTGGTGGCGTGTTTTCGATAAATCAGTATTGTGCATACGTGATTCTCGAGAAAGCTCTGATTGATAACGATTCTGCAATTCTGGTCATTTCAAAAAACACGGCTTTTGATGCCGTCAAACCATATAGTTTGGTGGAAATCTATTATTCTGGCGGTCAATATATTCACAAAAGCATTCAACTTTTTTTTAAAGAAAACGGAGTAAAAAAACGTTTTACCGAAATGCAAGGTTTAAAATGGGAAGGAGAAGATTCGATTGATAATTATTGTTAACTTTAGCCATTGAATTAAATAAAGAATTGATTATGAAGAAATTTTTGATTTTTATTATCGGAGTTATCGTAGGAGTTGCATTAACGTTTTTAGGTCTCTTTTTGTTAAGAACTGCGGACGATAACAATACAATTTGGTTCGACAAGCCTGGGGAAATTATTAATAAAGGAAATTTTACTGTCATTCAGGTGATTGATGATAATGCGGCTTTAGCTATGGATGACGAATACGAAGCCATATACCTATTTGTCAATGATGAAGGAAAATACTATTACGATGGAGAAAAAGTCCGTGTGCCAAGAGACAAAAAACTTCGTCAAGTTGGTATATACAAATATCCTACAAACAATCTAAATCTAAAGACCGTTCCGATTGTGCAAATATTTGATAAATAAAGATTTATTATCTAAAACACGATAAAGGCGCAAATCATAACAAAAGACTTGCACACATCCTTATTGCATCTTCTGCGAGAAATGCGTCATCGGGTTGTCAGTCAAGTCAAGACCAACGTTCGGCAATGCGTGCCAAGAATGTCTGCGGTGCTGCAATAGCCATCCACTTCAGTCTTGTTGGATAGGCTTCACCGAATTCATGTCCTACTTCTTATAATTCGTTTAATGATTTATGTTATTGTTTCGATAATGTTTCTTCAATTTCCTCAATAGTTGGCAACGACGATTTTAATTGCTCGGGCAAAGCTTGTCCTAACTCATATTCCGAAATGCCTATCGGTTTGTTTATGTCGCGCAGTGCATATTCAGCTTTCACTTTGTCGCGAGTTTGGCACAAAAGTAAGCCAATTGTTCTGTTATCGCCCTCCTTGCACAAAATATCATCAACCGCTGAACAATAAAAATTCAACTTGCCAATGTATTCGGGCAGAAACTCGCCACGTTTCAATTCTATCACTACGTAACGATGTGTGAATGTGTGATAAAATAACAAATCGATGTAATAATCGCTATCGGAAACCGTAAGATGATACTGCCGCCCCATAAAGGCGAACCCGTTACCTAACTCAAGCAAGAATTTCTCAATGTGTTTAACAAGTTCCAACTCAACATCGCGTTCGGTGTAATCGTTGGTAAATGTCAGCATATCAAACACGTAAGGGTCTTTTAGCATATTTTTAACCTGCGCCGATTGAACATCAGGCAGTGTTGTGTCGAAATTGTTTGGCAAAGCACCTTGTTTGCCGTAATAATCAAGTTTAATGGCCTCAACAAGGAAATCGCGGCTCCAAGCGTTTTTAATTGTCTGAACCATATACCAATAGCGGGCGTCAATATTTTTCACCCTCTGCATTATGGCCACATTGTGCGCCCAACTTATGCGCGTTATTGGCAAAGTGTATTTTGGGGTAGCCAATTGCGAAACGGACGGTTTCGTAATTGGTTCCCGAATTTGCGAAACGGACTGTTTCGTAAATGTAAGTTCCTGATTATATTCATTGTAGAATTGAATCATAAACTGACAGTTGCGCACCGAGAAGCCCTTGATTTCGGGAAATTCGTTTTTCAAATCACTTGCTATTCGCTCCAAAAATTTCGTTCCCCAACCAGCTTCTTTTTGACGCGCCGACAGCATCTCGCCAATATCCCAATACATACGCAGCATTTCCTCGCTTGCCGAAAAGATTGCTCTCTTTTGCGCAAGTTGTACTCGCTGCCTGATTTGTTTTAGCAGTGTTGAATATTCCGATATGTCTATATTGTGGCTCATCAATCTGTTCTGCATATTATTGTGTGTCCTCGACATTTCTCTCACCGCTTGTGAGAGTTTTTCGTCGAAACTGCACAACTCAAAACACAAAGTTCAAATATAGAAAAGAAGAATTGAAAAGGGAAGTGAAAAAATGAAGCCTTTTTGTCTTCGCCATGCTCTACAGCGAATCTTCGTAATGGCATCGTACTGCTACTATGCAAAAAAAGGTGTGCGTGCACACCTTTTTTTATAAACCTGCCTTGAGTTATCTGGCAGGCCGTCAAACATTTATTATTGTAATTCTTATTGCATCTTCTGGGAGAAATGCGTCATCGGGTTGTCAGTCAAGTCAAGGCCAACGTTCGGCACTTTGAATTCAGCTTTTTTAAAGAAACTCTGCAGGTCGTTCAAATACTTCACCGCATAACCAGCCGAAATGGGATATTTGCCTGATTTATAATCTTTCGGGCAAGTGAAACCGTCAATGCCGACTGCAGCAAACCACGCTTCCAAATCGCCCTCATCCTCCATTGCAATAAGCACGCTTTTAAACTGCAGATAACCATAAACCGACACATCCATCAACTTCGAAGTGCCCCATATTCCCGAGTACCATTCCTCAAACGTTGTGTCTTCGGGAACCGGGTTCTGGAAAGTGGAAAGTCTCTCTTCGAGCAGCACTTTGAGTCTGGCGAGTTCTTCGTCAAAACCAACAGATTTCCAATATTTTACCGCGAATTTATTTGCAAGAATCTCTTCCTGCACACTGCCAACGCTTTTGCCGTAAAAGTCGAGAATGCAGTGCGAGTACTCGTGCGCCACATTGTACCAATGGAAATAAAAATCGAACTTGTTCTGCACATCATCAGCCCCGAAAAACAGCTTGAACGCTTCCTGTTGCTCGGCACTACCCCTTTCATATTGGCCCGTGAAAATCTTGTAATCCGGCTTGTTGTCTTGTTTTGCTCCCTGTGCAAAAAGCAATGCCGGAGCCACTAAAATCGCAAATGCTAAAATTGTCTTTCTCATAAAATCATTATTAAAACACCCCAAAGACGTACCATTTTCCCAAATGTTACCAAACCAACCCCCATCACCTAACACCCAACACCTAATGCCTAGTGCCTAACACCCAACACCTACCCCCCAACACCCAACACCTAATACCTAAACACTAACCCTAAACCCTAAACTCAGAACTCTAAACACTAAACACTCCCCCTCTAACCCCTAGTGCCTAATGCCTAGTGCCTAACACCTAGTGCCTAATGCCTATCAACACCATTGTTTATAAATTTTCGCCCCGCCGCAGTAAAACCTTTTTTCCAAATTGACTATTTTAGCCACTTGTTAAAAATGAATGTAAAAGATGAAATTTAGAATACTGGTAACAGGAGCCAACGGCCAATTGGGCAACGAAATCCGCGATTTGTCGGCCAAGTACACTGATTATGAATATGTGTTTACCGATGTGGCAGAGTTGGACATTACAAGCGTCGATGCGCTCAACGATTTCTTTCAGAAGAACGGCAAGTTCGATTTCCTGATTAACTGCGCCGCCTACACTGCTGTCGATGCTGCGGAAAGCAATCAGGAGCTTGCTTTCAAACTGAACACCACAGCAGTGGATATGCTGGTTGAGATGGCTGGCAAATACGGTTTCTTCCTTGTTCAGATTTCCACCGATTATGTATTCGACGGCGAGAAGAACCGCCCCTACGACGAGGAGGATGTGCCGATTCCGAGTTCGGTTTACGGCAAGACCAAAAGCGATGCCGAGCATCTGATTCTCTATTCCGACATCAACGCCATTGTCATACGAACTGCCTGGCTTTATTCAACTTACGGAAAGAATTTTGTGAAGTCGATGATAAAATACGGCACCGAGCGCGATGAGCTGAACGTGGTGTTCGACCAAGTGGGAACGCCAACCTACGCTTACGATTTGGCCGATGCCATTCTGCAGATTCTTCCGCAGTTGCAGGCCATGCCGAAACCTTACACCGACCTTTTCCACTACACCAACGAAGGCGTGTGCAGTTGGTACGATTTCACGCAGCACATTCTCCGTCACGAAAACATTGATTGTAAGGTGAATCCAATCCGCAGCGAGCAATACCCGACACCGGCAAAGCGCCCGGCATTCTCGGTGCTCGACAAGTCGAAAATCAAGAACAAATTCAATATCACCATTCCTTATTGGACTGACAGTCTTGATGTTATGTTGAATAAGTTAAAAGAAAGAGAGTAATTATAAGAAGGTTGAAAATGTTTGGAGAGTTGAGAAAAGTTTAGAACGTTTAGAAACTAAACCTTCTAAACTGCGAAGCGCTCAACTTTCAACCCGTTAAACAGCGAAGCGTTTCAACCCGTTAAACTTTAAACTAAACACTAAACGCTAAACATTTAAACATTAATAATATGCAAGCAGATTTACTACAAACCGTGAAAGAGCGCGCACAAGCGTGGCTCAACACTGCGTCAATCGACGACGAGACGAAAAAACAAGTCAAGAATATGATGGAAAACGATGAGAATGAGCTCGTTGAGTCATTCTATCGCGATTTGGAGTTCGGCACAGGCGGCTTGCGCGGAATTATGGGCGCCGGCACCAACCGAATGAACATCTACACCGTGGGAATGGCCACTCAGGGCTTGTGCAACTACTTGCTGAAGCAGTTTGCAGGCAAGGAGATAAAGGTTGCTCTGGCTCACGACAGCCGCAACAACGGCCGCACCTTCTGCGAGGCTGCAGCACGCATCTTCGTGGCAAACGGCATCAAGGTTTATCTGTTCGATTCTCTGCGCCCGACACCTGAACTTTCGTTCGCAATCCGTTATCTGGGCTGCCAGAGCGGTGTTGTTGTAACTGCATCGCACAACCCGAAGGAGTACAACGGTTACAAGGTTTACTGGGACGACGGAGCGCAAATCATCGCACCGCACGATACCAATATTATAAATGAAGTGCAGAAAATCACTTCGGTCGATGAGGTGAAATGGGGCAAGGGCAACGACGGCATAACCATTATCGGCGACGATGTCGACAAACCGTATCTTGAGCGCATCAAGGCACTTACGCTGTCGCCCGAGATTATTGCCAAACACAAGGATATGAAGATTGTCTACACCCCGATTCACGGAACGGGCGTGCGCCTTGTGCCTGCAAGCTTGAAAAACTACGGCTTCGAGAATATCATCCACGTTGATGCACAGGATGTTAGCGACGGCAACTTCCCGACAGTGAAATCGCCGAACCCCGAGGAGCCGGCCGCAATGGCAATGGCCATCGAGAAGGCAAAAGAAACTGGCGCCGAGCTTGTTATCGCCACCGACCCCGATGCCGACCGCGTTGGTATCGCAGCCAAAAACAACAAGGGCGAGTTCGAGTTGCTGAACGGCAACCAGACTGGCTCAATTCTCATCTACTACCTTTTGAACAAGTGGAAAGAGAATGGCAAACTGAAAGGTAAAGAGTTTATTGTCAAGACAATAGTAACAACCGAGTTGCTGGCAGCAATGGCCAAGGACTTCGGCGTTGAGTACTACGATGTGCTCACCGGCTTCAAGTTCATTGCCGACGCCATCAAACGCAACGAGGGCAAGAAACAGTTCATTGGCGGTGGCGAGGAATCGTATGGCTACCTTTGCGGCGATTTCGTTCGCGACAAGGATGCTGTGATGTCATCATCGCTGATTGCAGAGGCTGCCGCTTGGGCGTTCAGCCAAGGCAAGTCGCTGTTCGACCTGCTGGCCGAAATCTATATGCGCTACGGCTTCTACCGCGAGAAACTCGTGAACCTCGTGAAGAAAGGCAAATCGGGCGCCGAGGAGATTCAGCAGATGATGACCGACTTCCGCAGCAACCCGCCGAAGCAGATTGCAGGCGCCGAAGTGGTCTGCATCAAAGACTACAAGCTTGGCAAATCGGTTGATTTGAAGACCAAAGCCGAAACTGAAATCACTCTGCCGAAATCTAACGTTCTTCAGTTCATCACCGCCGACGGCACCATCATTTCTGTTCGTCCGTCGGGAACCGAACCGAAAATCAAGTTCTACATCGGCACAAAGATGCCGCTTGAGAAAGCATCAGATTATCAGGTTGTTTTCGGCAAGCTGAACGACAAGATTGCAAATATTTGCAGCGATTTGAAGCTGGTGTGAGAAAAGGTAAGAGGTTAGAGGTAAGGGTTTAGAAATGAGGAACTAAACACTAAACTCTTCCCCCTAACCTTTAAAAAATCGACCAATCGAAAAACAAAAAATATAGCGATACGTAAAGCAGAATCGTTTTTAATAAAACTTTGGTGTTATGATTTACACATTAGGCGAAATTGTACTGGACATCATCACCCGCGATTTCGACAATATGAGAGCGAAACCGGGCGGCTCAATGCTGAACACCGCAATCACTTTAGGGCGGTTGGGAATGCCGGTGAACCACATCTCGTACCTGTCGTTCGACCAGAACGGCCGGCTGATTCTCGATTTCTTGGCAAAGAACAAGGTTGGCGCCAACTACATCTACATGTCGGACGCCATTCGCACAAACCTGGCCTTTGCCCATCTCGACAAGCAGAACAAGGCCCACTACACCTTCTACAAGGACGATTTGGACAATTACGCGCTGATGAAGTTCCCGAACATTCACCGCGGCGACGTGATAATCTTCGGCTCGTTCTTCATTCTGAATAGCCGCGCCCACGATGTGCTCAAATCGTTCCTGCAAAAGGCCAAAGATAACGGCGCGTTCCTGGTTTACGACCCGAATTTCCGCGCATCGGACAAGCCGCGCCTCAACGAGCTGATGCCGTACATCGAGAGTTGCGTGCGTCTGGCCCATCTGGTAAAGGGTTCCGACGAGGATTTCGAGGTGATTTTCAAGACCACCGACAGCAGCGAAGTCTGGAGCAAGGTGAGCGAGCTGGGCGCTAAATCACTGATTGTGACTCGCGGAAAGAACGGTGCCGAAGAGTTCTCAATGCAGGGCAACACCCACATCAACGGCTGCGACATTGAGCCTGTGAGCACCATCGGCGCCGGCGACACTTTTACCGCCGGACTGGTTTACCAACTGTCGCAACTGTCACAGATTAAGAATGTTATCGATGGCACGCAGGTTGAATGGCTGCCAGTTCTGAAAACAGCCAATGAGTTTGCCGCACAGGTTTGTATGAGCTACGAGAACTACCTGTCGTGGGATTTCATAAAGAACCTGAATGTACAGTAAAGACGAGGCCAAACAACTGATGACCGATTTCTGGAACGGCTTCTCGAACTACAGCCGCTGCCAGTCGGTCAAGTTGGGGCGGCCAGTCGAATGGATGCTGTACAAAACCGGAATCAAGGGCCTCGAGCTCAAGTTCGACCTCGACTGCAAGTGGATTCGCTCAGTGATTGAGGTGAACGCCCGCAGCGAGACCCGACGAACCGAAATCTACAACGAGTTGCGCCGTTACGCGCCGATACTCGAAACCAGCCTGCCCTCTCCCCTGCACTGGACTGAAAACCATCTGCTTGCAACCGGCAAGCCTGTTATGCGCGCCTTCTGCGAGCGCACTGACCTTAACTTCCACAACCGCGCCACCTGGCCCGAAATGTTTGAGTTCATGTTCAGCACAATGCTGCCCTTGCAAGACAATTTCAGCGATATTTTGCCTGTTCTGGAGGAGAAGTTTAAATATTGTTAATCGGTTATAGGTGAGATGTTTAGTAGTAAGTAAGGTTTAAATTTGTAGGCTATGCTCGTAATTCATAATTCGTCATTCGTAATTAAAAAATCCTAATTCCTAAATCCTAACTAAAAAATGGATTACGCCGACAACCCGCAACTGCAATTAGCATACGATTTTGTCCAATACACCAACCGCAACGTGTTTCTGACGGGGCGGGCCGGAACGGGCAAAACCACCTTCTTGAAGCGCATCAAGCAGCTGACTCCCAAGCGGATGGTGGTGCTTGCGCCCACGGGTGTGGCGGCCATCAATGCCGGCGGAATGACCATTCACTCATTCTTCCAACTGCCGTTCGGACCGTTTCTGCCAGGTTACGCGCAGGCCGAAGGCGGCAAAAACAAATACAAGTTCAGCAAGCGCAAGATTGACATTATCCGCACGCTCGATTTGCTGGTGATTGACGAGATTTCGATGGTCAGGGCCGATTTGCTCGATGCCATCGACGATGTGCTGCGCCGCTATCGGAGCAACCAGAAACCATTCGGCGGCGTGCAGCTGCTGATGATTGGCGACTTGCACCAGTTGGCTCCCGTGGTCAAGGACGACGAGTGGGATTTGCTGCGCGACAGCTACCCCACAATGTACTTTTTCGGCAGCAACGCCCTGCGCCAGACCGATTACGTGGTTATCGAACTCAAGCAGATTTACCGCCAGACGAGCCAACACTTCATCGACATTCTGAACCGCGTGCGCAACAACACCGCCGATGCCGCTGTTTTTGCCGAACTCGACAAACGCTATCAGCCTGATTTCGAGCCGAAAGACAAAGACGGTTACATAACGCTCACCACCCACAACTTTCAGTCGAACGACATAAACCAGAGCAAACTCAAGAAACTGAAAAGCAAGCTGGTGAAGTTCGAGGCTGAAATCAGCGGGAACTTCCCCGAGCAGATGTATCCAACTGAATATCAACTGGAACTGAAAGAGGGCGCACAGGTGATGTTCGTGAAAAACGACCCGTCGCCCGAAAAGCGTTTCTATAACGGCAAAATCGGACGCATTGTCAACATTGAGGACGACAAGGTGTACGTGGATTGTGGCGGCAACGAAGAAACCATTGAGGTTGTGCCCGCTGAATGGCAGAACGCGTCGTACAAAATCGACGAGCAGACAAAGGAAATCACTGAGGTTGTGGACGGTACGTTCCGTCAGTACCCACTCAAACTGGCATGGGCCATCACCATTCACAAGAGCCAGGGCCTGACTTTCGACCGCGTGATTATCGATGCGGCGCAAGCCTTCTCGCACGGGCAGGTGTACGTGGCTTTGAGCCGATGCCGCACGCTCGAGGGCATTGTGCTCTCGTCGAGGTTGGGCGGCAGTTGCCTGATTGGTGATGAACAAGTTACGCGCTTCAACCGCGAGGCCGAGCAATCTGTGGTCGACCAGACGGTGCTCAACCAGTCGAAGGTTAGCTACGAGGCCAGCCTCATCGGTGATTTGTTCGACTGCACCGAAATCCACCACGAGATGCAGCGGCTCAATCGTATCTTGCTGAAAAACAACGGCGTTTTGATTGGCAATCCAGCCGATAAACTTGCACCCGTTCTACCGCGAATCAATGCAGAAATCCTGACCGTTGCCGACAATTTCGGCCGTCAGGTTGCGCAGATAATCGGCGATGGCGTTGAAGGAAACAGCCATCTGCAAGAGCGCATTGGCAAGGGCTGCGACTATTTTGTACCGAAAATCGAGGAGCTGGTCGATGGGGCACTCGAAGGCCTGACCATCACAACCGACAACTCCGAAGTTGAGGACGAAGCCAACGATTCGTTGAAAAAACTTCGCGACCTGACGCTCCGCAAAAAGCACTGTCTGAACACAATGAAAGATGGTTTCGAAGTGCAGAAATATCTGAAAACAAGAGCATTATCAGTACTGACCGACCTTAAGCCAAAGAAAGAGAAAAGCAAGACCGATAACGGCGCGGAAAACATTGCGAACGCAAAATTGTTTATGAACCTGCGGCTATGGCGCAACCTCAAGGCCGAAGATATGAACGTGCCCGCCTACGCGATTCTGCAGCAGAAGGCACTGGTGGGCATAGCGGAGACTTTGCCCGAAACCCTTGTCGCCCTGACCAAGGTGAAAGGTGTGGGCAAAACCATCGCACGCCGCTATGGCGCTGATATCCTTGATATTGTGCGTAAGTACAAGAAAGACAACGGAATGCCCGTTGATGGAAATATTTTCGATGATTTGGACGATTTGGAAAAGCCCGTTAAAGCTCCGAAGGTTGATACAAAGGAAGTTACACGCAATATGTTTATCAACGACGGCTTGACGGTTGAGCAGATTGCCAAGCGGCGCGGACTGGTGATTTCCACCATCATCAGCCACCTCTGCCCCTATGTCGCGCAAGGCGAAATCGAGCCCACCGACATAATGGAAACCGAACACGTCGAAACCATTGCCAACTACTTGAAAAACAACCCCAAGCAAAGCCTGACGACAGTCCGCGAGGCTCTTAACAATGAATTCTCTTACGACGAGATTCGGCTTGTTATGGCATGGGTAAGGCACGAGCCATAAGCGACTTGGAATCAAATTCTGTTGTACGCTACATACAGGCACAAAAAAACGGGTTCATTTCTGAACCCGCTTTCAATATTGCTATAACTGATTATCCCAGATAAGTCTTCAGCAGTTTGCTGCGCGATGTGTGGCGCAAGCGGCGGATGGCCTTCTCCTTGATTTGGCGCACACGCTCACGAGTCAGACCGAACTTCTCACCTATCTCCTCAAGAGTCATCTCCTGGCAGCCAATACCGAAGAACAAACGGATGATGTCGCGCTCGCGCTCGGTCAGAGTGGCCAGTGAGCGCTCAATCTCACGGCTCAACGACTCATTCATCAGCATATCGTCGGCAATCGGACTGTCTTTGTTCTCAAGCACATCAAGCAGGCTGTTATCCTCGCCCTCTACAAACGGTGCGTCAACTGATACGTGACGGCCCGAAACACGCAGAGTGTCAATGATTTTCTCTTTCGGAAGGTCCATCATTGCGGCCAGCTCCTCAGGCGACGGCACACGCTCGTTCTCCTGTTCAAATTTCGAATATGCCTTGTTGATTTTGTTCAGCGAACCCACTTGGTTAAGCGGCAAACGCACAATACGCGATTGCTCGGCCAGAGCCTGCAGAATCGACTGGCGAATCCACCACACTGCATACGATATGAATTTGAAACCACGTGTCTCATCGAATTTCTCAGCGGCCTTAATCAAGCCCAAGTTGCCCTCGTTAATCAAGTCAGGCAGGCTAAGACCCTGATTCTGATACTGTTTTGCAACCGACACCACAAATCGCAAGTTGGCTTTTGTAAGTTTCTCAAGCGCCAAACGGTCGCCTTTTCTGATTCGTTGTGCCAACTCAACTTCTTCCTCAACTGTAATAAGGTCCTCCTTACCAATCTCCTGCAGATATTTGTCCAACGACGCGCTCTCACGATTGGTAATAGACTTTGTAATTTTTAATTGTCTCATTTATAATTATTTATCAAAGTGTTCTACTGGAATTCCGCTATCCCTTATGCGGAAACATCGCCTTTTTACGATTGACTATTGCTTTTGTTACAAATAATTTTATTTTTTTCGGCGGTTTCTGCATTTTTTAAATCGACTCAAAAACAGAGCGGCGATTGGCTTGAAATGCCAACCGCCACTCTCCAACCAATACCAATTCAATTTATCATTTAATAACTTAAAAATTCACTATGTTTTCCCCTCAATTTATATGCCAAATTCTATATGCCGAACGCATAATATGACACTTTTCCATTCGGATAAACGCCCTCAACGTAGATGCCGCCCTTTGAGTTGTTCAAAATAGATTTCAACTCTTCGGCTGAGCGCATCGGACGGCGGTTGACTGATGTGATGATGAAGCCCTCACGAATGCCTGCCTGTTTGAACTTGCCTTCGCCGAGCGATGTTATTTCAACGCCTCCGCGAATACGCAAGTTGCTGGCTGTCTGCGGATTTACAGTGCGGACATTTGCTCCAAGAATCTCCATTGATTCGCCCTGCACCTGCAGCGATGTGCCGCCGTCGATGTTGCGCAGCGTGAGCATGACGTTTTTAGTCTTTTCGCCGTGAAGCACCGTCACGCTGATTTGCTGCCCCGGACGGTAACGGCCAATCTGTTCTTGAAGTTCAGATACTTTGTTCACCTCCACATCGTTCACTTTCAGAATGACATCGCCCGCCTTGATTCCTGCTTCCTGAGCGGCACCGCCTTCGGCAACCGAACTAACGTACACGCCCTTCAGGCTTGTCACGCCGCTCTTTTGCGCCAATTCTGATGTCACCTCGTTGATGCTGATGCCAATAAACGCGCGTTGCACCGTACCATATTCCATCAAATCCGACACAACCTTACGAGCAATACGCTCAGGCACCGCGAACGAATAGCCTGTAAATGAGCCAGTTGGACTGGCAATGGCGGTTATCACACCAACCAGCTCACCCGAAACATTGACAAGCGCACCTCCACTGTTGCCCGGATTCACCGCAGCATCAGTCTGGATAAATGCCTCAATGGCAGTGTTTCTATTGTTAATGTTTATGTTACGTGCCTTTGCGCTGACAATTCCCGCAGTCACGGTCGAGGCAAGATTGAACGGGTTGCCAATGGCCAGAACCCACTCGCCCACTTTCAGATTGTCGGAATTGCCCCACGGGATGAACGGAAAATCGTCGCCCTCAATCTTAATCAGAGCAATATCTGTTGTCGGGTCGGCACCGATGACTTTTGCGGTAAAAGTGCGGTTGTCGTCAAGCGTAACTTCAAGAGCGTCAGCACCTTCAACCACATGATTATTAGTAACGATGTAACCGTCGCGCGAGATAATCACACCACTACCCGACGCCACAACAGGCATCTCCTGCTGCTGATAGTTCGGCCGTCCGAAAAGGAAGTTGTATATCGGGTTTTCAGCCACAGAATACTGGCTGCGGATTTTAACGTGCACCACCGCATCGACCGTGGCACCTGCAGCAGCCGTAAAATCAACCATACCCGTGTAGCTCACCTGCATCGGGCGCGCGCCCCGCAAAGTACTGTCGTTCTGCACATAACGTATCTCTTTCTGCCCCATATTGCTGTAAATGGCGACAGAAACGGCCCCGCCCAAAACCGACGCAGCCAGAAGTATCAAAATCTTTTTCATAACTGAATATTTTTTAAAAAACTTTATCAAAAAATACACCAATGCCGCTTCCGACATCTGGAAAACATGACAAAGAAACGACACCAAAATGAATTTGTTTTATTTTTTTCGGGGTTTAACTTTTTGTTAACACACTAAGAATGACATCGTTGTAAAAAAAGATAAGATTATGCAACAAATTGACATTTCTTTCTTTGATAAAAGGAAAAGATAAATTACTTTGGCAGAACAATTTTTAGGGAATGGATAACTTGCTATCCAAAAACGGATTTGTGTTCGACTTGTTCGAAGATATGCAGCGTAACAACCTGAATTACATATACAGAGGGTTCTTTACGCAAAGCATAACTGACAACATTATTCTGCTGACTGAAGCGAATATGAACAGCGTTGTTGAGGACTCAAAAATCAAAAAAAGAGTCTTCACCATCCTTGTTGAAGGTCTGCAAAACGTCACCCGCCATCAGGAGATTGACGGAAAAGAGGCCTCGCCCAACCAATCGGGCATATTCATCATTCAAAACCAGAATGAGCGCTACTACATCACCACTGGAAACCCTATTCTTAAAGCAAACATTCCCAAACTGACCCGTCAGCTTGAAAAAATCAACAGCCTCTCGCCCGACGATTTAAAGAAGTTCTACAAAGAGGTTCTGAACGACAATGTGATTTCCGACAAAGGCGGCGCCGGACTCGGACTGATTGAGATGGCTCGGAAATCGGGCAACAAACTTGATTTCGACTTCTCTGAAATCAACGACAACTACTCATATTTCTATATGGGCACTACCGTTTTGGTCAACGAAGATATGGTGGCAGACGCTCCTGCTGAAAAATGCTCGATGGATGCCATCAAAGCCATTCACAAGACCATCAACGACCAAGATATCATCATAATTTTCAACGGATTACACACCCAAGACAGTCTTCTGCACATAATTTCGATTATGGAAGAGCACCTGATGAACAAGGATGTGAACTTCAGGAAAAAAATGATATACTGCATTGTCGAGTTGCTGCAAAACATTGTAAAACACGGCAAAAAGGACACCAATGCTACAAAGGGCGTCTTCTTCATCAGCAACAGCAACAATGAGTACCAGCTGAACACCGTGAACTACATTCCGAACAGCAGTGTCGAGCATGCGAGAACAGCTCTTGAGAGAGTTAACCAAATGTCGGACAGCGAACTTAACGAGTTCTACGATAGCAACTTGGCTAAAGACGAGAATGTAAAAGACGGACTCGGACTAACTGAAATGCGTCTGCGCACCCAGCACAAAATAAATTACTTAATATCGCCGGTTGACGACAAAACTTCGGCAATATTCATTCAAGTAACTATTTAAAAATGGAAGCATACAAAGTTGCAGGCGACGCATTTAAACCAACAGTGACTCTCGACCAAGAGAACGGAGTATTCGCATTCAGCGGACGCTCAATTCCAGAAAACGCAACTTCAGCTTTCGAACCCATTCTAAACTGGTGGAGCGAATATCTGCAAACCCCTAACAAAGAGACTGTCATCGACTTAAACTTCGACTACATCAATTCATCGTCGATGAAGCAGCTTGTCAAATTATTCGGAATGCTTGACGAGGCCAATGGCAAAGCAACTGCGGTGAAAGTCATGTGGCACTACAGCAGCGACGACACCGACTCAAAGGCTCAGGCCTCTCGCCTGTCGAAAATGGTGAAATTTCCAATCAAGATTGTTGCAGACACAACAAAATAGTCTCTGCAATGTTCGACTTCTACTCCTACATATTGCTCCCGATTCTTATATTCTGCGCGCGCGTGACTGACGTGAGCATCGGCACCATACGCATTATTCTGGTGGCGAAAGGATATAAGAAACTGGCTCCGCTGACTGGTTTTTTCGAAACGCTGATTTGGATTGTAGCCATCAGCAACATCATTCAGAACATCGACAACTGGGCGTGCTACATCGGCTATGCCGCCGGCTTTGCCACTGGCAACTACGTGGGAATGCTGATTGAGGAGAAACTCGCACTCGGCCACGAACTTATCAGAATCATCACCGTGAATAACTATAACACACTGGTTGACAATCTGTCAGAGAAAGGGTTTGGCGTTACGGTCACTAATGCCGAAGACAAAAACGGACCTGTTGGCATACTATATATTATAACCACCCGCAAAAAAGCCAATGATGTGGTCACGATTGTCAACGAACAGGATGCGTCGGCCATATACACCATTGAGTCAATCAGACACGTGAACCGCGACAATTTCTACGGTCAGGAAAAGATAAAGACTCGGAAGCTGTTGCTGAAGTACAAATGATTTTGCGATATATCCCGCATACACCTATATATAATAGGTGAATCGCATCTCGACCGAAATCTGCTATTGCAAATTCAAAGCAAATCAACTATCTTCACATTGTTTTGTAACACTTATTGTATAACTAAAAATTAACAAAATGTCACCTACCGAAATCATTACTCTCATTGTTGTCGGCGCATTGGCCGGCTGGTTGGGCAGCCTCCTTTTCAAAGGGAAAGGCATGGGCCTCGTGGTTAACTTCATCATCGGCATCATCGGCTGCTTCTTTGGAAGCTGGCTGTTCGATGTTCTCGACCTTAGTCTGAAGCTTTTCAAAGGCGACTGGAAATGGCTGAATGCCGTCATTATCGGCGCAATCGGTGCTTTCCTGATTCTCCTTGTCATTAACTTGGTTTTCAAGAAGGGAAAAAAGAAATAACAGGCAAACAATTCAAAAAAGGCCGGACTACTTGTTTGGCCTTTTTTGTTTCTGCCCCAAACTTTTGACACTAAACACTTTACTCCTTACTCACCATGACGATAACCGACCAACTCTTCGCACTTCAGGACACTGCCTATGGCGATTTTCAGGCAAAACTGATGCCGACCATCGACCACAGCACCATCATCGGCGTACGCACTCCGGCACTGAGGAAATTAGCCAAGCAGATTGCAAAAACCGACGCTGCACAAGAGTTTATCGGCCACTTGCCCCACCACTATTACGAAGAGAACAATCTGCACGCTTTCATTGTGGCGCAGACAAAGGATTTCGACGAAGCCATGCGGCAAACCAATCTGTTTCTGCCCCACATCGACAACTGGGCAACCTGCGACTCGTTCACGCCGAAAATCTTCGACAAGCATCCCGACGCACTTCTGGAAGCCGTGAAAGAATGGATTGCAAGCAGCCACACTTACACCATCCGCTTTGCCATACGAATGCTGATGGCGTTCTTCCTCAACGAACGCTTCTGCGACGATTATCCAAAGATGGTGGCCGCTGTCAAATCAGACGAATACTACGTTAAAATGATGGTTGCATGGTACTTCGCCACCGCTCTGACCAAACAATACGACTCGGTTGTGGGCTACATGACCAACCAAAAACTCGATATCTGGTGCCACAACAAAACCATACAGAAGGCCATTGAAAGCTATTGCTTCACCAACGAACAGAAAGCCGCACTTAGAAAAATGAAGCGGTAGATGATTCGAGAAATTACCATCTGCCGCCCAAAACTCGCCTGTCAGCTGCGTTTTTTGTCGATTACGACGCATTTTTCATAGAAATAAGGCTGAAGAACGCACTATTTTTACGCTATATTTGTCCTTCGACTGAAAGTACAACATTCAGCATATTTTAACATAACTAAAAAGTATCATGAAACACAAAACAACTCTGTTGGCAATTGGTCTTGCAGCCATCATCGGCGCACAGGCCTACAATGCCAGTGCACAACCCCAACCTTTGAAAGAGGGTGTGCCAAGTGGACCAAGCATCGACAACTACTTCACTCCATCGACTGCCGATGTGATGAAACCCGACGACCAAGGCTTTATCCGCCGTTGGCTGTTGCTTGACCCAATCAGCAAACCAAACCGCTCAAACACTGTCTTCACCGACAGCTATCTGCGCGAAGTATTTGCAAAAGAGTATTTTCCAAATCAGTTGACCGTTCTGCCGAAAGCCGGCTCGAAAATCAAGGTCGAAGTTGAGAAACAGGCTCCTGTTAACCTTCAGGCAGGCCGTCCGATGATGCCGCCCCCGGAGCAAAAGCCGATTATCGAGAAGGCAACTCTCGAGTGGCACGCATTCGACAGCAAACTTTACAATGTTAAGCTGTTCCGTTTGGCTACAGGCCTCAACAAAGACCGCTACGGCGTTATCTTCTGGGCTGTAACTGTCATCAACTGCGAGCAGGACATGAATGTTCGTCTGGCTGTTGGTTCGAACTCTGCCTCAATGTGGTGGCTCGACGGCAAGGAAGTTCTGCTTCTTTCAGGCGACCGCCGTATGGTTGTTGACGACTGCGCTTCGTCAATCATCACACTTAAGAAGGGTAAGAACATTCTGCGCGGTGCCATTATCAATGGTCCGGGTATGAGCGACTTCTGCGTACGCTTCCTCGACGAGAACAACCAACCCGTCAAAAACATCACTATCAGCAACAAGTAATTGAAAATAAAAACGATATATAATATGAAACCGATTATAACATTAGGCGTTTGCGCATTGACAGTTGCTTTGGCAGCGAAAGATGCAAACGCGCAGATTGGCAAACCATTCATCCACGACCCGTCGACAATTGTTGAGTGCGACGGCAAATACTACACATTCGGAACTGGTGGCGGCGGCCTTATTTCAGCTGACGGCTGGACATGGGAAGGCGGCGCTGAACGCCCGGGCGGCGGTGCGGCTCCTGATGCTCTCAAAATCGGCGACCGTTACCTGATTGCCTACAGTACAACTGGCGGCGGACTTGGCGGCGGACACGCTGGCAATGTTGTCACAATGTGGAACAAGACTCTCGACCCGAAATCGCCTGATTTCAAATTCACTGACCCGATTGTAGTTGCATCGTCAGAATATGACGAGGATTGCGACGCTATCGACGCTGGTCTGCTTCTCGACCCGACTGATGGCCGTCTGTGGCTTTCGTACGGTACCTATTTCGGATTTATCCGTCTGGTGGAGCTTGACCCGAAAACCGGCAAACGTGTTGAGGGCAACGAGGCCATCAACATCGCTATCGACTGCGAGGCTACTGACCTGATGTATAACAATGGCTGGTACTATCTGCTTGGTACTCACGGCACTTGCTGCGATGGTGCAAACTCAACTTACAACATTGTTGTAGGACGTTCTCGCAAGGTTACTGGTCCTTATCTCGACAATATGGGCCGCGACATGCTGCAAGGCGGTGGCAAGATGGTGATTGCCGCTCACGACCGCGTGATGGGTCCTGGCCACTTCGGACGCTACATTGTTGAAGAGGGCGTTGAAAAGATGTCGTGCCACTTCGAGGCTGACCTTGACTTTGGTGGCCGCAGCACATTGGCTATCCGTCCGTTGCTTTGGAAGAACGATTGGCCGTATGCAGGTGACCTGCTGAAAGACGGTGTTTACGAGATTGAATCTGAGCGTCGTGGTTATGCTCTTGAGCTGGCTGTTGACTTCGTTCGTATGCAGAATGCACGTATGCGCTTCTTCGGCCGCAACGACACCACTCCTATCAAACCTGTTGAGTCGCAGAAACTTGAGGATGTTCAATCAACATGGCCTGCTGGCGATGTTGCTGTCCGCGCAGGTGACTATATGACCCGTCCGCACCAGAAATGGAGCATTGTGGCTCTTCCTGAGAAAGAAGGCTTCCTTGGCGGTTCATACTGCAAGATTGTGATTGAGGGCACCAACCGCGCTCTTACTGCAGCAGCAAACTACGAGGTGATTGCATCGGATTACACTGGCGCTGACACTCAGCTGTGGCGCATCGAGCAACTGACTGACGGAACTTACCGCCTGATGCCGAAACAGGCTCCTGGCGTTGAAGGTGAGGTTGTACTGGTTTCAACTGGCGACAGCACCGTTGGCCTTGGCAAGTTCGATATGAAGAGCGACAACTCGAAATGGAACTTGAGAAACCATTAATTTGGTGATTCATAAAATAGTAAAAGCCGGCTCAAATGAGTCGGCTTTTTTTGTGCTTTTTCCTTTTAATATATTCAGCCAACAGCTTTTAAAGCTGTTTATTAGGTTATTCTTTAAATCTATCTACCTCTATTTTTCCTCCCAAAAATCAGCATTGTTTATGCCGAACTCCTGCGGATGGAAAACAGGTTCGCGGCCTTCTTTCTTCTGCCGTTCGTAATCGTTGAGCGCGCGTAATGCCTGCGACGACAACAACAGTATGGCAAGAATATTTATCCAAGCCATCAGCCCCACACCAATATCGCCCAACGTCCACACCGAACCACTTCCCGACAAAGAGCCGGCAAACACCGTCAGAACAGTAACGCCGCGCAGTATCCAAATAATCACACGCTCGCCTTTGTCGCTAGCGCGTCCCTCTTCCGAATTTTCGTGGCGATTCCTGCGATGACGCCAACGGCTGAACAGATAAACAAGGTTGGTCTCGGCGTAATAGTAATAGGCCATAATGGTTGTAAAGACGAAAAAGAAGAGCGCCACCGATACAATTATATCGCCCGCCTTCGGTCCGACAACGGTGCCCAACGCCGAAGAGGTGTAGAACACGCCTGGCTCGCCCGCGGGTGCGTTGGCGTTTTGCTGAAGATAGGTCACAACGGTTTCGCCCGTGGGCGCGGTCTGTACAGTGTCGATGATGTTGTACGTTTTGCACGCCAGAATCATCAATGCCGTGGCTGTGCAGACAAGCAGCGTATCAATATAAACCGAAAACGCCTGCACAAGTCCTTGTTTGACAGGGTGATTTACCGTTGCAGCTGCTGCAATTATCGGGCCAGTGCCCTGCCCCGCCTCGTTGCTGAAAATTCCACGTTTCACACCCATTGCTATTGTTGTGCCCAATATGGCGCCACCAACCTCGTCAATGCCCACAGCGCCTCGCAACATCTGAATAAACATATCGGGGACAATATCGTAATTGACGGCGAGAACCACTATGGAAAGAACTATATAAATAAAAGCCATAAACGGCGCAACTATCTGTGCCACTTGGGCAATTCGCTTCACACCTCCAATAATGACCAACGCTATCAGCAGAGCCACCACCGCACCTATCATCCACGGCTCGATGCCAAACGTGCGCGCGCAGGAAATGGCGACGCCGTTGCACTGAAGCGGCGGCAGGCACACACCGCAAGCCAATGCCGTGAACACAGCAAACAAGCAGGCGAAAAACGTGCTGTGCAATCCCTTTTCGATATAATATGCCGGACCACCGCGGAACTGTCCGTTGTGCTTCTCCTTGTAGATTTGCGCCAGTGTGGCCTCAGCAAAGGCCGTGCCCGCACCGAAAAAGGCGATAATCCACATCCAGACAATAGCTCCGGGGCCGCCGAAACCGATGGCCGTGGCAACGCCGACAATATTGCCCGTTCCCACGCGTCCCGACAAGGCCAACGCGAAAGCCTGAAACGAAGAAATGCCCACTCGCTTCTTGCCATTGTTGGCTGCGCCAAAAAGCAGACGGAACATCTCGTCAAACCGCCGTACCTGGACAAAGCGCGTGCGCAAACTGAAATAGAGTCCAGCTGCCAGACATAAAACCACCAGCGCTGGACACCAAACCAAACCATTTATAAAAGATACCGCTGAGGCAAACCAATCACCTATTTGGTAGAAAAAACTGCTCAAAACGCAATCTGATTTTTAGATTCTACATTATGTGCGTCAACTAAATTCGCTGTTAAACACACACTTACATTCTAAATTTTGCAGCGCAAGATAGTTTTTTTCTGTTTTTCAGCAGAACAATTTAGTCATTGATTTATGACAGAATCCTAGCATGCAGCCGTACGCTTCTGATTTTCAATTTATCAGACAAACAAACTGTTTTGTACGGAAAGGGAACAAAGCACGAAATGAAACGGAATCGTTTCCATACTACTAAAACAAACATATTCAACAAAATACCCACTCAATCACCATTCAATCGTCCGCCACTCGTCAAAAATACAGCGGACAAAAATGAAAATGATTTTGAGCAAATTATATTTGCAACCGAAAACATGACGCAAATCTGCGTCTTTTGGGGGGAATCAGACTGAAACATAACAATATATGAAAGGTTCATCGGGCCAGATAAAGAATTTGAGTTTGGTGGGTGCCATTGTCGCCTTGGGCATCATCTTTGGCGACATCGGAACATCGCCGCTCTACGTTTTCAGGGCAATTTTGGCATCAATCGGCGATGTGACGGCCGACACCATCATTGGGGCGCTGTCGTGCATTGTCTGGACGCTAACTCTGCAAACCACAGTAAAATACGTCTTCATAACGCTGAAGGCGGACAACCGCGGCGAAGGCGGCATTTTCTCGCT
Source organism: Salinivirgaceae bacterium (assembly GCA_017645945.1). Lineage (GTDB taxonomy): Bacteria > Bacteroidota > Bacteroidia > Bacteroidales > SZUA-534 > RUG13583. The sequence continues at coordinate 25,459 of JAGCNL010000068.1, forward strand.
TTTCGCACTGCTGCGTAAAAACCACCGCAAATTGTTCATCATCGCCATCATTGGTGGTTGCTCACTGCTTGCTGATGGCGTGATTGCGCCGTCAATCACCGTTCTTTCGGCTGTTGAAGGTCTGTCGATAATGAATCCGAGGCTGCCTGTACTGGCTATTAGCGTGATAATCATCACTTTCCTGTTTTTCATCCAACAGTTCGGCACAAACACCGTTGGACGCTCATTCGGCCCGATAATGCTGATATGGTTCAGCACGTTAGGCATTCTGGGATTTGTCAATCTCATCGACTGCCCGATGGTTCTGAAAGCGTTCAACCCCTACTACGCCATCAGACTGCTGGCAAACCACCCTGCGGGAATCCTGCTGCTAGGAGCTGTCTTCCTTTGCACCACTGGTGCCGAAGCGCTCTACACCGACCTTGGCCACTGCGGCATCAAAAACATCAAGGCGAGCTGGACTTTCGTGAAAACAATGCTGATAATGAACTATATGGGCCAGGGTGCATGGATTATCGTCAATGCAGACAACATCGACGGCAACGTGAATCCGTTCTATGCCATAATGCCCGAATGGTTCCTGCCGATTGGCATTGTGCTTGCCACCATGGCTGCCATTGTGGCTTGCCAAGCATCCATAACCAGCTCATACACACTGATTAGCGAAGCCATATCGCTCAACTTCTGGCCAAAAATCCGCATCAAATATCCGTCGCAGGTAATAGGGCAAATGTACGTGCCCACCATCAACTGGATTGTGTACGGCTGCTGCCTGTTCTCGATTTTCCACTTCCGCAACTCGGCCGCACTTGAGAACGTTTACGGCTTCACAGTCACCATCACAATGCTGATGACATCAACGCTGGTGGTTGTCTATCTGCGCCAGAAAAACAAGCCACTATGGGCTATTGCGCTTTTTGCAGCCGTTTACCTTATTGTCGAAGGCTCGTTCTTTGTTGCCAATGCGCACAAATTCAGCCAGGGCGCATGGTTCACCACAATGTTAGCCGCCCTGCTCACATTGATAATGGTTGTTCTGCACACTGGCCGCCGCATCCGCAACCGTTTCATCACTTTTGCAAAAATCGGCGATTATCTGCCTGTCATCAAGGACATTAGCGAAGATGAGACGCTGCCGAAATACGCCACCAATCTGGTTTACACCACTCACGCCAACTTCAAGACCGACATCGAAGCGAAGGTTATCGACAGCATTATCAGGCGAATACCGAAGCGCGCTGATGTTTACTGGCTGCTGCACGTTGATATTCTCGACACGCCTTACACGCTCGAGTACAAGGTTGAGCATCTGGTGCCGAACAAGGTTATCCGCATCGATTTCTTCCTGGGATTCAAAATGCAGCCGCGCATCTACGACTATTTCAAGCAGGTTGTCAACCATTTAGGCGAAGAAGGGCTCGACCTCCGCAGCTCGTACCCATCGTTGCGGAAGCACAACATTCCAGCCGATTTCCGCATCATCCACATCGAGCGCCGCGTGCCCAAGCAAGCCGACCTTTCGTTTGGTGAGCGGCTGGTGCTCACGCTCTACTACCCTCTCAAGCGCATGGGCCTGACCGATGTGTCAGCTTGGGGGTTGGATGCAGGCAACGTCTCGACAGAGTCGATTCCGCTTACCATCCCAAGCAAAACCTACATTCCGGAAATTGTTAGGGCGGAATAGTTGAGAGAGTTAGAGAGTTAGAAGAATAGAGAATTAGAGAGTTAAGAATATAAAAAGCGCGGTGTGATAAAGATTCGCACCGCGCTTTTTGTTTTGTCTATGTCTTAAATCTTACAGACCAAGATGCTGTTTGACAGCCATTTCAATCATCTCGCCGCGAAGGTCACGAGCAAGGATTGTGCCATCGGGACCGAAAAGAATGATGTGCGGAATGCCCATTACGCCATACATTTCGGCGGCAGCGGTGTTATTCTCGCCCAAAATCTGCGGATAGTTGATTCCCAACTCCTCAATGGCGCGTTTGCTATCGTCAGCCTTATCGCTTACGGTAACACCCAAAACGTTGAGATTCTTATCCTTATAGTTATTATACACATTGATTAGATTCGGAATCTCCTGACGGCATGGTCCGCACCAGCTCGCCCAGAAATCCACCAAGACGTACTGACCTTTGCCGACATAGTCTGAAAGTTTCTGAGTCTTGCCATCGTATTCAACCTCAAAATCTGTGAACATCGCGCCAGCGGCTGTTGCTTTCTGCTTCTCGGCAGCTTCAGCACGGCGTTTCGCGTATGCGGCTTCGTTTTCCAATTGGCTGCTGATATATTTCTTGAACATACCATCCTTGATTTCAGGAGCAGCAATTGTGTTGAATAGAACGCTGTCAGCAACGAATCCCCTCATTGATGCGGGAATGACTGCGCCGTTCTCTGTGTTATGCTCTTTTACGTAACTGATGAGATTCTCACGCAACGAATCGCGTACAGCGAAATACTCTTTAATGAGCTCCTCGTCAGGATTTTCCTGTGCTTGAAGCTGGCGGCTCAAATCGTTGATGCGCGCGGTGCTTTGCTTATAAAACTCCTCGAATCGGTTCCATTCATTGTAAAAACCTGTGCCGTCGAAGTCGAAATAGCCGTTGTGAACAGTTATTTGGGCAGTCTCACCAGGCACCAGAATGGCATCGACATACGCCTGACACGGAATGTTTCCCGGGAAAATCGCCTGAAAAAAGATGTAAGTCGGATAATCGACATTGCACTCGTAGTGGAATTTCTTGTCTTTCACCACAATAACCTCAACAGGTTTCTCCATGCTGACATTGAAGTTCTCATCGCCGATAAAAACGTTGTAGGCCGAATCGGTAATCGCCTCATCGACAAATCCTTCGACAACGAAAGTGTTGGATTTTTGGGTGCACGATGCCAGCAATCCTACCGACAAAGCGCCGCACATGATGTGCTTTAGATGTTTGTTCATAATAATTTACGTTTAATTTTTAGTAAGAATATTCAAATATAGGAAAAAAGAATTGGGTTGGCACAAAAAAACGCAAAGCGAATATGTGTCAGCTTTGCGTTTATGTTGTCCGTTTTCACCAGAAAATCACTCTTTGTGGCGAGCCTTAAGTTCGCGTGCAAGGTCCTCAATGCGCAGGCCTTTCTCGGTGAGCAGCACAATAAGGTGATAGATTAGGTCGGCACTTTCGTAGAGCAGTTGTTCCTGTGTGCCGTTTGTGGCTTCGATGATTGTCTCAACGGCTTCTTCACCAACCTTTTGCGATATTTTGTTGATTCCCTTTGTGAACAGTTTTGTGGTGTACGAGCCTTCGGGCATCTCGCGTTTGCGGCGCTCGATAAAATCTTGAAGATAAGACAAAAACGCAAGGTCTGCGGTGTTTTTCTCGCCCATAAACGAGTCGGCGCCAGTTGTTGAGCCATCAGGGGTGGCCTTGATAACAATGGCTGCACCGCTGTTGTCGGCGGTTATTGAACTGACAGCCACAGGTTTGTTATACTCGCCGCTGGTGAGCAGTTCGGGCTGGCCGCCATTGAGCAGATAAACGTTCTTTTCTGTTTCCATCAAGCCCACGCAGGCGGCATTGGCATAACCCACGCGAAGAATCCGAAGTGTACGGCTGTCCTGCACAACTGCCTGAACCTGACCGTTATTTTTTGAGAAATCGATATTCATAAAATCATTTTTGTTGCGGCGGCAAAGATAAAAGAGATTTTGGTTTAATCGAGGATTTTGAAATGGTTAGCGGTGAGCGGTTTTAGCGCTTCGCCAATCACTCAATCTCAAAACTCTCTGTCTGTAAATCGCAATAGTAGCGGCCGCTTGTTGCAGTGAACTTTAAAACGCAATAATCGGGGTCGGTCACGCCGCCTTTGTAAAAAAGCGTGTCGCCGCGTTTCCAAAGCATTGTTTTGCTTTCCTGGTCGGTCAGGACTTCCATTGTGCCCTTGAACATTACACCCTGGTAGCGAATCAGGCCCTTGCGGTAGAAATAGATACTTGCCTTGGGGTTGTTCTGATACTGCCTGACTCTCATTGAAGATGTGTTGGTTGAAAAATAGAATTCCTTTAAACCGACGCGCTTACGAGGTTTCAGCATAGCCTTTACATTCGGAAAGTTCTCGCCGTCGACCGAACAAACGAAAGCCACTTTGCGGCGGCCGACAAATTTCTCAAGTTTCTTCAAATCCATTTTTCTCGATTTTGGTCCAAACCTACAATAATTTGCGTTATGAAAAACGGTTAAGTTTTTTGTTATTTTTGCAAAAAACAAATACGCGAGTTATGGCACAATACACTATTTCATTAGATAGACGCACTCTTTTCGGCAGAAATATGTTCAACTTCCTTGCTGGAATGAATTGCATTAATGCGAATACGCCAAACATTGCCGATGTTGATGAGCGCACCACCGAAGGAAAGCGATTGATTAAAATATTGAACGCATCTGGCGTTATCAAGCAAGATGTGGTATCTACCACCGAAGTAACAAAGGACGATATTGAAAAAATAAGAGAGTTATCGCACCGACGGCTTGCCGAAAAAATTGAATTGTATGGTCTATAATCAGCGCGATATTGTTTGGGTAAACTTTCAATTTAACGACGGCCAATTTAAGCCGCATTTGGCAGTGATTGTTTCTGACAATTCTCTGCACGAAACAACTGGCGATTATTATATAGTGCTAATATCATCGAAACAAATATATCCCGAAAACACAATTGAAATAACCGATGAAATGGTAAACAGCTGGTCTTTTGAAAAAAAGAGTTACGTTATTTGCCATATTATCGAAAGCGATTTGAGCCGCGATTTTCAACGCAAGGTTGGTACTGTAAAAAAAGAATATTTTGATTTGATATTAGATAAGGTTTTGCTCACCATTTTTAATAGATAAAATGCGTTTGATAATCCAATAAAACGCACCACGCATAGCCTAAAACCATCAACAATACACATTATAGCACTAAAGTCTATCGTTTGATAGGCTTTAGTGTGATATATATACTTGCTAATATATATAAAAACTTTTAAATCTACTTTGTAATGGTAACAAGTAATCTTCCAGTTTTGGATTCGTTACATAGAACGGAACATAAACATAGCCAATAGAAATTTTGATTTGCCATTGTTTGCTTCTGTGGTATTTCTCGATTCCTTTGTGCAGGTCTTCGCAGAAGTCAGCCCGATCAGCGCAGCGAGTGTAAAGTATAAAGTTTGTTGGTTCATCGTCTGGCATAAAAATCTCGAAAGGCCAGGCGTAGAATGAGCCATCATACTCTCGCTTTCCTATTTTGAACCAATGGATTTTCTTTTTGTCATAGTATAATGGCATTCCACTGTTATCTACTTTATCGGTCTTTGCCATTATTTCAAATGTTTCGTATTCCATTCCACGGCTTAAAAGAAAATCCTTTACGCTTTCTATGTCGGCGTTGGTTTCTACGAAAGAATTGAGTTGGTTCGCAAAAAGCGAATCGATTTTTTGCTGAGCTTGTGAGTGACAAAATGTGGCGCACAGACAAAAGATTGCGACAAACTGTTTCATAGTGTTAGATTTTTATGCAATATACTAATTATTTTCAATCATATAATACTTTTCGTAGCAATCATTTGCAAATACCTAAATGTAGGAAAGCAAAACGTAGAGCAATGTTATTTCACTGTTTAACGTGCAGCGCTGCTTATTCACTTTATCGAATGGTGCGCCAGTATCATTGAGATAATCGAACTTTATTAAATCACCAATTTACAACCCAAATTCCCTTTTCCAAAATTCTAATTCCTAAATCTTAAATTAAACTGTATTTTCGCAGCAAATCGGAAAAGGGATGAAACTTTCGGTCGTTATTGTCAACTACAACGTGAAATACTTTCTTGAGCAATGCCTGTACTCGGCTCTCAAGGCCGCGCAAGGTATTGACACAGAGATTTTTGTGGTCGACAACAACTCGGTTGACGGCTCGTGCGCAATGGTGGCCGAAAAGTTTCCGCAGGTGAAACTGATTGAGAACAAGAAGAACACGGGCTTTGCGGTTGCCAACAATCAGGCAATCAGGCAATCGACGGGCGAATATGTGCTGCTGCTCAACCCCGACACGCTGATTGAGGAAGACACCTTCAGCAAAACGCTGAAATTTATGGACGAGCACCCCGACGCGGGCGGCCTTGGCGTGAAGATGATTGACGGCAAGGGCAACTATCTGCCTGAAAGCAAGCGCGGTTTCCCGTCGCCAATGGTGGCGTTCTACAAGATTTTCGGGCTGTCGAGCCTGTTCCCGAAATCGCGGCGTTTCAACCAATACTATATGGGGCATTTGAGCAAAGATGCTATAAATGAGGTAGATGTGCTTGCAGGTGCCTTTATGCTACTGCGCCGCTCGGCTTTGGACAAAGTGGGCCTGTTGGACGAGGACTTTTTTATGTACGGCGAGGATATCGACCTGTCGTACAGGATTATAAAGGGCGGTTACAAGAACTACTACTTCCCCGAAACGCGCATTATCCACTACAAGGGCGAGAGCACCAAAAAAGGCAGCGTGAACTACGTGCGGATGTTCTACAACGCAATGTCGATTTTCGCACAGAAGAACTTGAGTGCGCGCAACGCTGCAACATTCTCATTCCTAATCAATTGTGCCATTTATTTCCGCGCCTTTCTGGCCATTGTGAGCCGATTCCTGCAACGCATAGCGCTGCCGCTTGCTGATGTGGCGATAATGTACGGTGGAATGGCGATGCTGGGCACAAAATGGTCGGCGTACATTTTTGAAGGGCGCACCTTTCCTACTGAATTTTTCACAATTGTGGCGCCTATCTATGTTCTGATTTGGGCGCTATCAATCTTTTATTCAGGCGGATATGAGAACAAGGCGAAACCGCTTTCCGTCGCGCGCGGAATTGTGGCTGGAACGCTCGTCATCCTAATTGGCTATGCCCTACTGCCCGAAAACATGCGTTTCTCGCGTGCGATGATAATGTTCGGAACTGGATTCAGCCTATTGGCAATCAATGCGTTCCGACTGCTGATTGGCGCTATTTGGCCGTCAAGATTTCAGTTCGATATGGGGCGCAAATCGCACATTGCCGTTGTGGGCACGCAGGCCGAAGCCGACCGCGTTGTGGAAGTGCTGAACCAATCGTCGCTCAAATACCAGTATGCAGGGTTCATCAACCCCGACGGACAAACCGACCGCAAGGCCATCGGCGACATCAGCCAGATATCAGAAATTGTGAAAATCAACAAGATAGACGAACTGATTTTCTGCTCTGCCGACATGACTGCACAGCAGATTATCGGGCAAATGCTGCAACTGGACGGCAACGAAGTGCATTTCAAGATTGCACCGCCCGAAAGTCTGTCAATCATCGGCAGCAACTCAATCGACACTGCTGGCGACCTTTACACGGTGAATTTCAACACGATAGTGAAGCCGCAGAACGTTCGCAACAAACGCACGTTCGACATTTTGTCGGCTGTGGTGCTGCTGGCTATTTCGCCAGTGCTGTGGTTCATCTGCGGCCACCCTGGACGGCTCTACCGCAACATTTTCAGCGTTTTGGCTGGCCGACGCACATGGGTTGGATTTTCGGGGCAAAGCACAAATCCTGTGCTGCCAAAAATCAAAAGCGGCGTGCTGAACCTTGCGCTCATCCAGTATGGCGACAGCGCAACCGCCGAACAGTGCGAGAAAACCGACCTTTTCTACGCCAAAGACTACCAACTGCGGAACGATTTGGCGATTATGGCGCGAGGCATCAAACTTTTATCAAGACAATAAAGCAACAATTTAAATATCAACGATATGCTACTATCAATGACAGGTTTCGGAAAAGCAACCTGCGAAATCAAAAATCAAAAACTAACGGTCGAGGTCAAAAGCCTGAACAGCAAACAGTTCGACCTGACAAGCCGCATTCCGAACGACTATCGCGAAAAAGAGATGGAGATTCGGAACATATTGTCTAACAAACTGATACGCGGAAAAGTTGACATTTCAATCTATACCGAAGTGAACAACGTTGACGCCGCTGCCGAAATCAACACCGATGTGGTGAAAGCTTACTATCAGCAATTGAGCAAGATAGCTTCAGAATTAGGCATCCAGACCGGTCCCGAACTGCTGTCGACCATCATCCGCCTGCCCGATGCAATGAAAAGTGGCCGCGACGAACTTGACGAGAACGATTGGGCGCTGATTATCAAGACAGTGGAAGATGCCGCCGACCAACTTGTGGCTTTCCGCAAGCAGGAAGGTGTGGCTCTGGCCAAAGACCTTTCAACCCGTATCTGCAACATTCAAAACTATTTAGCGCAAGTGCCGCAGTACGAGCGCCCGCGCATCGAGCGCATAAAAGAGCGCATCAAAGGCGACCTTGAGGAGTTCATCAAACTCGAGAACATCAACCGCGACCGCCTTGAGCAGGAAATGATTTTCTACATCGAAAAACTCGACATCAACGAGGAGAAAGTGCGCCTGGCCAACCACTGCAAGTATTTCCTCGACACAATGAACGAGGAGGCAGCAGGACGTCAGTTGGGCTTCATTGCACAGGAAATCGGCCGCGAAATCAACACTTTAGGCTCGAAAGCCAACGACTCTGAAATGCAGAAACTTGTGGTTTGCATGAAGGACGAATTGGAGAAAATCAAAGAGCAATCACTTAATGTACTGTGATTTAACTACGGAATCCCGATAGCTATCGGGAACGAAAAACACGGAAACGCCGAACGGCGTTTTAGGCTCTAACCAAACGAACCCAAACTGAAAAGAAATTTTGGATTATTTAGGATTAGTTTGGTTAGAGATAAAAAAGACAGAACGCATAAAATGAATAAGTTATGAATGAGGGAAAGATTGTGATTTTTTCGGCACCGTCGGGTTCGGGCAAGACAACCATTGTAAAGCACTTGCTATCAAAGGGTTTGAAAATGGAGTTCTCGGTATCGGCCTGCAGCCGCGCACCACGCGGAACAGAGCAAAATGGTGTGGACTACTATTTCCTGACCGCCGAAGAATTCAAGAAACGCATTGATAATGACGATTTTGTGGAGTGGGAAGAGGTTTACACTGGCCGCTATTACGGCACGCTGAAGAGCGAGCTGACACGCATTTGGAGCAAAGGCAACCACGTGCTTTTCGACGTCGACGTGAAGGGCGGCATCAATCTGAAAAAGAAATTCGGCAACCGCGCCCTGTCAGTTTTCGTTATGCCGCCGTCGGTTGAGGAGTTGCGCCGCCGCCTTGTTGGCCGCGCCACTGACGCACTGGAGGAGATTGAACGCCGCGTGGCCAAAGCCGAAGAGGAGATTTCGTACGCCAATCAGTTCGACATCACCATTGTGAACGATGTGCTCGAAACCGCCTGCAACGAGGCCTACAGCAAAGTGACTGAATTCCTGAACAGTTAAAACGATGAAGGTCGGGCTATACTTCGGTTCGTTCAATCCGGTCCACATTGGGCATCTGGCTCTAGCCAACTACATTGTGGAATACACCAGGCTTGAGGCCGTTTGGTTTGTGGTTAGCCCGCAAAACCCGCTGAAACAACGCGCCCAACTGCTCGACGATTACCAACGTCTGCACCTTGTGAACCTTGCTTTGCGCGATTTTCCGAAGTTCCGCGCTTGCGATGTGGAGTTCCGGATGCCGAAACCGTCGTACACAATCGACACGCTGGCCTACCTTGGAGAACAGCATCCCAACCACGAATTCACGCTGATTATGGGCGAAGACAACCTAGCCACACTGCACAAGTGGAAAAACTACGAGTTGCTGCTAAACAACTATCGGATAATGGTTTATCCGCGTCCCAACTGCCCTAAAACCGAATTTCACCAACACCCGCACGTGCAACTGATTGACGCGCCGCAAATCGACATCTCGTCGAGTTTCATCCGGCAGAGCATTGGCAGCGGCAAGGATGTGAGGTTTTTCGTGCCCGAAAAGGCTTGGGAATACATCGATGAAATGAATTTTTACAAGTAATTCGGTTGCGAAACCGTAGAATCAAAAACTTAAATACCTGATATATGAAACGTTACCTCTTGCTTCTGGCTCTTGCGCTGCCCACAGTGCTTTTCGGGCAAACCGATAATTCGGGTGAGACAAAAATCGACATTCAGTTCTACACCCCTGACATTGTGCGAGTTACCAAAACTCCTGCAAACTCTGTCAACACACAACCCAACCTTGTGGTAACACTTTCGCCGCAAGAGGTGAACGTGAAAAAAACTTCGTCGGGTGGAATAACCACTTATACGTCTGACAAACTGAAAGTTACCGTTGACCAAAACGGTAAAGTCGCTTTTGCTTTGGCTAAGGGTGCGAAACTTTTGGAAGAAAAATCCTTTGCCTTTTCGCCCATAACCTCCGGCACCGACAAGGGAAGTTTTAAGATTTCGCAATCGTTTAAACTTGCTGCAAATGAGATGGTTTACGGCGTTGGAACAATCCAAAACGGCAAACTTGAACGCAACAACACCGAAACCCTCATTGAACAGAGCAATCTCGAAGATTTTCAGAATGTTATACAGTCGATAAAAGGCTGGGGAATCTATTGGGACAACTATTCGCGCGGAAAATATTCCGAAAAGAACGCCATAATGACTCTTGAAGGCGAAGTCGGCGACGCTATCGACTACTATTTTATGTACGGCGGCTCGCCCGACGGCGTTATCGCGCTTATGAGGCAGCTTTCGGGCAAAGTTCCAATGTTCCCACTCTGGACGTTCGGCTATTGGCAGAGCAAAGAGCGTTACAAATCGCAAGACGAGACTGTCGGCGTGGTCGAAAAATACCGCGAACTTGGCGTGCCTCTCGACGGCATTATTCAAGATTGGCAATATTGGGGCAACAATTATCTGTGGAACGCAATGGACTTTCTATCAGAGAGTTTCCCCGACGGCAAGGGAATGATAAAGCGCATCCACGATATGAACGCCCACATTATGATTTCGATTTGGGCAAGTTTCGGACCTATGACAATGCAGTTTAAGGAGTTGGCGCAGGACAACCTCTTGTTTACATTCGGCACTTGGCCGCAGAGTGGAATATCGCACATTTGGCCGCCCGTAATGGATTATCCCTCAGGCGTTAAGGTTTACAATCCTTTCCCGCAAAAATCGAAAGACATTTACTGGAAATACCTTAAAAAACTCCACGATTATGGTATCGACGCTTGGTGGATGGACTCGACGGACCCCGACTGCTTCTATCCCACCGACGATGATTATGAGTTTCCAACAGGTTTCGGCTCTTTCCGCAAAATGCGAAACGCTTTCCCCTTGGCAACAGTTAGCGGAATTTACGAAAACCAACGCAAAGTATCAGAAAAACAACGAGTTTTCATAATGACACGCTCATCGTATGCTGGACAGCAGCGCTACGGCTCAAATATGTGGAGCGGCGATGTGGCTTCGTCGTGGGATATGCTACGCAAGCAGATTCCCGCAGGATTGAACTACACGCTCACTGGCAACCCGAATTTCAACACCGATATAGGCGGATTTTTCTCGGGTTCGTACAATGTTCTCGGTCCCGCTTCTGGCGCGAAAAACCCACAATTTCAAGAACTTTACGTACGCTGGATGCAGTATGGATTGTTTAATCCTGTGTTCCGTTCGCACGGTGCAGATACACCTCGCGAGATTTATCAGTTTGGCTCGAAAGGCGAACCAATCTACAACGCCATTGAATCGACTATCAATTTGAGATACAAGTTGTTACCATATATCTATTCGCTGGCTTGGCAGGTTACCAAAAATGATGCAAGTTATATGATGCCGCTTTTTGCTTATTACCCAAATGACGTTAAGACACAGACACTTGCAGACGAGTTTATGTTTGGAAAATCGATTCTTGCCGCACCCGTGGTTTCACCTCAATACACTGAAGAAAAGATTATCAAAATCGATGAGATGACTGGCTGGAACAAACAAGAGACTGGCAACGAAAAATCCTATCCGTCAGTAGATTTCACCACGAAGAAGACCGCAGAGAAATATCTGCCCAAAGGCGACAACTGGTATTACTTCTGGGACAACAAGCTCTACACTGGCGGACAAACCGTCAAGGTGGAGACCACAATCGACCACACCCCTATTTTTGTAAAGGCGGGCAGCATAATTCCGTTTGCCCAAACGGCTCAAAACACAGTAGAGCAACGTTTCGACACTCTCACAATCAAAATCTATCCTGGAAAAGATTGTACCTTTGAACTTTACGAAGACGAGGGCGACAACTACAACTACGAGCGCGGCGAATACTCAATCATAAAATTTGTTTGGAACGACAAGGCGCAACAGCTTGCAATTCAGCAACGTAACGGCACGTTCAAAGGAATGTTGCAAAACCGCACATTCAAAGTTATCCGCGTCGATAATGGCAAATCGACTGATGTTCAATACAATGGCGAGGAGATTTCGGTAAAGATATAACGAAGTGAATGTCAACAGCAAACATATGATTTTAAGCAAAATAGCACTAATAACGGTGCTATTTTGGTTTGTCACATTCACATTCCAACGATTCAAACTTTACACCTTCGAGTCGGACCATTTGTTTTTGTTCGATGCTGATTGGTTTCTGCAAAACCTAATTGCACCTGGCGGTATCAATCTGATAATCACCTCGTTTCTGACGCAGTTTTTCAAGTTCCCGATATTGGGGACAATTGTAGTCGCAATAATGTACGCAGCTGCATTTATTTGCATTAAACTACTGATTTCAAACTCGATATGGAAAGAAAAGCAGAATGGTCTGCTGCTGATTCCAATAGGCTTTTTGATGTTGTGCGTCGAAGAGCCGTTATACAGTTTACGCGGCCACACAGCGTTTATCATTTGTTTGATTGTTAGCGTTTTATATCAGCGATTTATATGTCGGCACCAAAAGTTCAGCCTTGCCGCAACGGTGCTATGCGCCATACTTTTATACCTTACCGCAGGCTCGGTGGCGCTGCTGTTTGCCGCTATTGTCTTGACTATCGACATTCTGCAAAAGCGGAAACCGATAAACGGACTTGCCGCAATTGCCGCCGTATTTACTTGTGGATTTGTATTTTACCTTACAGAATCGTACGTTTCGTTTGCCGAAGCCATACTGCCGATGCAATACTACAACTGGCCAACTTCGGGCCTGATTGCAACTTGCGCCTGGCTGTCCGTGCCGACAGTAATCGCAGCTTCAAATTTTATTAATAATCAACGTTTTGACCACATTGCACATATTCTCACAATTGTTGCTTTCGGCTTTGCATTGAACCAAATACACGACAATAAAACGTATAAATTGCAGCACGAGAGCTATTTAGCCGATAATAGCCGTTGGAACAAGATTATAAAGCTGAACTCGTATAACAATGTGAAAACCAATTTTATAAGTTACACCAATTTGGCTCTTGCTATGCAGGGGCAATTGCTCGACCGTATGTTTGAATTCAATCAGCAACTGCCAACGCAGCAAAACAACTCACGCACAGTCAGAAACGAAACTTTCCACCTCGAAAGTCTCGCCTACTTCTTAAGCGGACACGCGGCCGAAGCCCGTCAGGCGGCATTCAACAGCGCACTCATAACGCCTGGAGGTGTCGAGCCTCACGATTTTTTGCGGCTTATCGCCATAAACAAATCGTTTGGAGCCGACGATGTGAGCCGCAAATATGCCAACGTCCTCAACAAAACGCTGTTTTACAGACAAAAAGCCGCTGCCGTTTTGGCCGATACCAACGTTACGCGACTGCCCCAAAACAGCACTTTTTGCGAGATTGACGGACTGTCGGCAGACTACCGCGAGATTGTTGCGGTCAATCACGAAAACATTGTGGCACAGCAATTTTACATTGCACATATATTGGTTACAGCCAATAAAAAACGATTGAGTGAATATTTAGAGGACAATGCAGGGAAACCGACACACAAGCGGATTCAAGAGGCCAGCACAATTATGTTCACAACCGAAGAATGTCGGCAATTAGATGTAAACGAATCAGTTATAAATGACTTTGAAGCGTTGAAAAAAGGTCGGGGAATAAACGACTTTTACAAAACATATTGGTATTACATTGCTTACCTGAATAAAACCTTGGGGCAAAAATGAAAAAATGTGCCGTTATCATATTGTCAGTCATTGTGTTGGCCTCGTGCTCAACTTCGGTAAACAATGCCGTGCAAACCGATGTTGATGTGCCGATTTATCCTGATTACAAAGGTGTTACAATTCCGTGCAACATTGCGCCAATCAACTTTTCGGTTGCCGATAGCATTCAAGCCGACGCTCTGCTGATTTCGGCAAATGGCGACACAATAACCATTGGAATATCAGACGGTTGCGTTGACATACCGATTAAACGCTGGCGATCGTTTTTAGCCGACAAGGGCGGCAGCACGCTCACATTCACCGTCTGCAAGAAAAACAACGGACAATGGACCACCTACAAGCCTTTCAACGTTGAAGTATCAGCCGATTCTATCGACAAAACGCTGGTTTACAGGCTGGTTCCTCCTGGATACGAGATTTGGAACCGAATGGGAATCTATCAGCGCGACCTTGAGTCGTTCGACGAGCGGGCAATCTACGAAAACCGCTATGGCAAAGGCAATTGCGTCAACTGCCACTCGTTCTGCGCCAACAGTTCCGACAAGATGATGATGCACTTAAGAGTCAATATGGCAGGCACTTACGTGTTCAGCAACAACACAATAGGCAAGGTTGAAGCCGACTTCAGCAAATTCGCCGCCAACCCCACCTACCCCTACTGGCACCCGTCGGGGCGGTTTATCGCATTCTCTCTCAACAAGATATTTCAGGATTTCCATACCGCCGACCCGAACATTATCGAGGTTTACGACGATGTTTCGGATGTCATTGTCTTCGACCTTGAAAACAAATCGATTATCAGTTCACCACTGACCTGCGCCGCCAACGCTTTCGAAACATTCCCGTGCTTCTCGCCCGACGGCAAATGGCTCTATTTCTGCACTTCGCAAGCATTCGACTCGGTAAAATGGAACTACAAAAACGCCCATTACAGCATTTGCAGAATTGAGTTCGATGCAGAAGCAAAAAAACTTGGCACAACGGTGGATACTGTGGTGAACGCGGCGGCAATGGGCAAAAGCGCCTCTTTCCCACGCGTCTCGCCCGACGGCCGTTTCCTGCTCTACACCCTGTCGGATTACGGCAACTTCAGCATTTGGCACCGCGAAGCCGACCTGAAAATGATTGACATTGAAACTGGCGACAGCGTCGATATAAGTTCCATAAGCAGTTCGTTGACTGAAAGTTACCACTCGTGGTCGAGCAACTCGCGGTGGGTAGTCTTCAGTTCGCGCCGCGGCGACGGACTCTACACCCGCCCCTACTTTGCCCACCTCAACGCTGACGGAACATTCTCAAAACCAATGCTTTTACCTCAACAAAATCCGCAGGAATATTACCAAAAACTTTTCTTCTCGTACAATATTCCCGAACTGGTGAAATCAGAAATCGAAATGTCGGCAAGAGAAACCGACCTGCTGATTCGGGGAATGCAGAAGAAATAAGGATTGCTCTGATTTTCAGCAAGTTGCACTCACCTCTTAATTTTTACAAATTCATCGATGGCTGCAAATGTGGAAATGGCGCAAACTGTTGGAGCACTATATTTTATGTCGATTACCGCCAAAGTCGGCGGTAGAGCGAACAGCAACGCGCCCGCAATTTTGTTCATTGCCGAATGAACGGCCACAAACTGCCGCTTTTCGGCATAGACCGAAACAATGTTGAAAATCTTGATGCAAGCGATGACACCTGTCCAAACAATGAGCCAGACGGGGATGCCGATGGCCGGAATAAGTTTTATCAGGCATACAATGACAAAAATGGCATCAGCGGCAGTGTCGAACTTAGAGCCGAATTCGCTTGCGGTGTTTGTGCGCCTTGCCACCCAGCCGTCGGCAATGTCGGAAACGCCAGCGGCGATATACAGCGCGAAGAACATCGGCGTGAGCGCATTGCAGAACAAAATGGCTGCGCTGCACAAAATTCTGACGGTTGTTATGGCGTTTGGAAGGTTCATTCTGCGGAAATAGCGGCAATCTGTGCTCACTTCTTCAGTTCCAAAACGAACTCTTTCGCGTCGAAATAAACCACTTCGCGGTCGGGGTAGATTTTGGTCACCTTGCAGTATGAAGGCTCTTTAAACTCATTGCCGCTGTGGAAGTTACCGCCTTCGCAACGCCAGCCGATATATCTGATTGTGCCGTCTTCGAGTTCTTCGGTCTGCCGCTGCGAACTCTCGTATTTCAGTACGCCGTTCTCTTTGTCGAAGAAGAAAGTGCCCTCGCCCGAAACGCCGTTAAAGGTGATTGTGGCGCGGCAACGGGTGCTGTCAATGTCTTCATATTCAATAAAATCGGAAAACAGAAACGACGGGTTGAGCATTGCGTTTTCGGCCAAAAGGGTGATGTACATTGTGCGTTCCATTTCGGGCGCTTTTTGGTCGAAAAGTTGGAACACTTTCGCAATGTAGCCCTTCATTCCGCCGCTTCGGGTTGTGGTGTCGAAATAATCGATGCCCTCGAACGGAATACCCATAACGGCTGATTTACAGAACGCTTCGCGGTGCGGACGGTCGGCAAAAATCCACAGGTCGTAGTCCATTTTGATGTTCACACCCTTCTTCTCGTTGAACACGAAATCGGCCTGTTTGAAAAGGCAGTGCGTGATGTTGTGCTTTGGTGCGCCTTCAAGGCCGATGAATTTGCAGAAATCCTTCAGGCACGCGGGCAACCGGTCAATCTCTTCCGCCGAGCAAAAGCCCGCAATTTCGGCAGTCTTGCCTTCGCGCTCCTGCATTTCGGCTTTAAACTTTCGGTAAATGCCTGATTCACCGCACTTAAAGAACAGCACAATGCCGCCGATGACGATAAGAATGATTCCTGTTATGAGCATAAAACGTTTCATTTTCGGGGGTAAAAGTAAGTTTTTCCTATTTTATCGGATGCCTGATTACTGTTTTCAGTTTGTCGGGGCAATCGCTCACATTACGCATAACAGCACTATCGGCAGAAAATTAAGTGGTGGCATTGCTATATTATGGCTTGTAATAAGGCATATTCTGTTTCCAATACAATTCTTCTTGCTCTTTCTTTTGTATAAATGGTTGATATATATCCATAAACAATTGCGCATTTTCTTTTATCTCCATTCCGATAGAAATATACTCATCTATGGTTAAATCTTCATTAAGTTTTAGGAAAGTTTGCCCTAAAAACGAGACGGAAACAGATATTTTATTCATGATTTGTTGTGCTCTTTCAGAAGGGCAATCATAACCTATCAACTCCGATGCTATTTTGATGTTATATGGTACAGTTAAAGATTCTTCGCGGTCTTGTGGAAATGGTGTAAAAGTTATAAGATTCGTGTATTTTAAACCTCTTAACCGAAGTTTCTCTTCATAAGACCCCATTGCTGCAGATGGACGATGAATGTACCATTCTTTATTCAACGAATCACTTTTGTTTTGTAATAGGTCGTCTACGTATTTGTCAAATATATCAGTAGCATCAGGGTCATGCATGCATAACATTGCATAGAAACGTTTGGATGTTATATTTTTCCCATCTTCAACCCATTGCCTATGATATTCTTTATATACAACCGGCCAATGAATGCGGCAAAGAACTTCTTCATAAACGTTAGGAATTACCACATTATAATGGGAATATAGATTTGATGAGAAATCAGAATATGCGGAATCAAGGTATGCTTGATACAAATCAGGTGTTGACATAATAGTGTCAAATGACAAGGAACAACTATTGTCACGAAGCCACTCTTTTATCCTGCGCATTTTTGCGTCATCGCTACCAAACGAAGATTCAAGCAATGTTTCTATTTCATGTTGCCTATAGGATTTTTCATCAAGTAATTGCAACATGTACGGCTTTAATTCTTCATTAAAGTAGACATCTTTAAAATCTATATCACCGATGAAAATATTATCAATGATATCATAAATAACCTCGCCCTGTTTAATTCGTTGAAGTAAACTGTCAGATGTGATAGTTTCGGCTTGAACACTTATGCATAATAAAAGAAATAGTGCATTGAAAAATGTGCGTTTCATATAAATACCATTTTCAACCAATTAAAGGAATCAATATGCTCTAGACAAAACAAATTTAAAAACTTTCACAGTTTTTAAGACGCTTTGGCGGTACAATGGGTTGCTTCGGCAAAGCAAAATTTCACTTTATCGGATGCCTGATTATCGTTTTCAGTTTATCAGGTGCGGTGCGGCGCGGGTCGGAAAGGTAGATTTCGTGGTGGCGGCGCACGTCGTCAATAGCAATTTGGTAACCCTGCGCTTTGGCAAAGTCGTTCATTAGTTGCACGGTGGCAGGCTCGTTGTCGTACGAGCCAAGATGCATACACTGCACGCAAAGCCCCTCCTCGTAGGTCAGAAACTCCGCTTTCGAGAAATCGCGTTTCTTTTTCGCCGTGGCTTCGGCAACAGCCCAATCAAAGTCGGCTTTGGTCACAAAATCGGGCAGACGAATTGCGGAAATCCACTGAAAATCATTCTTATGCGCGTAGTCAATCCCAGCCACGCCTTCCTGCCACCAGAAACCCTCGAGCGGCGGCACCACGTACTCAAAGTAGCCGTCGATGCGGTGGCTGCCTTTGTAACTCATTTTCAGCGTGAAAGCAATGCCGTAAAGCAGTTCCAGCGCGGCCTTGTACTCACCGTCCTCGTCGTTCGGGTTGCCGCTTCCGCGAACAGCCACAAAGTTCATTGCGGGAATGGTGACAATGCAAGGTTTTGTGGGTGGAAGGTAAAACTCCTTGTACTCTTTCTTGTAATCGAATGCCATAGCGGTATATCTGTTTAAAATTAAAAAATGTCCGCTCCGCACAAGGTGGGGCGGACATTCAGTAATGCTTATTCTATCGGTATTTGAATGATAGTCAGCCATTTCTCCGGGTCTTTCTGATTCCACGCGCCGTCGATGTAGCAGGTGCGCGGTTGCCCCGAAATCTTGTAGTTGTGCTCGTCGATGTAGCGGAACGCCTCAATAAACGATTCGTACAGGCGCTCATACGGTCCGATGTGCTTCATACACAGGGCTTGCGGAACTTCGGGCAACCTTTTGAATTTGATAATGGCACTGTCGGTACCCATTGCCTCAACTTGCTCGCAATACTCCACGTCGGCGTTGGTGGGGGTGTACTCCTTGTCGTGTTCTATGGTGAAGCAGTATCCCGGCGGTGGGCACTTGCAGCCGAGACGCTGCATTTCGGGACCAATAACATTCACGCAGAGCGGACCAAGTGCCGCATAGTCGGGGATTACCTCGCGATGACTTGCCACAATGATTTCGGGCAATGTCTGAATACTAAATTTCTCCATTGTTTTAATTTGTTTGCGAGAGTCTCTCCATTCGAGCAGTTGGTTGCGGCGGGCAATCAGTTTTTTCAATTGCCGCTCTGTCTCCTTTATTTTTGCGTCCATTTGCCGAACGTCGGGTGTGAACGAATCGCCTTCGTACAAATCCCTGATTTCGTCAAGCGAGAATCCGAGCCGCTGCAGGTCGCGGATGGTTTGCAACTTCTGCATTTGGTCGATGCTGTAGTAGCGGTAACCAGTCCACTCGTCCACCTCGTCAGGCAGCAGCAGCCCCTTCAACTCATAATGACGCAAGGTTTTGACCGTGACCTGCATCAACTTTGAGAACTCTCCGATTTTTAACTTTGTTTTGTTACTCATAATCGAACGATGTTTTGCTTAAGCGGCAGCAAAGTAAATGTATGCCCCAAGGGACGAGTCAAGAGAAAAATGCAACTTTTTTTGTCAGATGCGATTTTTTATCAGAACTGACTATAAATACCTCGTTTTGCACGCGGAAGGAAAACTCCTTGCCTTTTCATATTTATTTGCCTTTGCCAAAAATATGAAAACAGAAATGCAGAAAATATGCTTTTCAGAAAAGATTGTTCACAAATTTGCGTTGTGATAAAAAACGTCAAGACAAAATGAAAGCCTGTTTGAAAAGGCAGTGCGTGATGTTGTGCTTTGGCGCGCCTTCAAGGCCGATGAATTTGCAGAAATCCTTCAGGCAGACGGGCAGTCGGTTTATCTCGTCGGCCGTGCAAAGTCCCGCCGCTTGGGCAGTCCTGCCTTCACGTTCTTGCATTTCGGCTTTAAAATTCCGATAAATGTCTGATTCGCCGCAATTTAAAAATACGACCACGCCGCCAATGGCGACCAGAATGATTGTGATTATGAGCATAAAACGTTTCATTATTCGTAATCGTAGAGCGATATATGCAGGATTTTCCACTCGCCGCAGGATATTCGCGCGTGTCGGCCTTGGTGGTCTTGGTCACCGTTGTGGCGGCGCACAAAGTTTATCGCGCCCTGGTCGTCAATGGTCACTTCATCGACATTGAGAATGCCCTTGCGCGGACCTTTGAACAGACTGCCGTTTTGCGTCGGCTTGTCGTTGCCGCCTGCGGCTATGAAACCGTCTTCGCCAAGCACAAGTTGCTGCTCGTGAGCCTTTTCGTAGGCCGAAGCGAACGTCACCACAACGCCCGTTCCAGCCAGCAAATAGTGGTTCGGGGCCAGTTTCAAGAGTACGGCGCCGCCTTCGGGCCAGACAGAGCCGTCGGTGGCGCGCGGGTCCCAAGGCAGGGTGAAGTAGTGGCGGCAGGTTATCACCATATCGTTGTCGGTAATGACGCGCTCTTTGTCGTCGGCGTCGAACAGCAGGCCGTAAGATTGCAGCGGCTTGATTTTGGTTTGCCGATTTCGAATTTGCTTTAGTAGTTTGTAGGCTTCGGTAACGCTTTGTGTCTCAGCGGGCAGCGCCTGGTCAATGGCGAAGGGTGAGAAGCCAATGGCGCCGTGCTGGCCGAAAGCGTACATCGCCCTTGCGCCGCTGTTCTCGCAGCATCGGCTTTCGGGGATAAACAGCGGATTGCCAGGCAGCGCGTACTGGTCGGCCCAGTCCTTGAATCCAGTGTCGTAAATGTCGGGGGCTATGCAGAGCAGTTGCGGCGCGCCCGCCCGCCAAATATCGATAAGGTGAGCCAGCGGTCCTGCCGACGGATATTGCCCAGGCAGGCGTCCGCGGCTGTTCATTGCGGCGTTCACGTAGAGCGGAATGTTGGTGTACTGCCTTGCTGTCTCGCAAAGGCGGCCAACATATCGGGCGTAGTTGTAGGCCATAAAAATCTCGTCGGTAAATATGTCATTTCCAAACACTTCGGTCCAACTGTGGCCGTTGGTGTTGAACCGATTTTTGAGCCAGGGGTGAAGTGTGCTGGTGTTGTTTTTCAAGTAGTCCATCAATTCCTGCGGAACGCCTTTGTTATAAACTTCGTCTGCCAACGGTGAGTGGTCGCGGGCATCTTCGAGCATACCAATCTCATTCTCAACCTGCACCATCGTCACCACATCGGCGGCCGTCTGGCTGATATGCTTCATCAACTCGCCAAAGGCCTTGTTGTCGGCTTTGAACACGTTTTCCGAAAAGCAACTTGCTATCTCGAGTGGCTTGCCGCTGGCTGTCCGCGCCCGCGGAAACTGCCTGGTGTCGGTCTTGAACCACGACGGGGCGTAGCACGACATTGAGTTTTTCCAGGCCCCGAACCACAGAAACACCACTTTGAGTTGCAGTTGCCGCGCCTGCTCAACGGTGCGGTCGATAAGCGTGAAGTTGAACTGGCCAGGCGAAGGTTCCATCATTTCCCAATAGGCGGGCACCAGCACCGTGTTCAGCCCCAGGGCCTTCATCCGCGGCATCACATCGTCAATGTCGGCGACGCAGGTTGCGGCCGAATTGCTCAACTCGCCGCCCAAAATGAACAAGTCGCTCTGAGCCGCCGCCGTCAGTGCGGTCAGCCCTGCAAAAATCGAGAGAAATATCCTTTTCATCATCCTTAACTGTTTTGTCAAAAATATGAAAAATTGTTTTCCGCCCGCAATGCCGATTACCAACCGCCAGGTCGTCCGCCGCCGCCAGGGCCGCCGAATCCGCCGCCGTTGCCGCCCGAGTATGACGACAGCGACACTTCGGAACCTTCGCTCGCCGAGCCGCCGACAACAAACATTCCGTTGAACAGGCTCGTACCGCCCGTCACCGACGCGCCGCTCACGAGTGTCGGTTTTTCGGCGCCCGACACAACCAGCGGTGTGCCGCCGCTCGCAGGCGTTTTGAAGGCCACCACATTGTCGCCAACTGTTAGCGAGTACCAGGTGTTGCTGTTCCACGACGCGGCCTGATAGCAGCTCTGCGTGAGGCTTGCGCCCGATTCCAGTCCGCCAATGGCCACAATTGTGCCGCCCGAAACATAGAGTTTGCAGCCGCCTTCGGTGTTGGCGTCGATTGCCAGTTCGGGCGCCGAGGTGCCGATTGCATAAATGGTGCCACCTTTAATGTAGAAATTGCCGTTGGCGTCGAGGCCGTCGTTCTTAACGGCGTATCCACACATATATCCGCCTTCAATGGTGAATGTTCCTGCCGAGTTTATTGCGTCGTCGGCTGCCGAATAGCAGTAAACTTCGCCGTCAGTGACAATTATGTTTCCTTTCGACTCAATGCCCTCATTTGCAACGCAATTCACCACTACCGAGCCGCCCGAGAAGAATATGTTGCCGTCGAATTTTATGCCTTTGGCCGATACGCTGTTTGAGCTGTTGTTGCTCCTTCCGAACGGATTCGACGACGATTGTCCATAATTGGAACCTTTCACCGTAACTTTCACATTTCCACCATTAAAACAGGCTGTCAAATCACCGCTTATGCCTTTGCCGCCAGTTCCCGTATTGGTGATATCGAGTGAGCCTCCGTTAATTTCGAACAGACAATCGGCTTTTATGCCCGATGTGCCTTTATAATCGGCTTCCTCGCTGTCGTATGCGGCTGAACCTGAAATATTTATTACCGTTTCGCCACCGTTGATGCACACAAGCGAGTCGGCGGTTATGCCTTTCTTCATATTGGCCGACACGCTGACGTTGATTGTTCCGTTCGATATTATGACAGCCTCTTTTCCGCGAATGCCGTGTCCCGCGCTTGAATTAACACTAACAATTTGCGACTCAACAAAATGCACGTAATCGTCGCTTGTTATTCCCGATTTGCCCTGCGCTGTCACTTCCAACGTTCCGTCACCGCTGAAAACGAGCTGTCCCTCACTGAAAATGACGGCTTTCTCGTCCTCTCCGTCAGGTGTTGAGGTGTACGAAGTGGCGTCTTTCAGTTTGTTCGTTCCCTTCACCACCACAAAGCACCGTTTCTTGCCTTGATTATTGATTGCAGCGCCCCGTGTGCTTGTCAGGTCGAGACCGTTGAGCACAATCGCCTGTTTTTTAGAACTATACAGTTTCAGCGAGCCGTCCGCCGCCGTTCCCGAAAGTTCGTAAATCACCTTCTCGTCGGTGGTGTTGTTCACCGTTACGTGGTTGCCGCTGACAGCCACAATGCCGTTCTCGTCACCCGAAACCTGCGCGTCGCCGTCGGCATACACTATTTTAATGGTGCGGTCGAAATTTGTTTCCGAAATGTTGTCTTCGGTCAAAGTCGATTCGTCAAACGAAGGCGCCACCGTGGTTGTGTCGGTGCTGGCGGTCGATTCGTTGTTGTTTGGCACGATATCGTCCGTGAAATCGTCTTTCGAGCAGCTTCCGCAGCTTATCAGCAGTATCGCGAAAGCGAAATAACCTTTTCCAATTATCTTTTTCATAACTCAAATTTTTAAAACCGACGCTAAAGTACGGTCGCGGTTCGTCGGGTACAACTTTATTCAACAAACACCGCTTTTTCTTCAACAAAACGGCTTCGTCCGAGCCAAAATCCTATATCTTTGCCATTATGGAAACGGCACAAACAGGACTATTCAACTACTTGTTACAGTTTGTGATACAGATTTTACCCTATCTGTTTTTGCTCTTGCTGCACCATTTCCTTCTTGCCCCGCTTTTCTTCCGCCGAAAACTGATTGTTTACATACCCGTAACGTTGGTTTTGCTTGTCGGTTTCGGGTTTTATTGTTTCAATTTCGGTAATCCGATAAGTTTTCCGCAAGGCCGTCCAGGGCAGTTCCAAGGGCCGCCGCCGATGATGCAGGAAGGGTTCACTCCACCGCCAATGCCGCAGAACGACCGTCCGCCCGTTGGGGGAATGGTTCCGCCGTTCGATACCGTTGCGCCGCACTTCGACAGTATGACGCCGCCTCCAATGAACGAAATGCCTCCGTTTGGGGCACCGCCACAAATAATGCCCGACGGCGGACACCGCCCAATGCGCCCCGAAACAATGAAACTACTTATCGCACTGTTGCTTATCGGTGTGGATTTGGGACTTATGGCTTACGTCAAGAATATTCGTGCAGAGAAACAGGTTCAGGCGCTTAAGGCTGAAAATCAGAAGAATCAGGAGGCGATTGAAGAATTGCACCGAAACGCGGCCAATATCCGCAAGGCTGAAAACGAACTAATCTTCAAGACTGATTATAAGCAAGTTCGCGTCAAGCCCGACAATATTCTTTACATTGAGGGAATGGGCGAGTATCTGAAGATTTTCCAGCAGGGAGCCGCTACGCCATTGGTGGTGCTGATGAGTATGAAGCGCATTCTGGAGCAGCTTCCCGACGACCGTTTCGCCCGCGTCCACAAGTCGTACATTGTGAACTTGAACCGCATTGCCAACAGCAGCCGCACCCAAGTCACAATGGAGAACAACACCACAATTCCCATAGGCGAGTCGTACCGTGTGGCGGTTTCGGAGCGGCTCAAAGGGAAGGTGTAGTGGGTATTAAATATCTGTTATAAAATTATTTATTTCGATTCGACGTTGCAACGGGAAGCGCATTCCTTCCTGCGTCAGTCATAAGACCGCGTTCCTCCAAATCGCGACAGCGCTGTATGTTGAGTTCAGTCCAGTGGCTTCCTTTCCGTCGTGGCGAAAGCCTTTGCGCCAACCTTCCGTCGCTTATGCGTTTGGTTGTCGAGTCAATCCAGCCGAAGCATAGCGCTTCCTCCACCACATCAAGGTAGGGGATGGCGTCGGGGCGGGTGGTCTTGCTTCTGTTGCAGGTCACCCAGCAGTGAGAAGCGCTTGAGTGGTTAGCCTCCAGCCATTCGCGCAGTTGCGCCCGATTGCCGTAATCAAGCAGGAAGTCTATCTCCATTTGGCTGACTATGAACGTCTTTTTATTTTGCTTTCAAGTTTTTCAACGCGTCGGCATTGTTTCCGATAACCACGGCAACTTTCTCACACTGTTCCATTTGCGCGCAGTCGCCGCAGGTTGATACGCTTTTCTTCATTGCGCATTGGCGTATGGCGCAGAGAGTGTCGCAATAGTAGGTTTTAACTCCATTGGTACGGCAACCCTCGCAGTTGATATGTTCAGGCAGAATGGTGACGTTGTTCAGTTCCGACCACAGTTTGGCGGTTTTCTCGCGCAACGCTTGGTCGTTGTTTTTGGTGGCGATGTAAGCATCGCATTTCTCGCAGTCAAGGCCGCAGTAGGCAATCATTGTGTTCATCTTCTCAATTTATTTGTTTTTCATTCTTCGTAGCCCAATTGCCCAGGCAAGCGAAGTTTTTCTTTGTGGGGAAATGTCGCTTCATACGCCTCGAAAGCAGCAGGGTTCTCATCGGCCACAAAATAGCCTTTGGGCGGACAATAGGTGCCCTCGCGGCCGCCCCAATAGCCAGGAATTAGTTCCTGCGCAAGAAAATACGGCACTTCCGACTCTCTCGGCTCACCGTGATAATGGATTTTCAGCTTGCTTGCCAAGTCAAAACCTGCGTGTTTGTAAAAATCGATGTTGCCTTCCATCGAAAGCAGGCCGATGCCAAGTTCGCGCGCCTTCGCCAGCGAGTGGTTAAAAAGTTTCAGCCCGTATCCTTTTCGCTTATAATCAGGGTGAATGCTGATAGGCCCGAATGTCCACGACGGAAATATCTCGCCGCTGTCAAGAACGATTTCCGCCTTTGAGTACATCACGTGCCCGATGATTTTTCCGTCTTCCTCCATCACAAAATCAAGGTCAGCGATGAAATCGGGATTTGTGCGGTATTGGTTTAGCACGAAATGCTCCAGGCAGCCGGGGCGATAGACATTCCAAAACGCCTCGCGCGTAAGGTTCTCAACCTCGCGGTAATCTTCGGGACGCTCTAATCTGATGTTCATATTGTCAAAATTACGTTTTCACAAAAATACTGAATTGCTTGGAATGTAGGCTAGAGAAACCGACCTGCTGATTCGGGGAATGCAGAAGAAATAAGGATTGCGGCACACTTTTTTATTCACAATCCAAGTGTGTGGGTAAAAAAATCAAATCTCATTGTTCCACAGCGCTTTAAAAAAGTCTGTCACATAATATAAATCCACATCGCCACTGCGTCGGCTGATTCTGTCGCGCGACACAAGAATCTGTTTCACGTTCGGATGCTCTTTGGCAAATTCAGCAAGTCCTTTTTTATGGCTTGGCTGGACGTTATCAGTTGATTTTATTTCAATTGCAACACGGGCATTTCCAATGACAGCGTCAACTTCAATGTTATCGTATGTATGCCAATAAGTCAACTCCTCTCCGCTGTTTGAATATCCTAAATAGGCTACAATCTCTTGCATCACAAGGTGCTCGAAAGCGTGCCCATATTCAGGTGTTTTGGAGGCAAGATGGTGCCGTCCTGTCAAGTAATTGGCAATGCCGACATCGAAGAAATAAAACCTCGATGCCTTGGCAAGTTTTCGCTTAACAACGTTCCTGTATGCAGGCACTTCAAACCCCAACAATGTCTCGCACAGTATTTTGTAATATGCCTTGACAGTGTTGGCGGCCACGCCGCAGTCAGCCGCAACATTCTCATAATTAAGCATTTCGCCATCTGATATTGCGGCAATTTCAAGGAATCGGGTAAAATCCCCAACATTTTGCACGGCTGCTTCTTCAACAATCTCCTCTTTAATGTAGAGTTCTATGTACGATTTGAGTCGGTTTCGGGCATTTGCAACCATATAGTGCCTGGGAATCAGGCCGTTCTGTATGGCGCGATCAAGGTCGAAATCGGGAATTTCGGCGCTGACCAACGGATAGAGCGTTTCGGGAATGGCACGGCCACCAAGATTGTTCGCTCCCCGTTTTTTCAACTTACGGGCGCTTGAGCCGCTCAGAATGAAAAAAAGTCCTTTGTTCACCATCAGCCAATGAACTTCGTCGAGCAAATCGGGCACTTTCTGAATTTCGTCCACTATCACTAATGTTTCTGGGCTGTACTTTAGCAGACTTTCGCGAAACTCTTCAGGATGACGCAGGAAACGGTTTCGAAGTTCAGAGTTCAGAAGGTCGATATAAACCGCCTGCGGAAAACGCTCTTTCAGAAGGGTGGATTTCCCAACCTGACGGCCACCGAACAAGAACATTGCCTCGTCAAGACGATTTTCAATTTCAAATATTCTATGATACATAACTCAACAAAAAAAATCGCAACACTATTGCATATATTCTTGAAAAATCCGCAACGTCATTGCGGATTTTCCTAAAATATCCGCAACTATAACGCAAACATAGCAAAGTTTATTTGAATAGCAAATCGCTGGTAATATTTTATCAGTCAGAATATTTCTCACGTACTGGCATTACCTTTACACTGCCTCAATAGCAACACCCAATAAAATTTGCAAAAAATATCGAGTTTCCGCACTTAAGTTTGATATGTTCTCTATTTCAGTTTTTCTATAAGATTGTTCATCGAGAAGTCATTGATTCCGCCCACGCCATCAAAACTCAGGTCTTCACGGACACGGCGGCCGTCGGGTGTAATGGTTTCGTAGTGTGGAATGCCGTTGAACTCAAACAACTCCTGCAAACGGGCAAATTCTGATACAGGGACGCAGACGGTTTCTTCGTCGGCAAGCCATTCGCTAACATATTTTTTATATGGCTCGCTGCCTTCGTGGCTGAACTCTTCGGCAACATAAATAAGTTTCACATCAGTGCGTTTGGCTATTTCCACACGTATTGTTTTGCTGCCTTCTATAGCCGCTCGGCACGGGCCGCAACCCATTCCCCAGAAATCAAACACAAGATACCGCCCTGGATATTTTGCATTGAATGAACGGATAAAATCGGCCGACGCATTGTTCGGCAGCGGTGTTGTGGGTTCTGTCTGCGCCATTGCTTTTGCGATATATTGCTCGGCTTTCTGGCGAATATACGGATTGGTAAAATGTGCAAGGTGGTGCGGCATCAGGCTGTCGAGCACCGGGACTTCGGCAAGAAACCTCTGTTTCGCGCTATCAGGTATGTGTTTTTGCGCCAAAAAATGCGGAACGACAATATTTTTTTGTTCCAGGCAAATGTCTACAGCGTGCTGCATATTCTTATATCCACATATCTGCACCATTAGTGAGGACTGGTTGCCAGTCAGTTCACCCAAAATCACACAAGTGCTGTCAGCCGCTTTTTCCAAGTTTTTTTCATTTATAATAACTCCCAAATTATACCGGCTTGCCGGTCTCGAATATTGAAGGCGGTTAATAGTTATACTGAAATCGTTGGCCATAAACAACATGGGATTGTCGAAATCGACGCGGTGCAACTGCGAGAAGTTCTCCACGTCGCGTAATTTACTGAATTCCACGCTATCGGTGATCACAGTTGTATAATATGAATGTCCATCAGGAAGTTCAACCCTTTCCTGACGCATCAAAGCGTATTCACGATACATTGCATAATCCAACAGCGCATAAGTGAACTCTATCTGCATATCGGCCAAGGCCAGCTGCATTTCCATAGGCGAGAACTGGTTGCGTTGGCCTATTGTATTGACGTACAACAACAGGTTTTTCCAAAGTTTCTCGGCCTCAATTTTTGCTTCGTCGAAATTGCCGCCAAAGCCTGCCAACGGCCTTAACAAGAGGTAATCGATATGCGACGCTTTCAGCCAGCGTTCAACTTCCTTGCTGCTGCCAGTGTTGTAGAAGCACTCGTAGCGGCCGCTTGCACCGGGTCGCACGGTTATGTCAATTGTCTCGCCCGGACGAGCAAAGAATGACAACTCGTTGAGTCCGATTTTTGACTCGTAGGTGTGAAATTCATTGTTAATGGGGTAACTTGCAACGAAACGTCTCTCAAATGTTCCGTCAGCAGCAATTTCCAGCACTATTGTTGTCTCTTTTTTCGAAAAAACATCATTAAAATACATCTCCATCGACGAGAATCCGAACTTTTCGGCATCGTAACCTTCAAAACGGCCGCGAATGGTTATGGTATCGGTTTTGAACCAGTCATCGGGCACTTTGTAACGGTATTTTGCCGAGAGTTGCTCAAGTGTTGGTGTGTTCTGCTCAATTTTCTTGTCGTGTATGCCTAACAGCATAAACGCACGGTCGCCGTCGAACTCGATATAATCGAACATCTGCACCTTGCGCGGCATCGGTTCAAAATTCATTGTGAACTCCATAAAACCGCTGTCGGGGATAGGTATAAATTTGTCAAGTGGCGTTCCAACGGCCGAACGCAGCGGATAACGGTTTCCGAGTTCGTCTTTCAAAAAACTCTGTGACGAGAATTGAAACGTATTCCCGACCGGATATTCCAGTCTGAAATTGATGGTGGTGGCCGTGTCGCTCATAATCACCTTGGTGGCTTTAAAATCGGAACCAGATGGAAAATTCGCGAAAGCCATTGCCTCTGGCGACTCAATAACAATGTCGCCACGTGTGCAGCTTGCAGTGGCGAGAATTGCCGCGGTGGCTGTAATTGTCAGCGCAGCGGCGATGAAATTTCTCTTCATAAAGATTAGAGTTTAGATTAGTAATGAATTTATTATGGCAGAAAGATAGCGATATTTTTCAATAGTTAACGCGGCTATTGAAATTTGCTGATTCGGGGAATGCAGAAGAAATAAGGATTGGCGGCGTGTATAAAAAATTCAAGCAAACATTTCGTTTATAGATAATATTTTCTTTTCAGGGTTATTCTTCAAATCCCTTTCATACGCTTGTTTGATTATGCACCCCTTAACGTATGTGTTAGTTAAGCACATTGTTTTAATGTGCATTTCCGCCTGTTCCTCGGTTAAACCACAGACTTCCATTATTTCCTTTTTCTCTAATTCTGCGTTTTCCACAGTTATTCCCAATCCACTCACAAGCATTCCATATACCAAATTGTCTTTTATCAATGGACTACCGCTTGCACCGCCAACAGTGTGGTCAACATTAAAACCGTCAAAGCGCCATTGTTTATTAGATGTTTCGCCTATTACCAAACAATCAGTCTCACGATACATAAAACGGCCATCTTCTAAAGGCTGGAAATGACAACTTAAATACCAAACAGGCTCACCTTTGCCTCTGTCATAAATTGGCTCTGTATCAGCAAAATGCAAAGGACTCTCAAAATCTTTATTTGCCAACTTAAATGCCATTGCATCAATATCACGATAACTGAACAATGCCATAAATGGTAACAATGAATATTGTTTTCCATTCACCAATGTGCATATTTCTTGCCCACACTCGTTTTCACCCAAACCTACGTGCTGGGCAGTGAAAAGCGTATCGTCAACTATAAAACCAGAGCCAATGAATTTACCAAATTGGTAAATTGGTACTATATATTTGGGTATCTCATCATTCATATCAATTGTAAAATTATGTTTTTATTTCTTACACCATACCACTTGAAAAATTACTTAAAAAAGTATTTTATACTTTTATTTCATTATCTTTGGCAAATAGAAACTTAAAACAAATGAGTATGAAACAACTATTTGCCACCGCAACTCTTTTAGCGACAGTCATTTGTGCCACAGCACAGCAAAATCCCGTCATCAAAACCGTCTTCACCCCCGACCCGGCGCCTTACGTGCACGGCGATACGGTCTATCTGTTTGTGGACCACGACGAAGACGACGCTACATACTTCAAAATGAAGGACTGGCTGCTGTTCAGCACCACCGATATGGTGAACTGGACCTATCTGGGCACACCCGTATCGACTGAAACATTCAGTTGGGCGGCTCACGGCGACCGCGCTTGGGCATCGCAAGCGGTTGAGCGCAATGGCAAATGGTACTGGTACGTCTGCTGCAACACCAACACGGGTGACGACGCTCTGGCGGTGGCTGTGGCCGACAATCCGCAAGGGCCCTACACCGACGCCATCGGCAAGCCGCTTGCCACCGGGTGCTCGTTCATCGACCCATCGGTGTTTATTGACGACGACGGCAGCGCCTACCTGATTTGGGGCAACAAAGGCTGCTGGTATGGCCGTTTGAACGACGATATGGTCTCATTTGCTGACGGATACAAAGAGATTCCCGGCTTTACCGACCCGGCTTGCTTCGGTCCCGAATCGAAAAAAATGAACTGGTGCAAAGGCAAGGAAGAAATGATGACCGGCTACGAAGAAGGCCCGTGGCTTATGAAGCGCAACGGCACCTACTACCTGTCGTACCCCGCCGGCGGCGTGCCCGAACATATGGCCTACTCAACCGCAACATCGATTGACGGCCCGTGGACCTACCGCGGACGCATTATGGACGAGGCCGAAAACAGTTTCACCATCCACGGCGGCAACATCGAGTTCAAGGGGCACAACTATATGTTCTACCACAACGGCGCTCTGCCTAACGGCGGCGGATTCAAACGCGCCACCTGCATTGAGGAATTCGAGTTTCAGGCCGACGGCTCGATACCGTTCATTCCGTTCACAAAAACGGGCGTGAAACCCACCGGAACGCTCAATCCGTATGCCGTGACGCAGGCCGAAACAATGTCGGACTCGTGGGGCGTGAAGGTTGACCGAAGGGCTGGAAAGCGCCATTATGTGACGTCAATCCACAACGGCGACTGGATTAAGTTGAGCAATGTCGATTTTGGCGACCGTCAGCCGCAACTTGCTACGGTTGAGGTGCTTAACTGTCAGAATCCTGGCGTAATCGAGTTTTATGTCGATAACATTGGCGGACGGCCTGTGGCACAAGTCAAGGTCGGGCCTGAAAATGCTGTCTTCCACGGAAATATCACCGGCAAGGTGAGCGGCATCCACGACCTTTATCTGCTCTTCCGCGGCGGCGACAAGGAACTCTTCGATTTCGACTGGTGGAAATTCAATGTCGATGTAAATCAACCGATTATACAGACCAAATACACTGCCGACCCTGCACCGTACGTTCACGGCGACACCATCTATCTTTATACAACTCACGACGAGGACACGGCCAACGGATTCCAAATGTTTGATTGGCTGCTATATACATCGACCGATATGGTGAACTGGACCGACCACGGCGCGGTGGCTTCGCTCGACGATTTCAAGTACTACGACGGCAAGAACGGCGCGTGGGCCGAATGCGTGGTTGAGCGCAACGGCAAGTGGTATATGTACTGCCCGATTCACGGTCACGGCATTGGCGTGCTGGTGGCCGACTCACCCTTCGGACCGTTCCGCGACCCGCTCGGGCAGCCGCTTGTATGGCAGAAGGAACACTGGTACGACATCGACCCGTCGGTGTTTATCGATGACGACGGACAGGCCTATATGTACTGGGGCAACCCGAATGTGTACTACGTGAAACTGAACGAGGATATGATTTCGTACTCGGGCAGCATTGTGCAGTTGGATTACAAAATTCCTGATTATCAAGAAGGTCCGTGGTTCTACAAGCGTAATGGGCACTACTATCTGGCGTTCGCGTCGACGTGCTGCCCCGAGGGCATCGGCTACGCTATGAGCGACAGCCCGACAGGCCCGTGGCAGTACAAGGGGCACATTATGAACCACACGCAGCGCACACGCGGCAACCACCCTGGAATCATTGATTATAAGGGGAAATCGTTTGTTTTCGGTCTGAATTACGACCTTATGCACCTTGAGACGTACAAGCACCACGAGCGCCGCTCGGTGTCGGCCGCCGAAATGCACTACAACGCCGACGGCTCGATTCAGGAACTGCCTTATTTCCACGACGCTACGCTCGAGCCGATTGACGCTTTCAATCCGTTCCGCAAGGTGCCTGCCGCCACAATGGCGTGGGGCTACGGCCTGAAAACAACCATCAACGGCAAGGGCAAAATCTGTCTCAACAACATCGACAACGGCGAGAGCCTGAAACTGCGCAACGTGGATTTTGGCGCTGGCGCGAAGTCGATAACCGTGAGCGCGGCGACTGCAGGCGTTGCACAAATTGAGGTCCGCATCGACTCGCCCAACGGCGAACTGATTGGCACTGTGAATATTGCAAAGACGAAAGACACCAAAACTTTCAAGGCTTTCAAGGCCGCACTGAAACCTGTTTCTGGCTGCCACGACCTTTATTTCGTGTTCAAAGGCGCTACCGAAAAAGACTTAATGATTTTTGAGAATTGGGAAATGAAGAAGTAACGTTTCTGAACTATTTGGTTGAGAATCTGTAAATTCCACTCGATTATGCGTAAGACACTGTTTGTCATAGCACTGATTCTTGGTTTGAATGTCAGCAATGCCACTGCGCAAGGCTATACTAACCCTGTGTTGCCGGGATTTCACGCCGACCCGAGCGTATGCCGTGCGGGCGACGATTTCTATTTGGTAAACAGCACGTTCCAATATTTTCCGGGTGTGCCTGTGTTTCATAGCAAAGATTTGATTCATTGGGAGCAGGTGGGCAACTGCCTTACACGCAAGTCGCAGGTGGATTTGTCGGGACTTTACGGGCAGAAAAACGCCGCTCTCGGATGGACCAACGCAGGAGTTTACGCCACCACAATCCGCCATCACAACGGACGGTTTTATATGGTGACAACGGTTTTTCCGTCGCGGAGGCATTTTTATGTTTATACCGACGACCCAGCCGGTGAATGGTCTGATCCTATTGTAATTGACTTTGCCATTGGTAGTTGCGACCCAACATTGTATTTCGAGGGTAATAAATGCTATTTCCTTTGGAAAGAGGGCGACATCAAAATTTGCGAAATCGACGTTGCAACCGGAAAGCAACTTGGTGAAATTCATCATCTTGGCACAGGTCTCGGCGGACGTTACCCCGAAGGTCCGCACATTTACAAAAAAGACGGTTGGTACTATATGATGTTGGCTGAGGGTGGCACAGAACAGGGACATCACGTAAATATCTTGCGTAGCCGCTCCCTTTTCGGTCCATACGAGAGCAACAAGGCAAACCCCATACTCACGCATTTTAATATGGAAATGCAAAACAGCGATATTCAGGGACTTGGACACGCCGATTTGGTTCAGGCACCCGATTCGTCGTGGTGGATGATTTGCCTAGGATACCGTACAAGCGGCTACCTTTTGCACGTGATGGGTCGCGAAACTTTCCTTGCGCCCGTCCGTTGGGACAAGAACGCTTGGCCTGTGGTC
>JAGCNL010000069.1 GCA_017645945.1 Salinivirgaceae bacterium
CAGGTGGTGCGCAATCTGCTGAAAAAGGAACAGTTGGAACTACAGGAAATGTCGGAAAATGAATAACGTGCTGATACGAAATATTATCCGTTTTGTGGTGCTGGTGCTGCTTCAGGTGGGCGTGCTGAATCAGGTTCAACTTGGCGGCTTCATCAACCCCTATCTCTACATTCTGTTTGTGATTATGCTGCCGTTTGGCACGCCTGGCTGGCTGACGCTCGTGCTGTCGTTCGCGCTGGGTTTGAGCGTTGATATGTTCTGCAACTCGCCTGGCATCCACACGTCGGCGACGGTGTTTGCGGGCTTTCTGCGCCCCTATATGCTCGGCTCGCTGATGCCGCGCGAAACTGTTGAGCCGACCGACACACCCAACATCCGCATTTTTGGCGCGGGCTGGTTTGTGAAATACAGCCTGACGGTGGTGCTCGTCCATCACGTTTTTCTGTTTGTGGTTGAGGCGTTCAAATTCAGCAGTCTGCACCTGATTCTGTGGCGCGCTCTGTTGAGCATCGTCTTCACAATGCTGCTTATCATTTTGAGTCAATTTCTGTTCACACGTAGCAACAAATGAACCCGTTCCGTCAGCGATGTTTCGTGGTAGGTGGTTTGTTTGCTTTAATCATTCTCATCTACATAGGCCGATTGTTCTTCCTTCAGGTGGTTGACCAATCGTATAAGATGTCGGCTTCGAACAACGTGCTGCGCTATGTGACGCAATATCCCGCCCGCGGCCTGATGTACGACCGCAACGGCGTGCTTCTGGTGCACAATCAGGCGGCCTACGACCTGATGGTGACGCCCAACCAACTGCACGAGTTCGACACGGCGCTGTTCTGCCAACTTCTGGGCATCGACAAAGAGCAGGTTGACAAGCGTCTGCGCAAAGCGAAACGCTACTCTTACTATAAATCGTCGGTTTTTCTTGAGCAGATTTCGGCAGAGCAGTACGGCGCTTTCCAAGAGAATCTGTACCAATTCAAGGGCTTCTACGCTCAAACGCGAAGTCTGCGCATCTATCCGCACAACATTGCCGCGCACACGTTCGGCTATGTGGGCGAGGTTGACGACAAGACGGCGCAGAACGACAGTTACTACAAGTCGGGCGACTACATCGGCATCAGCGGCGTGGAAAGAATGTATGAGGAACAACTGCGCGGCAAGAAGGGTGTCGAGATTTTTATGGTGGACGTGCACAACCGCATCAAGGGACAATACAAAAACGGCATTTACGACACTCTGGCTGTCAACGGCCACGACATAACACTCACGCTCGACGCCCGTCTGCAAGAGTACGGCGAGCGCCTGATGCAGAACAAGATTGGCTCGATTGTGGCCATTGAACCCGCCACGGGCGAGATTCTGGCCATTGTTTCGGCCCCCACCTACGACCCTGGGCTGCTTGTGGGGCGCGAGCGCTCGGCCAACTACAAGCAACTGCGCGCCGACTCGCTGAACCCGCTCTTCTGCCGCCCGCTGCAGGCGCGCTATCCGCCTGGCTCGACATTCAAGACGGTGAACGCGCTCATCGGCCTTCAAGAGGGAATCATCAACGGGCTGTATACCTACTATCCGTGCCACTACGGCTACACGGTGGGGCGGTTCCATATGAACTGCCACGGGCACGAGAGTCCGCTGAACGTGGTGTCGGCACTGCAGCACTCGTGCAACGCGTTTTTTGCGGCCGAGTATCGCGCTATGCTCGACAATCCGAAATATCAGACCATCGACAGCGCCTTCACCGTTTGGCGCAACCACGCCACATCGTTCGGCTTTGGCTCGAAGTTGGGCGTTGACCTGCCATACGAGGTGGCTGGCTACGTGCCCACATTGAGTTTCTACAACCGCACCTACGGCAAGGGGCGCCTGAAATCGCTCTACATTGTGTCGAACTCAATCGGACAGGGCGAGTTGCTGCTCACGCCTGTGCAGATGGCCAATCTGGCATCGACCATCGCCAACCAAGGCCGCTACTTCACGCCGCACATTGTGAAAGAGATTCGCGAAGGCGACAACAGCATTCTTGACCGCTTCCGCGAGCCGCACTATACCGACATCGACACAACCTACTTCCCGATTATAATCGAGGGAATGTACCGCGCTGTGAACTCGCCCACGGGC
Organism: Salinivirgaceae bacterium; assembly: GCA_017645945.1. Classification (GTDB taxonomy): domain Bacteria; phylum Bacteroidota; class Bacteroidia; order Bacteroidales; family SZUA-534; genus RUG13583. Next base: position 2,119 of record JAGCNL010000069.1, read on the forward strand.
GGCACGGCTGGTGTGGCAGCCATCCGCGGAATCGACGTGTGCGGAAAGACGGGCACGGCCGAGAATCCGCACGGCAAGGACCACTCGATTTTTATGGCCTTCGCCCCGCGCGAGAATCCGCAGATTGCCATCGCAGTGTATGTTGAGAACGCTGGTTTCGGCGCTTCGTACGCGGCGCCCATCGCTAGCCTGATGATTGAACGCTATCTGACCGACACTGTGACGCGGCCGTGGCTCGAAAAACGAATGTTATCAATGGATTTAATCAATGGAACAACGAGGTAGCACCATATTGCAAAACATCGACTGGTTCACGGTGATACTCTATCTGGTGCTCATCACCCTGGGCTGGTTCAACATCTACTCGGCGTCGTACTCGGCCGACCACGCAAGTTTCAGTATGGCAACGCGTTACGGCCGCCAAATGATTTGGATTGGCGCGGCTGTGGTCATTGCCATTGTGGTGCTGGTAATCGACAGCAAGTTCTACTCAACGTTTGCCGAACTCATCTATGGCGCGCTGATGCTCATTCTGCTCTCGGTGCTGATTTTCGGCTCGACGGTGAACGGCGCCAAAGCGTGGATTGTGCTGGGCCCCATTCAGGTGCAGCCTGCCGAGTTCGCCAAAATAGCGGCATCGCTCACGCTGGCAAAATATATGTCGCGCTACCATTTCAGGCCCGAGAGTTTCAAGTCGATGATGATTGTTTTCGGCATCTGCTTTCTGCCGTCGGCGTTCATTCTGCTGCAGAACGACACGGGCTCGGCGCTGGTGTTCGCGGCGCTGCTGATTGCCTATTTCCGCGAGGGAATGAAACCGATTCTGTTCATTCTTGGGCTGCTGATGGCGCTGCTGTTTGTGCTGTCGCTGCTGTTTGAGTTGCACATTATTCTGATTGTGATTGAGGCGCTGGCGTTTGTGGCGTTCTTTGTGCTTCGCGATAATCATAAAGAGTTGGGAATCAGTTTCTTGATACTACTTGTAACCACCGCAGCCGCTTTCGGTCTGTGCCGATGGCTTGCGCCGCAGTGGCCTAAATACGTGCCGCTGCTCATCGGGTTCGGGCTGGCCATTCCGTACTATCTCTACTACACCTACCGCCACAAACTGGGCAAGATTGCGGCCGTCATCGGCATTGCCGTGGCTTCAATCGGCTTCACTTTCTCGGTGGGATATTTCTTTGATAACGTGCTGGCCGCTCACCAACGCGCCCGCATCAACCACCTGCTGGGCATCGAGGTTGACCTTCAGGGCGCGGGCTACAACGTGAACCAATCGATGATTGCCATCGGCTCGGGCGGCCTGACGGGCAAGGGCTATCTGCAAGGCACGCAGACCAAATTCAAGTTCGTGCCCGAGCAGAGCACCGACTTCATCTTCTGCACTATTGGCGAGGAATGGGGCTTTATGGGCACCACACTGCTGCTGCTTCTGTTCCTGACGCTGCTTGTGCGGCTCTTGGTGCTGGCCGAACGGCAGAAATCGAAGTTCAGCCGAATCTACGGTTATTGTGTGGCGTCGATATTCTTCTTCCACATTGCCGTCAACGTTGGTATGACCATCGGCATTGCGCCCGTAATCGGCATTCCGCTGCCGTTCTTCAGTTACGGCGGCTCGTCGCTCTGGGGCTTCACAATGCTGCTGTTCATCTTCCTGAAGTTGGATTGCAACAGGATGGAGTTGATAACGTGATGTGGTGTTAGGATGTAGTAATTAGGAGTTAAAGAAATAATTTGAAACTATGAAGAGGCACCATATTACTTATCTATTGTTTTTAACTATTATACCATTGTTGACAGATTGCGAATTTTCAATTTCTTGCTACGGATGGAATTTTGAATGTCAAGCCATAAATACGGCAACGCTGTTTAAAGATGGTGTTCCTGTTGACACTTTCAACTTTTATGCCACACAAGAGTCAGATGCGTTTTGTGATAAATACGCAATTAAAAGCAAAAAATACAAAGAAGACTCTCTTTTCTTTTCAAAAGACAGTGCATTAAATTTTTTTCACACCGAGAAGGAATATGATTATCGTTTTTATTGTGATTATTCTGGGGCTTTTAATAATGATGGCTTTGTTGAAGGAGACAATTGTGGATTGATTGTTAAAAATGCCTATGATAATTTTGCAGGAACTCTTTTTATTACACCTGAAGGATATAAACTTCTTGAACTTTATGATTATGATAGTGTAACTATGTTTTACTCATTTGTCATTTACCCATACAAAAAGAAAAAAATATTTAATTAAACCGCAAAGCACTCAACATTCAATAAATCAGTTAATCAATAAATCAAAAATACAATGGTACTACCCGAACAACAAAAAGACCTTATCAGCCGCGTTGAGGCGCTGCGCAAGCATCTCGACATCGACAGCCGCCTTGTGGAACTCGACGAGGAGCAGCAGAAAAGTCAGGCGCCCGATTTCTGGGACGACCCCAAAAAGGCCGAGGCGCAACTGAAGAAAATCAACGGCATCAAGAGTTGGATTGCCTGCTACAACGACGCCAAATCGGCCACCGACGACCTTCAGGTGCTGATGGATTTCTACGCTTTGGGCGAGAGCACCGAGGAGGAAGTGGACGCGCAATATGCTACGGCTTTGGAAAAGGTGGAGTCGGCCGAATCGCGCAATATGCTTCGCCGCGAGGAGGACAAGATGAGCGCCATTGTGAAACTGAACGCGGGCGCGGGCGGCACCGAGAGTCAGGACTGGACCGAAATGCTGATGCGAATGTATATCCGCTGGGGCGAGAAAAACGGCTACAAGGTGCGCGAGCAGAACTTCCTGCCTGGCGATGAGGCTGGCGTGAAAACCGTCACTCTGGAGTTCGAAGGCGAGTATGCCTACGGCTACCTGAAGAGCGAGAACGGCGTGCACCGCCTGGTGCGCATATCGCCATTCAACGCACAGGGCAAGCGGCAGACTTCGTTCTCATCGGTTTTTGTCACCCCATCAATCGACGACGATATCGAGATAAACATCAACCCCGCCAACCTGTCGTGGGACACCTTCCGCTCAAGCGGCGCTGGCGGTCAGAACGTGAACAAGGTGGAGTCGGGCGTGCGCCTGCACTACAAGTTCAAAAACCCCGTCACAGGTGAGGACGACGAGATTTCAATCGAGAACACCGAAACCCGCGACCAACCAAAGAACCGCGAAAACGCCCTGCGACTGCTCAAATCGCAACTCTACAACCTTGAGTTGGAGAAGCGCCGCATCGAGACCAACAAAGTTGAGGCTGGCAAGAAGAAAATTGAGTGGGGCTCGCAAATCCGCTCATACGTGCTGCACCCCTACAAACTGGTGAAGGACGTGCGCACAGGCTACGAAACATCGAACGTGCAGGCCGTCTTGGATGGCGAACTCAACGATTTCATCAAGGCTTATCTGATGGAGTTTGGGGATGAGTAGTAACTAAACACAAACAAATTCTCATCCCGTTGGCGAACGCAAATATCTTTTTTGTACCTTTGCGGCCGAAATAAACCAGAGTAATGGTCAGCTTCGGAAAAATAACATTCAAGTTGTGCGCTGTAGCAGCTATTTACGCACTGATGTGCGTAGGAGCAAAGTCATCGTCGGCGCAATGTGGATTGGCTCTCAAGGATGAGGTGATGAAGATGAAAGATGTTGAGAACACCACTTATTTGAAGGATTTCCGCGTTCGTCTGGAGCCTGTGGCAACATCGAAAAAAAAGAAAGAGGAATTTTCAATCCTTCTCAACAAAGGAACACAATATCGTTTTACGGTCAGGGCCGATTCAGCCTGCACTGACCAGATTGTGCTGAAACTCTACGATTTCACAAAATTCTACGGCAGCAACTACGATGAGTCGGATGGCATGTCGTATAACAGTTTCGACTTCTTCTGCGCCAAAACGCAGGTTTACTACTTATCGCTCTCGTTTGCCGAAGGAAAAGAGGGCTGCGCCGCCGCTGTTGTGTCGTACGTGAAAAACTATTGATGGACAAAAACGCTGTCTGAGAAGCCGGCAAACTCATTATTTCTCAGACAAGACAAAAGAAACACCATTTCCCTTCTTAGAAATTTGAATCTTTTTGTGCAGACAGTTTCTTGTGTGCTGCATGTGTAACGTATTGTATGCCACTAATTTAGTCTTGAGTTTTTCTTGACGGTGGATGGCAGGCTGGACTATTGTTGCCATTGCAAAAAAAACGCTGACTTGGGGGTAGCACATTTGAAAAAAATGCCCATATTTAGATTTTGGTTTAGTAGGTGGCTGTTGCATCACGCAAAAGGTTCCTGCATTGTGTTTTAAGGACAAAAAGCAAGTTTATGAAAATAAGGATTCGTTTAAGTTTCAAGGTGCTTGGGCTGGTGCTGAGCACAGTGTCTCTGGTTATATTCCTGGCGGCAAACATAATCAACAGGCAGTTTAAGGAATCGATAATCGCAACCGTGTCGAAGCGTGATGCCGTCTTGCTTGGCAACATTTCCACATCTGTTTCGAACATTGTCAGCTGCGAGTGGCAGGAACTGCTCACACTGAAATCGTCAATTGAGTCATCGATAGACGAGGGCTACGACAACAACGTTGACACATACAAGAACATGCTGCGCAGCATCTGCGGCAGCAATCATATGCTGGCCAGCGCATGGCTGAGCTTCGACCACAGCTTTATTCCGTCGTCAGTTAACGATGGACGTAATTGCATCTTGGCTGAAAACACATCGTTGGGAACGAGCCTGAACATACTTGATTACGACTATGATTTTGAAACACCAACCGGTCCATTCTACGATGCAAGAGAAAGTGGCGGCAAGGCGATTCTTTCCGATCCTGATTTCTTCTTTCTGGATGGTTCAACAGCCAAGCGCTACGTAAAAGTGTCGGTGGCTCTCCCCATTGAGAATGAGAATGGATTTGTGGGTGCGATAGGTACCGACTTGAATATTAGTGTGCTTTGCCAATTCCTTGATACAACGCTCATTCTCGACGATCAGAACATCATCATTCTGTCGAAAAACAACATGGCCATCGGTTATCCGAATCCTGATTTGATAGGTTTGCAGTTCGAGGAGATTGACTCGGTTCTGAACAATGCTATTGCCAAAAACGATGGCACTTTTGTGCTGAAAGACAAGTCGGGCGCCGACAGTCTTTATTGCACTTCGATTACCGCGTTCCCGGCTTCGCTCGACAATGGCTGGAGACTCATCACCACACACACATCTGACGAAATTGATGCGCAGATAGGCTCATCGCTAAAATTTGTGACTCGCGTAATCATATTGGGACTTTTGATTTTGGCCATCATCGTGTTTATTCTTTCGGTGAGAATCGCCACACCAATTAAAAATGTGAGTGCCATAATCAACAAACTTTCGCTCGGACAGGTCAATGACGCTCTGAAGATGGATGTCGAAACCAACGATGAGCTTGGGCAGATGGCCGACTCCTCGAACAAAGTGGTTGACGGACTTTTGCAGGTAACCAAATATGCCGAGAACATCGGTAATGGCAATTCCGACTACAAATTCTCGCCTTTGAGCGACAAGGATGTGCTTGGAAATGCCATCATCGAAATGAAAAACAGTCTTGACCACGCCAAAGAGGAAGAGAAGCAGCGCAAAATCGAGGAGGGGCAGCTTAACTGGGCTTCGAATGGTATAAACTTGTTTAACAAGGTTTTGCGCGTTGATAACGACAACATGAAAGTGCTTGCCGAAGACATCATCAAGCATCTTATTCTCTATCTCGATGCGCAAATGGGAGCCTTCTACATTGTCCCCAACGACCGCAACGGTGCCGAATTGGTTGCTGCCATCGGCTTCGACAAGGAGAAAATAGCTGAAAATCAGTTTGTGGCTGCAGGCAACGGACTCATCGGCCGCGCTTATCTTGAAAAAGAGACAATTTTTATCAGCGACATACCGTCGAATACTGATAAGATTGGTTCAGGATTGGGCAAGGCGTTGCCTAAATCGGTACTGGTTGTGCCGCTCATTTACAACAAGAGCCTTGCGGGAATAATCGAGTTGTACTCATTCAAAATCATGCAGCCGTATCAGATTTCGTTTGTCGAGAAACTGGCCGAAAACATAGCGTCAACCATATCGACGGTTGAAATCAACGGACAGACTGCGCGACTGCTCGAGAAATCGAAACACCAGGCCGAAGTGCTTGAGCAGCAGGAAGAAGAAATCAGGCAGAACATGGAGGAGATGCAGGCCACTCAGGAGGAATCGAGCCAGAAAGAGGAGGAACTGACATCGATAATAGAGGCTTACCACAACACGGTGGCTGTGGCTCATTTCGATACAAACCAGCGCATTACCAACGTCAACGACGAGTATCTGAAGCTTATGAAAGTGAAGCGCAACAACATTATTGGCAAGCGCCATAAAGGCAGCCTGATAATGAACGAGAAGGAGCAGGCAGAGCACAATCGTCTTTGGTTGGAGCTGCTGAGCGGCAAAATTGTTGAGACTGATGAAATGCTGAACGACGATAAAAAGGAGATGTGGCTGCATGAGAAGATGATACCAATTAAGGATTCGTCGGATGCTGTAATTGAGGTGCTGGCTGTATTCACCAACATCACGGAGGAGAAAAAAATCGAAAAGCAGATTCAAATGATTCAGGATGGCATCATCCCCGATGAGATTAAAAATCAGATGAATAAAACGGAATCTGATACAAATCAGAAGCTTGTAGACCTTGCCCATTTAAATATGGTGTACAAAAACGACACTGACAAGATTGAAACCATTCTGAAACGGTATACAGAGCAGATTCCCACTCAGATAGACGATATGGCAGGCTTCATCAAGAAACGCAACTACAAGGTTTTGAAGGTGGAGTCGAAATCACTGATGACAAAAGCGAACTATTTGGGACTCAAGCAGATGTATAATTCTTTGGACACAATAGTCAAGTTGATTGATGAGGACAAGAACCTGACTTCGATTCCAAAAATTTTCGACTCGATAAAGTCTGATTGGGAGACAGCAAGCGCAGAAATCAATGAGATACTTAAAAAAGAGGCATAACCTCGACAAACATAAAAAAGCACAGCGATGATTTTCAAAAAACGCATACACCGAAAAATGATGTTCTACTTCTTGGGAGCATCGGTATTAGTATATGTGGCTTCACTCGGATACGTGGGGTTTGAGGTGAGAGACATAACCAAGAATATGGCCAGCACCGATATCGTGCATAAGGCCAACACTCTGTCGGGCAGGGCAAAAGGATTGGTTGAGAGCAAGGCACGAATTGTTGAGGCGCTTGCCACCACAATGCAGGAGTACGAAAACATTGAGGAAGAGGCTCGCCGTCCATTTTTCACCAAGATGCTTAACGAGGTGATAAGCGGCAACAGCAGTATTTTGTCAATCTGGTCAATTTGGGAGCCGAACTCAATCGATGAACTTGATGAGGAAAACATCCTGGCCAAAGACGCTACTGAAATAGGAAGTTACTCACCATCATTCTATCGCGACGGCGATGAGATAAAAGAGGAGGTGAACACCGGAATGCCGCCATACGAAAAGTCATTCTACACCATTCCGCGCAACACAATGTCGATTACAATTCTCGACCCCTATTTGTATGGGTACGACGATTCGGCTGACTCAGTTTTGGTGACATCGATAATTGCGCCGATTATCTACGGAGGCGAATTTGTGGGTGTTGTGGGAATCGATTTTTCTCTTGATTACATTCAGGAATCAATATCTGAAGTCAAACTCGAGGAAGGCGAGCAGATATATCTGATTGCTGAGGACGGCAACTACATCTGCTGCCCTGACAGAGCATTTTTCGGGCATCCGCAAAAGGTGATCAGCATTCCTCTCGACAGCATGCCAAACGACACAGTTATCTTCGGGCTCGATTCTAACAAGAAAAATGCAATAATGGCATTCAGGAAAATTGACATGCCGAGCTCGAAATGGTACGCTATTTCATCAACACCGGTGTCAGTGGCCTTTGCCCAGGCAAACAAGTCGTTTGTGAATGTTGTTCTGCTGATACTTGCTGGCTTCATTCTGCTGACAATTGTAATATCGATTGTGGCAAGAAACATATCGAATTCCATTGTGCAGATCAATAACAAGTTGGCTGATTTGTCGTTAGGCATAATCGACAAGAAGGACAAGGAGAATGTTTTGATTGAAAACGAGGTGACTGACCTTACAAATTCGCTCGACAAGCTGTTCGACAGCCTTCAGGCGTCGGTGGATTTTGCGGGTGAAATCGGAAAAGGCAATCTTGACACAAAATATAATCTGCTGAGTGATGATGACACCCTTGGTGAGTCGCTGATTACCATGCAGAAGAGTCTGATGCTTGCGAAAGAGGAGGAGGAGAAAAAGAAGATTCTCGACGACCAGCGCAACTGGGTTACCCATGGTCTGGCAAACTTTGGCGAGATTCTCCGTCAGGACAACGACAATGTTAATGACTTTGCCTACAATCTGCTGTCGCAACTGCTTCAGTATGTTGACATTGTGCAGGGTGCCATGTATTTCAAGGTTGAGGAGCAATATAGCGATGAATTGAAATTTGAGAACAAGGCCGCCATTGCGTACGGCAAGCAAATAATGCTCGATACTATTGTGACAGAGAAAGATGGAATATTCGGACGTGTAATCGGAGAGCAGAAATGCATCTATCTTGAAGATATTCCGGAAGGTTATGTTTCGTTCACGCAAGGCAAGAAGGAGGCTCAAAAGCCGCGCAACCTGCTCATTGTTCCAATGGTGGTGAACGATGATATTTACGGAATTCTGGAATTGGTTTCTTATAACCATATTGAGCAGTATAAGATTGAATTTATTGAGAAACTGTGCGAGAACATCGCATCGGTTATCTCGAGTGTGAACACCAACATTCACAACGCTCATTTGCTGGAGCAGTCGAACGAGCAGGCCGAGGAATTGTCGCAGCATGAGGAGGAGATGCGTCAGAATCTTGAGGAGATGCAAGCCACTCAGGAGGAATCTACCAAACGGCAGGAAGCCCTTGAGTCTCAAATAAATGCATTCCATACAGGATTGATGACAGCCGATCTTGATTTGGACGGCAACATCATAGAAATGTCGCGCAGCATGACTGCGTTCTACGGCATCAACAGCGATAATCTGTCTGGAATGCCATATATCACCGTTGTGGCGCAGGATAACTCGGTTGCCGATTCCTTCAATGCTTTCTGGACGAAGCTGCTTGCAAACGGTAAAGGACGGCGTCAGCAGTTGTCGACAATCAGAGGCAACAGTCTGCGTACCGATGAATATTATAAGGTTGTTTACAGAGACGACGAGCCGTATCGGGTTGTTGTAGTGGCAATCAGCAAGAAGCGTGAAGACCAGCTCCGCGACCGCCTCAAAAGTGAATTGCAGTCGTATATTCAGGAACACGGCGGCGATGACATGATATAATTCATTCAGGTAAACAATCGCAAAAACGGCACTGCGCAACAAAACATTGGCAGATGCCGTTTTTTCTTGTAGTTTTGGCACGTATATCAGACAATGAAACGCACCATCATACTGGCAATAACGATTCTGGCCGTAACGCAAGCGTTTGGTCAGTTGTCGGTCGGAGTAAGAGCCGGCTTCGGCTCCTATGGCGCCAGCTTTGAGCCACCCTCACTCAATGGCAACCAAGTGAGTCTCTACGAGCCTAATTTCGGATTTGTGGCTATTTTCAACGATAAGTGCAATGCCGGAGTGCAACTTGAAGTCAACTATGCAGTGAAAGGCTGGCGTGAAAAAGAAAAGGATTGCGACACGGTGCGCTATAAGCGTGAGATATCGTACCTCGAGGTGCCATTAATGACGCATTTTGAGCTTGGCCGCAGCAATTTCCGCATTTATGGAGTTTTCGGTCCTTATTTTGCTGTAAAACAGGATGAAAAAACTACCAATCAGAACTATGACTTCATAATTGAGCACAATCCTTACGACATGTATAACCAAAAAGTGAGGAAACTTGATTTTGGCAACAAGGTGGGGTTGGGTTTCAGATTGAATATGGGCAGTCGTTTCTCTGCGCTTGCCGATGTGCGCTATGATTTGCAGCTTGCCGGAGGACAAAATATATTTAAAAAGCAGCCTAATGGAATTCAAACGTCACGCCTTTCGGAGCTGAGTTGCTCTTTTAGTTTGGTATTCAATATTAGGCAGCAACGTACTGAAGAGGTGAAAGAGTATTATGTTCCGAAAGAAGGGATGAACGAGGATTTTTATTGAATACAAGGAATTCCGAAAACACCTTTTGTCTTCTCAAATTACCCGATTTATCTGATACCTAAATATTTGTGTGTCTGCACTGAGAGCCTCCAATGTGGGTGTGCCATAATGTAGGCAATAGTTTCGGCCGTGTTCTTGCACGAGCATGGCTGCAGGAAGTAGTGATCGGCACGGATTTGTGCTCGCCATTTTTCGACATCGGTACCTTCTTGAAAAACCACTTTAACCTCGTTGGCGGTGGTCAAAACGGGGGCGCTTCCCTCTTTGGGTGAGACTGTTATCCAATCAATGCTGGCTGGGAGTTGGCAGGTGCCGTTAGTCTCGATGGCCACACGTTTCCCCTTTGCGTGTAGCAACTCTACAAGCCGCTCCGAAACTTGTAGTCCCGGCTCGCCGCCAGTAAGTACCACCAATTCTGGCTTGAATTGAGCTGCTGCATCGGCAATCTCGTTGTCAGTCATTTCGGTGAAAGAGCTGTGGTCGGTGTCGCAGAACGGGCAGGCAAGGTTGCACCCCGAAAACCGCACAAAAACAGCCGGCGTTCCGGTATGGAATCCCTCGCCCTGAAGGCTTTCGAAAATCTCGTTAATCCTTCTCATAGGTGGCAATGTTTCCCTCGGTTTCCTGAACGGTCACCTTGTAGCAGTTCTCAACCTGCTGGCAAATCCAATAGGCAAGGTTCTCGGCCGTGGGGTTGATGTCGCCCAGCACGTCGTTGATAACCTTGTGGTCGAGTTGGTCGACAATCACACTTTTGATGCGCGAAAAATCGACAACCATACCGTCGGCGTTCAGCTTTTCGGCCTTGCAATAGACGGTTACAATCCAGTTGTGGCCGTGCAGGCTCGTGCATTTGCTCTGATATGGCAGACTCAATTTGTGAGCCGAAGAGATTTCAAGTCGTTTCGAAACGTAAAACATATTGAGTTATAAGTTTTTAAGTTGTAAGTTTTGAGACTCTTATCGTATAGGCCTTTGCTCATTGCTGATAGCTCAAAGCTCATAGCCTATTGTCAATTTTCATACTCCGTTGTATCCTCAATTCCTGCCAGTCGCAGAGCCTCTTTGCGCTCGATGCAGGTGGCGCAGCGGCCGCAGTGAACTTTCCCGCCTTTGTAGCAGCTCCACGTTTTCGAGTAATCGACACCCAAAAGTTTTCCCTTTCGGGCGATGTCGGCCTTCGAGATGTTGGTGTACGGTGTGAGCAGAGTAATGCCCTCGTAGGTTCCCGCCTCGATGGCACGGCTCATAGCATCGGCAAACTGCGGACGGCAGTCGGGGTAGATAGCGTGGTCGCCGCTGTGGTTGGCCATCATCACGTGCTTGAGTCCGGCTGTTTCGGCCATTCCGGCAGCCACCGACAGCATTATTCCGTTACGGAACGGCACCACGGTCGATTTCATATTCTCGTCGGCGTAAGTGCCCTCGGGAATGGCGTCGGCGCCTTCGAGCAGCGAACTGCGGAAATACTGCTTGAAGAAATCGAGCCGTACGGTTGTGTGCTTGATTCCCAGTTTTTTGCAGTGATATTCGGCAAACGGGATCTCATCGGCGTTGTGATTGCTGCCATAGTCGAACGATACGGCCAATGCTATATCGTTTTGATACTCATATAGTAACGTTGTACTGTCCATTCCGCCGGACAGTATCAGAAGGCTGTCTTTCATAGCAATGGCGGTTTAAAATGTACGATTCATCTGCGCCAGCAAACGCTGTTGCTTCAACGGCTGATGGGCGTCATCGGCGTAATTGGCGAATGGGTAAATTGATATTCCGCCGCGCGGTGTGAAAATGCCGTAAACCTCAAGGTATCGCGGCTGCATCAGCGCCACAAGGTCTTTCATAATAATGTTGATGCAGTCCTCGTGGAAATCGCCATGGTTGCGGAAACTGAACAGATAGAGTTTCAGCGACTTGCTCTCAACCATTCGCTCGCCGGGAATGTAGTTGATGACAATGTGTGCGAAATCGGGCTGCCCGGTTTTGGGACAGAGAGTGGTGAACTCGGGGCAGTTCAGCGTTACCAGATAATCGTTCTCGGGGTGCTTGTTGACGAACGTCTCAAGCATTTGCGGCGCATAGTCGGTGGGGTATTCCGTCCGCTTGTCGCCCAACAGGGTTACACCTGCCAATTCTTCTTGTGTTCTCATATCGTTTTTAGTTTTAGAGGAAAAACTGAAAGCTCTTTTTGCGGTGCAAAGATAGGTATTTTTCTGTTGATGTGGCGAATGGATTATCAATCCTTCGCTTAATCAGTCTACCCCAACTCTACAACCGTTATTCCCGCTCCGCCAAAATCGACGTGCTCATCGCGGATGCTGGTCACCACATCGACTGTTTGCAGGTACTCGCGCACCACGTTGCGCAGGATGCCGTTGCCCTTTCCATGCAGAATCTTCACCTCAAAGACACCCACCATCACGGCCTCGTCAATAAAGGCGGCAACGCGGTTTACGGCCTCTTCGGCACGCATTCCGCGCACATCGAGTCCAGGTTTGAACGACAGCCTCCGTTGGTTCAGCTCGTACGATTGCTGCAGACTGCCTTGGCGCACGCTCTTGCGAAGTTTCTTTTTATCATCGTCAGTCAAGTGTTGCAAACGGCTGATTTCCACATTCATATACAGATTATCGAAGGCCACAACGGCGTTTTTCCCATTCAGTTCCATAATCTCGCCCACAGTTGTCTGTCCCTCAATGCGGACGGGCATTCCAATGGTGAAATCGCGCTGGCGCTCCTCAACCACATCGGCGGCTTTCAGTTGCGCGTCTTGTTTTGATTTCGATGTTTTCACGCGATTCTCACGTTCTTTCAGTTTTTTGATTTTCTGCAAGATACGTTCCTCATCATCGCTGGTTTGCTCCATTGCCTTACGAGCATCGTCGAATTGCTGTCGGGCTTGTTTGGTTTTCTCTTTTTCTGCCTGTGACTCTCGAATTTGGCGTATTGTGTTTTCAATCAGTTTGTTAGAGTCTGACAACAATCGCTTTGCATCGTCTTTCGACTTGGCCATCAACTCTTTGCGGAAGCGTTTCGTCTCGTCAAGTTCGCGTTTTTCGGTCTCCATCATTTCCTCCAGACGGCGCTCTATTTTTCTGATATTCTCGCGTTTGCGTTCCCAATAGTATTTGTCGCGGGCAATTTCGCGCAGGTGTTTGTCGAAATTCAAATGTTCCTCGCCAACCTTGCTTCGTGCGTCATCAATCACATCTTGCGGCAGACCAATCTTATAGGCTATCTCAAAGGCGAAACTGCTGCCTGGCTTGCCCATTTCCATCACAAACATCGGCTCCATGCGGTTGGTGTCGTAAAGCATTGCGCCATTGACAATTCCGTCGTGGCCAGCCGCAAAATGTTTTAGGTTGGTATAGTGAGTGGTTATCACGCCGAAAACCTTGGCTTGGTTGAGCCTGTCAAGAATGGCCTCGGCAATTGCGCCGCCCAGCATCGGCTCTGTTCCAGTGCCAAATTCGTCAATCAGAATCATCGTGCGGTCATCGGCATTGCGCACAAAATGCTTCATGTTCAGCAGGTGCGAACTATATGTACTCAGGTCATTATCAATGCTTTGCTCATCACCAATATCGATAAACAGATTGGTGAAGATACCCGCTCGGCTGGTCTGCTCCATTGGCACTGGCAGGCCGCACTGCAGCATATATTGCAGCAATCCGACGGTTTTCAGGCAGACCGATTTTCCGCCGGCGTTCGGTCCGCTGATGACCAAAATGCGGCTTGCTTCGTCGAGCGCGATATTCAGCGGCACAAGTGTGCGCCCAGCCTCGCGGAAAGCCTCTTGTAGTATGGGGTGGCGGGCATTGCGCCAGTCGATGAGTGGCAGGTCTGTCAGGTGCGGAACGGCGGCTCCGATTTGTATTGCGTAGCGGGCTTTTGAGCGAATGAAATCGATGATGCCCAAGAACATAAGCGCATCATCAAGGTCGTCGGTGTAAGGGCGTAGATTGTCAGTCAGTGTTCGCAGAATGCGGATTATTTCGCGGCGTTCGGCCGACTCCAATTCAAGCAGCGCATTGTTGATTTCGACAACAGGCGCAGGCTCCACGTAGCAAGTTTTGCCGGTCGCTGACTCATCGTGGATGATGCCCATAATGCGGCGTTTTTGTGATGCGGCAATGGGAATGACCAACCGCCCGTCGCGGACGGCAAGCGTGGCATCGGGTTCAACCCAGCCTTCCTGCTGAGCCTCGGCAATAATGCGGCGTATGAGTTTCGATGCGGCACCTTGTTTCTCTGCCAGTTCGCGGCGGATAGCGGCCAGTTCGGGTGAAGCGTTGTCGCGTATCTGCCCCTGACGGCTCATTATGTGCTCAATGCTGTCGGTCACGTAGGTGTGGACCGTCACGTTGGCGGCAATGGCGCTCAACGACGGATAGCGCTCCGTGTTCTCCTCTTTTGCAAAAAAACGCGTGATAGCCTTTACTGTTGATAATGAGCGGTATAGATTGAAGATTTCCTCCGCTTCGGCAAACGAGCCATCTACACGCATCTTGTCGAAAAGTGGTCGGAGGTCGAAGAAATGGTCGGTTGGAAAATCGACCTGGCTCTGAAGCAATTGCATAAATTCCGACACTTCGGCAAGACGGTTGCGCACATCGGCGGCCTTTGGCATAAACCGCATCTTGTCGGTCAGCCATCGGCCAACATCGCCCAGACAGCACCCTTTCACTGCCTCGCGAACCCTCACAAAATCAATCTTTTGCTCAAAATTGTCGGGATAAATCATTGCAATTCATTTTCGGCAAAATTATCAATCAATACGTTTCCTCAAGCTGGCGCGATAGGAATATATTATGAATTGTTACCTATTTTGGGTTGCTTTAGTTTTACCCTCTGTAATCCTTCTTACCTGTCAATTTCCGATAAACATTGTATATGAACGCAAGTTTCTTTTCATCATTCGGATAATCCCAATAATATTTGGGCGGTTCTTGCATTATTGAATTAAAATCTTCAAAGGATATCTCTAACTTTTCGCAAATTGTTTTTATCTCATCCTGAATTGTATCTGGGTTATATGCCGGTTTTGACAGTTCCTCAAGAGCTTGCTCTCGTGTCATTGTGCCAGCACAAATCTGCGTTGAAAAAGTTGCCTTACGGTAATCAATGTTGAACTTTTCAGGCAAAATATATGCTTGCTCAAAGCCAGTGTATAGCGATTCATAGTGCTTGCCACCATAGTATTTCCAATGTAGTTTCTCTTCCAAAACCTTGATGGCTTCGTCCTTGGAATATGGCACGTAGTTCAGAAAATAAACCATTTTAATTCCTCGAACCATCTTACACCATGCTTCTTCTTTCCAACCGAAAAACGGGAATTTCTTGATTTTTATTGGACAATGGCGATTTAATATTGCCTTAATATAACGTGTGTCCTTGGCATTATAAAACCACGAATTAGGAAGAATGCCCTCGGTGGCAAAATTTCCACCGGAAACAATGTATTTAACATTGTATTTCTTTGCAAAGTAGTGGAGTGCGGCAGGAATCGCCATATCTGTTGGTGCCTCAATATCGGGAACTGATGCCCGCAGGAATGCGATTTGCATTTGGCGAAATTCTTGCCAATCAAGTTTATACACTTCAAAGTCGAAATCGAGAAGACTGACAATATTACGAACGTTTTCTTCGCCTATAGACGTGTTCCATCCATTGTCGAGATGTACCAAAAGGACTCGAAGACCACGTTCTTTAGCGAGATATGCAACGTATGTACTGTCCACACCGCCGCTCACACCAATGACACAATCGTATTTGCTGCCACGCCCCTTGCGCTTCATTTCGGCAATCAAGGCATCAAACTCACGGTCCGATTTTTCTCCCTGATATGCCATACCAGCAATGCGGTTGAAATAATTGTTGCAATGATTGCAGTTGCCATTTTCGTCAAACGATATTTCACAATCCGATGTGTCCATCACACAACGAATACACCGCTTGAAGCCATCCTTATTCAGATTAATGTCAGTCATATTTAATTGAATCAAACTTTATTGCGATAAATATAATTGTTTTTTTAAGGAAGTTTTTCTTTCACAATTTCCGCAAGTTGTCTTGTGCGTTCCCGTCTTGAAAACTGCTCGATTTTGCAGGAGTTGCAGGCAATATGCTTGTTCTGAGCAAATTCAGTACACAAATCATCCAATACTCGCAGCAGATGATGCTGGTCCTTCACCATTATACCCGAATTGGTCTCCAACAGACAATCTTCTTGCAGATGGACGCTTAAACTTTTGTCAGCAGATAGTGAATATGGGTAAAAATCATTCTTCAGCCGTTGCGCTTCTTCGTCATCGGTGTAGCACAAAATTATCTTCCGTTTTATTGCAAGATAGTCGTATATTTTTGTGCCTATATGCGTATAGTCGTTGAATAACAGCATAACGTTGTGCAGGCATAGATTTTTGAGCAAACTTACATTGTCCATTCGAGGAAACAAGTGAATGTACTCTTGCAGAGAGTGCTCCTGAACATACTTCTCAATTTCATCGTGCAGGTTAATCCCAAAAAAGTTCAATTCCAATTTTATGCACGTTTCGTTTGTTTTGATAAAATCGGAAACAGCAAAAAGCACGCTCTTGTATGGGTGCCAATTATAAATTGAACCTGTCATTGCAATTCGCAGCACATCGCTTTTTTGTTCAATGTTTTCGGCTTGTTTTAAAGAATCAGGATTGTACCCGTTGGGCAAGATGTGGTAAACGGACACACTTACATTTTCGCTTATTTTCTGCTTAAAAAACTCAGATACCGTGGTGATTGCACTCGCCGTACTAACAAACTTGCGCTCAAAATAGCGCATCGCAGTGGATTTTTTTCGGTTTTTGTTTTCGGTCCAAGGGTCACGGTAGTCTGCAATCCACTGTATATTATATTTTTTACTTAAAGCTGATGCATATTTAAATAAGACAAAGGGATCTCCTGTCGCAATAATAGCATCTACTTTATTGTCTTTCAAATAGTTTTTTGCGCCGCGGTAGATACCGGATTTTGGCCCTACAAAAAACAGGAACTGTGCGAACTCATAAAAGGCTGTTATGGCTTTTCGCAGAAGCGCGAATTTGTTGCTTCCGTATTTGAGCATCAGTCTATTGGCCAAATTTGGCTTGTATGGTGTGCGGATTACAGTGCCGCATTCGGTTTCTTCAACAATGGTTTCGGTGCTTTCGCTTGGTGCGATATAGTCGAGCCCGCTGCCGTATTTGTTTCCCCATTGCCTGGTGACAACTATCGGATATACGCCAAACTCTTTCAAGTATTTATACCACGCATATGGTCGCAAACCGCCAACTGAAACGTATGGTGGAAAATCGTAGGCCAGAATAAGCAACCGCTTCATCGTTTCACATTTTGTCATTCAATCACATCCAAAACTTCAACATCGAAAATCAAATCGGTGTTAGCGGGAATCAATGGTGGCTGGCCTTCGTCGCCATAGGCAAGACGGGCGGGTACAATTAGCTGGAAGCGAGAGCCGTTGCGCATCAGCAGTGACGCTTCTTCCCAACCATCGATAATTAGACCAGCGCCCACGGGGAATCGGATTGGTGACTCGCGTTTGACTGACGATTCAATTAACTTTCCATCAGGCAGATAGACTGAGTAGTGCGCCGTTACAATGCTTCTGTCTTTAATCAGCGAGCCGTTGCCAGGTTCAAACACAATGTAGCGCAGACCACTGGCGGTTGCGAGCGTGTCGAGGCCGGTGGCGTTCCACTTTTCAACGTGTCTTTCGCGTGAGATGCGCACCATCTCAATGTCGAGTGTGATGTCGGTTTTGGGCGGAATGCGGTTGCCGTAGCCCTCTTTGCCTAATGCTAATTCGCTTGGAATCACAAATCTGCATCGTGCACCTTCGGCCATTGTCAGGAGGGCGGTGTCCATGCCTTCAAACGTCTCGCCGTCGCCAGCGGTGAAACGCCGGGGCTTTCCTGTGTTGCGTGTCGATGTGTAGATGGTGCCGTCTGGCAGCCAACCAGTATAGTGCACATAAACATTGTCGCCAGGCCGTGCAGGACTGCCGTTTCCAGGGTCGATGGTGTAGCGACGGATGCCGCAAGCCAGTTTTTCGGCTTTCAACCCTTTTGTTGCGAATGGCTCAATGGCAGGAAAACTATCGGCCTGAATCATTTTTATGTCGAAATGCAGTGTCGAGTTGCGCGGCACGTCGTAGGTGTCGATGTCGCCGTAGCCCAAGTGTGGCGGTACAATCAGACTGATGTGGCCGCCTTCGCCAATCATCGGCAGAGCTTCCTCCCAACCTTTTATCACCTGTCCCTGTCCAAGCCAGATGTCGATGTTCCCCGTTTCATCGGTCGAACCGAAGATGGTGCCGTCGTCGAGCCGACCAGTATACTCGAGCCACACGCGCCATCCCTTCTGCGGGTGGCGGCTGTTGCCAGGATTGTCGATTCGGTATTTCAGCCCCGATTTGGCGGTGGTGAAGCCGTCCTGCGCTGCGGCAGCGGTTGCCAGCAGGCAAACAGCCACAAAGACCATCGCCTGGCGGAGATAAAATCTCTCACAGAGAACACGGAGGTCGCCGATATTTTTGATTTTTGATTTCATTCCTTTTAACTCACTCATGGCATTTTCAACCAACCCCAACACCTTAAAAATATATATCCCTGTTAGTGTCAATCTTCTTGTTCCAATATTTTATCAGCAGAAAACCGAACAACATTCCGCCCAAGTGAGCGAAGTGTGCCACGTTGTCGTTGGCCGATGGAACAATGATGGCGAACAATTCAATCAGACCATAAGCCAGCACAAACCATTTGGCTTTGATTGGGATAGGCGGGAAGATGAGCATCAGTTGCACGTTGGGGAACATCATTCCGAAGGCCAGAAGCACGCCGAACACCGCGCCCGAGGCACCAACAGTTGGTGTATTCAGCAGCAGATTCAACTTTCTGAGATTCGGGTCAACATAGTTTTGACCTTGCATCAGAGCATCGTAGCCTTCACGCATCACGTGCTCAACCAATTCAGGGCTTATTGACGACATAACTGAATGTGTCTCAATAGATAGCACGCAAAGTTGGCACAATGCAGCACCGATACCCGTCACAAAGTAGTAGATATAGAATCGCTTTCCGCCCCAAACCTGCTCAAGCACGCGCCCGAACATCACTAGCGCAAACATGTTGAAAAAGATATGCGTCAGGTTGCCGTGCATGAACATGTAAGTGACCAGCTGTATCGGTGAAAAGTTAACCGACTGGAAATTGTGCAGTGCCAGCCATTTACCTATGTCAATACCTGTTTTTGATGAAATTACGAAGTCGGCCAAAAAAAACAGAATATTAATAATCAGCAGGTTTTTGATGACTGGTGGCAAATTGCCTAACAACGGTGTTCTATATCCTTGCATATTAACTGTTTACTTAAATAGTTTGTCGATGTCGTCAGAGCTGATGATTGCCAGAACGGGCCGCCCTGACGGTGTGTAGTTTGGCATGTTGCAGGCAAAAAGCCGCGCGTTCAGGTCGGCCATCTCGTCCTGCGAGAGCGTCCGTCCGTAGCCGATTGCCATCTGCGATGCCAGCGACGCGGCAATGCTCTCAGTCATCGAGTCCTTCATCGCAATGTATTCCTCGCCCGTCAGCATCAGCACTGAGTTCACCCAATCTTTCAGGTCTTTTTCGGGGAAAGTGGCTGGAACCGCCGATACAGAAAAACTGTTGCCGCCCAACTCGTTGATTTCGAAGCCCAGTTTTTCGAGTTCGGGAATCATCTGGCGGAACAGGTCGGTGTCCTTCAGGTTCAGGTCGAGCCGCTCGGGGTAGAGCAGACGCTGCGACGCGCCTTCGTCGGTTGTGCGCTTCAGCATTTTCTCGAACAGAATGCGCTCGTGGGCGCGGTGCTGGTCAATTACCATCAGCCCCGATTTGATGCTCGACAGAATGTATTTGCCTTTCAGTTGGAAGAATCTGCCCGACGGTGCGGCGGTCTGCCCGCCGTCGGTTTCCAGATTGAGCTGTTGCTGTACGCTTTCTGTATTGGTCTGGTTTTCAGATTGATTATTAATGGTTGGCCGATTGCTTTCAAACTCACCGTAGAGTTTCTGCCAGTCGGTGTTGTCCGACATGCGGCTGCGGAAAGTGGTCTGATGCGGCGTTCCGCTGCTTTTGCTGCTCTCGAACGGATTGTAATTTGCGTTGTAGTGAATCTGCGGCTGCACCACCTCGTCGTTTTTATTGAAACTCGGAATTTCAATCGTCGGCAGATTCTCAAAATCCATTGTCGGCCCCACGCTGAACTTGCCCAGAGCTTCTTTCACGGTGCTCATCAGAATCGGCCACATGGCCTGCTCGTTCTCGAATTTTATCTCGGTTTTCGTTGGATGAATGTTGATGTCGATGGTCGACGGGTCAACATCGATGTAGATGAAAAACGTTGGGTTTTTGCCTGCAGGCAGCAGATTGTCGTAGGCTCTCTGCACCGCGCGGGCAAAAATCCCATGTTTCATAAACCGATGATTGACAAAGAAATACTGGTCGGCCTTGGTTTTGGCGCACTCGGGTGTACCAACGTAGCCTTTTATTTTTGCCATCGATGTTTCCGACTCAATTGGCAACAAATATTTGCTCAACGATTTGCCAGCCACGGCCAGAATGCGGTTCATTGTGTTCGACGCCGATAGGTTGAGCATCACCACACCATTGTGCGTCAGCGACATCTCAATGTCGGGGTGAGCCAGCGCTACGCGGTAGAACTCTTCAGTCACAAGCCCCATTTCGGTGCTGTCCGATTTCAGGAACTTGCGGCGAGCCGGGACGTTGTAGAACAGGTTCTTGACCATGATGTTGGTGCCGTTGGGGCAGGTGGTGGGCTCTTGCGTTTCCACTTCCGACCCCGACATCCGAATCAGCGTGCCCATCTCGTCGCCGTATTTGCGGGTTCGCATCTCAACGGTGGCAATCGCCACAATTGAAGCCATTGCCTCGCCGCGAAAGCCCATCGTCTGAATATCAAACAAATCCGATGCCTTTTGGATTTTTGATGTGGCGTGCCGCTCGAAGCACATCCGCGCGTCGGTGGCCGACATTCCGCAGCCATTGTCGATGACCTGCACGAGAGTCTTTCCGGCATCCTTCACAATCACTTGGATTTTGGTCGCGCCAGCATCAACAGAGTTCTCAACCAGCTCCTTAATCACCGAAGCTGGTCGCTGGACAACTTCGCCGGCGGCAATCTGGTTGGCCACATGGTCAGGCAGTAGATTGATGATGTCGGCCATAGATTATCTGAGAAAACGTTGTTGCAGAAAGAAATACAAAGCCGCAAGCGCAAGAAAGATTATCAGCACGCGCTTGCTCGACTTCTGCCGCTGCTTGCGGGCAAAATGAATGAAGTTTGGCGCTTCGTCGTTGCCTTCGCCACGTTCACTTTTCACCTCACGCTCGATGCGCTCGTGACGCTCGCGCCGTTTCTCGTCCTGCTCGTTGTAGAACAGCGGCTTATAATTGAACCGGCGTGTGCCGGGTAGACTGAAGAATGCCATACTCACTTATATTTTATATCGACAAAGATAAAGTATTAGTTGAAATGTTGAAAATTGTAAAAAGATGATGGGGGCACGGCAAGCGCAATTCCAAGTTTCTGAATGGATTATGACGTTGGAAAAAACTGATAATCATTGAATTCCATTATATCAAACAAAAAAATGCCGACACGGTTTTTTATTAGAAAAAATGTAGTATGTTTGCACCGCTAAAAATCAAAGGAATTTAGCATTGTTCTTTTTTTAATGGTCGGTTCATCTAAGGGTTAGGATTCAAGATTTTCATTCTTGCCATAGGGGTTCGAATCCCCTACCGACTACAGGATTTTTAAAAATATTTA
>JAGCNL010000070.1 GCA_017645945.1 Salinivirgaceae bacterium
AAGGGCCACACGGAGGTTGTTGATGCAGCTGTAGCTGCAACTTGCACTGCCACAGGCTTAACTGAAGGCAAGCATTGCTCTGTTTGCAAGGCTGTTTTGAAAGCACAAGAAGTTGTTCCAGCCAAAGGCCACACTGTGGCTGTTGATGCCGCCGTTGGTGCAACTTGTACAGCCACAGGCTTAACCGAAGGTTCCCATTGTTCGGTCTGCGGTGAAATTATTATCGCACAAACCCAAACGCCAATGATTGAGCATACTGCTGTTGTTGACAGCGCAGTGGCTGCAACTTGCACTGAATCAGGCTTAACAGAAGGTTCGCATTGCTCGGTTTGCGGTACAATTTTAATTGCACAAACCCAAACACCAATGGTTGAACATACAGTGGTTGTTGATGGAGCAGTGGCTGCAACTTGCATGGAGTCAGGCAAAACAGAAGGTTCACACTGCTCGGTTTGCGGCGAAGTTTTAGTTGCGCAAAAAGAAATCCCCGCATTAGGCCACGAGTTTGTAAACTACATCTATAACAACGATGCCACTACCGCTGCCGACGGTACAGAAACCGCCGTTTGTGAGCATGGTTGCGGTGAAACCGACACTCGCACGGCCGTAGGCACAAAACTGACTAACACCCCCGTCACCGAAACAGCCGCCAATGCTGTCAACATCTACGCCCACGGCAACACCATTGTGGTTGAGAATGCAACGGATGAAATCAGCGTTTATGATGCAATGGGTAGGTTGGTTGTCGGGATGCCACATTGTGATGTCTCTACCGAAATCCGCATCAACACCGCAGGCCTTTACATTGTAAAGGTTGGCAACATTGCAAAACGTGTGATGGTGAATTGATGTTTTGTTTTTGAATATTGAAATATTTGAAGGGGCGAATGGTTTTTCGCCCCTTCAATTTTAATAACCCAGTTGTGAGTGTTGGAAAATTTCAATCATAATTTTTTGGGGGGAAATCATCTGTTTAGCGACACCCTCTCAACGCCAAATTCCAAGGCTGTAAACGCGTTTTTTCGGCGGCAAAAACGTTCAAAATTGTTTGAACGACGGCTCGCCGTTCGTCGATAAAATCCTCACACAACGACGCTTGGCATATTTTTTGCTTTCAGAATAATCGCTTAATTAAAACTGATTGCATTATGGTTGTACAAGGCAATTTGGTCAAGGCTTTCGAGTCGACCTTCAAGAAACACTGGGATTTACCTGCCCTGTCAATTTACAAGGGTGAAACCCTTACCTACGGCGATATGGCCGTGTTGATTGAGAAAATCCACATCATGTTTGGACAGTGCGGCGTGAAGCCGGGCGACAAAATCGCTCTTATCGGCAAGAGCCACCCACATTGGGCGGTATCATACATTGCCACAATTACTTATGGCTGCACTATTGTGCCGATTTTGGTCGATTTCCATCCAAACGACGTGCAAAACCTTATCACTCACTCTGATGCAGTGATGCTCTTCTGCGGCGATATGGTTCTGCCGACGCTTTCAGCTGAAAAAATGCCGCTGTTGCGCGCCATTATTAATATGACTAACTACACCGTCGCTTTTGAGCGCGACGAGTACAACGTGAAAGCCGTGATGGACAACATCGATGAGCTTTTCGCAAAGAAATATCCTAACGGATTCACTGCAAACGACGTGAATTATGAGGCCGTTGACGGTGAGGCTCTTGCAGTAATCAGCTACACATCGGGTACAACAGGGTTCTCGAAGGGCGTTATGCTGCCTCACCGCAGTCTGATGGCCAACATCGAGTACGCCATCCGCAATATGCAACTCGACGCTGGCGACCGTATGTTGAGCATCCTGCCGCTGGCACACGCTTATGGCTGCGCTTTCGAGCTTTTGTGGCCGTTATGCGTGGGCACTCACGTTACATTCCTTGGCCGTTCGGCTGGTCCGTCGGTGCTGCTTGAGGCCTTCAAGGTTGTGAAACCGCACCTTTTGCTGCTGGTTCCGCTGCTCATCGAGAAGATTTACAAGAAGCAAGTGCTTCCGAAAATCAGCACCACTGGTATGAAAATCGCAATGCACACACCAATACTCAGCGGCATCATCTGCAAGAAGATACGCGAATCGCTGGCTGCTTCGTTCGGCGACAGCTTCCGCGAGGTTGTGATTGGCGGTGCAGCTCTCAATCCTGAGGTTGAGGCATTCCTGCATAAAATCAAATTCCACTATTCAGTTGGCTACGGCATGACTGAGTGCGGTCCGCTGGTAAGCTACGCTGGCTGGCGTTCGGCTCGCATGGGCTCATGCGGCAAGCTTGTTGACGCTCTTGAAATGACCATCGACTCTCCGGATCCAGAGAAACAGGCTGGCGAGATTATGGTTCGCGGCGAGGGCGCAATGCTCGGCTACTACAAGAATCCTGCTGCTACTGAAAAGACTATCGACAAAGAGGGTTGGCTGCACACAGGCGACCTCGGCGTACTTGACAAAGACGGCTTCATCCACTTGAAAGGCCGCAGCAAGAGTATGATTCTTGGCCCGTCGGGCGAGAACATTTATCCCGAGGAGATTGAGGCAAAACTTAACGCTCTGCCTTACGTTCAGGAGCAGTTGGTTATTTCGGACCAGAACAAACTTGTTGCACTTGTTTATCCCGATGTTGACCTGATGAAGAACAAAGGCCTTCAGATGGCTGACCTTGAGGAGATTATGGAGAACAATCGCCGCGAGTTGAACGACACTCTGCCGAAATTCATGCAAGTATCGCGCATCCAGTTGCAGGAGAAAGAGTTTGAGAAAACACCGAAACAGAGCATCAAGCGCTTCCTGTACGAGAATCAGAATTAGAATTTTTTCATAGTTATAAAATTTGGTTGGGGGTGCAGTCGGGTAACTGGCTGCACCTTTTTTAGGTTAATTGGTTTCGAAGCGTCTCGTTGATTCTTCGATTCGCAGAAAAAAAGCACCGGTTGTGTTTAGTTTTAGTTTATGTTTGTGACTTCAGATTGAGTTAGAATTATGGATTGCACTGAATTATTTGAGAAAGTCCGTCAGGCGAGCCGCGGCATGGTTTTTCTGACCGAAGATAAGATTAACACTATTTTGCGCGATGTGGCCGATGCCATTGTTTCGCGCTCGGGTGAGATTCTGGCCGCCAACAATAAGGATTTGGCGCGAATGGACAAGGCCAACCCCGTTTACGACCGTCTGCAACTCACCGAGCAGCGCATTGCCGACATTGCCGGCGACATGCGCAACGTGGCCTCGCTGCCTTATCCGGTTGGCCGCACACTTGAGGAGCGTGAACTCCCCAACGGACTGAAACTCAAAAAGGTGACTGTGCCTATCGGTGTGATTGGAATGATTTATGAGGCGCGCCCGAACGTCACTTACGATGTATTTTCGCTCTGCCTGAAATCGGGCAACGCCTGCATTCTGAAGGGCGGTTCCGATGCCTACGACTCGAACGTTGTCGGAGTTGGCATTATCAAGGAAGTGTTGCGTTGCCATGGAGTCGATGAGAACTGCATTGCGCTCCTGCCTGCCGGTCATGCCGAAACGGAGCAGTTGCTGAAAGCCACTGACTACGTTGACTTGATAATTCCGCGCGGCAGCAAACGGCTCATCGATTTTGTGCGCCAGAATTCCATCGTGCCCGTCATTGAGACAGGCGCAGGCATCTGCCACACCTATTTCGACGAGTTCGGCAACCTCGAGTGGGGCAAACGCATTGTTTTCAACGCCAAAACACGCCGCGTGAGCGTCTGCAATGCGTTGGATTGTGTGATTATCAACCAGAAACGTCTGGCCGATTTGGCGGCTTTGGTTGCCGATTGCGCCACCAAAAACGTAATTATTTATGCCGATGAGCAGGCTTATGCGGCGTTGGACGGGAAATACCCTGCAGACCTACTGCAACACGCTGATGAACAATCGTTTGGCACTGAATTTATGGATTACAAAATGGCCGTTAAGACGGTTGCCGACATCAGCGGTGCGCTGGCGCACATTGCCCGCTACAGTTCGCGTCACAGCGAGTGCATTGTAACTGATAATCAAGCTAATGCCGATTTGTTCCGCAAGGCAGTTGACGCTGCAGTGGTGTACGTGAACGCCCCGACAGCCTTCACTGATGGTGCGCAGTTTGGTTTGGGTGCCGAAATCGGTATTTCAACACAGAAACTTCACGCCCGCGGCCCGATGGCTCTGCGCGAGCTCAATTCGTACAAGTGGCTCGTGACGGGAGAGGGACAAACAAGAAAGTAATAAGTTGTAAGTTAGAAAGTTATAAACAATATGTCAGTTGCTGAAAACCTTAACAAAATAAAATCGACTTTGCCGGCGGGTGTGCGGCTTGTAGCGGTTTCGAAAATGAAGCCTGAAGCCGACATTCAGGAAGCCTACGACGCTGGGCAGCGCATCTTTGGCGAGAGCCACGCGCAGGAACTGAAACAGAAGCACGAAGACCTGCCGAAGGACATCGAGTGGCACTTCATCGGCCACCTGCAGACCAACAAAATAAAATATATCATCAGTTATATCAGTTTGATACACAGCGTTGACAGCCTTAAACTGCTGGTTGAAATCAACAAAGAGGCCGCCAAACACAACGTTGTTGTGCGTTGCCTTCTGCAGTTCCATATTGCCACTGAGGAGACAAAGTTCGGACTGACGCTTGATGAGGCCCGCCAACTGCTTGAGTCTGACGAGTTTCGGGCAATGCAAAACGTGCGCATCTGCGGCGTTATGGGCATCGGCAGCTTGACCGATAACACCGAGCAGACAAACCGTGAGTTTGCCTGTCTGAAGCAAATCTTCGACACACTTAAAGCCGATTATTTTGCTGGTTCTGATGATTTTAAGGAACTTTCAATGGGCATGTCGGGCGACTATCAGTTGGCCATTGCCCACGGCTCGACATTGGTGCGCGTTGGCTCGTCAATCTTTGGGCAGCGCAACTACGACGACAAGCATTGAGTTTTTGGCGTCATATTTCCGCCCAAAGCCTGACAACAACTGCACTTCAAGCAAGTTATCGCTGACAACAAACTGTGCTTCAGTCAATTTAGAAAAACCTATCGGATTGGTAGGTTAATATGATTTATTATTACATTTGCGGCCGAAAAAATTGAATGATATGAACAGAGAAACAGCGGCATTACATTTGGCATATACCCGCCCCGACGCTTACGGGGCATTGTCGGTTCCAGTTTACAACAACGTCTCGTATGAGTTTGCCGACGCGCAGACAATGTCGGACGTATTCTGCAATCGGATTAAGGCGCCCGACTATTCGCGCGTGGCAAATCCAACGGTTACCAATCTCGAGCAGCGCGTCAAAGCACTGACGGGGGCGGCACATGTCACAGCTTTCAATTCGGGCATGGCGGCCATCAGCAATGCGCTAATGGCGGTGGCTTGTCAGGGCGGTAACATTGTGTCGTCGCTGCACCTGTTCGGCAACACGCTGTCGCTCATTGGGCGCACGCTTCCGCGATTTGGCGTTGAGCCGCGTCTGTGCGATTTGACCAATCTGGCTGAAGTTGAGGCCAATGTTGACGAGAAAACCTGCTGCATCTTTCTTGAGATTGTCACCAATCCGCAACTCGAAGTGGCCGACCTTGAAGCTTTGGCGGCCATCGCGCACAAGAAAGACACGATACTGATTGCCGACTCAACGGTGATTCCGTTCACCGAAACTCATCTGAGCGAGCTCGGGGTTGACGTTGAAGTGCTGTCGAGCACCAAATATCTTTCAGGTGGCGGCACATCGCTTGGCGGGCTGGTCATTGATTATGGACGCGATGCTGAATACAACCAGAGGTTGAAGCAAGAACAGCTTTTCAATTTTGGCGCTTATATGCCTGCGCAATCAGCTTATATGCAGACACTTGGACTTGAAACACTTGCCGTGCGCTATCGCCAACAGGCGGCAAACACTCAAGCTTTGGCTGAAGCGTTGCAAAGTGTAAAAGGCATTGTGAGAGTTGATTACGTCGGTCTTCCAAACCACAGGTTCCACGATTTGGCGCAGCGGCAGTTCGGCCCTACGGCTGGCGCAATGCTCACCCTCGACCTTGAGTCGCAACAGGCGTGCTTCAATTTTCTTAACCGCTTGAAAATCATACATCGGGCAACGAATCTTTTCGACAACCGCACGCTTGCCATTCACCCAGCAAGCACTATTTTTGGCCTGTTCGGCGACAAAGAGAAGCGGGTAATGGACGTGCGCCCGACAACCATCCGCCTTTCGGTGGGACTCGAGGCCGTTGAAGATTTATTGTCGGACATCAAGCAGGCTCTGGAATGAAATACGATTTTGACAAAATAATCGACCGCACTGACAGCGGCGACTTGAAACACAGCGTTTTACAGCAACGCTACGGCCGCGCCGACTTGCTGCCCCTTTGGGTGGCAGATATGGATTTTGCAACTCCACCGTTCATCACCGAAGCGCTGCGCAAACGGCTTGAGCACTCGCTTTTCGGCTACACCGTGACGCCCGACGCCTTGTGGGACTCGGTGGCCGAATGGATTGAGACGCACCATGGCTGGCGCATCGACAAACGGTGGCTCACCTACATTCCTGGCGTGGTGAAAGGCATTGGCATGGCCATCAACGTTTTCACTAGCACCGACGAGAAAGTCATCATCCAACCGCCTGTCTATCACCCGTTTCGCCTGACGCCGCAAGGCAATGGTCGCAAGGTGGTTTTCAATCCGCTGCGCCTGACGCCCGATGGCTACGAGATGGACTTCGACAATCTGGCTCAAGTGGCCGATGAAAAGTGTAAGATACTGATATTGAGCAATCCGCATAATCCTGCAGGCATCTGTTGGAAAGCCGATACGCTTCGCCGTCTGGCTCATTTCTGCGCAGAACGGGGCATCATCGTCATCAGCGACGAGATTCATTCCGACATGGCCCTTTTCGGAAACCATCATATTCCGTTTGCCTCTGTGAGCGACGAGGCCGCGCAATGCAGCATCACGTTTGGCGCGCCGTCGAAAACGTTCAATATTGCGGGTATAGTCAGCTCGTACGCCATTGTCCCGAACGACAAGCTGCGCCGCCGCTTCTACACATGGCTCGAAGCCAACGAACTCAACGAGCCGCATCTCTTTGCGCCCATCGCAACCATTGCCGCCTACAGGCAGGGCGAAGAATGGCGCCGACAAATGATAGCCTATGTTGAGGACAATGTGCGTTTTGTAGAGGATTTTTGCGCTGATAATCTGCCGAAAATCAAGCCTTTGCGTCCGCAAGCGTCGTTTCTGGTCTGGCTCGACTGCCGTGAACTAGGGCTCAATCACGACCAACTTGTGAGCCTGTTTGTTGATAAGGCCCGCCTGGCACTCAACGATGGCGCAATGTTCGGACTTGGTGGCGAAGGCTTTATGCGGCTCAACATCGGCACACCGCGCGCCGTCCTCGAACAAGCTTTGCGGCAACTGAAGCAGGCGGTTGAGAATTTGTAAGGAATAGTGATATTGTTATGTAGAATGAGTAAGGTCTATTGCGGACTTTACTCATTTTTTTGTTCCCCAATACCTAGTCGTCAGCACCCACCACCATCATTTAATGCCAAACATATGGTATATGAAATGCTATAAACGAGCGATTGTCGGGGCTGTGGGGGCGGTGCATCTTTGCATCGAATTAGAAACGATTAAAACAGAAGGAAAATGAGAAAGAGATTTACTTTGTTATTGGCAGCGCTGGTTCTGGTAGGACTGGCCGCCTGCAACTCGAACGACGACGACGGCACCCCCGACATTGAGATTCCTGGAATAACATTCGACGGCGACATCGACTGCTGCTCTGCCGAAGAGGCCCTGCAGGTTTACAAATTCCTGCAAACGGTCCGCATCATTCCCGAACTCTCGACAGTGATTGACGACAAGTACAACGTGTTCGCCTATTCGCCGACAGGCTCGTTCCACACAGGCTACAACGACATCTATTTTGTGGCAACGAAAAAGAAGTCGGGTAACTATGTCAAGAATTTTGAAATCAGCAATTTATCGCCGCTAATGTATATGGTTAAAATGGATATGCACCACAGCACGCCCGTGGGCGCCGTCGAGAGTTTCGACAGCAATATTCTGGCCGTGAAGCGCGGTTGGGTGTCGTTTGTAATGAACACTAGCGACGCGGGCTCGTGGACACTGGCCTACAACGCCAAAGTGCTTGAGGCTGAGGGCGGAATTGAGGCGACCGACATTGTTGTTGACGCATTGCCCGACGGTCAGGCGTGGGTGAAATCGTTTAAGGTTGGCGACGACACTTACTACCTTTCGGTTGCGAATCCAACCAACTGGAAGACAGGTACAAACGAAATCGTTGCCTACGTGTCGAAAAAGAGCACGCCTGCCAAAACGCCGTACGCGTTGGCCGCAGAGCGGTTCACCATCGAGATTGACCCGCGTATGCCTGATATGGGCAACCACACATCGCCCGACAACACGGCTCTCACCCGTCAGGACGACGGCAGCAACCGCGGCACCATCAATCTGACAATGACTGGCTTGTGGCGTATCCACCTGACTGTCAAGGACGCGGAAGGAAATGTGGTTGCAGGTGGCGACGATTTGAGCGACGGCTACAGTTCGCTGTTTTGGGACGTGACGCTTTGAAAGTGAATTTGATAAAATGCCCAATCAGCCAAAAACTGATTGGGCACTATATAATATAGAGCGTGACTCATTATAGATATTCATTAGATACATCTTCCAAGTCACTTATAGTTCCGCCGTCCCCAAATTTAAATTTAAAGACTTTTAAGTTATTCAACGACTCTTCGTTGTTCCATTCGCCGATAAGAGGCACCCTGCCGTTTTCTTGATTATAGCACATATAATAACATCTATCTTCTAATGTCACATAAAACGCTTTAAGTGGATAGTTACTTGCAGGAGATTTTGTGCACATTTTAAGTCCCATACCATCAACATTAAACGAGTATGTTATTTTTCCAAAGGTGGTTGTTAAATATGTAAAACTCTTTCCGACTAAAGGATTATTCAAAGATGGTGCTTCTTTGTCACTTTTTGTTAAATTCAATGTTGTAACACTTTCTGTTCCATCATTCCCCATATAGTTTATTTTCACTTTCATATTTTTGTCGTCAATGGATTCGATTGTGTATGTGGTAGTTCGCACGTAAAATGTATTTTTACACGTAATCACCTTATCATCACTTATCGAGTACATTCCGCCATCAATAAAATTTGGCGCCACATATGCGGATATAGTATGGTCTTCACTTAATGCTATAAAATACTTACCACTTTCCCACACACCAATTTCGGAATAAACTGTTGGCTGTTCTGGTTCAGGTTGTGGTGTTGGTTCGGGATTGTTGTTTTCTGAATCATTTTTATCACAGGCACAAAAAGACAGAATTAGTGCCACAAACAAATATGAATACTTTTTCATTTCTCGAATACTTTTTGTCTATTTCCTACTCGTTTGGCTTTTCGGAATCGCCGTATCAGTTGTGAAATGCACATATAAAAAAAGCGTGACACTCTTTTCGCCTTAATTGCGCATTTTGAGGTCTTCGACAACCCATACATCTACAATTGCAACGAACAAAGCCCCACGCCATACGGCGGTGAGCACTGTCGTTTATTTCTTTGAGATGTATTTGAAGTTGTCGAAGTTCCAAAATGCTCAAAACAAACTACTTGCTTTTTCCTATTATAATATGTGCATTACTAAATTATCTCATTGGCAGTTATAATTTTAAATCACAAAAAACTATTTATTAATCACATTTACTTCAACAAATTGTTGCAATATGTTAGACTTATTTGCTAACGGGAACAATTTTAGGAAAAATTACTTGAATTGTCAAAAAACTATAAAACATCACCAATCTTTCATATTGCACATCATTCCTTAATGAGTTAGGAAGAAAAATAATTAAATTTACCAACGTAATTGAGGCATTTAGAATAGTGAAAAAATAGAAACCGTCAAAAGAGTTTTTTAGGAGATATAAAATGGAAGAAGAACTGATTACAATTAATTCTTTAATTGCATCTGGCAATGAAATTTTACGTAAGATTAAATATGTGCCGACACCTGAAAATGTATTTAGAACATATTCTGTATATAGACTAAAAGATGAATCAAAATATGAACGTTGGAAAAATATTGTATTAAGGTATCTATACTTGGAATACCCCAATGATATTTCTGTTAATGATTTTAGGGAAGCGGCAGAAAAATTTGAAAAAAATTACTGTTCACCAACAGAAATGAAAAAGATGCTAGGCATTTTGGAATCTTTAGATGCAATCCCATCAAAAATAGTTAATACACAAAAGGAAGCCACACCTATTGTGATAAATAATACAAATAGTCAAATGCTCAATATTGATTTATTCACAAGGGCTATAGATGATGTTTTTACCAAGACTCAAATAAAAGAGTTAAAAAAAGTTGTCGATGATGAAGGAGGCGATGTTACCAAAGCCAAATCAAAATTAATAGAGAAACTTAAATCATTTGGAGAAAATCTGTCTTCAAATGTTGTCGCGAATTTATTGACGAATCCAACAATTTGGGCGTCGTTCTTTTAACAAAAATATTTACAATTAGTTATATGGATACTGTTAGTGCTAAATTAGTGAAATCAATCGTCATTGACTCTGTAGAGTATATTAAAAAAAGTGACGTCTTGAATTTTTACTCTGATATTGCGGATAAACAAGCAACACAATTTACCATTTTGATTTCTGTTTTATGTGGAATTGTGGTTATTTTATTAGGTGCTACTTGGTGGTGGAATTATCGTGCAGCAAAGCAACAAATAAGGGATGACATCAATACAGAAAAAATAATTCTATCCAAAATACTACGAAAGAAGATGAATGAAATGGACGCTTTTATGGATAAACAAAATCAAAGATATAATAGCGAAAAGGAAATATTACAAAATGCCATTGAAAAAAAGATTAATCTGAAATACGAACAAACAAACGCCGATATTAAGTTGATTACCGATGAATATAAAAAGGAGTTAATCGAAGAAATTAATAATCATAAGAATAGTGTGGATCATCAGATAAAAGAGGACCAAGCAAATATAAATAGGATTTTTGCATTGCATAGTGATTTTACAGGCTTGTATTATATCGCATCAACGTGGTGGCTGTCTGCGGCAGAAAACTACAAAGAAATAGGAAATGATTATTTCTTTGGATTGTGTATAGATAGGTTAAAAGCATCTTTATACAATTGTAAAGATAGTGAACTAGATATCATTGGAATAGAAGATTTAAAATCACAAATTAAAAAGGTTGAAAATATCGTTCCTATTTTAATTAAAAAAGAAAAAGACGAAATTATTAATAGACTAAAGGAATTAATTAAAATAAAACAAATAGCAGAAAAAGTATAAAAACAATTGCACAATAAAATGTTGTAATACTGAAAAACAATAATATGGCTAACGAAAAATCGATAAGAAAGATTGAAAAGCCACAGGTGGTTGCGCCTGATGCAGGATTGATGCAATTGGCTGATAAAATTGTGGCTGTGATTGAACAGGGCAAGAATCAGTTGGCGGTAAGCATCAATCAGACAATCAAGACTACCTATTGGAATGTCGGACGTCATATTGTGGAGTTTGAACAACAGGGCAATGCGCGGGCAAAATATGGAGCGAATTTGCTGTCTAGCCTTGCTAAAATATTGAGAGTTAGGGTTGGACGAGGATATAGTCGCCCGAATCTGAACAATATGCGAAAGTTTTACCTGATGTATCCAATTTTTCAGACATCTGACAAATTCACCGATGCTTTAATTTGTCAGACATCTGACAAATTAACCTGGTCACACATTTGCGAACTTATCACTATTGACGACCCATTGGAGCGTGAGTTCTACGAACGGGAGTGTGTGGAGGAATGTTGGCCTGTTGATACGCTTCATCGCCAAAAAGAGAGCGGGCTGTTTATGCGGCTTGCGCAGAGCAAAGACAAGGAAGGAGTACTGCAATTGGCTCGTAAAGGTCAGCAAATTCAAACAGCGGAAGATGTCGTGAAAGACACTTATACACTTGAGTTTTTGGGTATTGACGACAAAAAACGATACAAGGAAAGCGAACTTGAACAGAAACTGATAGACAATATGCAGAAGTTTCTGTTGGAATTGGGCAAGGGATTCACGTTTGTCGGTCGCCAATATGCACTGACTATCAATAATGTGCATTACCATATCGACCTTGTGTTTTATCATCGGATTTTGCGGTGTTTTGTGCTAATTGACCTAAAGAAGGGAGCGGTAAAACACACCGACATCGGGCAGATGAATATGTATATGGGCTATTTTGCCAAAGAAGAGAATGTTGAAGGCGACAATCCGCCTATCGGCATCATTATGAGCCACTATAAGGATGAACTGATGGTTGAATATGCTACCTACGGGATGGATTCAAACTTGTTTGTGTCGAAATACGAACTGTATTTGCCCAACAAAGACGAATTGCGGAGTGTTATCCGTTCAATAATGGAATGATTTTGGTAAAAAGCAAACGTGTAGTCGGCAAGAATTAGAGTATTCTACGCCATTATCTGTACTGTTTTTATTCTGCTAAAAAAATCTACCCCCAATAATTCAGAAAATAAACCCACCAACCCTATAGGTTAATAGAAAAACAATATCTATCTTTGCACCGTCATTAAGAACAACAGAACTAAGGCGCGGATTGCGGTCTGATTCGGCAAATCAAACAAAATCAGGTAAATCGGCGCCATCGATTAAAACAAAACAGAGATAGAGAATGGTATCATTACTGATTGTATCGACATTACTGACCACCGCCGCCGACACCACGGTGGCCCGCGAACTGACTGTGGACGAAGTGGTTATCGTTTCCACTGCGTCGCGGGGCGGACAGCGGGCGGTGAAGGGGCAGGCGGCAAGCATTGACGAGCACATTGGCAACCTGCGCAATGTGGCAATGGTGCGGCGCGGCTCGTACGCGTGGGAACCTGTGGTGAACAATATGCCCACCGAGCGCCTTTCGACAACCATCGACGGAATGAAGATTTTCTACGCCTGCACCGACAAAATGGACCCTGTGACGTCGTATGTTGAGAGTGGTAACTTACAGACTATCAGTCTGAACAGCGGTCTTGACGGCAATCCGCAGGCCACGGGCAACATCGGCGGAAGCCTTGATTTGCGGCTTCGCAAGGCAGGTTTCGACGCCGACCCGCTACGAGTGAATCTGTCGGCGGGCCACGAGTGGAACGGCCACGTGCAGGTGTATGGCGCCGACGCGGCTCTGAGCGGTCATCGCGCTTACGCGAACATTGGCGCCTTTTACCGACAGGCTGAGAATTACAAGATTGGCGGCGGCGAGCGGCTGCAGTTCTCGCAATTCCACAAAGTGAATGTTTTCAGCAATTTAGGCTTCCGCTTGACGGATAGCGACGCCGTGGAAGCCACCTTCATCTTCGACCGCGCCACCGACGTGGGCTATCCCGCCCTGAATATGGATGTGGGGCTGGCCCGCGGCATCATTACATCGCTGTCAGTCAAGCATTTGTTCGGCTGGGCGAGTTGGGAAACGAAGGTTTACTACAACCACATCACCCACGAAATGGACGACACGCAGCGGCCCGACGTCGAGATTCATATGGATATGCCTGGACGCAGCCAAACGGAGGGGCTCTACAGCCTTCTCACAGCATCGCGGAAGCGCCACGACCTGGCTCTGAACTACGACCTTTACCACAACCGCCGCTTTGCCGATATGACAATGTACCCTGGCGGTGCGGCGCCAATGTATATGGTTACGTGGCCCGACGTGGCGACGCTCAACACTGGCCTTGCGCTGACTGACAATATCGGCTTGACCGAAAACCAACAGGTGCGCCTGTCGGCGAAGGTGGCGTGGCAGCATCAGCGGCTCAACAACGACGAGGGTTATCACGCTCTGAAGGTGTTTTTCCCTGCTATGACCAACGCCTACTATCAGACCACGGGGCGCATTGCGGCAAGTTACCGCGTGCAGTTGGGCGGCCTGCAACTGTCGGCTGGGGCTGGCTGGGGAAGCCGCGCGCCAACGGTGACCGAGGCTTACGGCTACTACCTGAACAACACGTTCGACCAATTCGACTACATCGGCAATCCGCACCTGAAAAACGAGTCGGCAACCGAGTTGAACGCCGCTCTGAAATGGCGTGGCGGAACGCTGCAGGTGGGCATCGACGGTAACGCCTTTCTGTTCCGCGACTACATCATCGGGCATCTTGAGACAAGGCTTTCGGCAATGACCGTCGACGCTGAAGGGGTTAAGGTGTACGGCAACATCAAACGCGCCACCATTGCCAACGCGTCGGTGACGGCCGAATGGCAGCCGCTGCAATGGCTGAACTGGAACGGTAAGTTGAGCGTGGGTTCGGGCCG
The DNA here is from genome assembly GCA_017645945.1 of Salinivirgaceae bacterium. Lineage (GTDB taxonomy): Bacteria > Bacteroidota > Bacteroidia > Bacteroidales > SZUA-534 > RUG13583. The sequence continues at coordinate 14,395 of JAGCNL010000070.1, forward strand.
CGACGCCGACGCCGACCCGCTGCCGCTCATTTCGCCCGTCGGTTGGCAGACGCAAATCGGCGCAAGCCGCGGACAATGGCAGGTGCAAATCACCGTTCGCGGAAACGCCCGCCAAAGCCAATACGCGGCTAAATATGGCGAGACCGAAACGCCCGCGTGGACCATCTGCAACCTGTCGGCACTCTGGCAGAAGCCTGTCGGCGATAAAAGGCTGTCGGTGAGGGCGGGTGTCGAGAATCTGTTCGACAAGCGTTACGCCACCTACGCCGACTGGAACCAAATTCCGCAAAAAGGGCGGAACATTTTCGCGAACTTGACTTTTGAAATGTGATATTTGAAGGGTGAGAGGTTAAGAAGTTTAGAGAGTTGAGAAGGTTGAGAAAGTTTAGTTTTCTAAACAGCGAAGCGTCTCAACTTCTCAACAGCGAAGCGTCTCAACCATTTATAAACGATTGAATAATAAAACGAAACAGAATATGAAAAAAGTTGTGATATGGATTGCGGCATTGGCCGTGGGTGCTGTTTTAGGATTGCTGCGGATTGGCGCCATCGACGCCGTGGCTGATTTTGTGGCGACGGTTTACACACGATTGTTCCAACTTCTGGCCGTGCCGACTATTGTGCTGGCCATTGTCACCACAATGCTGTCAATGGGTACGGGGCGCAACACAGGACGGGTTTTCCGCCGCACGCTGCTCTACACGCTGCTCACCACCGTCTGCGCGTCGGCTGTGGGGGCCGCGCTCTATGTGGCCATCAGTCCGTCGAACCTTCCTGCCGAAGCCTTGAGCCAAACGGCAGACCCCGCACCCGAAACCAACGGCCTGTCGTACACCGACCACATTCTCAACATTGTGCCGAACAACATCATCCGTCCGTTGCTCGAAGGTAACGTACTGTCGCTGTTGCTGTTAGCCTTTGCCGTTGGCATCGGGCTGTCGAAACTGCCCGAATCGGAAAATAAATCGGTGATTGTCAAAGGTTTGTACGGCTTGCAGGACTTGCTTTTCCTGCTCATCCGCGGCCTGATACGCACTTTGCCCGTGGGCATTGTGGCCTTTGCGGCGCAACTGTCGGCGCAAGTGAGCGCGGGCGTTGTGGCTGACAGCATCGGCAAATATGTGCTTGTGGTGATTGTCGGCAATCTGATTCAGTTTTTTGTGGTTCTGCCCGCATTTCTGCTCATCCGCGGCTTGAACCCAATCCACGTTTTGGCAAAAATGTCACCCGCCGTGCTAATGGCTCTGTTCACCAAGAGTAGCGCCGCCACTCTGCCCGTGACAATGGAATCGGCCGAACAGCGGCTCAACATCCGCAAAGACGTGTCGCGCTTTGTTCTGCCCATCTGCACCACCATCAATATGAACGGCTGCGCGGCTTTCATTCTTGTAACATCGCTCTTTGTTATGCAGAATGGCGGCACGCCCATAACGCTCTCAACCATAGTTCTTTGGCTGTTGGTTTCGGTGGTGTCGGCTGTGGGCAACGCGGGGGTGCCAATGGGCTGCTTTTTCCTGACGCTTTCGCTAATGTCGGGCATAGGCGCGCCCGTAGCCATTTTGGGCATCATCCTGCCCATCTACACCATCATCGATATGATTGAAACCGCCGAAAACGTTTGGTCGGATTCGTGCGTCAATGCAATGGTTGATAGGGATTTAAATGGTGAATCGGATAATCGGTGAACCAACGGCAAATTGTGTAAAAAAAGCGGACTCCCCATTTCGGGAAATCCGCTTTTTCAATGAAAAAGAAATCTTTTAGATTCGCTTATACTCCAGCACCGTCAGAAAACGATTCGGACACGGCGCGTTGCTGAACAATCTTCGAGTAGGGCTTGACACTCTCTGTGAGCCAAATGTTGCCACCGACAATGGTGTCGTGGCCAATGGTAATGCGCCCCAGAATCGAAGAATTTGAATAAATGGTAACATTGTCCTCAATAATCGGGTGGCGCGGGGTGTTCACAGGTTGACCGCTATCGTTGTAGGTAAATTTCTTCGCGCCAAGCGTAACACCCTGATATAGAGTTACGTGATTGCCAATAATACAAGTCTCGCCAATCACCACACCTGTTCCGTGGTCGATTGAGAAATACTCGCCAATTTCGGCGCCAGGGTGAATGTCGATACCCGTTGCCGAGTGGGCCATTTCGGTTATGATACGCGGCAGAACGGGCACTTTGAGTTTCAGCAGCGAGTGAGCCACGCGGTAGTGAACCATAGCCTGCATTATCGGGTAGCAGAAGATAATCTCGCTGTAAGCCGTCACGGCGGGGTCCGATTTGAACATCGCCTCAATGTCGGTGTAGAGCACCCGTTTGATTTCGGGCAGATTGTTGACAAACTGAAGCGCTATCTGCTCAACTTCCTCGTCCGATTTTCCTCCGTTGAAACAACTGAAACTCAACGAAATCTGTTCTTCGATTTCCTCAATCAGTTTTTCCATATTGATACCAACGTGGTAAAAACGGCTCTCGCGGCTGACAATGCCTGAACCGAAGAATCCAGGGAAAAATATCTGTTTCAGCAAATCGATTATATGCCGTACAGAATCGATTGAAGGCAGTTGGCCTCCCTCTGTGCGCATCTTCTTCTCTTCGTCCGATATGTTTGACAGCAATACAACATTTCGCGATAATACTTCTTTTCTATTCATTGCTAATAATTTAAAGTTGAACAAGTTTGTTAAAATCTAATTGAAATCTGCCACCATAAAAATGCTTGTGGATTGGTGGCCTGAATGACCAAGACGGTGGTCTATTGGTTTGAAGCCGTGGCGACGGTACATTTCGACGGCGGCTGAAAATTCGGGGAACGACTCGATATACAGGTGCTTGTAGCCCGCGAACCGCGCGGCTTCGAGAACGGTTTTGAAAAGCCGTGAGCCGTAGCCTTTGCCCCGTGCCGCGGGCGCAAGGTAGAACTTTATGATTTCGGCGTAACCTTCGGGCAAGCCGTCGGTCGGGTAAAAGCCGCAGCCGCCGCAAACCGTTCCGTCGGAATCGGTCAGGACAAAGTAGGCGGCGTTTGCGGTGGTGTTGACGGTGTCGAAAATGTGTTCCGTCAGCGGGTCATCGTAAACGCTGTTGCGCAGCGGCGCGCCGTATTCTTCGAAAACCGAGCGGATAAGTTCCGCCAATGGCTGTTGGTCGCTCTGCTCAACGGGGCGTATAGTGATATTGTGCTCTTTTAGTGTCAGTTCCATTATTATGTCGCACCGTTCGTACGCATTGTTGGCCAACGGCACCTCTCTGAATCCGAGTTTGCGGTACAGGGCGATTGAAGCCTCGAGTTTGGTGTTGCCTTCTAAAAATATGGTTTTCACACCCATACGGCGGGCGTACGACAGCAGTGCTTCGCCAAGCCTTTGTCCGACACCTTTTCCACGGGCTTCGGGGGCAACGGCCATTTTTGCCAACTCGTGGCGGTCCGATTCGGGGTGTGGAATCAGTGCGCAACAGCCGATAACCCGCCCATTGCTGTCGAGAGCGAAAAATATCTGCCCCCCACGTCCGATTATGTATTCATTGGCATTTGCAAAGGTGTGTAAATCAGATGGTTCTAATCTAAAATATGTTTCAATCCATTGTTTGTTCAGCCTGACAAAATCGGGCAGATAGTGGGGCTGATATGTAACAATATCAACTTCTTGCATATCTCCGTCTTTATGTTTTATAGGATTGATAATCATATACTTCTGTTTGGTGATAGAGTGTGGCTTCGTCAGATTTCGTATTCAATTTGAGAGTCGTTCAAAATTTTGTCCATAAAATAGACGATTTGCTTGCGCCACCAAGCCCAGTCGTGAGCCGAGTCAGTGCCCCAGTAGTCGACCCAGGCGGGCACGTTTTTCTCGCGCAGCAGGGCGTCCATTTGGCGGGTGCTTGCCAGAAGGTCGTCTTCCCACGCGCCCTGCCCGACGCACAATATTATCCGCCGACGACGGTATTCATTCCAATAGTAATGATTGTCAGGCATATAGCGCAGAAAATCGTATGGTGAGTTTTCGTAAATCAGGCTGTCGTTGTAGTTCGGGAAGAAATATCCAGCGTAGTACAGGCCGCTCAAGGCGAGCAGAGTGTCGAACAAATCGGGGCGGCGGAAGAAAAAGTTCCCCGCGTGGAATCCGCCCATACTGCACCCCGTGACTATAAATGTTTCAGCATCGTGGCGCACTTCGGGAATCAGTTCGTTCACAATGTAGCGGTACCAGCGCTCGTGAAGGTCAATGCGGTGGTGGTAGTCGCCGCCCGTTTGCGACCACGTCTCGCGGTCGATACTGTCGACGCAAATCAGGCGAATCCGCCCGCTGTCGATAAATCCCGACAGAACGCCTACCATATCGAAATCTTGATAATCGTAGAACCGACCGTCCTGCGACGGGAAAACCAGAACGGGGTGGCCGCTGCTGCCGTAGGTTTTGTATTCCATATCGCGGCCAAGATTGTGGCTGTATCTCTTTATATATTTGATTTCCATCGGCTTAAAACTTTTCGTGCACAAAATTGACAAATTCTTTCACGTCGGCAAAAGTATCAAGTTTAGCGGTGTACATTTGCTGTCCCATTGCCGCCCAGAACAGTTCGGGCATACGCTCGCACATTACAATGCGTCCGCCGTAGCGCTCAAGAATTTCGGCGTGGCTGTGGCGGTAGCGGTTGAAGTCGCGACGGCTTGCAAAGGCGCAATAGTACTGCTTTTCGGTTTCGGGCGTGCGGTTCTCGTCGAAGGCCACCATATCGGCCCAAATCTTGTAAACGTCGGTCGAGTGGGCATAGTTTATCATATCGGGTGTGTAACCGCCAGCGGGCCGCATATTCACCTCAAGCGCCACAAATCCGCCTTTTTTGCCCAAACCAGGGCGGTCGGCATCGAGACGGAAAAACTCAAGGTGCACAAAACGGCTGAAAATGCCGAACGCCTTCACTGTTTTCCTGCCTAATTTGCGCAAAGCCACGGGCATTGTCTTATCGACATAGTATGAAAGGTCGAGTTGGCGGTTGACAATGTCCATTATCGACGGCGGCCACACGGTCATCGACTCAAAGAGCGGTTCGCCTTTTGAGTTGATAATGGCGTCGTATGAGCAAATTTCGCCGCTGACAAACTCTTCGGCCACATAAAACGGATAATTGCTTTCGGTTTCAAAGAAGTTTTTCAGTTCGGCTTCATCGCTGATTTTGTAGGTGCCATTGGCGCCCACGCCCACGTCGGGCTTCAGAATAATCGGGTAGCCAGTGGTTTTCGCGAAAGCGCTGACGGCGGCCAAACCGTCGGCTGCCTTTGCCTGACGGGCTGTCGGGATACGGCCTGCGACGTAATGTTTTTTCATTTCCGACTTCTCCTTAATACTTGCAATCTTGTCGGATTTTATGCCTGTGCCAATGTTGAAATCGGTCCGCAGCCTTGCGTCCTGCGCCAGCCAGTACTCGTTGTTCGACTCAATCCAGTCGATTCGCCCGTAGCGGAACGCAAAATAGGCCACACCACGGTAAACCTCGTCGTAGTTTTCGAGCGACTCAACGCGGTAATACTCCGTCAGCACCTCCTTAAGTTCCGCGGGCAGCGACTCGTATGGCGTGTCGGCCAGAGCCAGCACGTTCACACCGTTCTGCTTCAAACGCATACAAAACTGCCAATAGGTGTGCGGAAAATGTGGTGAAATGAAAATACAGTTCATATTGTTATTTTTATTCATATTTGCTTCTTATTCTATTATTTAAAGCGACAATCTGCCAGTCAATTTTTATTCCGAATACTCCGCAATGCCGCTTTCGGCCAAATCGGTCTGAAAATCTTGGCGGGCTTTCTTAAGCGAGCGCCTAATTCTGCGCCTCCGCATATTCAGCCAGCGCTCAATTATCTGATTTTCTTTCTCGTAAATGCCGAGAACCGCGTCGCGGCGGCGTTCGGCTTTGAAAGCCTGAATAATGTACGCACCAATATGGCGTGTCATTTTTTCGCGATAGACGGCATCGAAAGGAATAAGTATTCCAGTGTCTTCAATGTTGTGCATCAGGTGGTTAACCGCAGTGCCAAACATCATCATCTGCGACGTGGCTGAAATATATGCGGTAACATTCGGCGGAACGTTTACCCCGCGCCGTCTAACCGCGGCCTTCAGCAATCGGAAGTCCTCAACAAGGTCATCCTTATGCACTATCAGGTTCATCAGGTCGGAATTGGAATCGGGCATTACCGATTGGTCAGTCCACGGACGGATAAGTTCCTCTTTGTCACCAAAATGCTTCCAAAGAAAATGATAAATCAGGTCGCGGGCAATATGGTCGTACGACGGATAAATGGTAATCTTTCCGAAGAAATATAACAGTTTGGGATTCTTCATAATGATTGCCACAAGGCCGTCCCACAAGTTGTCGAACGCAAAAATTGAATTTGCGCCGTTGCGCGAACTCTGATATTCGGGTGCGACAAAATTGCGTCCGAGTTCAATGGAATACGGCAGGTAATCGTCGATAAATTTCTGCGAAAAACGGAATTGGTGCGAACTTGCCAGAACGGGCTGACCATTCGCATCAAACGTGGCTTCGGCACCCAAAAGGAATCTGTAGCCGCCGATAATC
>JAGCNL010000071.1 GCA_017645945.1 Salinivirgaceae bacterium
GTTCGCCCGAAATCTACATCAACAACGTTAAGGTGCGTGATATGAACGAGTTGGAGAATATTTCACCCGAAAATATCAAGAGCGTTGAAGTGATTCAGTCGCCCGGAGCACGTTATTCTGCCGAGGTTACTTCGGTGGTTCGCATCACCACTCTCAAACCCGTGGGCGAAGGTTTTGGATTCAAAGCCGAATCTTATTGGTATCAAGGTTTCGACGACAAAAATTCCTCAATAGACGAAAAATTCGACTTTAACTACCGCAAACAAGGATTCGATATTTTTGGCGGTCTACGTTACGCCCGCAACTTCAAATTGGGCAATGTATCAGACATTTACACACTCAACAACTCTAACTACCATTGGGAAAACATCAACAGATTAGACCAACACGAGACTTACGACTATGCACCTATTAATCTTGGTGTTAACTATCAGATTAACGATAAAAACTCTGTTGGCGCAAAATATACCCACCACAAAGTTTTCAACCGCGACGACGAGGCTTGGAACACAATTGACGTACTTTGCAACAATGAAAATTACGACGAGTTGAGCACTTACGTAAACACCACACAACCAGATGATTACCAGCACGAAATCAACCTCTATTACAGTGGCAACATCGGTGGTTTTTCGGTAGATTTCAACTCTGATTTTATTTACAATCCCAAAACCAAAATCACTTACAACAGCGAATCGAGCAAAAATTCCGAACAGCGCGATTTTGCAGTTACCAACAACATTCTCAACAAGTTGTCGGCTCAGAAACTCGTTCTCGGACACTCGCTCTTTGGCGGACACATCGACTTTGGCGGCGAAACTTCTTATACCTACCGCACCGACGAAACTATCAGTGATGCCGACACTTACGTTCCTTCTGTTAACAGCAAGACCACTCAAAATGGCATAGCGGCTTTTGCAGAATACGGTTACACCATTGCCCAAAAAGTTAACGTAAAAGCCGGTCTCCGCTACGAGCATATCGACCTCGACTATTACAACAACGGCGAACACGACGAAAAAGCATCACAGATTTACGACGAGTTTTTCCCATCTGTTTCGGTAGACGGAATGTTAGGCAAAATTGGTCTCCACGTGGCTTACAGCGAAAAAATCTCTCGTCCTTCGTACTATGTAATGAGCAACGCCACCTACTACGGAAGTCGTTATCTTCAACAAACCGGCAACCCCACCATCAAGCCCACAATTATGCACAACGCCGATTTTTCGCTCACTTACCTGTTTTTACAAGCATCGGTAAACTACACTCACCGTCAAAACGCTTACTTGCAATACCAAATGGTAAACCCCGAACACCCCGAATCAGAAACTCTCAAATGGATCAACACCGACAAACCCACTCTTAATCTGCAACTTGCAGCACAACTTCCCATTGGCATCTACCGTCCCACAATCGCATTTATTGCTCACAAACAGTGGCTCGACGACATTGTTTCCAACGGTCAAACCATCAAACTCAGCCGTCCCTACTATGTGCTTGTGTTCAACAATGCCGTTAACCTCAAAAGCGGATGGGCGTTTGAATTTAACACTCAAACATTCTTCAAAAACGGTCAGGAAGATTTCTTAAAGGTAACCAACAATTCGGTACAGGCAAGTTTATACATTCATAAATCGTTCTTAAACAATGCGTTGAACCTCGAAGCCGGAGTATCAAATCTTTTCCGCAACGGCAACACCGACGTAATGCTTTACAAAGAATCTGGCTATCTTTCGCAAGAAGTTTTTGACGAAACCTCGTTCAACATTCGCCTCAAA
>JAGCNL010000072.1 GCA_017645945.1 Salinivirgaceae bacterium
AACTCAACGGCAGCAGCAGTTTCGACGGCGCCACACCAAGTTTGTGCGCCCACAGTTTCACCGCGTCGATGAGCAGAGCCACAATGTTGACCGAGTTCATCATTGCCGACAGCACGCTGGCAGGAATCATCAGCCGCAGCATAGCACCCACCTGTGTTTTAGGCGTCCCAAGCACGTTTTTTGACAGCCAGTAGAGTACGCCCGTATGGATGAGCGCCGCAATAATGACAAAAAACGCTGCGTGAACCACCACTGGTTCCGACCCAAAGCCCGCCATTCCTTCTTCTTCCGTCACAACGCCCGTGACAAGCAGCACCGTGAGCGCGCCCAAAAACACAACCTCCGCCCGTATGCGAGTCCGCGCCATAACGACGAAGATGCCCGCTATGGTGGCAATGGTTATCCACGCATATCCGTTCAAGCCGAGAAATATTATGCTGTCCATTTTGTGTTCATTTTATGGTTTTCAATAATACCCAATCAGTGCTTATAATTGAATAGTCCAGTGTCCAAAAGTCTTTCCTCCTTCGCGATTTATGACGACACCTAAATTCCTCATATCTGCGAAATCGCGCTGTATTGTTTTGATAGAAACATCAAGTTTTTCAGATATTTCGCGCCACGCAATATTAGGTGTTTCTTTAATCAATCCGAGAATGACTATCTGTCTTTCGGATAATTTAGTGGCTATCTCTTTTGGCAATTCCTTTAGGACATCCTTTAGGACATCCTTTGAGACATCCTTTAGGACATTTTTTGGAACAATATCGGTGACATTTTGGGTGTCAGCAAAAAAATTCTCGTCCTCACGGAAGGGCAACACCAACTCCACCTCGTCAATGTCAGTTTTGTTATTCAGTTCCGGCTCGCACCAGCCCGATTCTTTCCAAACGTTCAGTATCATTGGAAATCCAGAGCCAAGATTCTCGCCGTAGCCAATCATTCGCAACATATTTTGTATGCGTGGGTTACGCGCTTTAGACATGCCACCTTCATAAATCTGATAAACAGGCAGTTTCAAAGTGCCTGGATTTCGCAGACAAAGACGGTCATCATATTTATCGATTCGCAGAACACCCCCCGACAAAAGAACATCGGAATGAATAATTGCATTGGCAAAAGCCTCACGTACAGCTTTTTGCTGCAGGGTGTCATCCTCGCGGCGGATTCCTGGCATACGGAACGGACGCGGCAAATCGAGTGTAAGTTTTGGAATGACAAGGTGGAAGAACTGATAGAAATTGTTTTCCCAGCGTCCATCGTAAGTCAGTCGGTCGTGGTAGCGCTCATCGCCAACTAAATGGCTCATATCAACATAGTCCATACGGAAGTTCGACAGCCGCTCACGAATAGCAAGCCCTGTGCCGAACATCAGCAATCCAGCCAGCGACAAGCCTTCCTTACCTGTCTCTCGGTCAACAACATAAGCGCCAAAACTCCGCAAAAAAGTCTTGTCATCGTAACCATTCCACATGTGGTCTTTGTTCACATCGCGGAACTCCGAGCGATACTGGCGCAAGGTGTTTGGGTCAACATCATCCATTCCGTAGTGCTCCATCAACACACCATCGTTACCCTCATCACTTGCATCGCGGATGAACGCTCTCACTTGCTCTTCGGTGCAGTGATAGTCACCTTCGTGGTTGCGTCTAAAAGAACCTCGGTATACATTGTCGTTCAAATAGATAGGCTTTGTATGCCAATTAGCCTGTGGAACCTGAATGCAGACAACCTGTTTACCATCGATTTCAACAACAGTCACATCATCGTCACATAAAATATTATGGCTCACCTTGTTGCTGTTGATAGTGTTCCAAAAGTCTTTAATAATTTTATTGGCATTGTCAACGCCAGTAATCTCAAAGCGTTTAGCAGGGTTCTTTTCTTTCTGGTGTTCAACTACTCCAAGCACAATTGTGCCGCCAATGGTGTTAGCAAACGCCGAATAGGTCTCCCACACCGATTTTGGCACGTCGCTTTCAGTGCGTTTTGCTTCAAACGTTACTCGCTCACCTTTTAGCAGCAAATTCTTTATGTCGTTGACTGTCATACCTGATTTTATAATTTGCACCACTACAATGCATCTGAATTATCACTCAAATATAACAATTCTGATTACACAAAAACAGAGCTATGAGCTGTGGAAATATTTAGGTGCGTTCTAATGGGAAAAAATGACAGAAAAAATGTGATTTAAAAATTTTACAAAAATTTTTTCTGCTACGAAAAAAGGCTTCATAGGCACATTCTAGCTTTGCAGCGAAATCAGTTATGGAAGTATGGCTGAGTGGACGAAAGCGGCACATTGCTAACGTGTTGAACTTGTAAAAAAGTTCCAGAGGTTCGAATCCTCTTGCTTCCGCAAAATGGTGAGGTAGCTCAGTTGGATTAGAGCAGAGGTCTACGAAGCCTCCGGTCGTGGGTTCGAATCCCACCCTCATCACTCTTGGAACTTTGGCAGACTTGGTGTATGCGCAGGACTGAAAATCCTGAGAATGTGGTTCGAATCCACAAAGTTCCACATTATATTGCAAAATAAAAGAAACCCTCGCGCAAGAAGCACGAGGGTTTCTTTATACCAAATGGCTTTTATGCATAATTAAGCAACGCCGTCAACCTGTTTTGAACTTTTTTGAGGATTTTCCGAGTTTTGTCTGAGTCAATATTATCATTGTTGCCGAGAAGAGTAATAGCCTGTTTTAGAAGTCTACAGTCATCCTGGGTAAGAGGCATTTCTGTTATAGAATAGCAAGGGTCAGAATACGTATAGTAGATTTTGTCATAAACCACTATTGGCGCATTGTAACCTAACTTATCCGACCGCATAATCTGAATATCCATTTGGACTGTCCTTGTGCAAACTCCTTTTCTAATACCCTCCATTTCGTAAAGAGCATCGCAACAAGCATCCACAAGGTCATCTATTGTCCATTTTCTGTATCTGTTTTTCAAACAGTTGTCTATTGTTTTGTACCTTATCAAGGCATTTTTATTTGCTGGCATATCATTCTTGGTTTTTAATGAAAAAAAATAGTTGGGATTTCCTCCGATAAGGATATTCCAACTATCGTTTTCGTCTTATTTGCAAGAATTTATGCTCTGAAACAAAGATTAATTTCTCCGATTTTAAGAAAATCCATACCGGCCGCGCTGATTGTAGAAAAATCGCGCATTACTGCTTGGCTCGATAAATCGGAAACTTCGGGCCAGCACTTGTGCCGTTATGATATTTAATAAGTCCACAATGTTATTTATTACGCCGCAAAAATAACAAACAACTACGAAATCTTTTTTCGTAGTTGATTTTTTCTAATGGAAATAAAAAAAGCCACTAAAAAGTGGCTTTTGCTTAGGATTTGTACAAATCAATAGTTTTTTCAACAATCAACTCCTAATTATCTTTATTTCAACTTTTTCCTTAACGACAGCACGTTTTTGCCGTCGGTGTACTCGTAGTTGATGGTGTCCATCAGTTGGCGCACAAGGTGTATTCCCAAACCGCCGATGGGGCGCTGTTCGGCCGACAGAGTGATATCGGCATCCTCTTTGACGGTTGGGTCAAATGGGGCGCCGCTGTCGGTTATAACAAACTTCAGCCGCACATCGTTGGCTTGCGCCTTAATGTTGATAACTCCGTGTGTTCCTTGCGGATAGGCGTAGTTGATAATGTTCACCACAGCCTCCTCAATGGCAAGATTCATCTGCATTGTCAACGATGCGTCGAAACCTACGGCCTCGCACACGCCCTCGACAAATTCGGCCAGACTCGGTATCTCATCGATATTGTTGTGAAGCGTCACACTGCGCTGGAATTTCTCGTCAATCTGTTGCTTGGTGTACTGCACGGCCAGCATTGTCAGGTCGTCGCTCTGGTCGGCATTGCCAACAAAATCGCGAACGGCATCGCTCATACGGCCAATGAACACTTCGGGCTGATGCACATCGGCGGCAAGGGCCTCGCGCGACACTTGAACCATACGGTCGTCACCGAAAAGTTCGTGGTCGGTGTTCTCGGCTTCGGTCAAGCCATCGGTATACAGAAAAACGGTTGTGCCACAGTCGATATGCGTCTCCTGGGTGGTGTATTTCCAGCCTTGCATCACACCAATTGGAATGTTTGAGCCGCACTTGAGCGGACCCACACCCGACCCAATGAGCAGCGGCGAGTTGTGACCTGCGTTGCAGTAGCGCATACGGCCCGTAGGCAGGTCGAGCACGCCTATGAAGAACGTTACAAACATATTGGCGTCGTTCATTTCCGACATTGCATCATTCATAGCCGTGACAATACGGTCGGGTGACGACTCGTGCGCCGACAGCGTACGGAACTGCGCCCTTGTGACAGCCATCACCAATGACGCTGGAACGCCCTTGCCCGACACATCGCCTATGCAGAAGAACAGTTTCTCGTCGCGAATATAGAAGTCGAACAAATCGCCGCCCACCTCTTTGGCAGGAACCAGATGACCGTAAATCTCAATATCGTCGCGCTCAGGGTACGGCGGGAAAATCTTCGGCAGCATACCTTTCTGAATCTCGCTGGCAATGTGCAACTCGCTGCCGATGCGTTCCTTTTCGGCGTTTACAATCTGTAACTTATTGATGCTGCGGATTGTACGCATTATGATGAAGCCCAAAAGCGCAAGGCCTATAATCATCAACCCGAACAGATTCAAGCCCACCTTGCGCAATCCCTCGTATATTTCGCGGTCGCGGCAAATGACCGCCATCGACCAGCCTGTACCGTTATCGACGGGCGCGTAATAGACGTAGTTCACTTCGCCGTCATCATCAGTGATAGTGGCGCAACCGCTGCCGCCCGACATCATCTCACGGTTCACTCGTTCAACCGATGTGTCTTTGATTCCCGATGTCAGGTCGATAATGTTGGTGCGCATCACTAAGCTCTCAACAGGGCAAGCCATCATCTGGCCAGAGCGCGAAATCATCATATTCACCGATGACGGATAGATGCGGTTTGCATTGATGACTTCGCCAAGCCAGTCGAGCGACACATCGGCGGTGAAAATGCCCACCGTGCGGCCTGTTGCGTCGTGAATTGGCATCGAGTAGGTCGACATCATCATCTCGCCGCCGCCCTCGTCGTAGTAAGGCTCGCTCCAATGCGGACGGTTGTTGCGCATGGGCACGGCGTACCATTCCATTTTGTGGTAGTCATAATCGTCAGTGCCAAGTTGCTTGCTGATGATGGTGCCATCTTCGGTTTTGTATGAATAAGGCGAGAACTGGCGGCCTTTTTTGGGATAGTAGTTCGGCTCGAAGGCCACGGCGCTACCCACGATTATATCGTTACAGGTGAGCATTTTACGTGTTACGGCGTACATCGAGTCGGGCTGACTGAGACATAACTCTACAATCCACTCCATATTCTGCACCGCCACCTCAACAGCGTTCATCACATTGTTAATCTTTAGGTTACGTACTTTCAACTCGCTTTCAGCACGCAACTGCACCTCCTCGCGGATACCATCGCTGGCAAATTTGTACTGCACCGCCGATGTTGTTTCAATCAACACTGCGGCGGTTATGATTATGGCCAAAGTCGATTTGGTTTTCAGCGACTTACGCCATTCTTTAAATTTCTTGCTCATCTCGATAGTTTGTTTTTTAGCGTCCTGACAGGCGGAATTTTTTAGAAAAACTCGATTAAAAAATGTTATAAAATCCCAAATATCAATCCTTTATAAATTTTCTTCCAATTTCCCGCAAAGCGGCTCGCCTTAATTATTCTAATGTCCAATCTTTAAATGTGTCGCAAACCGATAGTATGTAGTCTTTCCGTTTGGTGAGTCGTTCGGCAAAGATTTCCTGACAGTGGCGAATCACCTCGTCGGGGAACGAGTTGCTCAACGACAGCCACGTGAAATTGCGCAGACAGCCCACAACCGCAATCTGCTCGGTGCGGTGCTTAATGAAATCGGCACTCTGGCCTTCGAAATAATATTGTATCATCTTCAACCATATATCGTTAGCCAACTGCTGCGGAAGGCCGATAATCTGCTCGTAATCGCCCACGAGCGACACCATTGCCGAATAGGAATGTCCCAAATCGATAATCGGGTGTCCGTAGCCAACCTCGCCCATATCAATCAGCATCAGTTCGCCGTTCTGCAGCATTGCGTTTTTGGTCTGAAGGTCGCAGTGCAGAAGGCGGTCGCCTTGCGGGATTGACTGAATTATGCGCATCATAAGGTCGGTTGACGGCGCGTCGAAATAGCGGCTGATAATACGCACGGCTTCTTCTTCACGCTCGATGCACGACGGAATGCTGCCGCCTTTTGGCACCTTGATGTCGTGCAAATGGCGGAACAGACTGGCATAGAGCCTTGCAAACTCGTCGATGCGCTGCGGCTCACGTTTCAGGCAGGCGGTCAGTGTATCGGCTTTAAGCAACTCATACACAAGACCATACTGGCTGCCGACACGAACAATGTCGAACGATATGGCGGTGGGCATTCCCAAAACAAACGACTCTTTGGCCATTGTAATCTCGGTCTGCACCTCGTCGATGGTGGTGCCCTCGCGGAACACTTTTATAATTGTGTCGTCGTCGATGCGATAGACCACGCCAACGCCGCCGCGACCAATAATCTGGCATCCGTCAACGCTGAAACGCCGCATAGCCTTCTCCACGTTCATAATCTTTGTAAAGCCCGTCATTTCAAGCACTTGGTAAACGTCGGACGATGTTTCAATCACGCGGAAATCTTTATACTGTTTGGCTAACGCCAGAAAAACCCGCAAACCCGAACTTGAAATGTACTCCAGTTTCGATGCGTCGCACACAAGCGATTTGACGGGGGCGCATCCCTTCAGTTGTTGTTCAATATCGTCTGTAGCTTGCTTGGTTGCCATGGTGTCGAATCGGCCCTCAAAGTATAGTGTAACCGTTCCGTTGTTGTTTGTTGCTGAAATTCTCATAACCGTCCGTTTTAATTGATACACAAATGCTAATGTAAGGAAAAAGTTTCAAAAAGAAGCGGCGCGGTATTTTTTTTGGTGTCAGTGGCGCTGATTTTCACCTTGAAAAATCATTGAATAACCAATCGCTTTTTGGATTATCTTTGTAAATAGATTTCAAAATACCAAACTATGAAGTGGATACATAAATTATTAAAATACTTCTCGTTCTCCGCAGTGCTTTTCACTTTCGAGGCTTGCTACGGCACAATGGAAGATTATGGCTACGGCTACGACGTTGCCATTCAAGTGATTGACAATGAAGGGAATGGTATTCCGAATGTTGAGGTTACGGCTTGCCATGCCAAATGGGGCGATAAATTCTTTGCCGACACCACAGGTCCGTCGGGAATGGCTTTTATCAAGGGGCATCTCGTAAGCGATAACGAAATCGACCATCTGAAATTCAAATTCAAACCTCTTGAAAACGCTGAATTCCAGGCAAAAGACACTGTTATTGGCAATGAAAGACTGATGAGTTCATCAACTTTCACCGTCATTCTCGACCATAAATGATTAACAATCTGCTGTTTCGCGCGTTCCGAAAACTTGAAACAAACGTTCACGAACTGAACTACTTGTTTTGGGAGTGCACCACACGCTGCAACCTGCACTGCCGCCATTGCGGAAGCGATTGCAAAGAGTCGGCTGGCGAGCGCGATATGCCCATTGCCGATTTCATCAGTGCGCTGAAAACCATCCCCGCGAAAGAGATTCCGAAGAACTTCACCGTGGTGCTGACTGGCGGCGAGCCGTTCCTCCGCCCCGACCTTGCCGAGATTGGGCAACAAATTCGCGCGTGCGGATGCCACTGGGGAATGGTGACAAACGGCTATTTCTACACCGCCGAAAAGCAAGAGGAACTGCTGCGTGCTGGCCTGGGTGCCCTCACCATCAGTCTCGACGGCCTTGAGCAGTCGCACGACTGGATGCGCGGCCACACGGGAAGTTTTGCCCGAGCCATTAATGCCATCAAACTTGCAGCGTTGCAGCCGCGACTGTATTTCGACGTGGTTACATGCGTCAATCAACGGAATATCAACGAGTTGGAAGACATTTACAAACTCTTGAGCGAGGCCAAAGTGCCCCAATGGCGCATTTTCACAATCATACCCATCGGTCGCGCCCTGAACGATGCGGAATTGCATCTGACCGACAGCCAATTTGTTCATCTTATGGAATTTATCAAAAGCCACCGCGGCCAGCAGGGTAGCATGAAAGTAACATTCAGCTGTGAGGGCTACTTGGGCAAATATGAGCAAGTTGTGCGCGACGCACCATATTTCTGTCATGCGGGAATCAACATCGCATCAGTGCTGATTGATGGCCGCATCTGCGCCTGTCCAAACATCGACCGCGACCGTTTCTCGCAAGGCAACATCTACACCGACAACCTCTATCAGGTTTGGAATGAGCGCTTTAAGCCATTCCGCAACCGCAACTGGGCACACACGGGCATCTGCAAGGATTGCAAGGCGTTCAAAATGTGTCTGGGCAACGGAATGCATAACTGGCATGGCACGGGCGAGAACGTGATTAACTGCCACTATCGAAAGATTCTGAACGGATAAATCATATAAAAAGCGCCCTTGCTTGGCGCTTTCTTATTTCTGTGATTCCTTATTTTAATACTTGGTATGAAACTGTCAATCCTTCTCTCCTTCCCGACGCTGAATCTCGTCGCGGATGTGTGAGGCCTCTTCGTAGTCCTCGTTCGAGATTGACTTGTTGAGTAGTTTCTTCAGTTCCTTAACGCTTAATTTCTCATACTTGTCAGTGCCTGTGGGCGACGGCTGCGGTTCAGCCTCCGCTTTTGGTGCTTCAGTCTGCGCTGCGGTCTCTTCGCCAGCGTTGAACACAATTCCTGCCTTGTCGATAATCTGCTCAGTGGTGTAGATTGGGCAGTTGCAGCGGATTGCCAGCGCCACGGCGTCCGAAGTGCGGGCATCGATTTTCATGTATGAGCCATTGGTCATGCACACCAGCTCAGAGTAGAAAATGCCCTCCTCAAGGTGGTAGATGTTCACCTCAGTGATGGTGATGCCGAACGTTTTTGCGAAGTTGATGAACAGGTCGTGAGTGAGCGGGCGCGGCGGATGCAGCCTCTCAAGACCAATGGCGATGGCCTGGGCCTCAAACCCACCGATGACAATCGGAATGCGGCGGTTGCCGTTCTCTTCCGACAGAATCAGCGCGTAAGCCCCCGACTGAGTTTGGCTACACGACAGCCCCAAAACTTTGAGTCTAACCTTCGACATTTTCTTCGCTATCTGTTGAGCAAATATAAAAATATATAACACCAACAGCCCGCCAAACGGCAATAAATCTGAAAAAGAATTTTATTAACCGCGCATCTTGCTGTTTATCAATAATATTAACAACCGCAAAATGACGCCGAAAAAAATGTGTTGAGAAAATCAGATTAATCGTTTCAAATGTTTGCAAGTTGAAAAATACTTTCTACTTTTGCCGTCCAAAAGTTATGAAAATATAACACACAAAAGTATGTACGCAATAGTTGAAATTAACGGACAACAATTCAAAGTAGAGAAGGACTCTAAGATTTTTGTTCACCGTTTGGAAGCAGAAGATGGCGCAGTTGTTGACTTCGACAAAGTTTTGTTGGTTGATAACGATGGCGACATCAAAGTAGGAAAGCCGGTTGTTGACGGCGCAAAAGTATCAGCCAAGGTGCTGGAACAAGTTAAGGGCGACAAGGTATTGGTATTCAAGAAGAAACGCCGCAAAGGCTATCAGAAAATGAATGGCCACCGCCAGCAGTTCACTCAAATTCAAATTGAAAACATTAAAGCATAATAAACTATGGCACACAAGAAAGGCGTCGGCAGTTCAAAGAACGGTCGTGAATCAGCAAGCAAGAGATTGGGCGTTAAGATTTTCGGTGGCCAGGCCGCTGTTGCTGGCAACATTATCGTTCGCCAAAGAGGCACACAGCACCATCCGGGCAACAACGTAGGTTTGGGCAGAGACCACACCCTGTTCGCTCTTGTAGATGGCACAGTTTCTTTTGTTAAGAAACGTGACAATAAATCGTACGTATCGGTTATTCCGGCCGAAGCATAGATTTTTAATCAAAAAAGATAAGAAAGGGGCTGACCGTCGTTCGATGGCATCCTCTTTTTTGTTTTATACCACGCAAATAAAAGCAAATCAATATGTTAACTCTCAAGTTAATCCAAGAGAACCGCGATGCAGTCATTGCGGGACTGAAAATCAAAAACTTCGACGCCGAACCCTATATTGACCAGATTCTGGCAAAGGACGACGAGCGCCGCAGCACACAAAAAGAGCAGGACGACACTCTGGCTCAAATCAACGCCATCTCGAAACAGATTGGCCAACTCTTCAAGGAGGGCAAGACCGCCGAAGCCAACGAGCTGAAGAAAAAAAGTGGCGAACTGGGCGAGAAACAGAAGGCTCTGGCCGCAAAACTCGACGCCATCACCGCCGAACTGAACGACATTCTGGTGCGTCTGCCCAACCTGCCCTACAAACTGGTGAAACCCGGCAAGGGCGCTGAGGACAACGAGATTGTGAAACTTGTCGACGACAAGATTCCTCATCTGCCAGAAGACGCCAAACCACACTGGGAACTGGCAAAAGACTATGATTTGATTGATTTCGAACTCGGCGTGAAGATTACCGGCGCCGGATTCCCCGTTTATAAAGGCAAAGGCGCAAAACTGCAGCGCGCGCTCATCAGTTTCTTCCTTGAGGAGAACGAAAAGGCTGGCTATCTTGAAATTGAGCCGCCTTTGATGGTGAACGAGGCATCTGGCTACGGCACTGGCCAACTTCCCGACAAGGAAGGCCAGATGTACCACGTCAATCTCGACAACCTCTACCTGATTCCGACGGCTGAGGTGCCTGTGACGAACCTTTACCGCGATGTGATTGTATCGTCGAAAGACCTGCCAATTAAGAACACTGCCTACAGTGCCTGCTTCCGCCGTGAGGCTGGTTCGTATGGCAAGGACGTGCGCGGTCTGAACCGTCTGCACCAGTTCGACAAGGTTGAGATTGTCTGCATCGAACACCCGTCACGCTCATACGAGACTTTGGACAAGATGGTGGCTCACGTTGAGTCGCTTGTGCAGAAGTTGGGCTTGCCATACCGCATTCTTCGCTTGTGTGGCGGCGACATGAGCTTCACATCGGCAATGACCTACGACTTTGAGGTGTTCTCGGCTGCACAGAAACGCTGGCTGGAGGTTAGCTCGGTATCGAACTTCGAGACATTCCAGGCCAACCGCTTGAAACTGCGCTTCCGCGATGAGGAAACAAAGAAAACGCAGTTGTGCCATACGCTGAACGGCAGCTCGCTGGCTTTGCCGCGCATTGTGGCCGCCCTGCTCGAGAACAACCAGACTCCAGAGGGCATCAAACTGCCCGAGTGCATCCAGAAATTCATGGGTTGCAGCATGCTGACGAAGTAATTTTTCGAGAAATAACAAAGAAGCCCGACCATTTGGCCGGGCTTTTTTTGTATGCTGCTTTCGCTAATCTCTATTTCAGCAAATTACCCATTATTCCACGCACAAACACGCCGAGCAGTCCACCTGACGAAGATTTTTTCTTGCCAGTACCGCCAACAAGTCCGCGCGTAATCTCACGTGTAGCTGTGGTGGCCATTGTCGACAAAACCTTGCCTGCTGTGCCGGTTGTCTTCTTCGATTTTGGCGCAGCCTTGTCGGCTGTTGCCTTCTTTTTGGCTGCTTCGCCTTCCTTTTGTGCTTCCTCGGCCGCTTTCTTATCTTTTTCAGCTTGGGCAAGAAGAACCTCGAACGCACTCTCGCGGTCAAAAGCTTTGTCGTACTTGCCGTAGATGCGCGACTGTTTGATTATCTGTTCACGCTGCGAGTCAGTGACGGCACCAATCTGGCTGAGCGGGAAGAGTATCCTTGCTCGTTGCACAACTGATGGTGCGCCTTTTTCATCGAGGAACGATACCAGTGCCTCGCCAGTTTCAAGGCTCAGAATAGCATCTTCGGTTTTGAATGCAGGATTCGGACGGAACGATTCTGCGGCCGCCTTCACAGCCTTTTGGTCTTTTGGAGTGTAGGCGCGCAAGGCGTGCTGCACACGGTTTCCGAGCTGGCCGAGTATTGAATCTGGAAGATCTGACGGACTCTGCGAAATGAAGTAAATGCCCACACCTTTGCTTCGTATCAGGCGGACAACCTGCTCAATCTTGTCAACCATAGCTTTCGAAGTGTCGTCGAAAAGCATGTGGGCCTCGTCGAAGAAGAAGACAAGTTTTGGCAACGGCATGTCGCCCACCTCGGGCAGCGTGGCGTAAAGCTCACTCATCAGCCAGAGTAGGAATGTTGAGTACATTTTCGGCTGGAGCATGAGCTTGTCGGCAGCCAGAACGTTCATCACACCTTTGCCACCCTCAGTTGCAAGCAAATCTTGAATATCAAATGCCGGCTCGCCAAAGAACTTGTCAGCGCCCTGATTTTCAAGCGTCAACAATGCGCGTTGGATTGCGCCGATGCTCTGCGAGGTTATTGTGCCATACTGCGTGGTAAACTCAGAGGCGTTCTTCGCCACGTAATCGAGCATCGAACGAAGGTCCTTCAAATCGATGAGCAGAAGCTGACGGTCGTCGGCAATGCGGAAAACGATGTGGAGGATGCCTGTCTGCGTTTCGTTGAGTTCAAGCAGACGCGCCAGCATATCGGGGCCCATCTGCGAAATTGTGCTGCGCATTGGGTGGCCCTGCTCACCGAAAACATCGTAAAACCTTACGGGACATGACTGGAATTCAGGCATTTGCAACCCAAACTCGGCAATGCGTTTCTCAATAAATCCCGACAATTTGCCTGTCTGCGAGATTCCCGAAAGGTCGCCTTTCATATCGGCCATAAAACACGGCACGCCCGCCTGGCAGAACGTTTCGGCCAAAACCTGGAGTGTTACGGTTTTACCTGTTCCGGTGGCACCGGCAATAAGTCCGTGGCGGTTGGCCATTTTGCCGACAATGCTGATTGGGCCGTCGGCGCAGTGGGCAATGTAGAGCCCGTTATCTTGTGTGAACATAATTTAGTGTTTTAAAAGTGGAGCATAGCGGACTCGAACCGCCCACCTCTTCGTTGCGAACGAAACGCTCTACCGGATGAGCTAATACCCCATTGACAACAATACAAAAATAAAAATTAAGCTCAATTGGCAATCGTCGGTTGCAAAAATGTTAATGAGGAAGGAGGCCTATTATTCGCCATGAGCAAACAAAAAAGCGAACCCAAAATCGGATTCGCTTTTCAGTTGCTATTCTTAAAGAATTTTATTCCTGTGCAGGAGCCTCGTTGCCGCCTTCACGGTTGCCACGGTGCTCGTGGTGTCCGCCGTGGCGGTTGTCGCGACGGTCGCCACCATTGCGGCGCTCACCGCGGTCAGGACGTTCGCCACGCTCCGGGCGCTCAGCATAGCCTTCGGGTTTCGGAAGCAGTGCTTTGTGCGACAGGCGGAGTTTTCCAGCTTTGTCAATCTCAAGCAGTTTGACTTCAATCTCGTCGCCTTCCTTCAGACCAGCGTCCTCAATCTTCTCAAAGCGGCGCCATTCAATCTCCGAGATATGCAGAAGGCCCTCTTTGCCAGGCAGAATCTCGACAAACACGCCGAAGGTTACCACCGACTTGATTTTGCCTTTGTAAATCTCGCCAACCTCAGGCACGGCAACAATTCCCTTGATGCGGGCGATTGCTGCGTCGATTGAATCCTTATTGGCTGCAACAACCTCAACCTTACCCTCGTTGTCAACCTCATCGATTGTAATGATGGTGCCAGTTGAAGCCTGGATTTCCTGAATAATCTTTCCACCAGGGCCGATAACTGCTCCAATGCAGTCTTTCGGAATCGACATTGTGACGATGCGCGGTGCGTGCGGTTTCAAGTCAGCACGTGGCTCAGCGATTGTCTCCTGAATCTTATCCAAGATATACATACGGCCCTCATGAGCCTGTGCAAGTGCGTTTTCAAGAATCTCGTACGACAGACCGTCAACCTTGATATCCATCTGGCAAGCGGTCAAACCGTCACGTGTGCCAGTGGTCTTGAAGTCCATATCGCCGAGGTGGTCCTCATCGCCAAGGATATCGGACAGAACGGCGTAGTTGGTACCCTTGTTCTCCGAAATCAAGCCCATTGCGATGCCCGAAACTGGTTTCTTAATCTTCACGCCAGCGTCCATAAGTGCCAGGGTACCAGCGCAAACAGTTGCCATTGACGATGAGCCGTTCGACTCAAGAATGTCAGAAACAACACGAACCACATACGGGTAGTCTGCTGGAACCATTTTCTTCAATGCGCGGCAGGCAAGGTTTCCGTGACCAATCTCGCGGCGGCCTACACCACGTTGTGCTTTGGCCTCGCCAGTCGAGAACGGCGGGAAGTTATAGTGGAGAAGGAATCTATCGCGGCCTTGGATAAGAGCCTCGTCGATAATCTTCTCGTCGAGTTTTGTGCCCAGAGTAACGGTGCAGAGCGATTGAGTCTCACCGCGGGTGAAGATTGATGAACCGTGAGGACCAGGCAGGTAACCAACCTCCGACCAGATTGGACGGATCTCGTTGGTCTTACGGCCGTCGAGACGTTTGCCTTCGTCGAGTACGGCGCGGCGCATAGCCTCTTTCTCTACATCGTGATAGTAGCGGTCGATGAGCGGACCTTTAGTTTCAAGTTCCTCATCGGTGAATTGTGCCTTGAACTCGTCGCAGATGGCGGCAAACATTTCCTCGCGGTGATGTTTGTCAGTATCAGCGGCAGTTGCCTGTGCATATGCTTTTGCGTAGCAGGCATCGTGAACTTGCTGACGAAGTTCCTCGTCGTTCTCCTCGTGGCAGTACTCGCGTTTAACGGTTTTGCCAGCAGCCTCCATCAGCTCAAGCTGAGCCTGGCACTGCGGTTTGATGGCCTCGTGAGCGGCTTTGATGGCCTCGAGCATATCGTGCTCGCTAACCTCGTTCATTTCGCCCTCAACCATCATAATATTGTCGAGTGTTGCAGCTACAACCAACTCGATATCAGCGTTTTCTGCCTGCTCGAATGTCGGGTCGATGATGAACTCGCCATTTACGCGGGCCACGCGGACCTCTGAAATCGGGCCTTCGAACGGAATGTCAGACACTGCCAAAGCAGCCGAAGCGGCCAGACCTGCATAGTTGTCGGGCATATCAACACCGTCCGATGAATAAAGTGTTACGTTAACAAATGTTTCTGCGTGATAGTTCGATGGGAACAGCGGGCGCAGAGCGCGGTCAATCAGTCGGGCAATCAGAATCTCGTAGTCCGATGCTTTGCCCTCGCGGCGTGTGAATCCGCCGGGGAAGCGGCCGTTCGATGCGAATTTCTCTTTGTACTCAACGGTCAGCGGCATGAAGTCGGTGCCCGGAACGGCATCCTTTGCTGAGCAGACTGTGGCGAGCAGCATTGTGTTGCCGCATTTCACCATCACGGCACCGTCGGCCTGTTTGGCCAGCTTGCCAGTTTCAATTTCAATCGTTCTGCCGTCGGGCAGTTTGATTTCTTTCTTTACTATATTCATAAAAGCATCTTTTTGCGTCTGTCGGTTTCATCTTTTAGTCCGGCAGACAAATTCATATTATTGTTTTAAACCGAAGTTTTCGATGTGGTACAGTCTTCGGCTGAGTCAGGCGCGGGTTGCAGCCTGCGCCGTGGTGTTTACTGTCTCAACGCCAATCAAGATGCCGTTATGAGTAAAGCAACAACCGAATCTATTGCAAACCTTTGCAATCATAACAAACAAAAAAAGGCAACCGAAGTGCCTCTTTTTGTTACTTCCTCAAGTTCAGAGCCTTAATTAGTTCGCGATATTTCTCAATATCTTGTTTCTTAAGGTATGCCAGCAAATTGCGACGTTTACCAACCATCTGAAGCAGTGAGCGCTGTGTGCCAACGTCTTTCTTGTTGTTCTTCATGTGCTCAGTCAGGTGATTGATTTTGTAACTGAACATTGCAATCTGGCCTTCAGTCGAGCCAGTGTCTTTTGCTGATTTTCCGTAAGTTGAGAAAAACTCTTGTTTTTTTTCTGCTGTTAGATACATATTATTTCTCTATAAAACTGTTAATGTTTCCTTTCGAATTTTGAACCGCAAATATCGGTATTTTTTTGAAAATACAAACACCCTATTGTTTAAATCTTCAAAACATTTTTTATAAGTGGTGTTGGGTGCTGGGTATTAGGCATTAGGTGACGTTTTTTAGGCATAAGACATAAACTGTGAAATGCATTTTTCAATTTCGGATTCCCTAAAATTCATACCTTGCACCCATAATATAATATGTATGACGGAAAAACAGATTTCGATGATTGTCGCCATTGACGAGAACGGCGGCATCGGACTGAAAAACAATCTTTTGGCATATATTCCTGCCGATTTAAAACGCTTTAAGGCCATAACCACCGGGCACGACATAATAATGGGCAGTAACACGTGGCTTTCGCTGCCAAAGCGTCCGTTGCCCGAGCGCCGCAACATTGTGATTACCAGCCGAACTGGCGCTGAATTTGAAGGTGCCACACTGGCCCGTTCAATCGATGAAGCAGTGGCTTTGCTTCCTGATGGCGATGAATCGTTTGTGATTGGCGGCGCAAGCATCTACCGCCAGATGTTCCCTTTGGCCACTCGGCTCTATCTGACGCTGATACACAAGAAATTTGAAGCCGACACCTTCTTCCCCGAAATCGATTTCTCACAATGGAACGAGTTGGAACGGGCTGATATCGAGGACGATGCGAAAACCGATTTCAGTTATACCTATCTGACTTTGGAAAAGAAGGATATTTGATTTCTGATTGTTAACGGCGCCCCACAAAATCAGAATTTTTTATCACCACCATACCTATTTTTTGTACATTGGCACATTAAATTTTACTGACATGGAAAAACGTAAAGGCTATAAATGGCAATTTGCCAACATCGGCGGAACGCCACGCGTGTGCATCAAAAGCGGCGAGGATATTGCTCATCTGGGTGAACTCGACCAAAAACTTTGGACCGTTTTGAGCTGCCCTATCAAAGGACTTGAGCTTGACGCGAAAACTCTTGAAATGCTCGACATCGACAACGATGGCAAAATTCGCGTTCCAGAAGTAGTGGAAACGGCTGAATGGCTGACTGCAGTGCTGAAAGACAACAATTTGTTGCTGAAAAAATCTGACAAAATCACTCTCGACGATATCAATCAGGAGACTGAAGACGGCAAGCGCGTGTACGCTTCGGCAAAGCGCATTATTGAGAATTTGGGGCTGAAAGACAACACAATAACTATCGACAACACTGCCGACAGCATTGCCATTTTCTCGAAAACACGCTTCAACGGCGACGGCATAATCACAGCCGACTCAACTGACGATGCCGACTTGAAAGCCACCATTGAGGCCTGCATAAAAACCATGGGTGCACTGCCCGACCGCAGCGGCGCCGATGGTGTTGACACAGAAAAAATTGAGGCTTTCTACGCCAACTGCACCGATTGGACTGCATGGCTGGCGCAAACAGCACAGCCTTACGGCGATGATACGGCCGCCGTTGTAGCCAACTATCAGGCTTTGAACGAGAAAGTTACCGACTATTTCATGCGCTGCAAACTGGCGGCTTTCGATGGAAATGCCACCGATGCTCTCAACGTATCGGCAGAGCAGTTTGCAGCCATCAGCAGCAAGGTTCTGGCTGCAGGGACCGAAGAAATCTCGGCCTATCCGCTGGCACGCATCGCCAACGACGGCCTGCTGCCACTCGACCTCAACGCCATCAATCCTGCATGGCAGGCACAGTTTAACGTGCTCATAAACACCTGCTTCAAGGCGGACTTCGCCAAAAAGAAAGCCATCAGCGAAGCCGACTGGAAAAGCATCGGCGAGAAGATTGCTCCATACACAGCCTGGCTGGCCGACAAGAAAGGCACCGCTGTTGAGGGATTGGGCATCGATGTTGTCAGCAAAATACTGGCCGACAATCGCAAAGCCGAACTGCTGGCATTGGTTGAGCAGGACAAGGCTCTGGAATCGGAGGCTAACGCCATTCACGAGGTGGACAAACTGCTCCACATGTGCCGCGACTTCTACACAATGCTCAAAAACTTTGTGACACTGAACGATTTCTACACGAAAGGTTCTGACACAATGGCCATTTTCCAGGCAGGAACGCTCTACATCGACCAGCGCAGCTGCGACCTCTGCCTCAAGGTGAGCGATATGGACAAACACGCCGCCATGGCAAGTTTCAGCGGTATGTTCCTGATTTACTGCGACTGCCGCTCGAAGCGAAACAACGATACAATGAAGATTGTTGCCGCAATGACCAACGGCGAGGTGAACAACCTGACCGTCGGCAAAAACGCCATCTTCTACGACCGCAACGGTCTCGACTGGGACACTACGGTGACCAAAATCATCGAAAATCCGATAAGCATCCGCCAGGCGTTCTGGTCGCCTTACCGCCGCATTTCGGTTTGGATTGAAAACATGATTAACAAGCGCGCCGCCGAAAAAGACGCCAAATTCATGGAGGAAACCACCGCCAAACTTGAGGCCAAAGCAACCGCCGACGGCGAGAAACCAGCCGCCACACCGCCTTTCGACATTGCCAAGTTCGCTGGTATTTTTGCCGCCATCGGCATGGCACTGGGCATGATTGGAACGGCTTTAGCCACCGTTGCCAAAGGCATATCGGGTTTCACATGGTATCAGTATCTTGCTATCGTTGTGGGAATTATAGTTGTCATTTCAGGCCCGTCGATGATTATGGCATGGCTGAAACTGCGCAAGCGTAATCTGGCACAAGTGCTCAACGCCAACGGCTGGGCTGTGAACGCTGATATTCTGGTGAACATCATCTTCGGCGCAACGCTGACCAAAATCGCCAAATATCCGAAGGTAAGGGTAAAAGACCCGTTCGCCGAAAAAGGTGTTGTCTGGAAAAGAATTATGTGGGCAGTCATCCTGCTTGCAGCAATCTTTGCTGGACTCTATTTCACCAACAAACTGGAACGCTTCGGGCTGCCGTATGGTAAAAAAGCTTGCGCCGAAAAGGTTGAGCAGGGTAGCAAAGCGTCTGAAGATTCCACTAACTGCACAAATGCTGAGCAGGGAACTGAAGATTCTTCTGCTTCCGCTGACAGCACAGCTGTGGCAGAATAAGAATTTATATATTTGCGTACATTTTTATTGAAAAACCAAACTAAAACATTAATCAATGGGACTTTGGGATAAAATTAAAGGCGAGTTTATAGACATCGTCGAATGGATTGAGGACGGTCAGAAAGCGGAACTTGTCCACCGCTTCGAACGTTATGGAAATGAGATTAAAAACGGTGCGAAACTTACCGTGCGCGAGTCGCAGATTGCGGTGTTCATCAACGAAGGCAAACTGGCCGACATTTTCGAGCCAGGAATGTACACGCTGACAACCGAAAACCTGCCGATTCTCTCGACACTGAAAGGTTGGAAATACGGCTTCAACAGCCCGTTCAAGGCCGAAGTGTATTTCGTCAGCACAAAGCAATATACAAACCTGCCTTGGGGCACGGCCACACCGATTATTGTGGAGGACCCGCAACTTGGCCCAATGCGAATTGGCGCCCGCGGTAACTTCTCGATTCAGGTGAAAGATGTCTCGAAATTCATTCTTGGCATTGTTGGTACCGATGGAAGTTTCACCGCCGACAAAATCAGCGACCAGCTGCGCGCCATTGCCGTCACTCGGTTCTCCGACATGCTTGGCGAGTGCGGACTGTCGTTTGCCAAACTGTCGTCGCAACTGAACGAACTTTCGAAATACTGCGAGGAGCACATCGGCCCCGAATTTGGCGAGTACGGTCTGCTTCTGACAAAATTCCTCGTCGAGGCTGTCAAACTGCCGAAAGAGGTTGAAGAGGCTCTCGACAAACGCTCGAGCATGGGCATCATTGGCGACATGAACAAATTCATCCAATACCAGACTGGCGAGTCGATGATGGCTGCAGCCAACAACCCGTCGGGTGGCGGCGCAGCTGCTGGCATGGGCATGGGTATGGGTTTCGGTATGGCCAACCAGATGATGAACTCGATGAACCAGCAACAAATGATGCAGCAACAGCAGATGATGCAACAACAGCAACAATATCAGCAGCAGCAACAGATGGCTCCGCCGCCGATTCCGTCGGCTGTGGCGTTCTTTGTGGCTGTCAATGGCCAGCAAACTGGTCCGTTCGATATGAGCACATTGTCGCAAATGGCTGCAAACGGACAGTTTACACGCGAGTCGCTGGTTTGGAAGCAAGGCATGCAAGCGTGGGCTGCCGCATCGCAAGTGCCCGAACTGAGCAACGTTTTCGGCTCGGTTCCGCCTCCGGTACCTCCGGTCATGTAATTTCACTTCAAGTGTATAAGACTCTATGACACAGATATATGCCGAAGCATATATCTGTGTTTATATATATGATTTTCAAGAAAATGGATACTGATACCACATTCGACTTTGAGGAAGAGAACCTATCAAGCACCAACCAACAAGACCTTATTTGTAGCGCATGCGGCGGGCACTTGAAATTCGACCCTGCATCGAACAAACTGAAATGTGAGACTTGCGGTGCGGAATTCGACATCGAAGCATCGACCAAAAAGATTAAAGAGCTGGATTTCGACAAGTTTGTCGAAGAGAACATGGGTACGATTGAGATGCAGACGCTGCACACGGTTGAGTGTGAGTCGTGCGGCGCGCATGTTACCTTCGACGAGAATGTGGTATCGGACCGCTGCCCGTTCTGCGGCTGTATTCTGGTGGTTACCAACACAGTAGCCGCAACGCAGATTAAACCAGGCTCACTGCTGCCGTTCGGTCTCGACAAGCAACAATCGTTCGAATCGTTCAAAAAATGGATAAAGGCATTGTATTTCGCACCAAACGACCTGTCGAAAAGAATGACTGACATCAAGGAACTGCAAGGCATCTACGTACCATACTGGACTTACGACTCCGACACCAACACAAGCTATCACGGGGAGCGCGGAACCTGGTACTATGCCACCGAGACGTACACCGTGAACGTTAACGGCAAGCTCGAAACACGCACACGCCAAGTGCGCCGCACACACTGGACTCCGTGGTCGGGCTCGGTTCATCTTTTCTTCGACGACGTGCTTGTGCTGGCCAGCAAATCGCTCTCGGCAAAGCACGCCAACTATTTGGAACCATGGGATTTGGACAAACTTGTACCCTACGACGAGAAATATTTGAGCGGATTCCGCACCGAGACTTACCAGATTGACCTCAAAGACGGCTTCGACACCGCAAAAAAAATCATGGACAACCGCATTTACGGCGCCATCAGAAGAGACATTGGCGGTGACGAGCAGCGCATTACAAGCAAAAACACCAGTTACAGCGCCATCACTTTCAAACACATTCTGCTGCCCGTTTACATCAGCGCCTACCGCTACAATAACAAAGTGTATCAGATACTTGTGAATGCCCGCACGGGCGAGGTGCAAGGCGACAGGCCGTATAGTGTCTGGAAGATTAGTATCTTTTCGATTTTCATGATTGCAGCGGCTTGGCTGGCTGCTTATCTGATGGGATTCTTTGAGGAGATGTGATAGAAAAACCGCTTCTACCACCAAAAATCATAAGTCCGTTTTTTTTCGAATTCTTACGATTCCTGCTTACCTATTCCAATCGAAGAATTGTTTTCTTAATATCAATGCCAAATTGTCATATATAGATTAACATTTATATTGTTCATTATTAATATTATCTGAATTTATAAATAATTTTATATGTCATTTTGACATTAAACCTCCTCTGAAAAGTGGACTATTTGTCCACTTTCGGGCATTGGCACAAAAGTTGAAAATGTATGGGCGTTTTCGATTTAGAAACAATGTAAAACTAAAATATGGAGGATTTGATTATGAAACTCGCAAGATTTAACAATTACCAACCGTCGGTATTCGACCCATTCTTCGACACCGATTTGTTTGATTGGGCAAACCGCAACTACTCTGAAACCAACACTACAGTGCCTTCAGTGAATATTAAAGAGAACGCCGACGCGTTCAACGTTGAAATGGCTGTTCCTGGGTTCGACAAAAAGGACTTCAAGATTGCTCTCGACCACAACGTTCTGACCATCTCGTCGGAGAAAAAGATTGAGAATGAGCACAAAAACGGCGAGCATTTCACCCGCCGCGAGTTCAGCTATCAGTCGTTCAGCCGCTCGTTCACGCTGCCTGAGGCTGCCAACGGCGACAAGATTTCGGCCAAATACGAGAACGGCATCCTGAACGTTGAGATTCCGAAACGCGAAGAAGCCAAACCGAAACCAATGCGTCAAATCGCCATCGCTTAAAAGATTGAAAATTAATGTCTAACAAATAAATGGAGGATTTGAACTATGACACTCGCAAGATTTAACAATTATCCGTCGTTGTTCGACCAACTGTTTGACACTGACCTGTTTGACTGGTCGAACCGCAATTACTCTGAAACCAACACCACGGTGCCTTCAGTGAACATTAAAGAGAACGCCGACGCGTTCAATGTTGAAATGGCCGTTCCTGGGTTCGACAAAAAGGACTTCAAGATTGCTCTCGACCATAATGTCCTGACCATCTCGTCGGAGAAAAAGGTTGAGAATGAGACCAAAGAAGGTGAGCGCTTCACACGCCACGAGTATAGTTATCAATCGTTCAGCCGCTCGTTCACGTTGCCTGAGGCCGCCAACGGCGACAAGATTTCGGCTAAGTACGACAACGGCATCCTGAACGTTGAGATTCCGAAACGCGAAGAAGCCAAACCGAAACCAATGCGCCAAATCGCTATTGCTTAACGTTTTAGCAGCATAAACGAAAGAAGCCAGCCCTCACGGGTTGGCTTTTTTTATATCTGGTGCTAAGGAAGCTGCAGATTGTTTCCGAATATCTGCACAAATTGCCTAATTCTGCTTCACCCCTTTCATTGTCAGGCTGATGCGGTTGCGGCGGTTGTCAACGCTCTCAACTTTCACCATCACGTGCTGATGCAGCGCCACAACATCGTTCGGGTTGCTCACATACTTGTTGGCCAACTGCGAGATGTGCACCAGTCCGTCTTGATGCACGCCAATGTCAACAAACGCACCGAAGTTGGTGATGTTGGTCACAATGCCGGGCACAACCATTCCTTCGCGCAGGTCGTCGATGGTGTTGACTCCTTCGGCAAACTCGAATTCCTGAATTTCAGAGCGCGGGTCGCGGCCTGGTTTTTCCAGCTCAGCCTTGATATCTTGCAGAGTTGGCAACCCCACGGTCGGTGTTACGTAGCGCTTAAGGTCGATGCGTGAGCGCAATATGCTGTCAGCAATCAAATCAGAAACAGTGCAACCAAGGTCGCCAGCCATCTTATCCACAATATGGTAACTTTCAGGATGCACTGCGCTGTTATCGAGCGGGTTACGCGATTCGGGTATTCGCAGGAAGGCTGCGCACTGCTCGAAGGCTTTGTCGCCAAGGCGCGGCACTTTTTTCAGTTGCTGCCTCGATGTGAACGCACCGTTCTCCGTGCGGTAATCGACAATACTCTGCGCCCGTTTCGGTCCCAGACCGCTCACGTAGCCGAGCAGATGCATGCTGGCCGTGTTCAGGTTCACTCCCACCGAGTTAACGCAGCTCTCAACCACAAAATCCAAACTCTCTTTGAGCGCCGTCTGGTCGACATCGTGCTGGTACTGCCCCACACCTATCGATTTCGGGTCGATTTTGACCAACTCTGCCAGCGGGTCCATCAAGCGTCGGCCAATCGACACTGCGCCGCGAACCGTCACATCCTGGTCGGGGAACTCGTCACGCGCCACCTGCGACGCGCTGTAAACCGACGCGCCGTTCTCGCTCACAACAAAAATCTGCACATCGGTGTCGAACTTTATCGATTTCACAAACGCTTCCGTCTCGCGGCTGGCCGTGCCGTTGCCAATGGCGATGGCCTTGCAGCCGTACTTTTTCACCAGCGCGGCAATGGTCTCCTGCGACTCGCGCCATTCGTTCTGCGGCGGATGCGGAAAGATGGCCTGATGGTGCAACAGATTGCCAGTCTCGTCAAGGCAGACAACCTTGCAACCCGTGCGGAAACCAGGGTCGAGTGCCAGAATGCTCTTGCGGCCGAGCGGCGCCGCCAGAAGCAGTTGCCGCAGATTGGTCGAGAAAACGCTGATGGCTTCCTTGTCGGCCTTGTCTTTGGCTATCTTTTTGAATTCGTTTTCGATAGATGGTTGGATGAGCCGTTTGTAACTGTCGTCGATGGCCATCTCAACCTGACGGGCGGCTTCGTTGTCGACCTTCAAAAACTGACGGTGCAGCAAGTCGGTCACGTCAGTGCCCTGCGGCTCGATGCTGATGCGCAGGAAGCCTTCGTTCTCACCGCGGCGCATGGCCAGCATTCGGTGCGACGGGCAGCGGCGCAGCGGTTCCGAAAAGTCGTAGTAGTCGCCGTATTTGATGGCGTCAGGCTCCTTGCCTTTCACCACTTTTGATGTTATCACCGCATTGTGGCTGAAGCAGTTGCGCACGCGCTGACGGGCCACGGCGTTCTCGCTCACCCATTCAGCAATAATGTCGCGCGCACCGGCCAAAGCCTTTTCCGGCTCATCAATATCGCCTTTCAGAAACCGTTCGGCCATCAGTTCGGCACTGCCCGGATTCTGCTTCATAAGCCATCCCGCCAATGGTTCCAAACCTTGCTCACGTGCCACAGTGGCGCGGGTGCGTTTCTTCGGCTTGTAGGGCAGATAAAGGTCTTCGAGCGTGGTGCTGTCGAGCGTATCGTCGATTTTTTGCTTCAACTCGTCAGTGAGCTTGCCCTGCTCGGCAATGGTCTCGACAATGGTCTGTTTGCGTTTCTCGAGTTCGGCAAACTTGTGATACTGACTCTCGATGTTGAAGATGGCCACCTCGTCAAGACCGCCTGTGGCCTCTTTGCGGTAACGGCTGATGAACGGCACGGTTGCGCCGCCGTCGAGCAGAACGGTAACGGCCTCAACCTGCCCGAGTTTGATGCCGAGCGCCTCAGCTATGGCTTTAAGATATTTGAGCATGGTGTTGGGTTTTAGGTGTTGGGTGTTGGTAAGGGTTTAGAGGTTAAGTCGCTTCGCTGTTTAGAAGGTTGAGGATGTTTAGTTTTTTGCCTTCTAGATCTTCCAAACTTTTCTCAACCTTCTCAACTTTCTCAACTTCGATTCGCCAATTCACCAATTCACCATTGTTAATTGTTAATTATTCATTGTCAACTGTCAATTGTCCATTGTCAATTTACTCTTACTTCTTCTTCACTTCAACCTTGCGGGTTGCAGCAAAATTCTGGTTCCGATAGTCGACGGCGGCAACCATGTTGTCGGCCAGCGTGTGGAAATAGCTGCCAACAATGCTGTTACTGTCCATAGCGGCAGGCACACCATTGTCGCCGCTTTCGCAGACGCTCTGCACAATCGGAATCTGCCCAAGGAAATTCACGCCTTCTTTTTCGGCCAGACGCTTGCAGCCTCCATTGCCGAAAATAAAATATTTGTTTTCAGGCAGTTCGGCTGGTGTAAACCAGGCCATATTCTCGACCAGGCCCAAAACAGGCACGTTGATTTTTTCGTTTCGGAACATGTTCATGCCTTTCAATGCATCGGCCAGAGCCACTTCCTGCGGCGTGCTGACGATGATTGCTCCAGTGAGTGCAAGCATTTGAATGATAGCCAGATGGATATCGCCCGTTCCAGGAGGCATGTCGATGAGCAGATAGTCGAGTTCGCCCCAATCGGCCTCCATAATCATCTGCTTGAGCGCGCTTGTGGCCATCGGACCACGCCAAACAAGAGCGTCTTTGGCATTCACAAAAAAGCCTATCGACAGCAGCCTGACTCCATATTTCTCAACCGGCACAATCATCTGCTGCTCATTGGCCATCGGACGGGCATCGTGCAGGTCAAACATAAGCGGAATTGACGGCCCGTAAATATCGGCATCGACCAACCCCACCTTTGCGCCTTTCTGCGCCAGAGCCACAGCCAGATTTACGGCCACAGTTGATTTTCCGACGCCGCCTTTGCCTGAAGCCACAGCAATAATGTTCTTCACATTGCGCAGACCGTTAGGCTCATCGGCCTCAGTTTCGGGTTTTGCCTGCACTCGGATGTTGCCGCGCACGTTCACGCCAGGAATCGCTGCCTCAAGCGCATCAACGCAACTCTGTTTCAGCAAAGCGATGTTGGTGCTTTCCTTCTTGCCGATGAGCAGGGCAAAACTGACTTTCGGCCCGTCGATTTCGAGCCCTTGGACCATTCCCAACTGGATGATGTCTCGTTTGAGTTCGGGGTGGACAACCGTCCGCAACACGCCGAACACTTGTGCAGGTGTGATTTCCATAATTTTTGTTCTGATGCGGGCAAAGATAGTTTATTAGGGAAAAGTTATCAATAGTTCCCCGCTCAGCAAACAGTCAGAAACAACATGCCTTTCCGCAAAATTCGCCCTGACTAATCCTCAAATCGTATATCCTTGATTGTAACCTTTTTGCCTCCCATCGACCAGAAGCCTGCAATGTATATGTGCGATGGGTCGATGGCGTTTTTGTTCTTGTCCTTCATGGCCGTCAAGTCGATGCGGAGCGTCAGCTTCGAACCGAAATCGTACGTTGCCGGGTCCGACCAGTAGTTATTCTTGTCGAACAGACGGAACGACAGACCTGAGCCACTCTCGTTGCTCTCAAGCTCGATAACAAGGTATTTGCAACCTGAGAAATCGGCTCCCGATGGATATTTCCAGCCCGCGAAACCGTACTGGCCAGTGGTGAAAGTGCGTGTAGACTCGTCGTAAGTGCCTTTCTCCCAGATGTTCGGGTCGAAAACTGATGCCGAAAAATCAAATGGGTCGATGACATTGAAATTTGCCTTGGCCGAGTATGTCTGGCCGCCGTCAGCAGTCACCGTCACGCGCACTGATGCCGCTCCGCAACCCACAGCAGAAAATAGGCCAGAGCCTAAATCACTCACAACGCCGTCGCCGCCCACAAGCTCAAAACTGAAATCGCCTTCATTGGTCACTGCGCGGTAGCCGTCCTCATAATTCAGAATCGGCTGCACCCTGAATTTGCCGCCTTTGGTGATGACGGTCGGAATTTTGATGCCGATACCAGTAACACTGCCGTGATTATCAACACCATTGGCGTAATTCTTGAACCAGTGGTAGCACGGCCACGGACAAGCTTCGGGGTCGTTGAGGAAGGTATATTTGCCTGCAGTTCCAGGCTTATCCTCGAACTTTGCCAGCAAGTCGGGCGAAGTGAAGAGCAGCCAGCTAACATTTCCTGCTTTGTCGGCAATCAGCTTGAAGTTAGCGCCAAAGCCGCTTCCGCCAGCAACACCAGTGTAAGCCTTGCCCCACGACTTGTTGTATTTGGCTGGAGCCCAGTCCATTTCCGTAACCATTACAGGCGCAAAATCGGCCACTGGCTTCACCTTCTCGTCCCAACCCCTCTGAAACGACTCGTAGCCGCCGTTGTCCTCAATGTCGCCATGGTCGGGATTTTCGCCGTCGCTACCCATCCAGCCTGGATAAACGTGCACGGCATAGCCGATGTTCTCGCCCTTAACGGGATTGTTGGCAAAGCCCGCATAGTTGCCCTGATAGGCCGGCCCTGGAATCCACAGCACGTTCTTGCAGCCGTTGGCGCGCATCGTGTCAACAATGGCCTGGAAAAACTCCTTGCAAGCATCGAACTGGCTCTGCGACCCGCTGCCAGTGGTGCCATCGGTGCCAACAATGTCAACCGGCTCGTTGGCCAGCTCAAACATCACCTTGGGGTTGTTTTTCAAATCGCTATGGCGCGATACAATATCCCAAACTTTGAGCAGATATTTCTGATACTTGTCGCCCACCTTGATAACTTTGGGGCAGACGCCCGGAGGCCGCATCACCACGTACATTCCGCACTGGATAATATAGTCGGCCATCGGCACAAAAACCTCGTCGAGATACTGCTCAAAACGGTCAACATCGAAAGCCGAAATGTCCTCCTCGCCCGATGTTTGCACGCCTGGCCTGTTGCTCCAGTAGGGGTCCATGTGCAAGCGGACAAAATCCATTGCCCATCCGGCACGCTGAATGTCATCAATCAGTCCCTGATTGTAGTCGAGGCAAGCCTCAACATCGTAGTTGTTCCATTTGCTCATCTGCTCGTTGAACCACGGGCTGTAGGTCTGTGCAAAGCCGTGCAGAGTGAGTATTTGGCCGTCGGGGCTTTTCAGGAAACGGCCGTCAACGTAAACACCGTTGTACTCAGCCTCAACGTTGGCTGTATCTGGTTTTGGAGTTGGAACTGGCTCTGGGGTTGGGTCCGAGTTATCGTCGCAGCAGACAAAGGCCGCGGCCAACGAAATTGCAAGTGATAATCCAAGTAAATGTTTCATATTATGCGTTTTAGCAAAAATCATTATCGACACTCAAAATAAATGTCATTTTTACTTTTACGCAACTGTTACCCAAAAGTTTTGCAAAACAGCAACTCGGCTTTCGGGCATAAAAAAAGCCGCACCCGAAGGCACGGCTTTCATCTATCTGTGAATCAAAAAAAATTATTCAGTTGCGGGAGCTTCGGCGTTCAATGCCAGTTCGCGATAGTAAACAGCGTTGATTGACACGAGCCAAGCAAACATAATCAGCATTACTGCCAAATAAAGTATGAACCACACTACAATCGAGATGTTCATGAAAATGGAAACAATGCCCAGTGCAATGCCACAAATCACACCTGCGATGAGGTTGATGAAAAACATACGCCATTTGTTTCCGTAGGTGTACTCGTTGCTGAGTTTGATAGCCTGCAACGGGTTAACGCCCTTATCAATCAAAATGTAAATTGCGAGTGAGAAGGCATAGCTGATAACAATTGCAGGAACAAAGAGGAAGAACATTCCCACAATCATAGCTGAATACATAAACGCCATAAGAAGGAAGAACTCGCCCATGCGTTTGCGATATTTGCTGTCGAAAATGAATGTCGGGCTGATGACATTTCCACGCGACAGCTCAAGCGGAATAGATAAGATGGCGATTGTGGTGCCGACATTCAGATAAGGAATCCAAATGGTGATAACCCACAAAAGGAATGCACCAATCAATGACAAGATGTTTTTGAACGCAATCGAAAAACCATCTTTCAATACTTCAGAAATCTCTAATTTCTTCATAATAAAAAAGTGTTTAAGTGTTAATGAAATAAAAGATAGGTAAATATACAAATACTTTTTATTTCACCAACGGCCAAATCAGTTTTTCCAGACCATTTACTTTAATCTCGTACATCAACTGCAACTGAACACCGATTTTCCCAGGAGGAAAACCTCTTTGCGAATACCAAACCAAGTAAGGTTCAGGCAGTTCCACAAGCAAACGGCCCTCATATCGGCCGAAAGGCATGCGGGTGTTGGCAAGTTCAACAAGCTGGTGTTTGTCGGGTAAAAGCGGTTGCATGGCAAAAAATTCTTAATGGTTAAAATTGCGATAAAATGTGTGAATCAAATCGTTTTTGTTTCTGACAAACATACGATTTTAGACTTAATCGGCATAAGGCTCCCCGAAAAAACATTATTGAGCCGCATTGGCCGACGTGACTGCCGTAAACAACAAAAGCCTCCCGCTTGTAGCGAGAGGCTCTCTTATCGTTTAGAAAAA
Source organism: Salinivirgaceae bacterium (assembly GCA_017645945.1). Taxonomy (GTDB): domain Bacteria; phylum Bacteroidota; class Bacteroidia; order Bacteroidales; family SZUA-534; genus RUG13583. Next base: position 29,693 of record JAGCNL010000072.1, read on the forward strand.
TTCGGCTTATGCCAGAGCATTCACATGCAAAGCCAGGCTTGATTTCAAGTTAGAGGCTTTGTTCTTGTGGATGATATTGTTCTTTGCAAGTTTGTCGAGCATAGCGTTTACTTTCGGAAGCATTGCTTCTGCATCGGCCTTAACAGTTGTTGCGCGCAAATCGCGGACAGCGTTGCGGGCTGTTTTGGCATAATACCTATTGTGCTCGTTGCGAGTTTCGGTCTGACGAATTCTTTTCTCTGATGACTTATGATTTGCCATAATGCTTTAAATATTTTTAAAAATCCTGTAGTCGGTAGGGGATTCGAACCCCTATGGCAAGAATGAAAATCTTGAATCCTAACCCTTAGATGAACCGACCATTAAAAAAAGAACAATGCTAAATTCCTTTGATTTTTAGCGGTGCAAA
>JAGCNL010000073.1 GCA_017645945.1 Salinivirgaceae bacterium
ACAAACCGACGGCTTTTCGTATCAAGCCGTTGTGAGAAATTCTAATGGAGAATTGGTGAGCAATTCGCAAGTGCAGTTGCGGTTGACTCTAACCAGCGGTAAAACAACCATTTATCGCGAAACGCAAAAGGCAACAACCAACGCTTATGGCGTGCTGAGCGTGACGGTAGGCACAGGAACGCCCGCGCAGGGCAAGTTTGCCGATATCGACTGGTCGAAGAGTGATATCCAGCTGCAAGTTGAGATTGACCCGAATGGCGGCACCAACTACACCGACCTTGGCAAAACTCAACTGCAGAAAGTGCCCTATGCCTATTTTGCAGCCAACACGGCCAACAGCGGCAGTATGCAAGTGTCAGGTTCTAAAGGACAAACACTTGTGCACGACGGCTCGAAATGGGTTGCCACCGATGAGATTGCCCTGAAGAAACTCGATGTAAAAGCAACCGAGAATACTGAGGAGGCTCTGTTTGAGGTGAAAGACAAAGATGGCAACGTAGTTTTCGCTGTCTATCCGAACGCAGTACGTGTTTATGTTGACGAGGAAGCCAAAAGCGATGACAAGGCAATCGCCACAGGTTTTGCCGTTGCAGGGCGCCGTGCCGGCAAAGACGGCAATGGCAATGAGATTTTTACCGTAAATGCTGAAGGAACAAAAGTTTATGTTGACGAGGATGCCAAGAGCGACGACAAAGTTATCGCCACAGGTTTTGCAGTTGCAGGTCGCCGCGGTGGCAAAGACGATGCCACGAACAACAACTATCTGGTTATCAACAGCGAAGGAACCAAAGTCTTTATCGATGACGAAGATGATAAAGTAATCGCTACAGGTTTCGCGGTTGCGGGTCGTCGTGGTGGCAAAGATGAAAATAACGACTACCTCTCAGTAAGCACCACAGGCACACAAGTCTTTTTTGATGACACTGAAGGTAAGGATGGCAGCAAAGTGATTGCCACTGGTTTCGCGGTTGCGGGCCGACGCGGAGGCAAAGATGCCACCAGCGACTATTTCGCTGTTAACTCTGATGGAACTCAAGTCTATTTTGATAATGATGATGACAAAGTGATTGCCACAGGTTTCGCCGTTGCCGGCCGCCGTGGAGGCAAAGATGTCACCAGCGACTATTTTGCTGTTAACTCTGATGGAACACAAGTTTTCTTTGATGATGACGATGACAAGGTGATTGCTACAGGCTTTGCCGTTGCTGGTCGCCGTGGTGGCAAGGATGCGACCAACGATTATCTTTCAGTTAATGCAAGCCGCACACAAGTCTATTTTGACAGCGATGAGGCCAAGGATGGCGACAAGGTGATAGCCACAGGCTTTGCCGTTGCCGGCCGCCGAGGTGCTGCAAAAGGCATCTTGGAAGAGGACTACTTCACAATTAACACCGACAGCACCCGCTTCTACATCAACGGCGGCAGCGGTGCCAAAGGTGATTTTGGCGTGGCAGGCCGTGAAAGCGGAGCAAAAGGTGGTGAAAATGCGGGCGGCTTTGCCGTTAGCGGCCGCGATGGTTCGAAAGGCTCTGCCACCAACAACCTTTTCAATATCGATTTGACCACCGACGCACATACACTCGACAGCGTAAACCGCGTTTACTGGTATCCTGAAAAGAACGCCTTTATGGCTGGTAATCTGAAAGTTGACAGCGCTGCCCAAGTGGGAACAAACTCATTTAACGCCGGTTTCCAGAACAAGGCCATTGGTGAGTATTCGCAGGCATTGGGTTATAAATCGGTTGCCAAAGGTGCATATACCACCGCCATCGGACAGGAGGCTAAGGCCGATTCGATTAACGCCTACGCATTTGGCAATTCGGCACATGCAGAGGGTAAAGGCAGCTATGCCATTGGTGCTGGAGCCTACGCAGGCGGAATGAGCAGCTTTGCCGTCGGTAGTGTAGGACAAGACTCGGTAGGCGATTGGGCACCACCAGCTGCTGCCACAGGAAATTTTTCATACGCCATTGGTGCAGGAACAAAAGCCTCGGGAAAAGGCTCAATGGCTTTAGGTTTTAGTACATCAGCAGATGGCGATCATGCCACAGCGATAGGTTATTCGACAACAGCCAGCGGATGGGGTTCAATGGCGATGGGTGAAAGTACTACCGCCAGTGCATGGAGTTCTTTGGCTATGGGGCACATGTCTCTTGCCAGCGATGGATGTGCTATCGCTTTGGGTCAAGAAGTTACGGCCAGCAGTTGGACTTCTGTTGCGATGGGACTTCGAACACTTGCCAGCAATTTTCATTCTTTTGCTATGGGTAGAGAAGATACGGCCAGTGGATATGCTTCTGTTGCAATGGGTGTAAACTCAATAGCCAGCGGTGACTTATCTTTTGCTGTAGGTCAAAATGTTAAAGCCTGCGAATGGAATTCTGTTGCAATGGGTGTTAATACTACGGCCAGAGGTCTGGCTTCTTTTGCATCGGGGTCTCGCACAACAGCTAATGGTAACGAATCTGTTGCAATGGGCAATAAATCCATAGCCAATGGCAGTATCTCTTTTGCCATGGGCGATAGTGCAATAACCAATGGAGTCTGTGCTTTTGCAATGGGTGACAGTACTACGGCCAATGGTCGGGCATCCGTTGCAATGGGTATTAGAACAACAACCAATGAAGACTGTGCATTAGCAATGGGTTATAATACCGCTGCTAACGGCTATTGCTCAGTTGCCATAGGCCGTGGAGCAAAAGCAAATGGAGGAGGTTCGTTTGCTTTAGGCGAAAGTGTGGCCACAGATGCCAATTGCTGGAATGGCATGGCTTTAGGATTCGGAACAACTGCCAACGCTGATGCCGAGGTAGCAATCGGAAGGTTAAATACTGGCGAGAAGGGTTTGTTTGTTGTTGGAAACGGAAATCTTCCTTGGGATGCAACCACACAATCATTCACAACCGACACTACACGAAGCGACGCATTTATAGTATATCAGGATGGCAACGCAAAATTCTTCGGCAATCTGGCCTATGCTGGCGAACTTAATAAGGATTCCGATTCACGTCTGAAAAAAGATGTGAAGACCATCAACGGGGCGTTGGACAAAGTGCTGAAACTGCGCGGTGTAAACTATTACTGGAAGAACCGCGAGGAGATGGCCGCCGCACGTGGCAAAGATGTCAACAAAATGAGCTACGGCTACAATGATAAACTGCAGACGGGTGTAATCGCGCAGGAGGTTGAGCAGATTATGCCGGAGCTTGTCAACACCGATAAAGACGGCTTTAAATCAGTTGATTATGTGGGCATCACCCCCGTGCTGATTGAAGCCATCAAGGAGCAGCAGACCATCATTGACCAGCAGCAGAAGAAAAACGAGGAACTGGAGGCCAAGGTGGAGCGATTGGAGAAGATGATGGAGGAATTGCTGAATAAACAATAATATGTAGGGACGCGATTCATCGCGTCCGGATAAAACAAAAGGTCACAATCGTGAGGTTGTGGCCTTTTTTATTTGTCTGAAAGATCGAAATTGCGAAAGTTTTTGTATCAAATCAAATTCATTGTAAACCAATGTGTTGTAATTGTTTTGGAATCGATTAGAACATATAATTGAAAACATTGCAAAATCGCCAATGTGTCAGAACTTTAAAAAAAATGCCCTTAAAACAATAAATTGTTATATTCGCACGCTTAAATTTGAGGTGGGTATGCTATGCGCCCGCAGCACTTATTTGAAACATTTAAAATTAGATAGATGAAAAACAAAATCAGTTCAGCACTGCTTGCGCTGACAGTATTTGCAACATTTTGCAACTGCGAGTACCGCAACGATTTGGTTGGAAATTGGAGAGACCGTGGCGAAGTGAACGCCCGTGGCCGTGGAGGCGCAACCTGCTTTATTATTGATAATAAGGCATATCTGGTTGGTGGACGCGGATATTATAAAACTGAAACTTATTTCAAAGACACTTGGCAGTTCGACCCTGAGACAAAATCGTGGAAACAGTTCGACACCGTTCCCTGCGAAAAAGGCAGATATTACAGTGTCGGTTTTGCAATCGACGGCAAGGGTTATTACGGAACAGGTATCGGCAAATCGGCTGTCTATTTCAAAGATTTCTACGAGTTTGACCCAAATGTCGACAATGGCGAAGACAAATTGCCGGGCAAATGGACAAAAACCGACTCAATGCCGGGCGACCCAATCTACGGAATGGTCGGCTTCTCGATTAATGGAATAGGCTACGCCGGTGCAGGTTACACCAAAGAAACAGGCTATGCCAACACTTATTACTCTTTCGACCCGAACGCCGAAGAGGGTAAGAAATGGCAGATTGTAGAGCATATCAACCCGTCAAAACGCTGCAACGGCAGTGTGTTCATCATCGACGACCGCGCTTACATTGTAGGTGGCTCAAACAACAGCCGTCTTGTTAAGGACTTTGAGCGTTTCGACCCGAGCGTTGACAAGGGCGACCTCCGCTGGTACAAAATCAGTCAGGATTTTGAGGAGGACTACAACAGCACACGTGTTACAAAAGTCTATCGTCACAGCGCAGCTGCCTTCACAATCAACGGACGCGGCTATCTCTGCTGCGGCAGCACAGGAAGTGGCGGTAAATCAGACGTTTGGGAGTACACTCCATATATCGGCCCCGACCACATGGGACGCTGGGATGAGATTTGCTCGTTCGAGGGCACCGCACGTCATTCGTGCCAGGGATTTGCCATCGACGGCATCGGTTATGTGGCTTGTGGAATGGTTGGAACAGGCGAGAGCTCGTTCTTCGACGATGTTTGGGAGTTCCATCCCAACGAGGATTACGAGAAGCGCATCGACCGATAGATTCCCGCAGCAAAAGCACAAAAAGGGAAATCTATGGTTTCCCTTTTTACTTTTAATTGAAAAGCTTCCCCGAAAATGAGGAATACACTATACAGACTCACACTATTGGTTTTGCTGGCAGCACTGCTTGGCAGTTGCAAGGATGAGGTTTATTACGGCAACTGGCGTTCAATATCGACTCTGACCGCCAAGGGCCGCGCCAATGCCTCTGCCTTTGTCATCGACAATGTGGCATACGTGGTGGGAGGTTACGGATTCTATTTTGTACCCACTTATTTCAACGCCACCTGGGCTTTCGACACTGAAGACTATTCGTGGAGTGAGCGCGATACTCTGCCGGGTGCTCCCCGTCGCGCGGGTGTGGCATTTGCCATCGACGGCAAGGGCTACTATTGCGGTGGCATTGGCGCTGACGGCGAGTATTTCAGCAGTCTGTATGAATTCGACCCCGAAAAATCTGCAGGCTCGCAATGGACAGAAATGACTTCAGACACATTCCCCGACGGAGGATTCTATGATGCTGTCAGCTTTGTCATCGATGGAATTGGTTATGTTGGCACAGGCGTACGTGCGGCGCTCGGAACATCGAGCAGCTATTACCGCTTCGACCCGAAAAAGCCCGAAGGCTCGCGCTGGAGCCGCGTTGAGGCACCAGGTGCTTCTGGAAGGCAGGGCGCATGTGCGTTTGTCATTGGCAGCAAGGCTTATATTCTCGGCGGCCGCAGCAACAACTATCGCATAGCTTCGTTTGAGTGCTACGATGCAGCAACTGACGAGTTCACCGTCATCAGCGAAAACATGCTCGACGATTATAATATCGACAAACTCTACCGCTACAACGCATCGGCGTTCAGCATTGGCAACGACGGCTATCTGACCTGCGGCGTGAAGTTCACAGGCGAGGTGCTCCGCGACTCGTGGCGCTACACTCCCGACGGCGGCAAGGGCAAATGGCAGATGATTGGCGATTTTGAAGGCTCAAACCGCTATTCAGCCACATGTTTTGTTGTTGACCGCTATGGTTTTCTGCTTTGCGGACAGAACGGCAACTTCTCGACAAGTTTCAAGGACGATGTCTGGGTGTTCAGCCCCGATGAGGAATACAACCGTCGTACATCAAGATAAAACATAAGCAAATGTCAGCAAACACTTTCGATATTGTGGTTCTGATTCTGCTCGGCGTTTCTGCCGTGACAGGTTTCTTCAAAGGCTTGATAACCATGCTCACATCGCTTGTGGCAATTCTGCTCGGTGCATGGCTCACAATGAAGTTCTCTTACGTCACGGGCGGTTTTCTGCAGTCGCATTTCAACTTCGACGGACAATATGTTACGGTTGCATCGTTTGTCATCACGTTTCTGATTGTTGTTCTGGGCGTTCATTTGCTTGGCCGCACCATTGCCAGCCTTGTCAAGGCTATTTCGCTTGGCTGGGCCGATAAGATTTTGGGTGTGATTTTCAGCGTTCTGCGCAGCGCGTTCATCATCAGCGCCATTGTGTCGGCACTCAACTCGTTTGGTCCTGCATCGTCGATTTTCAGCGATGATATGAAGCACGACAGCGTTTTGTTCGACAAGATTGCGCCGATTGCACCGTTTGTGTTCGAGCAAATGAACTTCAAACTCGGCGACCATATTCCATCGAACGTGGGCGATGTTCTGCCTGAAGACACTAAAATATTGTAAAACAAGAATATAATAATAATTAAGACGATGAATTTTATTGAAGAACTGACATGGAGGGGCATGATTCACCAGATGATGCCAGGAACAGAGGAATTACTTGCAAAAGAACAAGTTACAGCATATTTGGGAATCGACCCAACGGCCGACTCGCTGCATATTGGCCACCTTTGCGGTGTGATGATGCTGCGCCACTTCCAACGTTGCGGTCACAAGCCGCTGGCCTTGATTGGCGGTGCAACAGGCATGATTGGCGACCCGTCGGGCAAGAGCCAGGAGCGCAACCTGCTCGACGAGGAGACTCTGCGACACAACGTGGCCTGCATCAAAAAGCAGTTGTCGAAATTCCTTGATTTTGACAGCGATGCACCAAACCGCGCCGAGCTGGTGAACAACTACGACTGGATGAAGGATTTCACCTTCCTCGATTTTGCACGTGAGGTGGGAAAGCATATCACCGTCAACTATATGATGGCCAAGGATTCGGTGCAGAAGCGTCTGAACGGCGAGGCTCGCGATGGTCTGTCATTCACTGAGTTTACCTATCAGTTGCTTCAGGGTTACGACTTCCTGTATCTGAACGAACACAAAAACTGCAAGCTGCAGCTTGGCGGTGCCGACCAATGGGGCAACATCACCACTGGCTCTGAGCTTATCCGCCGCACCAACGGCAACGAGTGCTTTGCGCTCACCTGCCCGCTCGTAACAAAGGCTGACGGCGGCAAATTCGGCAAGACCGAGAGCGGCAACGTTTGGCTCGACCCAGTCCGCACATCGCCGTACCAGTTCTATCAGTTCTGGATTAACACATCGGATGCCGATGCCGAGAAATACATCAAGATTTTCACCACTCTCTCGAAAGAGGAGGTTGAGAGCCTGATTGCCGAGCAAGCCAAAGACCCGGGCCTTCGCCCGCTGCAAAAGCGTCTGGCTAAGGAAGTTACCATCATGGTTCACTCGGAGGAGGATTACAATATGGCCGTTGAGGCATCGAACATTCTGTTTGGCAAATCAACCAAAGAGAGCCTGCTGAAACTCGACGAGCGCACATTCCTTGAGGTGTTTGCCGGTGTCAAGACATTCGAAATCAGCAAGTCGGAACTGGCTGCGGGCATCGGAATACTTGACCTGCTGGCTGAGAAAGCACAGGTTTTCCCGTCGAAGGGTGACCTGCGTCGCAACATTCAGGGCGGCGGCGTTTCCATCAACAAAGAGAAAGTTACGGCTGCCGATGTTGTTCTGAACGATTCTGCGTTGCTGAACGGAAAATATCTGCTCGTGCAGAAAGGCAAAAAGGACTATTCGCTGGTGATTGCGAAATAGGCACTAGGCATTAGGTGTTAGGTATTGGGTGTTGGGCACTAGGCATTTAAATCCTAAATCCTAACTAAACCTTGGCTGATTATCAGATAAATCGCTCATTTGGATGTTCTAAGTGGGCGATTTTTTTTGCTATAAGGCCGCAATTTGCTAAATTGCACCCAATAGAAAACCAAGACAAAATGCTGCGTAAACTTCTGAAACACATCATATTGCTTGTCAACATTGTGTTTGTGGCACTAATGTTTGTTTCTGGTATTGCCCGTTGGCTCAATCCTGCGGAGCACACTGCCATTGCGCTTCTTGGATTGTTTTTTCCCGTTCTGCTGCTCATCAATGTTGGGTTTGTTATCTGGTGGGTGGTCTGCCGCAAATGGCTGTTTCTGGTGCCGCTCATCGCTGTTGCGCCGTTCGTTCCGAGTTACATCGATTTTTCGTTTGGCAGCGACAATGTTTCTCCCAACGGCTGGCAAATCAGGGCCATGTCGTACAATGCCCACAACTTCGGGCTGCACGCTCGCCCCGACCATCAGCAGGCAATGAAGGAGATTGTGGAGTTTATTGGCAGTGAGAATCTCGATATTGCCTGTTTTCAGGAATACAGCAACGGCGATAAGGATTTGCCCGTTCATCAACAATTGCTGAAGTCGTTCAAATACAGCCATTTGCAAATTCGCAAAAGTCCGTATGCCTATGGCGACCTCCGCGACGGACTGGCCACCTACAGCAATTACCCGATTGTGGGGCGCAACTGCGAGCGGTCCGATGGCGAGACTGACAACATTCTCATTTACACCGATATAGCCGTTGGAGCTGACACACTGCGCGTGTTTAACTGCCATCTGCAATCGTATAAGTTTTCAGCATCGGAATATGATTTTATTGAGAAGGTAAATTCGTTAAAATCAGATGTTTACGACAAATCGAAACAGGATGAGAACCGCGAAGGTCTGCGCAGCGTCTACCGCAGGATGCGGAAGGCATACGAATGGCGCGTGAAGCAGGCCGCCACGCTCAAGCGGCTCATTGCCGAATCGCCTTATCAGGTGCTGGTTTGCGGCGATTTCAACGACACTCAGTCGTCGTATGTCTATCGCCTTGTGAGCCGCGGGCTGCACGATTCGCAGCGCGTGATATCGACTGGCTGGCGCAATACTTACCGCCGCTTCTTCCCTGGCGTCCGCATCGATTACATTCTTTACAACGGCTCTTTGAAATGCATCAGCTTCAGGGTGCCGCAGGTCGATTATTCCGACCATCGGCCGGTGGTGGGAGAGTATCAGATGGAGTGAGCACGGCAAATCTCCACTTTTAATCACTTTTTGCACGTTTTTCATAAAAAACAATATTTCTGCTGTTTGCACTACTGCATAGCTTTTTGGTAACTTTGCAGAAAATTTTAAAATGATTTGATATGAAAAGATTTTTGTTCTTAGCACTTTCGGTTGCAATGGTTTTCGCGGCCTGCGAAAAAGACGATGAAACCCCTGTTCCCGAAAATCTGGAGACTAACCCGTCGGACACCACCCAGACAACTCCGGCTGATACCACCAAAACGGATACAGCCATTGTTGTTGTCGATTTAAATCCGAATAACTACGGATTCCTGAAAACATACATTGACCGCGCCAAACATCCTGGTTTCAAGTTCAGCGGAGCACTCGATGTGTCGGAGTTCCACAACAATACGAACAAGGTGCGCGACACCGTGACGGCTCATTTCGATGAGATTGTGGCGGGAAATGCAATGAAATACGGCTCGGTTGTCAACGGCAGTGGTAAAATGGATTTCGGCCGCGTGAAAACATTTGTGAACGATGCCAAAAAGGCCGGACTCACAATCTACGGTCACACGCTGGCCTGGCACTCGCAGCAGCAGCCTGGCTATTTGTTGGGCTTGTTGGCCGATAAAGAGGTTGATGTACCCGATGAGGAGAAGGTTGACATTGCAGATGTCGAAATCACATACAGCACTATGAAATCGTGGAACTTATGGAAAGCCGATTTTGTTCAGGCCGATAATAATGTCGATTACTCGATAAAAATCACCAAAGAAGGTGTTCTGATTACCAATAAAAAGAAAGCCAATGACAACTATATGGTTCAATATCAGATAGCCGGCAATCTGATGACAAAAATCGGAACCCAGTACACAATGACAATAAAGGCGAAGGCCACTGGCAGCGCCACTTTGAATTACAGCGTCGGCTCATGGTATCCCGACAACACCAGCGGAACAATAAAAATCGATACCGTGATGAAGGAGTATGCTGTAACTGTCAACCCCAAGGTTGACGGTGGTTTCGTGCTGCTCCAGACGGGCAGTTTTGTTGGCGACATCTTGATTGAAAGCCTTGTAATTACGCATAAGGGCAGCGACAAAACCGTTCCGCTCACTGCCGAGCAAAAGCGCGACACCCTTGCATGGGCCATGGACCAATGGATTGCCGGCATGATGGAGGCCACAAATGGCTATGTTACAGCTTGGGATGTTGTGAACGAGGCTCTTTTTGGCGACGATAAGGATAAAGATGGTCTGTACGACCTTCAGAACTACGAGAACAACAACATTTCCGACCCATCAAACGTGTCGTCGGGTACGTTCTACTGGCAGGCCTTTATGGGCGACCTCGAATACGTGCGTACCGCCGTGGCAAGCGCTCGCAAGCATTTCAAGGGCAATCCTGAAGAACTGAAACTCTTTGTCAACGACTACAACCTTGAATCGGACTGGGACGACAATAAAAAGGTTAAAAGCCTTGTTGGATGGATTAATAAGTGGGAGGCCGACGGTGTGACTAAAATCGATGGCATCGGCACACAGATGCACATCAGCTGCTTTGAAAATGCCAGCATTCAGAAAAACATTGAAAACCATATTGTTAAGATGTTTGAGGTTATGGCTGCAAGTGGCAAGCTCTGCCGCATTTCGGAACTCGACATGGGCTATGTGCGCGGCAGCAACCGGTGGGGTAGCAGTGTGAAAACATCGCAGCTGACCGAAGCCGAACACAAGAAAATGGCTGATTTCTATGAGTTTATCGTTAAGAAATACTTCGAGATAATCCCTGTTGAGCAGCAATACGGCATCTGCCAGTGGTGCCTCACCGACGCCCCGAGCAATTCGGGCTGGCGCGGTGGCGAGCCTGTCGGCATCTGGACCGAGAAGTTCAAAGCCCGCAAGGCTGCTTACATTGGTTTTGCAAATGGTCTGAGCAATTAGAAAGCACCAAATATGAAATTGAGGGGATGGAAGTGCAGCGTCGCTTTCCGTCCCCTATTTTTTTATCTTTGCCCGAAACAAAACGCACTGATATGAAAATAGCAATCCCCACTCGCGATGGCCGTGTTGACGACCATTTCGGACACTGCAAGGAGTACACCGTTTTTTCGGTGGAGAACAAAAAGATAACCGGCTCAGAGACCATTCCGTCGCCTGAGGGCTGCGGCTGCAAGAGCAACATTGCCTTTGTGCTGCGCCAGGCAGGAGTGAACGTTATGCTTGCCGGCAATATGGGCGACGGTGCTCTCAACGTACTCAACGCGCAGAATATTATGGTGATACGTGGCTGCTCGGGTAACGTTGAAGATGTGGCAACCGCCTATCTTAACGGCACACTCGAAGATTCGGGCATTGGCTGCCAGCACCACGAGTGTCATTAGTTTGATATCGGAAATTTGAAAAGAAAATAGGATTTCTTCAGCAGAAAACATTATTTTTGTTATGTATTTAAAACAACTCAATATGAAAATCAAATTATTATGGTTGCCGATGGTGCTTGTTGCAGCACTGTTTTTGGCAAGTTGCAGTTCGTCGGACGATGACGTACAATCGGACAGCACTTACGTTTATGATGGTGAAGGCTTCGGCGGAGCTTTTACAATTTCCATTAATGAAGACGGCTCGTTCTCTTATTATGAAGGTGTCTTGAGCAGTTACATTGGTCACGGCAAATGGAAAATTAAACATAACGTATTGACAATCAGCGACGGCATTTCCTCTAACAAATTTAAAATGCGTGGTAATGAGCTTGTGTTTGTTGAGGAAGGTTCAACCAATTTTATGTTTGTTAAGCTGAAAGACGGCGACAAATTCATAAAAACCGACAGTGTCGAGTGAATTTGACGTCGATTCACCTTAATGTCCAACGATGACCAACATATCGCCCGCTTGAAAGAACTGGTTGCTGTGCTGCCCGAGAGCCCCGGCGTCTATCAGTATCTCGACAAGAACGGAACCATCATCTATGTGGGTAAGGCCAAACGGCTGAAACGCCGCGTGTCGTCGTACTTCAATAAGTATCAGGACCGCGTCAAGGTGAGGATTCTGGTGCGCAACATTGCCGACATCAAGCACATTGTGGTCGATACCGAGCAGGACGCACTTTTATTGGAGAACAATCTGATAAAGAAATACCAGCCGCGCTACAACTCGCTGCTGAAAGACGACAAGACCTACCCGTGGATTTGCATCAAAAACGAGCCGTTTCCGCGCATCTTTTCTACGCGCCATTTTGTCCGTGACGGCTCGTCGTACTTCGGGCCGTACACGTCGGGCTTTGCGCTGAAAACGCTGCTGGAACTCATAAGGCGGCTCTATCCCATCCGCACCTGCGCGCTCAATTTAAGCCGCGACGCCATTGCCAAAGGCCGCTACAAAATCTGCCTTGAGCACCACATCGGCAACTGCCTGGGGCCTTGCGAGGGGCTGCAGTCGGAGGAGGATTACGCCGAGGCCATCAGCAACATAAAAGAGATTCTGAAGGGCAACTCGAACGAGGTCATCGAGCTGCTGAAGTCGAAAATGAACGCTTTAAGCAAGGAGTACAAATTTGAAGAGGCACAGAAGGTTAAGAACAAAATCGATAAGCTGTCGGAGTTCCAGAGCAAATCGACGGTTGTGAGCCCAACAATACACAATGTCGATGTCTTTGCAATATATGACGACGACGACTGCGCCTACATCAGTTTTATGAAGGTGGTGAACGGCGCCATTGTGCAGGTGCACACCTTCGAAATGAGGAAACGGATTGAGGAGGAACTCGACTTGCTGCTGCTATCGGTCATTGAGGAGGCGCGGCAACGGCGGCTGAGCACCTCGGCAGAGATTATTGTGCCGTTTGAAATCGACTTCAGCCTCGACAACATAAACTTTGTTGTTCCGCAGCGCGGCGACAAGAAAAAACTGCTTGAACTGTGCGAGAAAAACGCGCACATGTACGCCGTTGAGAAACTCAAGCGCAGCGCCCTGCGCAACCGTAACAATCCTATCGACCTGCTGGTGTCGGTTCAGAAAAAACTGCATCTGCCCAGCATTCCGCGCTACATAGAGATTTTCGACAACTCAAACATTCAGGGCGCGTTTCCGGTTGCCGCCTGCGTTGTTTATAAAGACGGAAAGCCGTCGAAAAAAGACTACCGGCTGTTCAACATAAAAACTGTTGAGGGTCCCGACGATTACGCCTCAATGTTTGAAGTGGTAAACCGCCGCTACTCCCGTCTTATGGCCGAGGCGCAACCCCTGCCCGACCTGATTGTCGCCGACGGCGGTGTGGGGCAAATGGAGTCAATCCGTCAGGCTACGGAAGACGCTCTCGGGTTGAATATTCCCATACTGGGGCTTGCCAAAAACGACAAGCACTCAACCAACGAACTTCTAATCGGATTTCCGCCGAAACACATTGAGATACGCCGTACCGACGACATTTTCCGATTCTTTGCAGGAATGCAGGAGGAGGTTCACCGCGCGGCCATCACCTTCCACCGCAACAAACGCTCAAAAGCATTCCTTGTGTCAGAACTCGACGGCATCAA
>JAGCNL010000074.1 GCA_017645945.1 Salinivirgaceae bacterium
ACCGAAGGAACCCCAAAAAATCATCGACCTTTGGAATGGCAAGATTCCGGGCGCAAAAAACGTTGACGCAAGCAAACTCGACGAAGTAAGTACCAAATCTTTCTTTGCGAGAGATATTAAGGTGCCGTCGATAGCCTACTACCCTGCCGACGAAAACCCGACGGGCACGGCAGTTGTTGTGTGCCCCGGCGGCAGTTATGCTGGTCTGTCGTACGCCTTTGAAGGTGTCAACCAAGCAACATGGCTCAACTCTATCGGCATTTCGGCCTTTGTTTTGCGCTATCGCATGCCAAAAGATGAGTTTATGGAAAAACGCTGCGACGGCCCGCTGCAGGATGTTCAGCAGGCTATTCGCTACGTGCGCAGCCATGCCGCTGAATACGGCATCAACCCTGAGCACGTTGGTATTGTGGGATTCTCGGCTGGCGGTCATCTGGCTTCAACGGCATCGACTCACTTCAACGACGAAGTGTACAAACCCACTGAAAATGTGAGTGCAAGACCCGATTTTGCAGTGCTCGTCTACCCTGTCATCACCATGGATCCGAGTTACAGCGAAAAAGGCACGCGCGAGTGTCTTCTCGGCTCTGACGCCGACAACCAAACTTTGATTGACCGATTCTCAAACGAGAAACAAGTTACCGCAGAAACACCGACGACATTCCTGGCTCACGCCATGAACGACAAACTGGTACCATACACAAACAGCGTCAATTACGCCAACGCTTTGCGCGAAAAGGGTGTTGAGTGCGAACTTCACCTTTATGCTCGCGGCGACCATGGTCTTGGCGCAAGAAATCCGATTGAAACACAAGCCTTCTGGCACGACGCATGCGAGAAATGGCTGCGTATGAACGGATGGACGAAATGATTTAGGAGTTAGAATTTAGGAATTAGGATTTAAAATTCATAATTGGCCGGAAGAGTTTGAAAATTCTTCCGGCTTTTTTTGTGTATCAATGCTATCTTTGCGCAAAATATCTGACTGATGGATTTTTCCGAAACAATCTGCGCCATATCAACAGCACCCGGAAGCGGTGCCATCGCACTTGTGCGCTTGAGCGGTGCCGGTGCTTTGACAGTTGCCGGCCGTGTTTTCACCGCCAAACGTAAGAATTTCAACATTGCCACAATGCTGTCGCACACTGCGGCTTTCGGCACTGTGGGCAACCAATATGGCATTATCGACGAGGTGGTGATGACCATTTTCCGCGCCCCCCACTCGTTCACGGGCGAAGATGTGGTTGAATTCGGATGTCACGGCTCGCAATACATCCAGCAGCAGATTCTGCAAACGCTCATTGCCAACGGCGCACGCATGGCCGCCCCTGGCGAGTTCACGCAGCGAGCCTTCCTGAACGGCAAGATGGACCTTTCGCAGGCTGAAGCCGTGGCCGACCTGATTGCCTCAACAGGCGCAGCATCGCACCGCGTGGCGCTGAACCAGATGCGCGGCGGCATATCGACCGAACTGGCGCACCTACGTGACGAACTGCTAAAAACCATCTCGCTGGTTGAGTTGGAATTGGATTTCAGCGAAGAAGATGTTGAGTTTGCCGACCGCACCCAACTCAACAGCCTACTGAACAACATCGGTGCGGAAATCGACCGCTTGATAAAGTCGTTCAGCCTTGGCAACGCCATCAAAAACGGCGTACCAGTGGCCATCATCGGTGAGCCAAACGTGGGTAAATCGACACTGCTGAACGCAATTCTGAAGGAAGACCGCGCCATTGTGAGCGACATTGCCGGCACCACCCGCGACGCCATTGAGGACACCATCAACATCGACGGCGTTACTTATCGATTCATCGACACCGCCGGCATCCGCCAGACGACCGACACAATAGAAAATCTTGGCATAGAAAAGACCTTCCAGAAGATTAGCCACGCGGCCATTGTGATTGCCATGTTCGATGCTGCCGACAGCGCTGAGAAAATCACCTCATCGCTCGGCGAGATTGAAGCAAGAATGGCCAACGATGCCGCGCTGATTGTGGTGCTGAACAAGTGCGACCTGCACAGCGCCAGCCTGCCAACGGTGAGCAGCCCGAAAATGCTCGGACAAGTGTCGATTTCAGCAAAAAACGGCAATATCGATAGCCTTATCGCTCTGCTAACCAGCAAAATGCATCAGCAGAACACCGACGATGTGATTATCACAAACGCCCGTCACTACAACGCTCTGCTGCTTGCCCACGAGGCTCTCGACCGCGCTGCCGACAAACTGCGCAACAACACCGAAACCGACCTCCTGGCCATCGACATTCACGATGTTATCGACAATCTCGGCTCAATCCTTGGCTCGGAAATAACCCCCGACGAGGTTCTTGGGAACATTTTCAGCCATTTCTGTATTGGCAAATGACAAAAAAAAGAGCCGCTGGTTGGCGGCTCATATTTTGGCAAAATCGACAATTATATACGTTTATAAACATGTTGTATTTCTGCACGAACAGATTCGGCATGTTCAGGTACAGAATCATATGTTTCATATAATGTGTCTGTTTCAGAAACATAGAAACAATATTCATACACAATTAAAGTATCTCCTGAAAGTGAGAATCTATATAAAACCTCCTCATTATCGTCCCACACAATCTTTAAAACATCATCATTGATGGAATAAACGCCAAGATCTACTACTTTTTCGCCTTCTTCCGTGAACCATTCATTAGAAAAATTACCATCACTGGCGAAATCAAGATAATCTACACCCAGTTCTTCTGCAGTAACACTAATAGATATGCCCTCTCCAACCACTCGGTCACTAGTTGATTCCCATTTGCCGACAATACCTTTAGCAACAACTTCTCCCTCACCATTATCAATTATTGGCTCATGCGGCAGAGGCTCTTCATTATTGTTATTGTTCTCATTTTCATCAGGTTTGATATTGCTGTTCTCCTCAGGAATTATTTGAGGGACTGGGTCATCGTTATTCTCATTCTGCCCGTTTTCGGGGTTTTGAGTGTTGCCGTTTTCATTCGACTCATTTTCAGTGTTTTGAGAGTTATTATTCTCCTCCTGCTGATTTCCATTGTTTTCCTCGTTACTCTCGCCTCCATTATTCTCACCACCGTTATTTTCCCCGTTATTCTCGCCACCATTGTTCTCTTCGGTGTTGTTCTCCTCTGGTTCGATTTCTTTGCCTATTGATGATGCGTCAGGCTCTTGACCGCTTTGCTGAGCGGCAACAATATCACGTTTGTGCAAACCTTCAATAGCCGAAGCCGAATAAACCATAATAACATTGCTGCCATCGAGGTTGATTGACTTGTAAATCAGCTGGCCTTTGGCGTTCTTGTCCTTCATGTGCTCTTTGGCGTAAGCCTTGGCAACATCGCTGTTTTTGCAAACGCAGACAACAGAGCCGCTTGTAATCATGCCCGTGGTCTTGTCGAATGTATAGCTGTATACTGCTGCAACGCCCGATTTCACAAGCGTAAAGCCGATGGTTGAATCGGTGCTGACAATGCCGCCAACAGAATCCCTGTCGAAATTGTAGTTGGTTTTGCGGTTGTTCTCAGCTTCCTGTTTCTTAGCATCACTCTCCTCTTTTGCTTTATTGGCGTCGTTCTTCTTGCGCTGGTCGCCGAGCTGTTTAGCCAACTCATTGTAAATTGTTTCCGCAGAAGCGTATGTCATGTATTTAATAACCTCCTGCTTGTAAGTGCAAACCACTTTCGAGCCTTCAACAGCTATATCATAAGAAACAGTGTCAGTCAACATCGAATCGCGCACCATTTGGGCATTCGCTTCCGAGCCGCAATTAATCACCATCGAGGCATCGATAATCGGATAATCCTTTTTCTCGACAACAGGCTGGCTGGCTGACGAATCGGCGGGCGCAACACTGTCGGCGGGAGCTGCCTCACTGCCGGAATTATATTTGAACGTGAAAGTGATTTCCTCTTTCAAATCAATTGGCTTGATGTACTCAATTATCTGAGTGAAAGACAATTGGTTGTCAGCGTCTTTCAGCTCGCTGAGCGACATTTTGTACTGAACATCTCCGTCAGTGAACAGAACGGCTTCTTCTTCATTCTTGTTGTCATCCTCGCCATCGCCTTTGCACGATGCGAAATTTAAAGCCAGCGCAGCCGCTCCGGCCATCAAAAGCATGTTTCTAAAAATTTTCTTCATAACCATAAATTTAGTGTTACAAAACAATAACAAATCTACCGATTTTGCACGATGAAAGCCTATTTTTTCCGTATTTATTTGGCATATTGGCAATTGTTTTTCAATCAATCATCAAAAAACACTTGCCGCGAAATGCTCATAACGAAAATGCCAACACCTTCAAACTGGTTTCTTACCAATTATAAATCGCAGTCTGCAAAATCTATCACTTGACAAATTTCCCTGTCCAAAGGTTTCCGTCGGCATCAGTAATTTGAACAATATAAACATCGCTGTTCCAATTGGCCACATCAATGGTTTCGAGTTCCGAAATAAAATTGGACGAGAAGACCTCAAAGCCTGAAGCAGTGTAGATTACGATTTTTCCGCTACCAACCGCACACGCAGGAACGCTTATGTTGAGCACATCGGTAGCCGGATTTGGATAGAGTGTAATTCTCTCATTAGCAAGCTCATCGCCGATGGCTGTTGTACCAACCGTCAGCACACAGGTTACAATGCTGTCGCAACCATTCACTGTTTTAGTCTTGTAAGTAAGTGTCTGGCTTTCAGTATATGTCTTGCCATCAACAGGCCATGTGTATGCGCCCTCAACCGTTACGGGGTCGAGTTTGGTCTTTGCACTTTTGTTGACTGTCAGATTGAGGACTGTGATTTTATTTTGGTCATTTACAAGCACATCCGTCTTTTTCACCTGCTGAGTCTTTGTGTAAGTTTTTCCGTTGAAAGTGTACTTGTCGCAAACTGTTTTTTCCACTTCCACAACAGTATCAGGTAATTCGTTGATTGTCATTCCAATACTGCGCATCCATTGCTTTGCGTAGCGTTTGCCGAGAACACGATACGAATTATCGGTAAAGTGCAGATTGTCAGACTTTCCCTTCAGATTTTTAGCTGATACCACGTAGGCGTTTTTCACCACATTAGGCACTTGAGCCACAACATTGTTGTGCCAGCCGCAAGCACCGCCAACTTCCGATGTCACAGTCTCGCCAACAAGCAACGGCACTTCAGCAGGATTCAAATTCAGCTGGCTGACAAGGCTATCGTAAATAGCTGCCACACGGCCCGGCCACGTTTCCTGTCCATTATTGGTTTCGCCCTGATGCAGCAGAATGCCCTTAATCACGCCGCTCTTTTGAGCCTCACGTGCCGCATCAACCAAGCGCTGATAAGGACGGCCGCCGTAAGCCTCAATCATTCCTTGCATCCAGTCAGCAGCAGTTTTCTGATATTTAAGGTCGGCATCGTTGACTGTTTCAAAAAGCTGAATGTCGCAACCTGCCACAGCCACGTCAACCACGCCAATGCGGATGTTTGGATTGTACGGTGCAAGCGAGTCGATGAGCAGACGCCCGAAATAATCGACAGGCCCCAGCCCCACTCCGCACCTTGCAAGCGGAGGAACAGCCTTGCGCCATGAGTACAGGTCGCCATCGCAAGTGGTGGTGCGCATGGCAAGGAATCGCTCGTCAACATTGCGGTCGGCGGCGGTTATCGAGCCCTGCCCCTCCATATTCGACTGACCGAAACAGAGGAAAATGTAGAAATTGGAATCGACAGCCACGGTCGGCTCCTGAGCGGTTGAGTCGGCAACGACTGGCTCTTGTGCAACTGTATCGGCAGCCACAGCCGGTTCCTGTGCGTTGGCGGCAACCGCAATAAACATCGCGGAAGCGCCTAAAATGTAATGTTTAATCTTCATTTTATTGTGTTTTAATTGGTTACAAAGCAATCATTTCACCCTAACGCAATAATCGGAATCGCTCATTGTGAGCAATCCACCAATTATATCATTACGGGAAAAATGGCATACGGTTATAAAAAAACTGCCAGCTTCTTGGCTGACAGTTATAATTGCAAATCAACTCAATCAAAGTGCGAAAAATTTGAACGGCAGGTCGACCAAATCGCGGAAATATTCGCCCTGGTCGAGCATGTCCTCATCATCTTTCTGATAGTACCATCTGATTTCAACATCAATTCCGCTGCTGTAAAGCACATTCATGCGCTTGATGATGCTGAAGAACATTTTTGATGAAGCTGTGTTGTAGTATTTCATTTTAAACGATAGAGTTGTCTTTGGTGCAGGATTTTTGGCATATTCCTCAATCCATTCAAGCACAGAACTATACAACAACGTGGCATTCTCGGGCAGCGACTGGCCGGCAATCAGCAATTCACCCTTCTCTGCGTTGAATTGCAAATCGGGTTTTTGCTTGCTTGGCGATATAATCAAATCGTTCATAGTACAACCATATTTTTTCCAAAAATAGCAACTAAACCTAAACTGAAGTCAAAAAGGCAAATAATTTTCAACAGAATTATACACATTTGCCCGCAGGCGGCTTCCAGAGCCGTTTTGGGTGCACCCCGCATACCGGAATTACGTATTACACTAAAAAAGCCTTACCCCCTGCCTCGCATGAATAAAATGGTTACATTTGCGGCGTTTTTTAGAACACATAATCTACATATTTATTATGAGAAAACACATCTTTAACGCTGGACCATGTAAGTTGTCCGACCAAACTTTGCAGAACACGGCAAAAGCCGTTATCGAACTTGACAATTGCGGACAATCTATTTTGGAAGTATCACACCGTTCAAAAGATTTCCAGGCAGTGATTGACGAGGCCGACGCCTTGTTCCACGAGGTGATGAACATCCCCGCAAACTATCACGTTCTGTTCCTTGGCGGCGGTGCAAGTACCCAATTCGCTATGCTTCCGTTCAACTTCTTGAAGAAAAAGGCAGCATACGTTGACACCGGCACCTGGTCATCCAAAGCTATAAAAGAAGCAAAACTCTTCGGTGAGGTTGAGATTATCGCATCGTCAGAGGCTGCAAACCATACCTACTACCCGAAACCGGGCTCATACACCATCCCGACTGATGTTAATTATCTGCACATCACAACTAACAACACCATTCGTGGTACAGAGATTCTGACCGACATCGACTCACCTGTTCCATTGTTCGCCGATATGTCATCTGACATTTTGAGCCGCCCGGTTGACGTTAGCAAATACGCTGTCATCTACGCCGGCGCACAAAAGAACGTCGGCCCTGCAGGATGTACAGTCGTTATCATCCGTGACGATATGCTCGACCGCGTGGTTGCCGACCGCGCCATTCCGTCGATGCTGCGCTACGACATCCATATGAAGAACGGCTCAATGTACAACACACCTCCGTGCATCAACATCTTCGCCATCCGTGAGACTCTGAAATGGATTAAATCTGTCGGCGGTCTTGAGGCTATGGAAAAACTCGCCATCGAGCGTGCAAACATTGTTTATGCCGAGATTGAGCGCAACTCGCTGTTCACATCGCCTGTTCAGAAGGATTCACGTTCACGTATGAACATTCCGTTTGTCTGGACTCCGGGCAACGAGCAATATCAGGACGAGTTTATGGATTTCGCAAAGAAGTGCAACATTGTAGGCATCAAGGGTCACCGCTCGGTTGGCGGTTTCCGCGCATCGTGCTACAATGCCTGCACCATCGAGGACTGCCAGGCTCTTGTGAACTGTATGGCAGAATTTGAAAAACAAGTTAAAAAGTAAGAAATGAAGACAATATTAGTAGCAACAGAGAAACCTTTTGCAAAACAGGCTGTTGACGGCATTAAAGAGATTGTCGAGAAATCGGGCAATAAATTCAAATTGCTGGAAAACTACACCGACAAACAGCAACTGCTTGACGCTGTGGCTGATGCCGATGCTATCATAATCCGTTCCGACAAAGTTACCGACGAGGTAATGGCCGCCGGAAAGAACCTTAAGATTGTTGTCCGCGCTGGTGCCGGCTACGACAATGTTGACCTTGAGGCCGCAACAAAACGCGGTATCGTGGTGATGAACACACCGGGTCAGAACTCAAACGCTGTGGCTGAACTTGTGTTTGGTCTGCTTGTGTTTGCCGTTCGTAACTTCTACAATGGCAAATCGGGTACCGAACTCAAGGGCAAGAAACTCGGAATCCTTGCCTTCGGTCAGGTTGGCCGCAATGTTGCCCGCGTGGCTAAAGGCTTCGATATGGATGTTTATGCCTACGACGCTTTCTGCCCGAAAGAGGCTATTGAGGCCGCTGGTGTTAAAGCCGTTGACAATCAGGACGCTTTGTTTGAGAACTGCGACATTGTATCGCTTCACATTCCTGCAACTCCTGAGACCAAGCAGAGCATCAACTACGCTCTTGTGAGCAAGATGAAGAAAGGCGGCATTGTTATCAACACTGCCCGCAAAGAGGTCATCAACGAGGCTGAACTCATCAAACTTATGGAAGAACGTCAGGACATTAAGTACATCACTGACATTGCCCCCGATGCTGACGCCGATTTCAAAGCAAAATTCGAAGGCCGCTACTTTGCAACCCCGAAGAAAATGGGCGCGCAAACAGCCGAAGCCAACATCAACGCTGGTCTGGCCGCTGCCAACCAGATTGTAGATTTCTTTGCAACTGGCAACAAACGCTTCCAGGTGAACAAATAGGATTTCAATCCATTAAACAATAAATCCCAAGTTTCGGCTTGGGATTTTTTTTTGCTAAAAAAGACCGCGACGCTCTACCACGCGGTTTCCACATCATACAATGGAATTTTGTCATCGTGAGTTATAATGACCAAATTGTTCTCAATCGCCTATGAAATCAGTAATCTGTCAAAAGGGTCGTTGTGCTTTACATTTTCTTGAAACGGCAAGTGACGGATTTGGTTAAAATCATCAAGTGAAACTGGCAGTTTTCTGAATCCTGCACGGCGGCACATTTCATCAATCTCATATATGGTATGGGTAAACTCCAATTTTTTCTTGCTTTGCTTTATTGATATTTCCCAAAACGAAACATAACTGTAATAACAGTTGTTGGTTTCAATCAGTTCCTTTGTGTTTTTTGAAAGCCGCTGGTCTCCAAAAAGATACCACAGAATCGTATGTGTATCTAACAAATACCCCATCACATATATTCTGCAAAGTCGTCAATAGGTTCATCGAAATCAGATGCCATACGGAATGTATCATTTTTCCAGACTCCGTACATCGATTTTCGAGCGGTGGAATAAGATTGCTCATTGTTTTGCGAGAGCAGAAATAGCGCAAAGTCATACAACTCCTTCTGCGCAGTTGCGGGCATTGTTTCATATAATTTCATCAGTGCTTCTGCCATAGCCTAACTCCTCTCTTATGTTTTTTTTATTGTGTTACAATTTTATAAATAATCGTAATAATACCCAAATAAAAACAAAAACTAATCCTTCAATTTGATTTTAATCAACACATTTGCCACTTCGCGTTCCTCTGGTTCAAGCCCTTTGATGTAATTAGCGTTGCGCTCCAAATAGGTGCGGTATTCTGCTTGGGTTTTCTTCAAACGGGCGTCGAGAAGGTTGTCGTAGCCTTCGAGCAATCTGTTCATATTGCGGATTCTGCACCGCGCATAAATGCAATTATCGTTTGTTTGAAGAATGGCTATACTATTGAAAAAATCAACCACAACGCCAGAAGTGCAGGTTGCAGGCTCTTCGTTATAAATTATTGATACAGCGTGGTTTGTTTGCCTATCAACCATCGCTGTGTAATCGTCGTGGTTACTATGGTACATAAAAACTATAAACCGCCCCGATTCACATAAACTACCAAACATTCCGTCGTACTCAAGTGCTTTTGCAAAAGGGTCTTCTGCTCCTGTAAGCGCATCATTTGTCAATGGATTCGGAACAGCAAGTTCGGTGATTTGTTTGGTATCACCCAAAAGCGTGTATAGGTTGTTGTCGAGAGGCATAAAGCAACGGATGGTATCGCCTTTGGTATAGTACGTGGGTGAACTGCCAGAGATAGGAGTCATACTTGGCAATATGGTAAAATACTTTGATTTGATATTGAACGATTTGTCAGTCAAGAATATAACAGGAACAGGAACCGTATCCATAGCAATTGAAAAAGGCGAATACATCATTGCGTAGTCTCCGTTATTCATTCGAACGGGTTGGTATCCATACAATTGCGAATCGAATTCGCACAAATCGTCCAAGTATTTGAAATTGTGGTCGAACTTTTTAGCAACTTTGGCCGTGCATACGCAGAGTGTGTCGCCAATACAAAATGTTGTATTTAAAAATGTTATTTCACCAGGACCTCGACCTTTAATTATTCGGTCCGATAGTTTCTCACCCGTTTGCCTGTCAAAACAAGCCAACCGAATCTGTCTTGGTTCAGATATGTAGATGTAGTTGTCGGCAAAGGATAGAATCGGGTTATCGACAATTGTCCAACTGTCGTCCATTTGAAGATTCATCACCGAAATCGATTCCACATTTGCGGCAAACGCCTCATTGTCAACGACTCCAGGAAGTTCAACGCGGTTTGTTGCTTCATTTTGGTTGTTGCAGGCCATCATTGTGGCGCAAGCAATAATGCATAATGATTTGATTTTCATAATTTTATTGTTGTAATTTGAGAGTTAAGTTTTCAAAAACTGTTCGTGATTGACAAATATAAAAAATCTCTGTAATCGAGCCTCATCAGTGCGAGAAATCGACATTACACTTTACTCAAAAAAGAGCCATCGTTAATTCTTCTTTGCATTAGTGTTTTTCTTCACCAGTTTCGCCGTGGCTTTTATGGTTTCAAGATACGCCTCTTCCACAGGCGAGAGTGTGTTGTTCTGATATTTCCGATATTCTGTAGTGGCTTTATCCAAGGCTTGCGCGTGGCTTACAGAGCCTGAACCTTCGAGAATCGGACGGTTGCCAGAAGTGAGAATAGAATCCAACTGACGGATATAGTCACTCATATACATTGGTTTGTGCTCAATGGCGCTGATTTCGGCCAAATCGAAATAACCTGAAACAAGGTTGTTCAAAATCTTCAACTCACTTTCGCTCAAGTAGTTTTTGGCAATGCCAATGTCTTTCAACGCTGGCAGTTCGCCTGCAAATGTGGTCAATCCCATAAAAGGTTTAGTGGCATCGGCACGTTCATAGATGACTTCTGCGGCCGTGTGCCCGTGAGCGGCATAATGCAGTTTGTTCTGCACCATTTTGAAAAAGAGTATTGATTCTTCACTTTTGGGATTATAGTCAACACTGGTGGCATAAAGGTCTAACACCTGGCGGTACAACACCTTTTCTGAAGAACGGATGTCGCGTATGCGGTCGAGCAGTTCCTTCCAATAATTGCCACCACCATTGCCTTTCAGCCGCTCATCATCCATCGTAAAGCCCTTGACAATATACTCTTTTAACCGTTGTGTAGCCCATATACGGAAGCGTGTGGCAATAGAAGATTTAATTCGATAGCCAAGAGAAATAATCATATCGAGATTGTAGTAGGTAACCTCGTAATTTTTCCCATCATCGGCAGTTGTTCGGAATTTCCGAACAACTGATTTTTCATCAAGTTCCTCCTCCTCAAAAATATGCTTGATATGTTCGCTAATATTGGATTTACTTGACTGATAAAGCATAACGAGTTGCTGCTGATTGAGCCAAACAGTGTCGTTGTCTAATTTCACATTTATCTTTGTCAAACCATCATCGGTCTGATAGATAATAATGTCGCCTGTGTTATTTGTTTCAGTATTCATATCTTTTTCAAATGTATGAAAAAATGCATTTTTTTGCGTGAAAAGAACGATTTTCCATTCAAAATCCTTACCCGCAATACATTATTCATTACTCAAAAAATTTTTAATATTTGCACACCGAAAGCGAACTGCTTTATGGAATAACAAATAAATTGTAAATCAATAAAATAAACAATAGAAAATGGCAACAGTAAAACCATTCAAAGGCGTTCGTCCGCCGAAAGCGATAATTGAGAAACTGGCGTGCCTGCCCTACGATGTGATGAACACCGAAGAGGCCGCAAAAATGGCCGCTGGCAAGCCCGAGAGCCTGCTGCACGTTACACGCGCCGAAATTGACTGCCCCGCTGGCACCGACATCCACTCGGCCACCGTTTACAACAAGGCTGTCGATAACTATAAGATGTTCAAGCAGAAAGGCTGGCTGGTTCAGGACAGCGAGCCGAAGTTCTACATCTACGCACAGACAATGAACGGACGCACACAATACGGAATTGTTGGTGCCGCTTCGTGCGAGGACTACAACACGGGCATCATCAAGAAACACGAGCTCACCCGTCCCGACAAGGAAGAGGACCGTATGGTGCTCACCCGCTATCTGAACGCCAACATCGAGCCAGTTTTCTTCTCGTATAAGGCTGTGCCAGAGATTGATGCCATTGTTAACGACATTGTAAAAAATCAGAAACCCGACTACGATTTTGTTGCCGAGGACGGATTCGGACACACCTTCTGGCCGATTAACTCGCCTGAGACCAACAAACGTATTGAGGAACTGTTCGCAACCAAGGTGCCATACTGCTATGTTGCTGACGGTCACCACCGTACGGCTGCCGCAGCCCGCATCGGTCTTGAGAAGAAAAGCCAAAACCCGAATCATACGGGCAAAGAGGAATACAACTTCTTTATGGCAGTTCATTTCCCTGACAATCAGTTGAATATCATCGATTACAACCGCGTTTGCAAAGACCTGAACGGCTTGAGCGAGGCTGAGTTTATGCAGAAACTCGATAAGTGCTTCACTGTCACCAAGATGGGCGCCGACATTTACAAACCCGCACAGTTGCACGAGTTCAGTATGTATATGGACGGCAACTGGTACAAACTCAACTCAAAGCCAGGCACTTACAACGATAACGACCCGATTGGCGTACTTGACGTGACCATTCTCTCGAACCACGTTTTGGATGAGATTCTGGGCGTGAAAGACCTGCGCACCACCACCCGCGTTGAGTTTGTGGGCGGCATTCGCGGTCTTGGCGAACTGAAACGCCGAGTTGACAACGGCGAGATGAAATGTGCCTTCGCACTCTACCCCGTTTCGATGAAACAGCTCATCGACATTGCCGATTCGGGCAACATTATGCCCCCGAAAACCACTTGGTTTGAGCCGAAACTGCGCTCTGGACTGGTGATTCACGAGTTGTAATAGTCGTTTCGAAACTCGTAAATACTACTGCCCATCAATGATTTCGGTCGTTTGACGGGCAGTTTTTTGATAACGATAAATAAAAATGTTCTCATTTAGGCGATTTTTATATTTTTGGTCGCACTTGAAAAAAGGATATAATGAATAAGACGGTTAACACTGCCACAATTCTTATGCACTGCGATGACCAGATTGGCATTGTGGCAAAAGTTACGGAATTTATACAGAACAACCGAGGCAACATTCTGGCTCTCGACCAGCACGTTGACCACGAGGAAGGCCAGTTCTTTATGCGCATTATGTGGGATTTGGCCGAGTTTGTCATTCCAAAAGACAAGATTCAGGACTATTTCCAGACGCTGATAGCATCGGCCTACAATATGCAGTTCAAGATTTACTTTTCGGAAGACAAGCCGCGTATGGCGCTGTTTGTGTCGAAAATGGACCACTGCCTGTTCGACATTCTGGCACGCTACCAGGGCCGCGAATGGAACGTTGAGATTCCGCTCGTAATCAGCAACCACGAGGATTTGCGCTCGGTGGTTGAGCATTTCGGAATCCCCTTCTACTGCTTCCCGATAACAAAAGACAACAAGGAGGCACAGGAAGCCAAAGAGTTGGAACTGCTTGAGAAATACAACATTACGTTTGTTGTGCTGGCGCGATATATGCAGATTATCTCGCCTGAATTCATCAGCAAATACCCGAACAAGATTATCAACATCCACCACTCTTTCTTGCCTGCGTTCACGGGCGCAAAACCCTATCACGCAGCATACAAGCGCGGTGTGAAGATTATCGGTGCCACATCGCACTACGTCACAACCGACCTCGACGAGGGTCCGATTATCGAGCAGGACGTAACGCGCATCACCCACCGCGACACTGTTGACGACCTTGTGCTGAAAGGCCGCGATTTGGAAAAAATCGTACTTTCACGGGCGATAAATTTGCACATTCAGCGCAAAACACTTGTATATAACAATAAAACTATTGTATTTTCGTAATAACAATATCACTAATCACTTAAACTTTAAAAAAATGAAACACTTATTATCTATTGCATTGGTTGCCATGGCATTGAGCCTGAACGCTCAAACAGAAGCACCTGAGGATTTGATCAACAAAGGCAATTCGGCCGTGCAGTTGAAAGACTACAAAGGCGCCTTTGAGAACTACCAGAAAGCTTTCGACTTGTACGAGAAACAAGGCAAGGCTAAGGAAATCGCTCCTGAGACCATCTACAACGCAGGCTACTGCGCACACAAAGCCAATCTGAACGACGAGGCCATCACCTATCTGAAAAAGGCCATCGAGCTTAACGTTAAGGAAGCAAGACCTTATCAGAACCTAGCTGACGTTTACAAAGCAAAGAAAGACAACGACATGTATGAGAAAACCATCGAGGAAGGCTTGGCAAAATATCCGGATGACAAGGCTTTGAACAAGATGATGGCTAACTTGTACGTACAGAAAGGCAACGTTTTCTACAAGGAAGGTTCAAAAATCAAGGCTGATGCCAACAAAAGCGGCCTGAGCCAGAGCGACCCTGACGCTTACAACGCAGAACTTGACAAATCGAAAGCTGAGTTTGAGAAGGCTCTCCCACTCATCGAGAAGGCTTACAAATATGACAGCAAGAACAAGAACGCTCTGAAGATTCTGCAAAACATCTACACCGCTCTTGAGCGCGAAGAAGATGCAGCAAAAATCAAAGCTGAACTTGACGCCATTCAGAAATAATCTGACTGTATTTTAATTAGATAGACAATCCCCTGTGGCCACGGTTGCAGGGGATTCTTGTTTTCAATCCTTCAATTTTTGCGATTTCTGCAACAGCAAGCACGCAATTGCTTCAGCAAGCCACAAATTCGCTTACCTTTGCCCAAAATAACGGATTGTAAGAAGCTGTTGGAGATACTAACAGCAAAATCTTAATTCATACATAATAAGTTATGCGATTCAAACTGACTATTGAGTACGACGGAAGCCGCTATGCCGGATGGCAGGTGCAGAAGGGCGAGCGCACCGTTCAAGGCGCGTTTTTCGATGCCTGCAAGAAGATTTTCGGCGAGACACGGTTCGAATTTTTCGGCTCGGGCCGCACCGATGCCGGTGTTCATGCTTTGGGGCAAGTGGCTCATCTTGAGGTGGATACAAAAATATCGACCGAACGGCTGATGCTGAGCCTGAACGACAATCTGCCATACGATGTGAACGTTCTGGCCGTGGAGCAGGTTAATCCGAAGTTCCACGCTCGCTTCGATGCCGTCGAACGCAGCTATATCTATTTGATTACCAAGCGCCGCTCGGCCTTTGGAAAGAACAATGCCTGGTGGATTCGCGACACGCTCGACGTTGAATCGATGCGCAAGGCAGCCAAAGAGATGATCGGTCGCCACGATTTTGCATCGTTCACCGACAAAAACGCTGAAACGCCCAACACCATCGTAGTCATCAACAGCATAATGATTTACGAGATTGGCGACCAGATTGCCATCCACATCACAGGCTCGCATTTCCTTTGGAAGATGGTGCGCCGTATGGTGGGCGTGCTAGTGGAGCTTGGGCGCGGAAAGATTACATTGGTTGACATCGACAATATGTTCGACACCTACTCGTCGCTGCCCGCAAAACTCACAGCACCCGCC
Source organism: Salinivirgaceae bacterium (assembly GCA_017645945.1). GTDB lineage: Bacteria > Bacteroidota > Bacteroidia > Bacteroidales > SZUA-534 > RUG13583. The sequence goes on from JAGCNL010000074.1 coordinate 15,814, forward strand.
GCCGGGCTCTATCTTGAGCACATCTACTACAAGGGCGAGCACACCCTTCACAGGCCACAGTTGGTTCCGCAACTGATAAATATGGGATTCTCAAGGCAAGAGAACGTCAAGCCGGAAAGCACAAAAAAAGAAGGCTTCAGACATTAGACCTCATTCTCGCCGCAATCCCTTATCGCATTGATAAAAACGCAGCCTCGCTTGATGAAGTTATCAGGCGAGGCTGTGAGTTATTAGTCAACTGCGATTTGCAGAATCAATCAGGAGCGTGATAGAAATAGTTCGATATTGAACCTTCGACAAGTGAGTCGCCTTTAACAACAAAGTTCTGATAGCTTGCTCCCTCCTCGCCTTCAGTAACTGTATAAAGCGTCATGTTGCCATGTTCGATGGTTGCGAAGTCGACATCAAGGCCGTAGAATTCACCCTCGTCGCCCTCACGCCATACTGAAAATTCATGCCAATCGGCAGGGTACTCTTTCAAAACGCATCCGCCATCAGGCTTAACCAAGACAACAACGCCCAAAGCCTTATTTTCAACCGTTTCGAACTGAACAACCAATAATGCATAATCGCCAAAAAACTGGTTGACTTTGAATTTCGTGGTTTTCTTGTTGTACTGCTTCTCAAGTTTGGCCTTCAAATCTTTGAATTTGCCTTGGTCAGCCTCGTCAGCATTTTTGATTTTCAGCAATTTGGTTTCGTTCTTAAAGCTCTCGTCAACCAAAAGCGGCTTGCCCCAGAACATATCCCATTCGCTGACGGGCTTTTCCAACAATTTGCCGCTTTGCATTTTGAAAAGCCATCCCGGACGGTTATCGAAATTGTACGGAGTGTCGCGACCATTGTCGCCTTCATTCGATGATTGTACTCCTGCAAACTCGACATTGTAATAGACTCCGTTGTAGAGTATATACTTGTAGTTCTTTACGTTATCGGGTGCGTCAGTTGGTGTTTCCTCAAAATTTTGTTTCAACAGAAATTTAGAGCCATCGTTGTTGGCCAGCACGAAAACGGGGGCTGTAGAATTTTCAACGTCCTGAGCAACGACATCTGCATTATCGCCACTTGCAACCGATTCTGTTTCAGCGCTTTTAGCAGCCTCACCGCCTTTGTTTTGCTTGCTTGTGCAGGCAACAATTGCCAGTGCACAAAAGGCTGTAATAATTAGTTTTTGTTTCATTTTTAATTTTAGTTTTTAGTTAATATTTGATTATCAATATCTTGTCAAGACTATTCCGTTTTTTGGAACTTTCCTCCGTCATAAACGAACTCTACGCTTTTTTCGGTCTCAAAATCGTTAAAGACGATATGGTCGTCGCTATCGAAAAAGACATGTGTGGATTCTTGAACTTTTTCAAGTTCTGCGGAAAGTTCAGGCTGCAAGGCAACGCTGGTAAGTTTGCCGTCTTTGAATATGTATTGGCCAATTATGTAACTTGAGCCATTCTGAGTTGCGGTGTTATAAATGTCATACACATTATAAGCATCGCCGCTTTCGAAACATTTGATTTCGCGTTTGCGAATAAAATCCGAGCCCAATTCGTATTTAATTGTGTTAGAGCCGCATTCGAACGATTCATCGCTGTCGGCTTCATAATCGTAATCAGTTTCGGGTATTTCGAGCTCTTTAAACTGCCGCCAGATTTCCTGAATATCGCAACTGCTGCCTATTGATTCAAGGTTAGTCGAAGGAACTGTTTCGGGGTTGACGAATATTTCGTTTCCATCCCACGTATATGTTAATAGTTGGTCTTCGTATTGGCTACTGAGCATGCATTGATCCATATTGCAAACAGCCTCATCACAATCCCATGGATAAAGTTGCACTATAATAGTGCATGGCGGCCAGCATTCAAAATACAGGTAATTGTCAGGGTTCTTGTCGTACAACGTTTTAAATGCGGCAATATCTGATTCATGACCATGTATCTTGTTGGGATTTAGCAACATCTCCAATTGGGGCGAGGGCAACAATCCAACATAATCTTCACAAAAATCATCGTTGTTGTAATACGTTGATGAAAAGAAATATTGTGGCTTGCAACCAGGGCCAACATTGTAATTTTTCGCTACCACAAGATACCCTCCGCTGTTTTTCGGATAGCAGTAAACATACGAACCATTATAACAACCTTCGCAGTCATCGGGAGCCTCGTGTATTCCGAAAGAGAGTTCTTCATCAACTTTGTCGCTGCCGCCATTTTCGAAATTGTAATCGGGATAGAGTTTCTTGAATATCTCTTCGGCAATAGTCATGTCGGCCTTTTCAATAATTGTCAAATCCTCCTCTGTATTGTCTTCGGGAATTTCCTGGGTAATTTCAGTCATTTCAACCGAATCGGCGGCTGAAACATCTCCGCCATTGTTCTGCTTCTGCCCACCATTGCAGGCCAGCAAAGCCAATGCACAAAAGACAGGGATTAAAAGTTTTTTCATCTCAGTAGCTTTATGTGATTTAAAACATTAATCATCATTGTTTTACAAACTCTTCGCCGTTCCATTCGTACCAACTACTCTCCTCTTCAGCTTCCGTATCGCGAACAACGGCAAATTCATCGGTGTCTAATGAAGAAATATAGCGTCCGTCTGCCAGAAAATCATCGGGGAAATAGTTTTCGAGCCAGGTTATATGGCTGCCGTCGAAATTGTAGACATTGAGTTTGTGGTCGGGACTGTCGTTCGAGGCCCAATATAAAAGCACAATCCATGAGCCGTCTTTTTTGGGATAGCAGGCGGCTGTCTCCGAAAAGCCTTCAATTCCGTCAGCCTCCAAAACCGCTATGGTGCTTCCTGTTTCCGTGATGAGTTTGAGATTGTCGGCAATCATTGTTTCTGTTGGCAGTTCGTCGCCTTCCAACATTCCAAACGGGTCATACTCCTTCAACAGCACCTTCCAAAACCGCATTGCTATAGTGCTGTTGTCATCAGAAATGCCCGCAAGTTCGCTTTCATCATTGTCAATCGCTTCAATTTCAGCCGACTCAGTTTCTGCAGCCACAATTGTTTCGGCGTTTTGAGCGCTGTCTACGTCACTTTGTTTTGGCTTCTGGCTCCCCGTGCATGCCGCCAAAAACAAAGCACAAAAGGCTGGAATAATTAATTTTCGCATTATTTATGAGGTATAAATGATAATCTGCAAATATATATGGAACATTCTGAAATTGTTCGGGCGATTGCCCGTGATTTTGATTCGGAAAAATCGATTACATTTACATCAAAATATCGCGGAAAGCGGTATCGATTTTAAACCTAACGATATGAACATGTTAAAAAAGAGTGTTACCATCAAGTGGAACGGTGTGAAATTCGATGCGCCGCAAAAGTGTTTTTTTGCATAAAACTAAAACATAATCGATAATGAAAAGACTAAAGAAGGCCACTACTTATCTGTTTATTTTTCTTGGAATTACCCTGCAATGCTTTGCTCAAAATAATGGAAACAGATATGAGTTTTGGCAAAAAGGATGTAAAATCACATACGAATCATTTCAAGGTGACACATTGAATATAAGCAAGTTTAAGGCTGACAACTATAAAAGTGTCCTTTCACAAGGACTATGGTCTGCTTTGGACATTCCCCAAAAGAAGAAAGATTGGAAAAACCTTAAAGAAAAATACTATTTCTGCGCCGCTATTGACAAAAGCGAATCATACCTAATTGAAACTGATAGTATGAGCCTTAAACAGGCACAGTTGTTATGGGATATTTGCGAACTTGCGACACGAATAGCAAGAAAATCATTATCAGATTTTGAACACGAAATGGAATCAAAATCCATTCGAACTAAAATGTCCAAGAAAAGCATAAAAATCTATGGTCCTGGCACAAAGAAACTTCACGCAACAGGCATCATTTCTCTTCATTATATGACAGCAGTCAACGACGGGAAAGAATTCGGACAAAGACTTACCAATGATTTTATAAAACAAGTAATTATGCCCCAAAACGACTCATTATTCTATGAGTTTCGCAAAAACGTTGACGGTTTGTTAAATACGACTAAAGATTTCGCGACTTCTGAAGAAGAAATTGCAAGATTATCGTCAGGCATTCCTTCAAAAGGTTACAAAAAGGCACCTGTAATTATTGGTGATTCAAAGAAAAGAGAGACAATATTCTACTGACCGTTCCCTTCCCCCCAATTAATATAGCCAACATTAGCAGAATAGTTATTCCACAAGATAACTATCAAATAAGACTATAGACCTTACTCCTTAAGTTTCCGATACTTAATCCGATGCGGCTCAATGTCGCCCAATCGTTTTTTCTTATTTTCCTCATATTCAGAGTAAGAGCCTTCGAAGAAATAGACTTGCGAGTCACCTTCGAATGCCAGAATGTGAGTGGCCACGCGGTCGAGGAACCAGCGGTCGTGCGAGATGACAACGGCGCAACCTGCAAAGTTCTCAAGGCCTTCCTCAAGAGCACGAAGCGTGTTCACATCAATGTCGTTGCCTGGCTCGTCGAGCAGCAGCACGTTGGCTTCCGATTTGAGTGTGAGAGCCAGATGCAGGCGGTTGCGCTCACCGCCCGAAAGCACTCCTGCCTTCTTTTCCTGGTCAGCGCCAGAGAAGTTGAAGCGCGACAAGTAAGCACGCGCATTGACAAACCTTCCGCCGATTTTTATCTCATCCAATCCGTCGGAAATTATCTGATAAACAGTCTTTTCCGGGTCGATTTTAGCATGCATCTGGTCGATGTAGCCCAATTTGACGGTCTCACCAACCTTGAACTCGCCGCTGTCAGGTTTCTCAATCCCCATAATCAGGCGGAAAAGCGTGGTTTTGCCGGCTCCATTGGGGCCAATGACGCCAACAATGCCGTTTTGCGGCAGAACGAAATTCAGATTTTCGTAGAGCAGCTTGTCGCCGTATGCCTTGCTAACATTATGTGCCTCAATAACATTCGTGCCCAAACGAGGTCCGTTTGGAATGAAAATCTCAAGTGTCTGCTCCTTCTCTTTTGTGTCTTCGTTGAGCAAGCGGTCATAAGCATTCAAACGGGCTTTCTGCTTGGCCTGGCGGGCTTTAGGCGCCATACGCACCCACTCCAGCTCGCGCTCAAGAGTCTTGCGGCGGCGGCTCTCGGTCTTCTCCTCCATCTCTAGGCGCTTGGTCTTCTGCTCAAGCCACGACGAATAGTTGCCCTTCCAAGGGATGCCTTCGCCTCGGTCGAGTTCGAGAATCCAACCTGCCACATTATCAAGGAAATAGCGGTCGTGAGTAACGGCGATAACTGTGCCTTTATATTGCTGCAGATGCGACTCGAGCCACTGCACCGACTCAGCGTCTAGGTGGTTGGTTGGCTCGTCAAGAAGCAGAATATCAGGCTCTTGCAAGAGCAGACGACACAAAGCCACGCGGCGACGCTCACCTCCCGAGAGGTTCTCAATCTTCCAATCGGCTGGCGGACAGCGCAATGCGTCCATAGCGCGTTCCAGAGTGCTGTCGAGTTCCCAACCATTGTGCTGCTCAATCAGCTCGGTCAGTTCACCCTGTCGCTCAATGAGTTTGGTCATTTCATCATTGCTCATCGGCTCGGCAAACTTCAAGTTTACCTCTTCATACTCCTTCAGCAGCGCAACCACTTCGGCTGTGCCCTCTTCAACCACTTCACGGACAGTCTTTTGCGGGTCGAGTTGCGGCTCCTGCTCAAGATAGCCGACCGAATAGCCTGGCGAGAATACAACTTCGCCTTCGAAGCTTTTGTCAACTCCGGCAATAATCTTCATCAGCGTCGATTTTCCTGCGCCGTTCAAGCCCAAAATGCCGATTTTGGCGCCGTAGAAAAACGACAAATAAATGTTGTTCAATATCTTTTTCTGCGGCGGAATGGTCTTTCCCACTCCCACCATCGAGAAAATAACTTTGTTGTCTTCTGCCATATCTTTAAATTTTTGCCAAAAATAATGAAATCATCTTGCGTTGCAATTGGTTACTAAATTTCAAAATGTTAGTTTTGCGCCGAAAAATAGAATCGACAATGAAATTCAATATAAACTTCGGCAGTATCAGCAATTTAGGCAAAGTGAAGGAACACAACACCGATGCTGTTGTTGAGTTTCCGATTGCCGACGGACACGTTTTTGCAGTTTGCGACGGCCACGACGGCGTTGAGTTTGGCGGCGCTCTGGCTGCAAAAATCACCACCGAAGAAATCAAACGCTACTTTTTCGACCGCTCGTACAGCAATCTGTCGAACGCTTTGACAAACGCCGTGTCGTATGCCAACTATTGTGTTTTCAATCAAGCAAATACAAACGAAAAATACAACGGTATCGGCTCCACTTTGGCCATTCTGATTGTCCAAAACGACGAAGCCTACTACGCATCGGCGGGCAACAGCCGCATCTACATCCACAAAGACGGACAGATTGCCCAAATCACCCGCGACCACGTTGAAAACGGCGAAGTTAGCGTGCTGATTGGCAAGGAGAAAAACATCAAATTCAGTGTCTGCAAGAACCCAATCCAACTCGACGGCAACGAGACTTTCATGCTCTGCTCCGACGGATTAACCAGCCAACTGTCTGACGACGAGATATTTGAAGTGCTGAACAACAGCGATATGTCGTCGGAGATGAAGACCGCCCGCCTGATTGATATGGCAAACAACGCCGGCGGCACTGACAATATTTCGGTACAAGTAATTGACTTTTCAACAATGACTAAAAAGAAGGAACCGCAAGTGTCGATATGGCGCACAGTGGCCATTGTATCGTCGCTATTGCTCTTTATCATAGTGTTTTACGAGATTTACAAGTACAAGGTGAATGAAGGTGTCGTCCAACCGCAGATTGAGGGAACTGTTGCGCCTACGCCTGTGAGCAAGACCGAAACATCAGAACAACCTGCTGATAATCAAGTTAAAGAGCAGCCTAAAGCTGTCAATACGGCTAACGGTCAAGCCGAAAACACTGCTGCGAAAACTGAGCCAGCAAACAATCAAGCAAAAAAACTCAACGACAATAAGATACACATTCATATTGTTGAGAAGGGCCAAAATCTGTTCCGCATCGGATTGCGCTACAATGTGCCTTATGCAAAGATTGAGGAATTGAACGGCGACGTTGCCAAGAATCTGACCGTCGGCGCAAGGCTGAAAATCCCAGTAAAGGCTATCCATAAAATTGCCAACGGCGAGACCATCGAATCGATTGCCGCACGATACGGCAACCCCGCATCGGACATCATCAAAGCGAACCAACTCTCTGACGGCGAGCAACTTGAAGTGGGCGACGAACTTGTGATTCCGTTGTCGAAAAAATAACCGCAATGAGTTCCGAAGAGATTCTGCCATTGGTTGACGACCAAGGCAATGTGATTGGCAAAGCTCCGCGCAGCCAATGCCACGCTGACCGTACGCTGTTGCATCCTGTTGTGCATCTGCACGTTTTCAACCCGAAAGGCGAACTGTATCTGCAAAAACGCGCGCTGACAAAGCGAATCCAGCCTGGAAAATGGGACACGGCCGTTGGCGGACACATTTCCTACGGCGAAGAAATTTCCGATGCCCTGCGCCGCGAGACACGTGAGGAAATCGGCCTGACCGACTTCGAGCCAATTGCAATCACAAGTTACAAATGGCAGTCGGCGGTTGAGTCGGAAATGATAAACGTGTTCGCAACCGTCACCGACAAGCCGCTTGTCAGCCACAACGACGAGATTGACGATGCACGGTTCTGGCCGCTCGACGAAATCCGCAACTCAATCGGCAAAGGCCTGATGACACCGAATTTTGAGAAAGAGTTTCAGAATATCATTGATACTGAAGCTGTTCTTAATAGAATAAAGCCTATTGCCTGAAAGGTTACGATTGGTCGCCGAACCAACGTTCTTTCAATTTGATTTTTAATCCATCTTAAAATTTAAAAACTGTAAGCAAAAATTAAATTTTAGATATAATTTTCGGAGAAAAAGTTTTGATTTTTACTTTTTGTTATACTTTTGGCGCACTAAAAATGTGCGGAAATGAGTAAACTGAATATTCCTAAAGGTTACAAGCCTTTATTGAACCTGACTCAAACAGAGTTGGGCATTCAACGGATAAAAGATTTCTTTCAATCGAACCTGTCGGCAGAGTTGCGTCTGCGTCGCGTGACGGCTCCATTGTTTGTGCTGAAAGGCACCGGCCTGAACGATGACCTGAACGGCGTTGAGCGCCCCGTGACTTTCCCCATAAAGGATATGCAAGAACAAAAAGCTGAAATTGTGCACTCGCTTGCCAAATGGAAACGCATGATTTTGGCTGATTACGAAATAGATAGCGGCTTCGGCATCTACACCGATATGAATGCCATCCGCGCCGACGAGGAGCTCGACAACACCCACTCGCTCTACGTTGACCAGTGGGACTGGGAGATGTGCATCAACAAAGACGACCGCACCATCGACTTTTTGAAGACAACCGTGAAACGTATCTTCTACGCAATGCGCCGCACGGAATATCTTGTATATGAGATGTTTCCAAACATCAAACCGCAACTTCCGCAGCGTATTCACTTTGTTTACGCTGACGATTTGTGCAAGAAATACCCCAAACTAACGCCGAAAGAGCGCGAGGATGCCATCACCAAAGAGTATGGCGCTGTATTTATTATGGGTATCGGCGGCGTGATGAGCAACGGCGAAAAGCACGACGGCCGCGCCCCAGACTACGATGACTGGACAACTCCTACCGGCGACGGACATTTTGGCCTTAATGGCGATATTCTGGTATGGGACAGCGTTTTAGGTCACGCTCTCGAACTTTCGTCGATGGGTATTCGTGTGGACAAAGAAGCTCTTTTGCGCCAACTCGAAATCACAGGCCAGCAGCAACGCAAGGAACTATATTTCCACCGCCGTCTGCTCGAAGGTTCGCTCCCACTCTCAATTGGCGGCGGCATCGGCCAATCACGGCTCTGCATGTTCTTCCTGCGCAAAGCTCACATTGGCGAAATCCAAGCCAGCATCTGGCCCGACGATATGCGGAAAACCTGCGATGAGAACAACATTCCATTGATTTGAGTCTTTACTCATAGTTATAACACACAAAAACGCCGCTTGACTGCGGCGTTTTTTGTTATATGGAAGTTTTCTTGACTATCAAGCTATTATGAAACAAAAATCCCCAAGCCATTAGACTTGAGGATTCCGTTGTTTTGCTTTGGTGAACCAGCTGGGGCTCGAACCCAGGACCCCATCCTTAAAAGGGATGTGCTCTACCTGCTGAGCTACTGATTCAGAGCTTTTCTGAAAAAGCGGTGCAAAGGTACAACCAATATTGGTTTTTGCAAGCACAAAAAGGCATTTTTCTAAAAAATAATTTGCAATGCGAAAGATTTTACGATTCATCGACTCAAATACGTGAATGTTACCAACATACGCAGTCTCCTCCTCCATCACCACCCAACAATGACGAATTTTTAACCTGCACAAATATCAAATGCGCATACAAATTTTTATTACCTTCGAACGCTTTTTTGGCGGCCTAAAAACCGCAAAAAGCTCAATTACAATTTTTTAGAAACATCGGCTGCAAAAGCCGCTAAATTACAAACAGATGAAAGTTGACGTATTGTTAGGACTTCAATGGGGCGACGAGGGAAAAGGTAAAGTTGTTGACGTGCTCACCCCCAAATACGATGTGGTAACTCGTTTCCAGGGCGGACCCAATGCAGGGCACACGCTCGAATTTAATGGTGAAAAATATGTTTTGCGCTCGGTTCCGTCGGGAATTTTCCAGGGCGACAAAGTGAACATCATAGGCAACGGCGTGGTGCTCGACCCTGCGTTGTTCAAGGCTGAAGCCGAGGCTCTTGCGCAGTCGGGACACGACCTTACCAAACGCCTTTACATATCGAAAAAGGCGCACCTGATTCTGCCAACCCACCGTCTGCTCGACGCCGCATACGAGGCCGCCAAAGGCAAGAACAAAGTGGGAACAACAGGCAAGGGCATCGGTCCAACCTACACCGATAAGATTAGCCGCACAGGTGTTCGCGTAGGTGATATTCTGCTGAATTTCAAAGAGAAATACGCTGCCGCAGTGGCACGCCACGAGCAGATTCTCAAATCGCTCAACTTCGAGTACGACCTTAAGGCTCTCGAGGCCGATTGGTTTGCAGGCATCGAATATCTGAAAAAATTCACTTTCGTCGATAGCGAGCACGTTATCAATAAGTTGCTTGCAAGCGGCAAGTCGGTTTTGGCCGAGGGTGCACAGGGCACAATGCTCGACATCGATTTCGGCTCATATCCGTTCGTAACATCTTCAAACACAATATGCGCAGGCGCCTGCACAGGTTTGGGCATCGGTCCGAACAAGATTGGCGAGGTTTTCGGAATCTTCAAAGCCTATTGCACACGCGTGGGCGCAGGTCCGTTCCCAACAGAGCTGTTCGACAATGTTGGCGAGACCATCTGCCAGCTCGGTCACGAGTACGGTGCCGTTACGGGCCGCAAACGCCGCTGCGGTTGGCTCGACCTTGTTGCGCTTCGCTATAGCATTATGATTAACGGAGTTACGCAACTCATTATGATGAAGAGCGATGTGCTCGACGATTTCGACACTATCAAGGTTTGCACAGCTTATAACATTGACGGCCAGACAACTACCGATTTTCCGTTCGATATCGACAGCGTGAAAATCGACCCCGTTTACAAGGAGTTCAAAGGTTGGAAATCCGATTTGACCAAGATAACCAGCGAGAGCCAGTTCCCGCGTGAGTTTGCCGATTACATCAAATTCATCGAGAAGGAAACAGGCGTTCCTGTAAAAATTGTTTCAGTCGGTCCCGACCGCACCGCGACAATTGTAAGGTAGTGAACGAGTAAAGTGCTATGAGTAAAGAGTAAAGTTTAAGTGGCAAAACATTGTTACTTAAAACTTTATAACTTAAAACTTTCAACTTAAAAATGAAGACAGTCATCGAGCCGTCGGTTATCGACGGGATAATGAAAGATTTGGAAATCAACGATATAAAAACAGCTTCCATCCGTCAGGTTGGAGCAATAGTTAGGAATGCCGAAAAACAGACAGGTACGGAGTTCATCCACTTTGAAATGGGTGTGCCAGGACTGCCGCCGTCGGCTGTGGGTGTTGAGGCCGAATGCGAGGCTCTGCGCCGTGGCGTGGCATCGAAGTATCCGATTATCGATGGTATTCCCGATGTGAAAGAACAGGCATCTCGCTTCATAAAAGCCTTTGTCAACACCGATATCAATCCCGAGGGCTGCATCCCAACGGTAGGCTCAATGCAGGCGTCGTTCGCTTCGTTGATGCTCTGCTCGCAACTCGACCCGAAGAAAGACACTGTTCTTTATATCGACCCAGGGTTCCCTGTTCAGAAGATGCAGGCAGGCGTTATCGGCGTCAAAGTTGCGTCATTCGACATTGCCGATTTCCGTGGCGACAAACTCGAAGCTAAAATCGAGAGTTATTTCAAACAGGGCAACATTTGCGCGGTGCTCTATTCGAGCCCGAACAACCCGTCGTGGATGTGCCTTAACGCGCAGGAGCTGGAAACCATCGGCCGCTTGGCAACCAAATACGATGTTGTTGTGATTGAGGACCTTGCGTATATGACAATGGACTTCCGTACCGACTACGGGCAGCCTTTCCAACCGCCCTATGTGGCCAGCGTGTCGCACTATACCGACAACTACGTGATGCTGATGAGCGCATCGAAGATATTCAGTTACGCTGGTCAGCGTATTGCAATGGCTTGCATTTCAGACAAACTCTATCAACGTCATTATCAAACGCTTAAAGACCGATACAACATTCCGCGTTTCGGCGCTGCCTTTGGCTATGTGTTCCTTTACACCTTCTCGTCTGGCGTGTCGCACTCGGCACAGTGCGCAATGGCCGCAATGCTGAAAGCCGCTTGCGACGGCACCTACAAGTTCGTGGCCGACGTCAAAGAGTATGGCGATAGAGCGCACAAAATCAAAGAGATAATGGAGCGTCACGGCTTCAATGTTGTTTACGACAAAGACAACGACGTTGACGTGAGCGACGGATTCTTCTTTACCATCGGCTACAAGAATATGCCAGGCGCAGAATTGCTGAAAGAACTTCTGTATTACGGCGTTAGCGGTATCGACCTTTCGACAACAGGCAGCACCCGCAACGGCATTCGCGCCTGCTCGTCGAACATTCAGCCGCACCATTATGCGCTGCTTGACGAGAGAATGAAACTATTTGCGGAAAACCACTAAAGGCGAGAGGGGAGAGTTGAGAGGTAAGAAGTGAATATAATTTGCAAAACAGCAGAGAAATGAGTTACTCATATAGTTTTGAAAAACTCGAAGTTTGGAAAAATGCTCGTGAATTGGCAAAGGCAATATATATTCTTTCTGCCAAATTTTCCAATACAGAAAAGTATGGATTAGCTTCTCAAATCCAACGAGCTGCCGTTTCGGTATCATCAAATATTGCCGAAGGCTCGGGAAGAATCTCACCAAAGGAAAAAATGCGATTCATCGAAATAGCGTATGGTTCACTAATGGAAACACTTTCTCAATTATTCATAGCCAAAGATTTAAATTATATATCGGACACCGATATGGAAGAAATCAGACCTTTAATTGAGCATATTTCAGCACAATTGAGCGTATGGCGTAATAATTTAGACAAAGAATAACAAAATACTAAACACTAAACACTTACCGCTAAACATTTATAAAAATGGACGGATTTTATTATCAACCTGAAATTGAAAAAATGCCACGCAAGGAACTTGAAGCCTTGCAACTTGAGCGATTGAAATGGACTGTGAAACAGGCGCTTAAGTCGCCTTTCTACTCGAAACTCTATGGTGAGTTGGGTATCACGCCCGACACCATTCAGACGCTCGACGACCTGCGCAAACTGCCGTTCACCGTTAAACAGGATATGCGCGACAACTATCCGTTTGGTTTTTTGGCAGTTGACAAGAAAGAACTCATCCGTTTGCACTCATCGAGCGGCACCACGGGCAACCCAACTGTCATCTGCCACACCAAGCACGACATCGACACTTGGGCAAACCGCGTGGCTCGCAGTTTCTATATGGTTGGCTTGCGCGACACTGACGTGATTCAGAACTCGTCGGGCTACGGAATGTTCACGGGCGGACTTGGAATGCAGGCGGGCATTGAGTGGCTCGGCGCATTGTCGATTCCTGCCGCGGCAGGCAACAGCAAACGTCAGATTAAGTGCATTATGGACTATGGTACCACCGCCATCCACGCCATACCAAGTTATGCGCTGCGCCTTGCCGACGTGTTTGAAGAAGAAGGCATCGACCCGCGCAAAGATACTCACCTGCACACGTTTCTTATTGGTGCTGAACCACATACCGAAGAGACCCGCCGCAAG
>JAGCNL010000075.1 GCA_017645945.1 Salinivirgaceae bacterium
ACCGTAATGGTTTTCAGCGCCTTGCAACCTTGAAAACAACGCAGAGGAATTTCTGTAATTCCTTTTGGCAAATTGACCGTTTCAAGCGATTTACACCCCCAGAAAATCTGTTGTCCCATCGAGGTAACTCCGTCAGGGATAACAACTTCCTTTAAATTTTCACATTGAAAAAACGCATTGCCCTGAATTTTGGTAACCGATTCGGGAATCACCACTTTGTTGAAATTGTTGTTCTCGCGATAGGCGTTTGTAATGATTGTTGCGGTGCCTTCGGGAATTATAAGAACACTGTCCTGAATCTCTGGATTTTCGATTGCAGACTGCGCCATCAGCGAACCAACCGCCAGAAAAAATATTGATATCAGGTTTAGTATCTTTTTCATTTACAATTTGTTATTCTACAATCACTCTCTTCGCCAAATTACCAACTTTCACCACATACACACCTGATTTTTCCATTGGAATTTCCGTTCGGACGCAAGGCGTTGCGTCCCTACAAATCAATCGACCCATTACATCGTAAACGCGAATTTCGGAGGTGGCGTTTTCAACAATAATGGTGCGGTTGTAGGCGTAAATATTTATGTTGGCAACTGATTCGGTGACAGAGGTTTGGGTATTATTTTCGTTATTGTTTTCACCTTGATTCTCATTATTGTTTTCGTTTTGGTTTTCTTCTTCTTGATTTTCATTGCCACCTTGGTTCTCATTACCTTGATTTTCGTTTCCGCCTTGGTTTTCATTGTCTTGTTCTTCACCTCCGCCCAAATATTCAACCTTCACGGCCCCTTTCGACTCTGTTCCGCCATCGGTTTTTGCAAGAGCAAGCAGTTCCAATTTTTCGGTTCCTGCGGGAACGGTAATCTCATAGACAATCTGGCGCGGTTTATTCCCTGCCGTACGTCTTTCAAAGAAATGCGCAATTGCCTTACCATCAGCCACAAAGAGTGCATCTGTGAGGCAAAGCATACAAGACCCGCCAGTGTATTTGAACGTAACGGTGTAATTGCCCGCACCTTTCAGTTCGCCAGAAAAATCCCAGCGATAGCGGGCGTATGTTTTTTCGAAATCACCTGTCTGCCAGCCGCTGATTGACGCTGAATCGGCAGTGGCGCTCTCTGCAATTATTTGAGCCGCAACCGACTCTTCCGACTCGGGCAGAAGCACAATCGGGTAATTGTTCTCCAAAGCGTTGTAATAAGCCGCGCTGCCACGCTCCACTACCCACACCACAGTTTTCGATGTGATGTTCGAGCCAAGTTCCGTCACACTTGCAGGAACCTGAATAGTGTCAATTGCGCAACTTCTAAAAGCATTGTCGCCGATTTTCCGAACGCCGTCGCCAATCACAACCGATTTCAAGTTTTTACAATCCTGAAATGCCTCTTTTCCAATAACTTTTATGTTTGAGGGAATAGTGATTTCCGTAAGCCCCGAACCTTTGAACAGTCTATAATTCAGTTCGCGCAATCCGCTGCCTATTTCCGCCGAAGTGAGCGACGTGCAGTTCTGGAACGCTGCATTGCCGATTTCTTTAACATTATCGGGAATGACAATGCCTTTCAAATCCGCACAATTTTGGAAGGCCTGCTTTTTGATTCTAACAATATTTGAGGTTAGTGTAAATTCTGTTATGGCTGTTCCGTAGAACGCAGAACCGTCGATCACTTCAACAGAAGACGGCACCTCAACTTTTGTAAAATCAGTCTGATTTTTGTGAGAATCGATGTATGGCATTCCTTTGGTGACGTAGAGCACTTCGTTTATGACAGTATCATCGGCCATGTCGGTGTGTGGAAGTTCATCGCCAGAGAAGAAATATGTGTTAAAGTAATATTTGTCATAGGTATACGGTGTTGTACCCTTTTTATATTCTTCTTGATATAAATAACTTCCAATACTAGGCCAATCCACATTGTACGGTTCAGGCCGCCCCTCGTAGCACATGTTTCCCTGCTCGTGAGCCCAGCCCATGCAGTGCGAAAATTCGTGCCAGAAAGCACTCGGTTTCCCCAACGCGAACTGTATAATGAAATCACGCGCCATGGTAAGCCAATTTCCGCCGCCAGTTCCACCGCCATTGTCCCTGCCCAAACAGAGTGACCATTCCTTTGTTTTTTTCAAGAGCGCTTCCATCTGCTCTTTTGTAAGCGGAACAGTGAGTGCTTCGTCAGTCACAAGTGTTTTGTTTTCAACCGCTTCGTAGCATCGTCTCTCGTATTCGGGCATCCCCATGATGTACGCCACGTTGAAGATGCCACCAATGTATTCGCGGGCAAAGACTGGGCGCATGGTCACAATCATGCTCTTTTCGTCCGTTGAAACCCTGCGGACGAAGCCGCTGTATGATATATTCCATTTGATTGGAATGGAAGTAAGCCTTTTGTAAAGTTCGTCGTCAGTGGTAAGCGTGTAACTGCCAACGCTGTCGGTAAGGAAATCAAAATCGCAGAGTACTGTTCGAGTAAGCGGCTGAATGGTCTTATTGCTGATTAAAGCCTTACCATTTTTATCGGTAACAGTAACATTTTCACATGGATAAACCATGTATGAAGTCAGAACGAGTTTGTCATCGATTTCTTCGAGTTTCAGTGGTTCTTGCGTGCTAAAACTACATGCCGTCCATTCCGCATAAGGCGAGTCATCGCACAAAATTCGGGTGAAATCTTCCACAATTTCTTTTGATTTATTTTTTGTGTAAAAATTCAAATCGGCAAGCACACCGCAGAGGAAATACCCGTTGGATTTCAAACAATTATCACCAGCAGTATTCCGCTTAACGCGAAGTATTGTCTTGTCGTTGAAAGCATTTTCACCAATTTCGACAAGTTCGTTGCACAAATCAATTATCTCAAATTCAAGATTTTTGAACAATCCTGCCTTGACTGTCGTGTTTGAAAGAGACAAATGCGTCAAATCGATACTTTCAATATTTTCCTCATCAATGCCGATAATATCAACTCTATTGCCGTTGTTCATGGCAACGCTGCAAGCCTCGCTTCCCAACCAGCAATGGAAAATTCTTGTGGATTTATTTTCCGTCAGAATATTCTCCTTTTTGATTGATTGAATCGATTTCGGCAATGTAACCGATTGTAGTTTAGGACAATCAACAAACGCATACACAATCAGTTTTTGAACGCCTTCCTCAAACACAATCTCCTCAAGGTTCGAACAGCCTGCAAACGCCCAGTCGCCGATGTTTTTGACATTTCCTGGTATCACAACTTTTGTCAAGCCCGTACAGTTTCGAAATGCGCTGGTGCCGATACCTGCCATTTGCGTAACCGTATCTTTAAAATGAATCTCTTTAATGTTCTGATTGTCTTTGTATTGATTGTCGTTGATTTTCGTCACTCCAAGACCCACATACAAAATACCGTCTTCGATAATACTGTATTTTGCCGTGGCAATCCATTGCTCCTTGGTTTGAACAGGCTCGTTGTCAGTGAGTTGCATCCGCGAATCGGTGTTGTAAAACGCGTGCGCCTCGGAGTATTTGTCAACACGGATTGTAGTTAGGCTGTCGCAACTGGCAAATATTTCATTGCCGAACTCCGTAACGCTTGCAGGAATGGTGATTTCGCTGATTGCTGTGCCCTTGAAAATTCTGTAACTTAAATTTTTAAGGCCATTGTGCAGTGTGACTTGGGTAAGCGACGTGCAGTTCTGGAACGCTGCATTACCAATGGTATCAACCGAAGCGGGTATTTCAACTTCTTTGAGTTTCGAACAACTGTGAAATGCGAGAGAGCCGATTTTTTTCACCGACTCGGGAATCACAACTTTGTTGAAATTAGTTTTGCCGTAGTAGGCTTGACTTTTTATTGATGTTGTGCCTTCGGCAATAAACAAAACGCTGTCGATGATTTGGTTTTGCGCCAACAACGGACCTGCCGCAAGCACAAAAACCGCAATTAAAACGAATATCTTTTTCATAATCAATGATTTATTCAGTTACTCAATCCTTCAGTTATTAAGTTATTTAGTTATTAAATCTACCAACTTCCACTTGCGCCTCCGCCACCGAAATGACCGCCACCATAACTGCCCGAACGGCCGCTTGAATATGACGACCGCGAACCACCCGAATAAGTGACTTTCGATGGATGTTTATTTGCGTATCTGGTTGATAATATTACAGAAACAATCATAAAAACGAAGAAGAGAACAACGACAACATAATCACGGGCCTCCAGTTCTTCATAACTGCTTCCACTGCCGTAATCGTCATAACTGCTGTAATAATTGCTGCAGCTTCCGACGTAATCTTCTGCCGAAAACTCGCCTTTTGTAAGCGATATGCAGACGTTGACCGCTTTATCAATTCCCCGATAGACATAACCATCGCAGAAACATGGAATCATCTCGTTTTCAATGATTCGCTTGCAGATTGCATCGGGAATCAGCGGCTCAATGCCATAACCCGTCTGAATAGTCACCTCGCCGTCTTCGGTTTCGGTTTTCGGCTTGTAGACGATGACTATTCCGTTGTTGAAGCTCTCCTGCCCGACGCCCCAGCCCTCGCCCAGACGCTGGCCAAAATCAGCGATGCTGTAGCCGTGCAAGTCGGTTGTGGTGTAGATTTGAATCTGCGTCGATGTTGCCATTTCAAAAGAGTCCAGTTTCGCCGTCAGCAACTCCAACTGCCAATCATAGAAGGCGTTGGCGTTGTCAACAACAAGCATCTTGGCTGATGGGCGTTGGAAGACAGCATCATCGGCCGAAGAGGTGAAAAACACTGCCAAAAACGAAAACAGGAAAAGTATCTTTTTCATAATCATCATATTATTCAAATATTTAATCAATCGCATCAAGCGAAATCACAAATTTAACAACCTTTACAAATTATAATACCAATAAACGAGGTATGCCAGAACGGCCAGAAATAAAACAAATCCAGCCATAAAGCCCGCGAATTCAGATTTAAATATGGATTCCAACAATTCAAATCCAAACATGAACATCAGAACCAGGCCTGTCATTAGAATGAGGCAAATATGTGCTTTCGGGTATTTTAATCTGGTGGACCGGCATTTGGCGGGGTGTTTTTTATGGCAGAAAACCATTGTATGTTCACTGGTCAAATCCTTGTGTTCCAAGATATTGGCATTATATCCTTCATCATTGTAACTATACTGCACATCAACCCATTTCTCGTAGAACCGAGCCGTGCCTCCAGCGTTGTATTTGCTGCCGAAAATGGGGACATCGCGCGTTTTTATTGAAACTCCCATAACAGTTGCCGGAACCTCGACATAATGCAAGGCATCAATCCATTCCCACATCAACAATCCGACGAATAACAACAAAAACAAACATCCCCTATTTGACAATGAATCAATCAAATCATGGTTGCTTTCGGTCTGCTGCGGGCTTATGTTAGTAGTCGATACATTTTTCTTCTTTTTAGCCATGGGTGATATATTAATTGGTGCATAATAACCTTCACAAATTCAATCCTTTACCATCAGCCCGCCATCGGGCAACCACCCTAAAAAATCTTCCGCACAATGGGGATTTTGTAGAGCAGGAACGCTAACAGATAGCTCGATGCAGCACTTAAAGCTGACGTAAACAGCCATTTGAAGAAAAGAGGCAACGGAAGTGACTCAAAAATCACGGTGAACGACACTATCACCACCGGGCAGAGGAAATAGACCAAAAGCGACAAGTCCGACAGACGGGCCGCTTTTTCACTCGGGCTGTTGAAGTATCGGAAGAAAAACGACATCAGGAAAAAGTTCATGCCCACACAAAGCATCGGCTCCCAAAGTGCGTAGAAAAGTGATTGCGAGTTTAGCCCGCCCGTGAAAACCGACCAGTCTTTGATGTAATGAACTGAAACCAGCAACAGCGGCAGACAGATGAACGCAAACAAAATCCAAGGTATCGAAAAGCCGATTTTCAGCTTATGAATCCAGTCGTTGCGCTCGGCAATCAACCCCGAAATGAACATTCCGACATATAGCGGATAGAATCCCCACTGAATGCCTGGCTGCGTGGCTCTGGCTGGCGATATCAGCCTGATAACGAACGCTAAAAGACCGATTCCAATCACAAACAGCGTGGTGCGAAGAGCGGCAATTTGTTGCCAAAGGTCGGTCATGAGCGACTCAACTTTGGGCCCGCACCACTTGTATAACGCATAACCCAGCTCAAAAACAAGCAAAGTGGCAATGAACCAGAACGGACCGAACGAAAAACGTGTTGTCAGCCCCTGAACGACAAAACTGAACCATCCTAAATCGGTCATTCCGTGGGTGCGCTCAACGAAAAAGATTATGCTTGGATGAACAAGCAGAACATAGATGAGCATCGGCACACCGAGTCGCATAATGCGTTGTTTGACGTATTTTTTGAACCCGTAACGTTTGTAGGATTCGTGAGCTAACATGGCCGAAATCAGGAAAAACAACGATGCCAAAAACGACAAGTTGATGGTTTTGATGGTGTTGACCGCAATCAGCGCAGCACCCGAAAACCTGTCGACCGAAGTGTAGTACCACAGCCCCACTCCTCCATACGCAATCAGCGACTGGTGGAAAATGAAAAAGCAGATAAGAAATGCTTTCAGTCTGTCTATATAGTAATATCGCTCGTTCATAAGTTGCAAAGAAACCTTTTAAAAACTGAATTTCGCTGCCATCGAAACCCTCAATGTTCCGTGCCCCCACAGTTTATTCAGCACCCGTGCATACATCTTACCGCAGCCGCTGAAACGGCCTGTATTGACATATATTGCAGAAATCGATGTAAGACAAAACAAATTTAATATGTTACTATCAAAAATCAAATTTTGGCTGCCTTTTTTGATAACGACTGACGACCGCCATCTACCATCAGTCCACAAAAAAAGCCAGACTGTTCGGTCTGGCTTTTATCATATTACACTGATTACCCGTTACTTGCAAGCGCAACGCGGCTTCAGTTGCTTGAAGAAGTCGTTGCCTTTGTCATCGACGAGAATGAAGGCTGGGAAATCCTCAACCTCAATCTTCCAAATGGCCTCCATACCGAGTTCGGGGTACTCAACGCACTCAATGCTCTTAATGTTGTTCTGCGCCAAAATGGCTGCTGGGCCGCCGATTGAGCCAAGGTAGAAGCCACCGTGTTTCTGGCAGGCATCGGTGACGCACTGCGCGCGGTTGCCTTTGGCAAGCATTATCAGGCTGCCGCCGTGGTCCTGGAACTCGTCAACGTACGGGTCCATACGGCCTGCAGTGGTTGGGCCCATTGAGCCGCAAGCCATTCCTGCTGGTGTTTTGGCAGGTCCCGCGTAGTAAATCGGGTGGTCCTTAATGTACTGCGGAAGATCCTCGCCTGCATCCAAACGCGCTTTGAGTTTGGCGTGTGCAATGTCGCGGCCCACGATAATGGTGCCGTTAAGGCTCAAGCGTGTTGCCACAGGATATTTCGACAGTTCTTTCAGAATATTGGCCATCGGCTGGTTAAGGTTGATACGAACGGCATCGCCCTCGCCTGCGTTGCGCAAAGCGGCTGGAATCAGGCTGCCTGGATTGTCGTCCATCTTCTCAATCCAAATGCCCTGCTCGTTGATTTTGCACTTAATGTTGCGGTCGGCCGAGCAACTGACGCCAAGGCCGATTGGGCAACTGGCGCCGTGTCGCGGCAAGCGGATAATGCGCACGTCGTGAGCCATATATTTGCCGCCGAACTGCGCTCCAAGGCCGATATTGTGGGCCTCGCGCAGCACTTCTTTCTCAAGTTCGACATCGCGGAAAGCGCGACCGTACTCGTTGCCCGTGGTGGGCAGGCTGTCGTAGTAGTGAGTGGAAGCGAGTTTGACGGTGAGAAGGTTCTTCTCGGCCGACGTTCCGCCAATCACAAAGGCGATATGGTACGGCGGGCAGGCTGCGGTGCCAAGCGTTTTCATCTTCTCGACAAGGAACGGAACCAATGTGTCGTGGTTCTGGATTCGGGCCTTGGTCTCCTGATAGAGATAGGTTTTGTTGGCCGAGCCGCCGCCCTTGGTGACGCACAGGAAGCGGTACTCCATTCCCTCGGTGGCCTCAATGTCGATTTGGGCTGGCAGGTTGCATTTGGTGTTCACCTCGTCGAACATTGTGAGCGGCGCGTTCTGCGAGTAGCGCAGATTCTCCTCGGTGTAGGTTTTGAAGACGCCGAGCGACAGAGCCTCCTCGTCGCAGAAGCCTGTCCACACCTGCTGTCCCTTCTCGCCGTGGATAATGGCCGTGCCCGTGTCCTGGCAAAGCGGAAGTTGTCCTTTGGCGGCCACCTCGGCGTTGCGCAGGAATGTGAGTGCCACATACTTGTCGTTTTCCGAAGCCTCGGGGTCGCTTAAGATTTTGGCCACCTGCTCGTTGTGCGAGCGGCGAAGCATAAACGACACATCGCGGAAAGCGGCGTTTGCCATAGCGGTCAGACCCTCTTTGGCGATTTTCAGAATGGGTTTGCCCTCAAATTCCGAAACCGACACATAGTCTTTAGTCAGCAAATAGTACTCCGTCTCGTCTTTGCCGAGCGGAAACATTGGTTGGTAATGAAATTCTGCCATCGTTAAATATTTTTAATTGTGTATCAACATTTTAGCCAACCGTCACCGACCATTGGCAATAGGCTCAAAAGTAAGAAAGTGTGTTGTTTTAACCAACAAAATAATATTATATTATGATTATGTTGTTCATAATAAAACTCAATTTATAACGTGCCAACATTTTAATTAAGTTACTTTATTAGATTTTCGCAGTCAAACTTTAGATTATTATGAATAAAACTTTAGAATAATATAAATTAAACTTTAAATTATTATATTTGCACTCATAAAAACGATACGATATGAGCGTAGAAAGAATTGCACAAAAAGCACTTGAGCGGCTTGCGTCACAATTTCCGATTGTCGGAATAACTGGCCCGCGGCAAAGCGGGAAATCAACTTTGGCAAAAATGACATTCCCCGACAAGAAGTATATCACTTTCGACGACAAGAATTTACGCGAATTGGCAAAATCGAATCCAAAAGATTTTCTTTTGGCTATTCCCGACGGCGCAATCATTGACGAAGCGCAGAAAGTTCCCGAGATATTCGACGCCGTTAAATATTTTGTTGACAATAAGGATTCGGCACCTGGCACTTTCATACTCACAGGCTCAAGTCAGTTTAAATTGAAAGAGAATATGACTGACTCTTTGGCGGGTCGAGCCGCTTTTCTCAAACTTCTGCCTTTTTCTATGTCGGAGTTGAATACCACAACAGAAACATTTGAAACGCCATACGATGCAATGGTAAAAGGCTGTTACCCACCATTGTACGACACAAAGAAGCATTTCTTGAAAGAAGACTGGTTTGAGAGTTATCTCGACACATATTTAGACCTTGACGTGAAGGAACAAATAAACGTGGGCAACGTGGTAACCTTCCGAAAATTTATCCAACTCTGCGCAACATACAGTGGGAAAATTGTCTCAATGGACAGCATAGCAAAGAATTTGGGCATATCATCGCCAACTGTAAAACAATGGTTATCAATATTAGAGACCTCATTCATAATCCATTTTCTAGAGCCCGACAGTAACAATCTGGGAAAATCGGTCATCAAAACGCCCAAATTGTATTTTGTGGATTCGGGTCTGCTTTGCTATCTGCTGCGGATTGATTCGGTATCGGATTTGATTTTGAGTCCCAACAAGGGCGCAGTTGTGGAGACTTTTGCCATTTCGGAACTTCTGAAATCGCGGCTAAACAGGGCAAAAAAAGCCAATCTAACCTATTTCAGAGATAACAATGGTTTCGAAATCGACACCATTGCCGATTGGAAACATACCTTCGCAATGGAGATAAAAAGTTCGAGCGACGCGGAGCCGAAACTGTCCTCGAACGTTAGAAAATACACCGAATTGCGAAACGACATTCAATGCAAAGGCTCGGTTTTGTATTTGGGCGATTTGACCTGCACTATTAATAATGTGAATTATGTTGGTTGGAAAGATTGGGGAACGTTCTTTAATGAGTTATGAAACAATTCAAAGTAATTATCAGCATTTTACCAACTAAACTTCAGAATCATATCGCCTAAACTTTAGATTATTATAACTCAAACTTTGGATTATTATAAGAATAGGCTCATAAAGCGACTGACAAATAAACTTACCAACACAATATTCTTATCATAGTACCAAATGGCTACGTTTATGTTCCAAATGGCTATGTTTACGAGCGACAATTATCTCCTCACCGCTTTTTCAATATATTTGCGCAACTGAAAACATCAGCAAACAATGCCACAGACGCATAAACAGAACATAATATATCAAGCATTTAGGTGTTACCTGCGTTTCTTTCACGACCGCGTTTTCTACAAACGGGTTTACCGAATCGGGGTTGAGAATATGCCCGCCGAAGGCAAGCCGCTGCTTGTGACATCGAACCATCAGAACTGCCTCAACGACCCGCTGGGACTGATTTTCACCTTCCGCGACCGCAAGCCGCACATTCTGGCCCGTGCCGACGTTATTGAGCACAACTGGCTGACACGCAAGTTCTTGCGCAGCGTTGGACTGCTGCCGACTTTCCGCCTCAACTTCGACGGCGAAGAGTCGTTGAGCCGCAACGAGAGCACGTTTGCCGAATCGGAAAACTCACTCATCGACGGCAACACTATAATAATGTTCCCCGAAGGCGTGCATCAAGACAAGCGCTGGCTGGGACAGTTCTCGTCGGGCTACACAAAAATGGCTTTCGAAGCCGCGCAGTTGGACGATTTCAAGACCGAAGTGTTCATTCAGCCCGCCTGCAACCACTACTCCAACTATTTCGGCATCCAAAACGAAATGATTCTGAAGTTCGGGCAGCCTGTGTCGATTGCGCCATTCTACGAACTTTACAAGACCAAACCGCGAACGGCCCAAAGGCAAGTCAACGAGTTGGTTTACAACCAAATCAGAGATTTAATGCTCAACATCACCGATTTGGACAACTACGAAGCCATCGATTTCATCCGCGGCTTCTACGGAAGGCGTTTTGCCGCCGACAACGGCCTGAATCCCAACCACTTCCCCGATATGCTGAAAGCCGACAAAATGCTTTTTGCAGAACTCGACGAGCGGAAAGCCGAACAGCCCGAAGCGGTTGCCGAAATATACGCCAATGCATTGGAATACAGAAAGTTGCTTACCGAAAGCTGCATCACCGACCTTGAAGTCGGCCGCAATGCCACATCGGGGCAGACGGCGGCCAATCTGTTCTCGCTGATAGTGCTTGCGCCGTTCTGGATTATCAGCCTCTGGCCCGCACTGTTCATCTACTGTGCGCCACTGCCAATCACCAAACGCCTGAAAGACAAAATGTTCGAAGGAACCATCCGCTACACAATGTCGGTTCTGCTGACCATTCCGCTGTTCTACGGGCTGTCGTTCGCGCTTGTGGCCATCTACGCAAATGTCTTGTTTGCAATAATATACATTGCAATGCTGCCGTTCATCGGCATTTTTGCGTGGAACTACTGGCAATTCGCCAAACGTACCTGCCGAATGGTCCGTTTCCGCCGCCTTTCGGCTGATAAACGGCAATCGCTCAATGGTTTGCGGAAATCGATTGTTGAGAAATTGGATAATTTATTAGGCACTAGGGATTAGGCACTAGGCACTAGAAAAAAGGCATAAGGCGAAAGGCATAAGGCATAAGATAGGCTCAACGCTCATCGCTCAATGCTCACAGCTAAAATATATTGAAAATGAAAAAGATAGGATTAGTAGGCGGCACTGGCCCCGAATCGACACTAATGTACTACAAGGAACTGAACCATCGCATCGACAGGCTGACGGGCGGAAAGGCAATGCCCGACATCGCCATCGAGAGTGTGAATTTTCGCCGTATGTGGGGCTATGTTTCTGACAATGAGTTGGATTTGCTGACCGATTATTTTGTTGAGAAAATCGATTGTCTGGAACGGTCGGGCGCCGAAGTGGTGTCGCTCACCTGCGCAACTGGACATATTGTGATTGACCGTATCAAACAGAAAACCAACGTTCCGCTGGTGTCGATTCCTGAAGCGGTCTGCGAGAAAGCCGCATCAATGGGCATCAAAAAGGTGGGACTGCTCGGCACCATTTTCACAATGGAACAGGACTTTATGAAACAGCCTTTCACAAATGCTGGCATCGGTGTCTTTATTCCCGAACCCGCTGACCGTCAACTGATTGCAAAAAGAATACTCGAAGAACTCGAGCGCGGAATTGTGAAGGAACAGACGCTTAAGGAATTTCAAGACATCATCGGCAAAATGAAGGCGCAAAACGGCATTGAAGCCGTGATTTTGGGCTGCACCGAACTGCCATTGCTACTGAACTCCGAAAACTGCCCTGTGACCTGCCTCAACAGCGTGGATATTCACATTGAAAGGCTGATTGAATTGGCGATGGGGTAAAGAGTAAAGTGTAAGGTGTAAAGAGTAATGGGACTAGTGCCCAGTGCCTAATCCCAATAGTTATCGGGACTATTGCCTTACCTCACAAAAATCGTCCTACCAACGCGAAGCACGGTTGTCGGCTTGATTCCGTTGAGTTTGCACAACATACTGACGGTGGTGCCGTTCTTGTGGGCAATGCCGCTCAAAGTGTCACCCGACTTGATTTTGTAGGTTTTGTGCTGCGACTCGGCAAGCGACTGCTCATCGGTCAAGCCGTAGTGCGAGTAGATGCTGAAATAGTGCTTTTTGATAGTATAGAGCGTATCGCGCAAAGCGCCTGTCTGGAAATCGACAAGTCGCTCTGGGTCAAACGATTGGCCGTGATAGCGAATCTCGAAATGCAGATGTGAACCCGTGCTGCGGCCCGTGTTGCCGCCCCTGCCGATAATCTCGCCCGCTTTCACAATCTCCCCCACCTGCACATTCCGTGCCGACAGGTGCGCGTAGTAGGTTTCAAGCCCGTTGGCGTGACGCAACACAATCAGGTTTCCGTATCCGCCCGTGCGCTTCGAATATTCCGACACACGCACCTTGCCGTCGAAAGCGGCGCGCACAGGGTCACCAACCTCAAGTTTGATGTCGGTACCGTTGTGGTTGCGGCCTTTGCGGAAGCTGTATCGCGATGTGATGCGGCCTGTGATTGGCGCACAGAAAGAATGTGTTGAATCGACAAGCATCAGGTCAATCTCGTCGGGCAACTCACTCAGTTCCACCTCTTTATACGAATGGATATTGTTGTTCCAATAGAGCGTATCCATATCGTTGTCGTCAATCACGGGACGGCCCATATCGATATAATCCCACGTCTTGTTGTTGTAAAGCACAATCTTGACGAACTTGTCATCGGTGTCAACCGTATCAATGGCCTCGGGCAAGAAATCGGGAATAGTCTGCTCGTCAGAGCCAACGCCCTGCTCCTCATCGTGCCCGTCAGTCTCAGGCTCTTGTCCGAAAGCCAACTGTATGGCTGATAGACAAGCAATTGTAAAAAGAATCTTTTTCAAAATCGTTATTTTTAAACCACGCAAATATCAGCATTTGACCGATGTTCAAAACACCGTCGCGAAATAGTAATCAACCGCGATACTAACAAATCCCGTATTACATATTATATAGTATCGTCATTGCTTGTCAGCCCCGGATTTTAAATCTTCCCGTTGACTTTGTGAATAAATTGGTTGTAACTTTTTTCGCAGCAATTTGGCGATAGAAATATATTTAAGCCCCGAAAACGGGCAATCAGCCCTAAAAAGCAACACAATGAAATACAAAAGTTTAGTCGCAATCGACGATTACTCAAAAGACGATTATCTCGAGATTATGGACCTTGCAGCCTATTTCGAGAAGAATCCTGTGCAGAAACTGCTCGAAGGAAAGGTGGCCGCAACACTGTTTTTCGAACCATCAACACGCACTCGACTCAGCTTTGAGAGCGCTGTCAACAGATTGGGCGGCAAGGTTTTAGGCTTTTCTGACAGTTCGCAGACAAGCGTATCGAAGGGCGAGACGCTGAAAGACACCATATTAATGGTGGGCTGCTACGTTGACCTGATTATTATGCGCCACCCGCTCGAAGGTGCCGCCCGTTACGCATCCGAGATTTCGAAGGTGCCGATTATCAACGCCGGCGACGGCGCCAACCAGCACCCGTCGCAGTGCCTGCTCGACCTGTACTCAATCACCAAAACACAGGGAACGCTTGAGAATCTGAAGATTACAATGGTTGGAGACTTGAAATACGGCCGCACCGTGCACTCGCTCATTATGGCGCTGTCGCACTTCAACCCGACATTCAGTTTCATTGCTCCCGAAGAGTTGCGGCTGCCAGAAGAGTATCGCACCTTCCTGCGCAAGCGCAACATTCCGTTCGAAGAGCACACTGAGCTGGCGCCCAACATCAACGACTGCGACATTCTGTATATGACACGCGTTCAGCGCGAACGTTTTGCCGACCCGCTCGAATATGAGAAGGTTAAGAACGTTTACATCTTGAAAAACAGCATGTTGGACCACACCAAGCCGAACATGAAGATTCTGCATCCGCTGCCGCGCGTGAACGAAATCAGCACCGACGTTGACGACAACCCGAAGGCCTACTACTTTGAGCAGGCGCAGAATGGTGTCTACACCCGTCAGGCGATAATTTGTAAAGTACTGCAACTCAAATAAATCAAACCATGAAGAACACAAAAACCCTGAGCGTTTCGGCCATCGAGAACGGAACCGTAATCGACCATATCCCGGCACAGAACCTGTTCAACGTCATATCAATCTTAGGTCTCGACCAACTCACTGAAAGTCAGATAACTTTCGGCTACAATCTGCCAAGCGAGAAGCTGGGCCGCAAAGCCATCATCAAAATCGCCGACAAGTTTTTCGAAGACATTGAGATTGACAAAATCGCCCTTGTGGCACCGCACGCAAAACTCAATATCATAAAGAATTACGAAGTTGTTGAGAAACGACAGGTGAACGTTCCGGAGCAGATTTTCAACATTGCGCGCTGCATGAACCCGAAGTGCATCACCAACCACGAGAACATCCCCACGAAATTCCGCGTGATAAACGACGGCAAAATCAAACTCAAATGCTGCTATTGCGAGAAGGACACCGACATCGAGCACATGAAGCTGATTAGATAGCAAGTATTTGGTTTAGTGGCAAATATCATCGACAAGTTATAGTTGAACATCAAACTTGATTTATAATTTGTCGATGGCAGGAATTATTTGTGCGTCAGTCAGATATAATTTATCTGATTATATTGCGCCTACCCTTTTAAATTCTTTAGTTCAATCGCGATTAAACTAAATAAAAAATGCTATTTTTGTAGCCGAAAAAGCATAATAACAATGCTGGACAACGAACGTTTATCGGGACAAAACAGACTAATTGACGATTTTGGTGCCTACTTTGAATCGATTGGTTTCCAACCAATTGCAGGTAGGATTATTGGGCTGTTATCGGTTTCGGACCGCGAGGAACTATCGTTCGACGAGATAATTAACCGCCTGAAAATCAGCAAGGGCTCGGCAAGCGTGGTTTTGCGCCGCCTGGTGGCCGAATGCCGTGTGGCGGTTGTCGAGAGCGGCCGTAGGCATTATTACAGGCTGAACCAACAGAACTTGTTCGAACTGCTCGACGAGTTTGAGCGAATGTGCGACAGCGTGCGCTATCTGCTCAACACCACTATCGATTTGAAAACTGATAAGGAATCGTCGAATGCAAAATATTTCAATCAGATAATCAACACTATAGACAGATATAAAACAAATATGGCCACAATGAGGCAGGCCGTTCAAACAATTTGAATTATGAAAAAGAGAGTTGTAATAACTGGAATGGGAATTTACTCGTGCATCGGCAAGAATCTTGACGAGGTGCGCGAATCGCTATACAACGGAAAATCGGGCATTGTGTTCGACCCCGAACGCAAGGAAATGGGCTTCCGCTCGGCTCTGACCGCCTATCTTGAGAAACCTGACCTAAAGGGCGTTCTTTCGCGCAACCAACGCGTCTATATGCCAGAACAGGCAATGTACGCATACGTGGCCACGGCAGAAGCGCTGAAAAACGCGAAAATCGACCAGGACTACCTGGACCGCAACGTTGTGGGACTGATGTATGGCAACGACAGTAGCGCCGACCCTGTGGTTAAGGCTGTCGATACAATGCGCGCCAAAAAGGACACCACTCTGGTGGGCTCGGGCGCCATTTTCCAATCGATGAACTCAACGGTTACAATGAACCTTTCGTGCATCTTCAAGCTGCGCGGTATCAACCTGACGGTGTCGGGCGCTTGCGCAAGCGGCTCGCACGCCATCGGACTGGGCGCATTGCTCATTAGCAACGGCCTGCAGGATATGGTTGTCTGCGGCGGCGCACAAGAGGTTAACCCGTTCTCTATCGGCAGTTTCGACGGCATCAGCGCCTTCTCTACCCGCGAGAGCGACCCGACAAAGGCTTCCCGCCCATTCGACCGCGACCGCGACGGACTGGTTCCTGGCGGCGGTGCGGCAACCGTTATTATTGAGGAATATGAGCACGCCGTAAAGCGCGGCGCACCAATACTTGCCGAAATTTTGAGTTACGGCTTCTCGTCGAACGGCGACCACATCTCAACACCAAACGTTGCTGGACCGACGGCATCGCTCGAAATGGCAATCAAACTGGCTGGCATCGACATTAACGAGATTGGCTACATCAACGCTCACGCGACTTCGACACCCGTTGGCGACGCTCAAGAGGCGAAGGCCATCTACAACGTGTTCGGCGACCGCCGCATCGAGGTGACATCGACCAAATCGCAGACTGGCCACGAAATGTGGATGGCTGGCGCAAGCGAGGTCATCTACTCGATGCTGATGATGAAAAACGAATTCATTGCAGCCAACATCAACTTTGAAAATCCCGACGAGGATTCGGCCAAACTGCTGATTCCCGACAAGCGTATCGAAAAGAAATTCAACACGTTCCTGTCGAACTCGTTCGGATTTGGCGGCACCAACGCAACATTAATCGTCCGCAACATTAACTGATTGATTGACTGACTGAATAATTGATAGTAAAACAACGATTTGCTAATAGAAATCGATGGAAAAAGTTGAATTGATAAACAAATTAAATCTTATTCTGGCACAGGAATTTGAGGTAGACGCAGCGAAAATCAAGCCTGAGGCAAACATTAAAGAAACATTGATGCTCAACAGTTTAGACGCCATTGATATGATTGCGGTGATTGAATACGAGTTTGGGGTGAAAATTCCTGCAGGCGAATACGCTCACATCAAGATTTTCTCGCAACTCTACGACTATATGCAGACGGCGCTAAAGAATTAAAAATGAACAATGAACAATTAATAATTTGAGTAAAGAATAATGAGTAATGTGTAAAGATGATTGAGAATAATTGGAAACTAAACCTTCTCAACAGCGAAGCACTAAACTTTAAACTTGAATACTTATAACTAAATTTTAAATATCGTTAAATTATGGAAAAACAAGAACTTATTGCAAAAATCAATCAGGTTTTAGCTGATGAATTCGAAGTTGAACAAAGTGTCATCACACCTGATGCCGACATCAAATCGACCCTCAATCTCGACAGTTTGAGCCTTGTGGATATGGTTGCTCTCATCGAGGAAGAATTCGGTGTGAAAATCAAGGGTACAGAGTTGGCTAGCGTAAAGACTTTCGGTCTGCTCTACGATTTTGTTTTCGACAGAATGGAAAAATAGCGGACGCACCGCAGCAAAACATCGCCACTGATGAAACAAGCTCTATTTCAAGGTGATGACATTGCCAAACTCATTCCGCAACGTCCACCAATTGTGATGGTCAGCCACTTTTTCGGTGCAACCGAAACAGAGGCCGAAACGGGGCTTGAAATATCGGCAGGCAACATCTTTTGCAAAAACAACAAACTTACAGAGCCTGGGCTGATTGAGCACATTGCTCAATCGGCTGCGGCTTTTGCTGGTTTTAACGCCATTGGGGCTGGGCAAAAGGTTGTGCTGGGCTACATTGGCGAAATCAAAAAACTGACCATCAACTCGTTGCCGCAAGTCGGCAAAATGATTGAAACCCGAATCGGCATTGTGTCGGAAGTGATGAACGTGCTACTGATGAGCGCCCGCTCAACCGTTGACGGACAGACAGTTGCCGAATGCAGCATCAAACTGTTTATGGATAATAAGTAGTTGGTGTTGGGTATTGGGGTAAACAACACGATTATATATCACCAATAAAATCGGACATTAGGGTTGAACCTGTTCCATTTTGGAACTACTTCAGTTGATAAGGATTTCTTACTAACTGCTTTTGATGAACTGTCACATTTTTTGCGACAGTTGAAAAAATGACAAGTAACATTGCCAATCGAATATTTGCCGTCCTGTTTACATTTTTTTGTATTTTTGTTTTCGTATGAATGTGAAAGATGTAGATATTATTCGTAATTATTTCAAAACCAAACCAATAGCAAAAGCGTGGATTTTTGGTTCATATTCGCGTGGCGAAGAGCGTGCCGACAGCGATGTTGACATTCTTGTCAGTTTGCAAGATGGTGTGAAAATGGGATTTGCCTTTGCTGGAATGATTTGCGATTTGGAAGACCTGCTTAACAAAAACGTTGACCTTGTGGTAGATGGAACATTACTTCCGTTTGCTCAAGAATCGGTCAATAACGACAAAATTTTGATTTATGAGAGAGCCGATTCGTGACAAAGGCCGACTTGAGCATATGCTGGAAGCCATTGACAAGGCTCTTGAATATACGCAAGGTCTTGATTTTGATAAGTTTGCTGCAGACTCTTTGCGCGTTCACGCCACTATCTATAATGTGCAAATTATCGGTGAAGCCGTTTACAAATTATCTGCCGAATTCAAATCGTCTCACACCGAAACTAATTGGCGGCAAATTGAGAAAACTCGCCATATTCTTGTGCACGACTATCACCAAATAAGGTTGGATATACTTTGGAGCATAGTATCTGAAGACTTGTCACCGCTTCGTTCACAGATTTTCAACTATTTGCAGGAAATGGAATAGTACTATTTTTTATGTTTTTCTATATTTTTGCGCCGCTAATCGTAATGGTACGAAAAACATATAAACTTCAAAACCAATGCTTCTAAAGGACTATTACTCAATAATATCGCAAAGCACCGACGAGGCGACGGGCGCGCATTTGTTCCGAATCAAACTGAATGGCGGACACGAGATTTACAAGGGGCACTTTCCCGAAAAGGCGGTGTCGCCTGGCGTTTGCAACCTGCAGATTATGAAGGAATGTGCCGAGCGGATTGTGGGCAAAGAACTGACAATCAAGACAATGGCGCAGTGCAAAATGCCCGCTATGATTACGCCCGACGGCACGCCCGAACTCACCGTTTCGGTGAAAACCGAAGAGACGGCCGACGGCTGGCAGACCATCGCGTCAATATTCAATGAATCAACAACTTACATCACATTCAAAGGCCTTTTAATTCCTGAACAGCAATGACAAATCTGACAATCAGCATATATCGGTTTTTCAAGAATCACCGCGTGGTAATGTACGCGGCAATGTTGTTGAGTTTCAGCGTTTTTGCGCTTGTGGGCAGCCGAATGGAATATGAAGAGGACATCTCGAAACTGCTGCCTGGCGTCGACCCGTCGAAATCGGAAGGGCTGGTTTTCAGTCAGTTGCAGATAAAGGACCGAATTTTTGTGCAGTTTGTGGCCAACAACGACAGCACGGCCATCGACGAACTTTTTGAGGCTTGCGATGAGTTTGCCGACTCGCTGCTTGAGCACGACGCCGCCGACAACGACGTCCGCGACCTGTTCTATCGGATTGACGACGAAATGATTATGAACGCCGCCACGTTTGCCGTTGAGAATGTTCCCGTTTTCATCGATTCGACCTACTACACAGTCATCGACTCAATGCTGGGCAAAGAGAACATTGAGCGGCAAATGGATGAGAATCTGGAACTTATAATGTCGGGCGACGAACTGGCCTACAGTTACCTTGTGCCGTACGACCCTGTGGGGTTCCGCAATCTGGCAATCAATGCGTTAGGCAAGGGCGGCAACAGCGGCGCGGGCAGTTTCACGCTGGTTGACCGCCATCTGGCATCGCCCGACAGCACCGTGGCCATCGCTCTGCTGACACCGAATTTTGTGGCTTTCGACTCGAAAACGGGTACCCGTCTGGCCAACAAGATTGAAGCCGAAATTGCGGCTCTGCGGCTGTCGCACCCTGGCGTTGACGTGCTTTTCCACGGCGCGCCCATTCAGAGCGTGTTCAACTCGCGGCAAATCAAGGCCGACCTAATGCTCACAATGGGGCTTTCGCTGCTGCTCATCTGCGTGGCGCTGCTGCTGTGTATGCGCAACAAATCGACGCTGCCAATGCTCATAGTACCAATAGTTTACGGCATGGCCTTCGCACTCTGCGCCGTTTATCTGATTCAGGGACGAATGTCGCTTATGGCGCTCGGTATCGGGGCCATTGTGCTGGGCGTGGCGTTGAGTTACTGTCTGCACGTAATCACTCATTATAAGTACGTTAGCGACCCCGAGCGAGTGCTGCGCGAGCAGACTCGCCCCGTGCTTCTGGGCACGCTCACAACCATTGGCGCGTTTGTGGGGCTGCTGCTCACAAAATCGCCGCTGCTGCGCGACTTTGGAATGTTCGCATCGCTTGGAATGGTGGGCACGACGGGGTTCTGCCTGATTTTCCTGCCGCAGTTCTTCCGCCCCGAGCGCAACCGCAAATCGGCCCGCGCCTTCAACATTCTTGAGCGGTTCAACAGTTTCGAGTTTGAGCGCGTCGGGTGGTTTATCGGGCTGATAGCCACGGTGTTTGCCGTCTGCATTGTAATGTCAAGGCGCGTCACTTTCGATTCCGACCTGAAGAACATCGGCTATTTTGAGCCGAAGGTTATGCAGTCGAGCCAACTCTATGCCGAAAAGACAAACAACGGATTTTCAACAACTTACTACGCCGTCACATCGCCCGACCTTGACTCTGCCCTGCTCTATAACCGCACTCTGGCACGCACGTGCGACTCGCTGGCCGCCACGGGCGACATCCGCGGCTACAGCAAGGCGTCGAACCTGCTTCTGCCCTTCGCCGAGCAGCAGCGCCGCATCGACTGCTGGAACCGCTACTGGACCGACGAGCGGAAAGAGTCTGTAAAACAACTGATTGCGCAGGCTGGACAAAAGCGCGGCATTAAGG
Organism: Salinivirgaceae bacterium; assembly: GCA_017645945.1. Taxonomy (GTDB): domain Bacteria; phylum Bacteroidota; class Bacteroidia; order Bacteroidales; family SZUA-534; genus RUG13583. The sequence continues at coordinate 21,179 of JAGCNL010000075.1, forward strand.
CGGAAATGTTCCAACCGTTCTTCGATATGATTGACGCCGACTATCAGCCCGCATCAATCTACGAAGCCGAAGCTCTGCCTAACGGCCTGATTTCGAGCCTTGTTGAGAAGGTTGGCGACTCGTATATGGTGTTCACGCAAGTGAAAGCGCCCGCCGAAAACGTGGGCCGCAACAACGATTTGCTCACGCAACTGCCACATACTGTGGTGGTTGACCCGTTCTACTACACTGGCAATATGGTGAAACTGCTCAACGACGATTTCAACCTTGTGCTGGGCATCTCGTCGCTGTTTGTGTTCATTGTGCTGCTGCTGTCGTTCAGGCGGATTCTGCTGGCTGTCATCGCCTTCCTGCCAATGGTTATGAGTTGGTACATCACGCTCGGCGTAATGGGCATTTGCGGCCTGCAATTCAATCTGATAAACATTGTCATATCGACGTTCATCTTCGGCATCGGTGTCGATTACAGCATCTTCATAATGGACGGCCTGCTGAACCGCGCGCGCGGCAACGCTGGCAACCTGCTAATGTTCCACAAGACGGCCATCGTCTTTTCGGCCTTTGTGCTGATTGTGGGCATTGCGTCGCTCATCTTCGCCACGCACCCCGCCATCGCGTCAATCGGCTTTGCCACGCTTGTGGGAATGACTTCGACTGTGGTTATCACCTACACCGTGCAGCCGTTCCTGTTCAATCTGCTGATGAAGACAAGGTATGGGAAGAAGATTGTGGGGAAGTGACAAGTGGCAAGGCATAAGGCACAAGGCATAAGTGAGAATGGTACTGGGTGTTAGGTGTTGGGGAGCGCAAGTTCCGTGCTTTTCGTTCCCGATAGCTATCGGGATTCCGTGGTAAACAAAAAAAAGCGGAAGCCGCTGGTCTGACCAACGCTCCCGCTCCAAACTCAATCACACGAAAGACTATTTCATCTTCCTGCTTTCTGATGTTTCGGCTGCCTCTTTTGCTGCATAGGCAGGCACGTGTTTGTGGTGCTTTGCCATGTTCATTTTCGGCTTTTTGATTCCATCAGCTTTCATAATTTGAACCTCCACTATTTTAAGTTAAACATAAAACAATCGAGTTGTTCGGTTATGAAATATCATAGCTGGACGAGCTCACGCGGCATTGTGCAAACAGCGTGCAAACCTGGTCGCTCTGCCAAAAAAGGTCGATTGTGGCAAATTTGGCAGATGACAATGTGGCATTATTTTTTCCCTCCTGTCGGTTTCTAAATACATCCTATCTGCTTATTTTTCACCAATACAAACTGATTATTGACTACATTTGGCATCAGTAAAACGAAAAAAGCAATGAAAGTACTTCTGATAAACGCAAGCCCGCATCCGAAGGGCTGCACCTATACCGCTTTGAGCGAAGTGGCGTCGGCTTTGAATGCCAACGGAATTGAGACCGAAATGCTGCAGCTTGGCGTTCAGCCGATTGCCGGCTGCATTGGATGTGCGCAGTGCCGCACCACGGGTAACTGCTTCCGCGGCGATGTGGTGAACCAGTTTGTTGATATGGCTGACCAATTCGACGGCTACGTGTTCGGCTCGCCCGTGCACTACGCCTCAGCCGACGGCGCCATAACATCGTTTATGGACCGCGCGTTCTATGCGGCATCGGCAAAAATGCGCAACAAACCCGCCGCAGCCGTTGTCAGCTGCCGTCGTGGTGGAGCAACCGCCGCCCTCGACCAACTGAACAAATACTTCACAATCAACTGTATGCCTGTGGTTTCGTCGAACTATTGGAATATGGTCCACGGCAGCAAACCCGACGATGTGCTGAAAGACCTTGAAGGCCTGCAAACAATGCGCATTCTAGGCAACAATATGGCGTGGCTGCTGAAGTGCATCGAAGCAGGGAAATCAGCAGGTGTGCCCGCTCCCGCCACTGAGCAGAAAGTCTGGACAAATTTCATCAAAGACTGACTGACTAATTAATTGATTAACAGATTAATTGAATGATTTCAACTTGTTAAACTTGTTAAACATCTGAACTCTTTAAACTTCTAAACTCTAAACACTAAACTTTTATAAATATGACAGCATTTGTATTACTTGCCAACGGTTTCGAGGATATTGAGGCCGTTGCTCCTATCGACATTCTGCGCCGTGGTGGCGTCGATGTTAAAACCGTTTCGATTACCGATTCGACTGATGTTCAATCGTCGCACGGCATTCCGATGAAGGCCGACACAACTATCGGCAAAGCTGATTTCAGCAGCGGTGACGCTCTTATTCTGCCTGGCGGATATCCTGGCTACAAGAATCTTGGCGAATCGGCCGAGGTGGGCAAAGTGCTGAAATCGTTCTACGAAAAGGGGAAACTCGTTGGTGCCATCTGCGCTGCCCCAACCGTGCTAGCCGCTAACGGCGTTGCCGAAGGTGCTACCGTTACCTGCCACAGCTGCGCCGTTGAGACTATGGAACCGCGCTACAACTACGTTGGCGGCGATGTGGTTTGCGACCGCAATCTTATCACAGCCGTTGGTGCTGGTCTGTCAATCGATTTCGGCCTTGAACTGCTTGGCGCTCTTACCAACGAGACAACCGTGGAGAAGGTGAAAAAGGGAATGGAGATTTAACTCTCCTTCATCAGCCATTTCCAAGCGGCATCACTAGGCATACGCCAGTCGCCGCGGGGCGATAACGATACCGAACCCACTTTGGGGCCGTCGGGCATACACGAGCGCTTGAACTGCTGCGTGAAGAATCGGCGGACAAACACCTTGAGCCATTTGTCGATAACATCATCGGTGTAGGCTCCTGCAAAGGCTTTCTTGGCCAGATAGTATATCTTTTCTGGTGCGAAACCGTTGCGCACAAAGTGATACAGGTAGAAATCGTGCAACTCATACGGCCCGACCAAATCCTCGGTTTTCTGCGCAATGTTGCCGTTGCTGTCAGCGGGCAGCAACTCGGGGCTGATTGGCGTGTCGATGACATCATAAAGATATGGTTTGGCATCGGCATCAATCTCAAAATCAGCCACATATTTAACAAGATATTTGACAAGCGTTTTCGGCACGCCCGCATTCACTGCGTACATCGACATATGATCGCCGTTGTAGGTGCACCAGCCGAGCGCCAATTCCGACAGGTCACCTGTGCCAATAACAATGGCGTTCTCCTTGTTTGCCACATCCATAAGTATTTGCGTACGCTCACGCGCCTGCGAGTTCTCGTAAGTCACATCGTGAACGGCGCTGTCATGGCCAATATCGGCAAAATGCTGCTCACAAGCCGCCTTGATGCTAATCTCGCGGCAATCGACGCCAAGCGAGCGCATCATCGACACCGCATTGTTGTAAGTGCGATTGGTAGTACCGAAACCTGGCATTGTTATACCGATTATATTCTTGCGGCTGATGCCGAGTTGGTCAAAAGTTTTAGCGGTGACAAGCAGAGCCAATGTGGAATCCAAACCGCCCGAAATGCCTACCACTGCGCGTTTGCAGCCAATATGCTGAAGCCTGTGGGCAAGCGCACCTGTTTGTATGCTGAAAATCTCCTGGCAGTTCTGCTGGCGGTTTGCCTCATCCGACGGAACAAACGGACTGGCGTCGATAGTACGCTGTAAATCAGAAGTTTTGCTCTCGGGGAAATGAATCGGCACAACCGTATATAATTCGTTACGCACCACTCCCGCGCCTGTCATAAACGTTGAGTTTTTCTGACGGTCAGCAATCAGTTTTTCAATATCGATATCAGTGACAACCAATTGTTTATCCATACTGAAACGTCGGCTTTCGGCCACCATTGTGCCGTTTTCAGCAATCAAGCCGTTTCCTGCGAAATAAAGGTCGGTGCTCGACTCGCCGAAACCGCTTGAAGCGTAGATGTAGCCAGCAATGCATCGTGCCGACTGTTGCTCAATCAGACTGCGCAGATAACGGTGCTTACCCAACACCTCGTCGCTTGCCGAAAGGTTGAAAATCAGGTGCGCACCAGCCAGCGACTCCACCGAACTTGGCGGAATCGGGGTCCAAAGGTCCTCGCAAATCTCAATGGCAAACGACACCTCGCCACCATCGAAAATCAAGTTGCGACCAAACGTAACAGTCTGATTACAAAGAGTTATATTATCGCGAACAGCACTAAAAGCGGGCGCAAACCAGCGGTGCTCATAAAACTCATTATAGTTGGGCAGCCACGTTTTGGCATTGACACCAACAATAGTGCCACGACGCAAAACAGCCGCCGCATTGAACAGCGAATTACCGCAGCGCACTGGCAATCCGATAATTATAATAATATCCAATCCTGCTGTCTGCCTTACAAGCCATTGCAAAGCGTTTTCGGCATCGGTAATAAGTTGCTGGTTATGAAACAAATCGGCGCAAGTATAGCCTGTTATGGCAAGCTCGGGAAAGCAGATTATCTGAACCGAGTTTTTTGCCGCTTCACGAACCAGTGCCAAACACTCTGCAGCATTCGCTTGACAATCAGCCACGTGTACCAAAGGCACTGCGGCTGCAACTCTTACGTATCCAAAATTTGTCTTGCTCATAGTTTCACCGATTTGATATTGTAACAAATTCTATTTCTTTGGTTTATCGAACGTTCCCGCGGCGATTTCAGGGTTGAATGTCTTGACAGGCGTGTCATAGACGGTGAAATTGCCGTTGGGTTCCTCCATTTTCATCACGCAGAGCGAGCAGTCGGTTTTGCTGTAACTCAACTCAAGTTTCGACATTCGGCTTTTCACACTCTTATCGGTGCGGGTTAACACAAAAGTATAGTAATCAGTAGTTTCTGCAAACTCAATCGTTGCACCGTTTTCGGCAGCCACGGCATTCACATCGCCAGCAATGCTCAACAGCAGAGTGTTTTTCAGATTACGCATCTGGGCGTTCTGCTTGGTGTTGAAATCGTTTTTGCGGCCATTCTGAATCATCAGCAACGACTCACCGCTGATTAGCAACAAGTTGCCCGTAGGATTCGAGTAGTCCATTTTGAGTTTGTCGGCGCGGTTGAAGTACAAAACGCCTTCTGACTCAATCTTTTTGTCGACCATCGCCATTGTTTTGGTCTGCTTGAAATCGCAACTGATAGTCTGATATTTCTCGTTGGTTTTCAGAATCTTATCAATAGCCGCATCTTTCTGCGCAAAGGCAGAAACGAAGGTGGCGAAAAGGATTATTGCTGTAAGGAAATGTTTCATTGCAAGTTGTAAGTTTTAAGTTTAAAAGTTAAGAAGTTAAGACGCTTCGCTGTTTAGAAGTTTAAGTTGCTTTATGGCCGCTTGACGGAACGAACCGATAACCCAACAAAGCGGGCGCTGGTCATCGACGGGCCCACGCCAAGGCTTGAGAAATCGCAGTTTCGTGCGCAGCTCGGTTTGCTCTCGTCGAGCGAACTCGACCAATAGTTGCCCCAGTTGCCCGTGCTGTAGTGGTCCGAACCGTTGAGCCAGCCTGCCGCAGGAAGGAAAATATGCACATCGGACAACGAATATGAAGCTGAAGGTGTGCCGTCCTCAATTATTATTCTTCCTTTGTCGTGTTCGGACTTTGCTTTGTAAATAATGTAACCAGCAACGCTTGTGCCGTTGTAGTTGTTTGTCCAAACCCAATAGCATAGACTGTCAAGTTCTTTCCAATCCTCAACGGTTGGCATTGAATATTCGGCACCTAACACTACTGTGGCGGCATCATCTGACGGTTCGAGTATAGTTTTGTTGTCAACCGTGCCATAGTCCGCATTAACGTTATATTTAGTGAACGATTTGTTAGAACCATTACAATATTTATAGGTTTCCCGAATGTAATTGTTTTTTGTTTGGGTTTCGCCCCAAGCATAATAATAACCATAGTCCCACGGGTTAATGGCGCCAACATTGCAAGTTGCCCAAAGGTTACCGCTTGTCAGTCCTAAATCAACGGTTGCAATGGTGGGCAAAACAAATTCGGCGGTAAGGGTAATATCGGCGTTGCCAACTTTTATTGTGCGTGGGTTGTCGGTATTTCCATCGCTCCATTGGCTAAAATAGTAACCGTTCGAAGGAACTGCCGTATACACAATTGAATTGCCTTCTTTCTTTGTTTCTACTATCCCGCCTTCTTTGGGGCTAACACCTATGAATTTGGCAGCAAGGGAAATATCGCTTGTGGTAACTATTGAACGTGGGTTGTCGGTGTTACCATCGCTCCAATTGGTAAAATAATAACCATCAGCAGGAATCGCTGTAAATACAACCGTTTCGCCTTCTTTGTATTCGCCATTCTGTCCTTCAACAGTTCCGCCTTCAGCGGCGGTAACTTGAACCGAATAGGTTGGGTCTTCATTTTTGCAATTTGCAAACAGCATCGAAATCAATGCAACGCCCATCGCTGCCCAAAGCAACCTTCTCATATCCGTAAAAATTGTTAGCAATTTATTCTGAATTCTGCATTCTAAATTCTGAATTTCTAACTCCTAACTATAAAGTCCTCCGTTTATCGAGATTACCTCGCCTGTAATGTAGGCTGCATTTGGCGACGCAAGGAATCCGACAAGGTCGGCAACTTCTTCGGGCAAACCGAACCGTCCGACGGGAATCTGTGCCTTCAAAGTGGCCTCATCGAGACCTTCAACCATATCGGTTTTGATAAATCCTGGGGCAATGGCATTCACCGTAACTCCCTTACGGCCAACCTCTTGTGCAAGCGCTTTGGTTGCGGCAATCACTCCGCCTTTGGCAGCCGAATAGTTGGTCTGGCCAGGCAGGCCTTTCAATCCCGACAGCGACGCCATATTGATAATGCGGCCGTATTTCTTGCGCAGCATTGGCTGCATAAGCGGGCGCGTAACGTTGTAGAACGAGTTGAGCGCAATGCCCAAAACCTTGTACCAGTCTTGCGGCTCCATCCAGAAGAGCAGGTTGTCTTTGCGGATTCCTGCGTTATTTACCAGAACCTCAATATATTCGCCCTCGTGCGCCTTCTGCCATTCGGTCAGTTTGGCGGCGGCTTCCTCTTGGTTCGAGACATCGAATTTCAGCAATTCGCCGTTGCTGCCTGCCTCCTCAATCAATTTCAGCGTGTTCTGCGCCTCGGCATCGTTCGACACGTAGTTTACAATCACATAATAGCCCATCTGCGCGAGTTTGACACACACCGCACGGCCTATTCCGCGGCTTCCGCCTGTTACTAATGCGTACTTCATTTTATCAAAGTTTAAA
>JAGCNL010000076.1 GCA_017645945.1 Salinivirgaceae bacterium
ACGGTGAAGATTCTTTATGAGGGCGACATCATCGCGAGAGTCTCTAGCGAAAGATGGGATGGCAGCTGGATGACGATGGACAACACTGAAAGCGGATGGGAAAGAAACAATACATGGAGTGTCTCCTTCACAATGCCATTTAGTAATGTTTTGGTGGGTGCTGCTCAATCGACGAATCTTCCAATATACAAGCAGATTGACTGCGGAGAGGGTCAGATTAATTGTCCTCAGGAGGTTGGTAACGCACGTGATACCATCTGGTTTAGCGTACACCCTGCAGCAGGCTACGCTGTACAGAGTGTCAATATCACGGGCGGCAGACAGTTCCAATCATGGGACGACACCACCTATATGTTTGAGATGGTGGAAGACAAATCGGCAACGATCAACGTATGTTTCGAGCCTATATCTATATCTAGATATCACTCCATCACATTGGATTCAACCTTTGCAAAGTGCAATGTTACACTCAATCCATATTGGTTGAATGATAGTAAAGGATTGGATTCTATCCTTGTGGGAGAACGTCTCAATTTCATGTATATGTTCGATGGATTGACTTATGAATCAAATTTGAGTGTTTATGAAAAAAGTGGAGGACTTATTTTTAGGCAAATGATGGGCGATAGTTTGGATTTCTTCATGCCAGATAGCGACATCGTCCTCTCTATTAAGAATCCTTCTTACGAGATTATCTATGATTCCGCTTATATAGACTACTTTACTGAATATGGATACCCTATATCTGCCGAGTCAGGTACTAAGGTTAATATTATGTTTAAGAAAGGTATTACTCCAAAAGTCTCTACTTATAGAAATGGTGTCGCTTGGAATCAGTTAAATAGTACGATAAAGGACACAGTAATCTCCTTTGAAATGCCGTTCTCTGACGTATTGGTGGAAGTAACGAAAACAACCAATTTGGCAATACATGTGAGATCTCGCGAAGGAGGAATTGTTCGTTGTCCATCATTAGGAAACGCTGGCGATACTATTTGGTTTAGTGTGGTGCCTGACCCTGGATATATGCTCCATAGTGTCGATGTATCAGGAGCAACTTCTTATAAGGTTGCTGATACACTTTATGCTTTTATAATGGAAGCGGACAAAGAGGTTTGGGTTACTCCTAACTTCAGATGTGATGTAAAGAGCTCAATTATATTTGATGAATCATTCAGGAAGAATGTAAAAGGAAGGATTTATTATTATGATTATGAAACAGAACCATCCTTTGATCTAAATGGAACCTCTACGATAGATTCTATAAGATGTGAATCTTATGTTTATATGGAGTTGTATGGAGATATAGAGGCAGACAGAGTAAAGATCAGAACAGCTTCTGGCGAGGAGTTGGAAGTATGGGGAAGAAAATGGGACTCTGCTTCGTTCAGGATGCCAGCTGAAAGATTATATATCTCTTACATTGAAAAGCTTAACATTGATACGGTTGTCAGCTGTGGTAAAGGATGGATCAATGCTCCAACCAAAGGAAATGCTCGTGATACCATCTGGTTTAGCGTACATCCAGCGGTAGGCTATCATGTACAGTCTGTTGATGTAACGGGAGGCAGTCAGTTCCAACCATGGGATGACTCAACTTATATGTTTAAGTTGGTGTCGGGTAAGGACGTACTGATTACGGCATGCTTTGCCATCGATATGGTTTGTGGATGTACCGACCCTGCCGCCTTGAACTACGATTCGTTGGCAACCGTAAGGGATAACAGCTGTATCTATGCAACCGTGATCTATGGATGTACCGATCCGAAGGCATTGAACTATGATCCAGAGGCAACTCACAACAGTGGTTTGTGTGAGTATGTGAAGGAGATTGGAGGATGTACGGATGCAAGTGCATTGAACTACGATTCATTGGCCACTTACAATGATGGTAGCTGTCAGTATCCAAGAGAGATCATCCATGGATGTACAGATACCTTCGCATTGAATTACAATCCATACGCTGAGATAGACAATAATACATGTGAATATCGTACGGTAAACGATACGATAGTGGGCTGTATGGATGCTAAGGCTATCAACTACAATCCATTGGCTTCTGTTAATTCAGAATGTATCTATGAGAAACATGATAGCGTGATTGTTGTGGAGGGTTGTACAGATCCAAAGGCAGCCAACTACAATGAAAAGGCTACTAAAGAAGATGGAAGCTGCGTCTATGCAAACCCAATCTCAACTTATAATGATGTTACAGAGGTTATAGTGAACGATAACCAAGAGGTGGTTGTGGTTGTCGATACCGTAAGATCAATTGGTGTGGTAGAGACGAACGGATGTGAGATTGACTTCGCAGAGAAGATTGATTCAGTGAACGTGAAAGTTCTTTCGTACGATGATAATGAATTAATCACCAATTGGAAAGTATATCAGTCTGGCAATGTTATCTACTATGATAGTGTAACTGTAGCATGTACAGAGAAAGACTTCGTAGTATTGAACTTGTCACTTATCTGCAATAAGAACACGAAGAGACCATCCAGCTTGCGTGCAAAATCTACCATGGTATATGCCGCAACATTGAGATCGTTGGTAGATTTGAGAGACTTTGGTACTACAACCATCGTGCTTGATGAGAATGCCACTTCGTTGTATGTATATCCTAATCCAGCTTCAGAAATCGTGTTTGTAGAGTCTTCTTCTTTGAAAGACAAGACTATCCAAATGGTTAATATGAACGGAGAAACAGTGAAGTCGGTAAAGGCTAACAGCAATAAGATTCAAATCGCTATCAGTGATTTGATTGCAGGCGAATACATCCTCTTCACAGAAGATGGTACCCTAAATGGAATTGTTATTGTTAAATAATTAGTTTATCAGTGGACTGGATGATTATTCATCCAGTCCACTTTTTTTTGTCTCTTATGCAAAGGTTGATTATATTATTTGCGAGTTTTCTGCCACTCTCTGGTTCATTTGCACAGAACCTGGAGATGTACACAATGGAAGGTTGCGGTAATTGTGCCTATGCGAAGAAGACCTTAAATGGGGAGAAGATTCCCTTCATAGAACATCCCGTTTCCGATAAACAGAATGAAGAGGATATGTTGAGACGTCTTCGTGAGAAAGGGGAGGAGAGTTCGATAATTATGCCTGTCATTTTTTATAACAATCTGCTTGTACATCCATTCCTACAATCAGATACGGGTTATGCATCTATAAATATTGATGATGCATTGGAGTATCTTGTTCAAGCCGAACGACAACACACCCTTGCACAGGATGACCGTCAGATTGAGCACTATCTTGTATGTGGTGAGTTTCCTACACTATCAAGGGCGAATCATTTCATTCTGGTTTTAGAGATGGAAGGATATAGCTCTGCAGGCTATTATGAAGAGGGAGGGAAATATTATGTTTATGCTATGTGTACAACGGATTTAGAAGCCGCCAAGAAAGGGTTTGAGGAACTACGAACGAAGTATAGGGGCACACATGTCGTTTCGTTTTGAATTTATGATGGAAGGATAGGGAAGTAATCCATGCTAATAAGATATTAAATAGGGAAAGTCATCGACAGCCTTGTCATTGATGATGTAGGCTTGTAGGTAGTTCTATAAAATCATTTTGTGGGATATTATTTCCCCTCGATGCCTTTTATCTTGTGCGACATCCAGCAATTGAGTCCTGTGTAGATAATGATATAGACGATAAAGACAATGTTAATGTTCACATATTGTGAAAGGAGAATAAATCCAACCATGAAAAGGGCTGATAATACCAATATGAGAAGGAGAGAACTGCGTTGACTCATTCCCATTCGCAACAACTTGTGATGGATATGGTTCTTATCTGGCAAGAATGGATTTTTATGATGACGCACACGATGGATAAAGACGTGTACTACATCCATACAAGGAATCATAAGTGGTATAAAGGCAAGTACCAACGGATTATAAACAGAAGTCTCTGGATGAAGACTCATATCCAAATTGGCAATTTTAAAACTGAGTAGACAGAGTATCAACCCAATGGTGAGTGAACCTGAATCTCCCATGAATATCTTACGATGTTTCTCCGGATTACCGAATACGTTGTAGTAAAAGAACGGAATAATAGTACCCAATGTCGTGATGGATATCAGCGCATATAGATATTCACCAAGTTGATAAAAGATATACGTGTAGAATAGAAGAGCCACCCCACTCAGCCCGGATGCCAATCCATCGATACCATCAATCAAGTTTATTGCATTGATAATAAAGACCACCATGATGATGGAGAAAGGAATGGATAGGAAGGAAGGTAACTGATGAATTCCAAATATGCCATGACAATCGGAGATGGACAATCCTCCTACAAGAAAGAGAATGCCACAAGTGATTTGAACCACAAACTTAGCACGATATTTCACTCCCACAAGATCATCCGCAATACCAACAAGGTAGAGTAGAATAAGCGAGCATACCGAAACGGAAAGCTCTAATGTGTGAGACTGCAACTCGTTGGATAACAGATATCGACCTGAATTGATATCCAGTACCAAAAGAATGAAGAATGAAAAAAGAATCACATGCTCGAAAGCTATACCACCCAAACGAGGAACGGTACTGTGATGAATTTTTCTTCCATCAGGTTCGTCAAACAATTTCTTACGGAAAGCAATTAATAAAATCTGGGGAATGAGAATTCCCGTAAATACCAATGACAATGCCATCCCACATACAAGCATTATGTTCCATATCGTTTCATCCGCAACTATGTGTAGCATATTATTCGTCATCTCAATTTTATTAAATTTAGGCAAAGATACCCTTTCAATCTCTTTTTACCAAAAAAAAAATCTATTTACTCTTCAACAAAAGGCTTATTTTATCAGTTAGAAGCAAGTTCTTTCAATTCATCTCATGAAAATTCTTGATTTGCTATGTAAGAGCTAATAAAATTGATATATTTGTTGTTGAATTATTATGAGGTGAGCGTTTCTATAAATTCATCGTTATAATAAATTGTAAGAAATGTAAAAATTGAGGAATATGAAGATAAACAAATGGATAATCGGACTACTATTGATTGGATTCGTTTCGTGTAATATGAATGAATCAACACCTGCAACTCAGTTGTCCATGCCAGAACAGATTCAACCTGAAACAACGTCAGCATTAAATATCGATACCATCACTGTGAATGGTGTATCATTCACCATGGTTTTTGTGGAGGGTGACACTTTTACAATGGGTGCTACACCTGAGATGCAGAATCCTTTCGAGAATGAGAAGCCTGCGCACTTAGTTACATTGGGCGACTATTGGATGGCTCGAACAGAGGTGACTCAAGCCCTATGGCAAGCCGTGATGGAAGAAAATCCTTCCAAGACACAGGGCAAAACCTTGCCTGTCGATAAGGTATCGTGGGATGAGATTCAACAATTCGTTTCTAAGTTGAACTCCCTCACAGGCATGAAATTCCGATTGCCAACCGAGGCTGAGTGGGAGTTTGCTGCCAGAGGTGGAAAGATGAGTAAACATTATCAATACTCAGGAAGCAACAATGCTACGGATGTAGCTTGGTTTGATTGTGGAAAAGCCAATCCTGTTTCGTCAAAACAACCTAATGAACTGGGTATATATGATATGAGCGGAAATGTGTGGGAATGGTGTCTCGATTGGTATAATGAAGATTACTATAAAGAGACCAACATCAATCCACAAGGACCAGAATCTGGTACTTACTGCGTATTACGTGGTGGTAGCTGGGGTGGTGGAGCAGAATATTGTCGTTGCTCCTGTCGTGCAGGATATCAACCTGATTTCAGTGATATCGACTGCGGATTCCGTTTAGCTCGATAGTGGATACATCCCCTTCTATCTGAGAATTGAAATAAATGAAGACCTTCCAAAAAGTAGAAAGATGAAAAAGATTGGTTTAGTTGGTGGAACGGGTCCTGAATCTACCATCATGTATTATAAGGAGTTAAATGCGACAATCGATCAACTCTCTCATGGGAAAGAGATGCCGGAACTATCCATAGAGAGTGTCAATTTTCGTAAGATTTGGCGATTAATCGAAGCGGGGGAGAAAGAATCACTCTGTGATTACCTCACTGAGAAAATCCATCATTTAGTTGATTGTGGGGCACAAATCATCTCATTAACTGCATGTACCACGCATATTGTATATGAGGAGGTGGCAAACCGTACGGGTGTATCATTGGTGAGCATTCCGAAAGCGGTACGTGATGAGATCCTTGCAAAGGGCTACAAGAGGGTGGGCCTCTTAGGTACCATCTTCACAATGGAACAAGATTTCATGAAGAAGGATCTGGTTCAGGCTGGCATTGAAGTGTTTGTACCGGAAAAAGAGGATAGAGAACTGATAGCTAAAAGAATATACGAAGAATTGGAAGTGGGTGTGGTTAAAGAATCCACCTTGCGAGAGTTTGTTGAGATTATCAATGAAATGAAACAAGATCATGCCATTGAGGCTATCATACTCGGATGTACTGAACTACCGTTGATACTCAATAATAACAACTGCACACTGCCATGTCTGGACAGTGTGCAGATTCACATTAAAAGACTAATTAATTTGGCAATGGAGGAGTGACCCTCCAACCTTATTTCATGATTACGTAGGTAGCTTCATTTTCATCCCTCCAGAAACGGAAAGAATAGGATGTGTGATCATAAGGTGAATTAAAATCAGTAGATACAGAATCAGGAAGGTGAGTGATTGTATCCCCATCTGCATATGTAATCATTATGCCATTAGGATAACGGTTCTCCATGATTCCAGAAATGATATATTTATCATCTTTGCCGAAGGTACCTATATCACTATCGTGAAACAATAAGACTCTTTCTCCACTTTTGATGACGATTGAATCTTTTCGATCGTATATCGAATAGTCTCGTGGAGAATTCTTTGTCCCTTTGCTTATTGATTGAAATACAATCGTTTGAGAGGTTGAGTTTTTGACATAAACATCAACATTGTACCATGGGTCGCAGCTAACTAATGCATAGAGAGCGACAACTGCAATTGTAATGCTACCAAGAATTTTCTTCATGTTTGCCATAATCTTTACTATTTACAATTATGGTGAGTTCTATAAATTCATCATTCCTCCATTCTTTTTTTGGAACGACAGATTTATAGAATTCACCTTATTAATTACTCTTCTTCTGCTGTACTCTTTTCCTTTCCTTTGATGGTATATTTCACACCATATTGAGCGATACCTTGTGCGCCATAACCCAACTCTACAAATCCACGCCATTTTTGTCCGCCGAACTCCACACAAACAGGGGACACCTGACAATAGAATCCCTTGTTCTTGAATTCCATGATATCACGGCGGTCAGAATCGAAATCTCTTGATTCAGCAACAAATTTCATACCAAGACCTAATTTACTATACATGGCGACATGATTTCTTTTAAACCAATAGACGCTTGCCTCAGGCATAACAAAGAATATATGTCTGCGAAGTGTTCCGAAATCGTATGAACGATCCCATGTAGTGTAGGTGTCACCATTTGGTCTTTGTGCCTCACCAGTGGAGAAGATGGTCTCTGTCTCCTGATGCATTCTTAAGTAATCATAACCGAAGCAGACACCAATACCAAAATGTTTACCTAATGTAGCTTCATAATGAAAATTAAGAGTTAAAGGGAATGAACGCAAGGATTCTTCCGTATACTCGTATGTACCATGATCATCTGGTCCGGGATAGTAATAATCCACATCAGTAAAGAGTTCATTCGTCATTTCATCCACATATGCATGACTGAATTGTCCTAATCCTAAAGAGAAACGATGATCAGTTTGAGCAAAACTAGAAATTATTGCAGTAAAGCAAATAATTAAACTAAAAGCTATTTTTTTCATGATCAGCAAAATTTATGATAATTTTTCAATTATCGATGTTAATAATTCATGTTGGTTACATCCTAATAACTACTCAAATTGTAAAAAATTGTATAAAATGTTACTTTTAATGCTAATATGGGTTAAATATTCATCCCTGCAACGTGGATTGACAGTCTTGGTGTGGATGTAGTCACAGTCGGCTGTTATCGTACCACTAAGGAACATTTTCGAATACAAAGATATGACACATTTGGGATGTAGAGGGTATCTGAATATCGAAAACTCCTAAAAATAGGATAAAATTAAGAATAATATTATATTTGTTGGTGAAAAACAATAATTTATGATACTATATTTTTCTGGTTCGGGAAACAGTTTGGCAATTGCACGACAATTGGCAGAGAAGTTAGGCGAACGTGTACTGTCGCTTTATGATGCGGTAAATGCTGATTTACAGGGTGAAACATGCATTGGTTTGGTCTATCCAACCTATTGGCTCGACGCACCCGTGGCGGTGAAACAACTTGTGGCACAGTTGGTTTTGCCGAAAAACGCGTACACGTTCATTGTGATTACCTGTGGCGCACAAACTAACAATGCGGTATGGTCGGTTCGTAAGATACTCGAACAGAAAGATATACAGCTGGACTATTGCCACAAAATCCGTATGCCCGACAGCAGTGCCATTGCATTTGGACGGAATCCCAACAATCAAGCGTGGAAGTTTGATAAGTTTGCATCACGTGTCGATTTGATTGCGAAAGAGTTGCTCGACAAACGTCATCGCTTGCATTTTAGTTGGTTTGATCCTTTTGGATGGATATTGAATACTAAAAAGGTTTCGCAAAAAGTATATCGGCTCACTCTGCCTGCCATAAATTCTGAGAAATGTATTGGTTGTGGCGTTTGTACAAAAGTTTGTCCGCAAGCAAACATTAGTCTTATTGACAATAAAGCTGTTATGGACAACCGTTGTACACTCTGTCTTGCCTGCCTGCATTTCTGTGCCCAGCAAGCCGTGGAAGTAGGCGGAAAAACAACAATACCCGAACGTCAATATCACCATCCCAGTGTCAATTTGAAGGACATGGTGCGAAGAGGGTAGGATAGACAACAAAATCGGCAAAACACCTTCCACGAAAGCATTTTGCCGATTGTACCATTCTGTATTATAGTTCGATACTATCTAATCATCACTTCCCAACAAATTCCTGCAACTCATTTTTACCTGCATAGTTGAGCAGGCGACCGCTTTTGATATTGATCTTAGGATAAGCCGCTTTCAGATCTTTGACAGCCTTGTCGATTGTGCTACCACCGCTTGTTGCAAACAAGTAAACGGTTTTGCCACTGAAATCATAACTCTCGAAGAAAGTATTGATAATGGTCGGAGCAGTGTACCACCAAATCGGGAAACCTACATAAACCGTCTGATAGTCAGACATGTTGGCAAGTTTATCGGTGATGGCTGGGCGGGACTTTTTGTCGGACATCTCCACCGACGAGCGTGATTGCTTGTTGTGCCAGTCAAGATCTGCGTTGGTGTAGGCTTGAGCAGGCTTAATCTCATGAAGATCAGCATTGGCAACCGTCGCCAATTCGGTAGCCACTTTCTTGGTTACACCCGAAGCTGAAAAATAGGCCACAAGGGTCTTGTTTTGCGCTGATACTGTACTCATAATAAAAAAACTAAGGAATGTTAATACTATCTGTTTCATTTTGTTTTGTGATTTGATAAAGTAAATATACAATTCTTTCGATATCTTTTAGATAAACAAATTTCGGAAAGTATCTACGCCGCCCTGTATTCTGTTGGTGTCTTGCCCGTTTTGCGTTTGAAGAAACGAACAAAATGTTGCGGATAACCGAAGCCCAGACGGTCGGCCACTTGAGCAATGCTTAATGTCTGACTGTTAAGTAGTTCCTTGGCGCGACGAACAATTCGGTCGGCAATGAAATCCTGCGCCGTGCGGCCCGTTTCCACCTTCACCAACTCGCCGAAATAGCCAGCCGAAAGGTTGCATTGCTCGGCAAAATAAGCCACTGTCGGAATGCCATTGTTTGCAGCCTTCTCTGTCAGATAATCGTCTAAAAGCGACTCAAACCGTTGTACCGTCACATGGTTTATCTCCTCACGGGTAATAAACTGACGGTCGTAAAACCGTAAGCAATAATTCAATAACAATTCGATGTTCGACACAATCAATTCACGGCTGTGTTTGTCGATGGCATGGTGGAGTTCCTGACTTATCATATCCAAAACACTTCGGAAAATCTCTATCTCGGCAGTAGAGAGGTGTAGCGCCTCGTTGCTCGAATAGGAAAAAAATTCGTAGCGCGACATCTGCCGCCCCAACTGCGTACGTACCAGAAAATCAGGGTGAAAGACCAGTGCCGTCCACTTTGGGAAAACCACGTCGGGGTTCGGCTCAACGAGAATCTGTTGGCCAGGCGCGAACGAAGTGACGGTCATCTCGTCGAAGTCGTATTTGGTGCGACCATATGAGAGTTTGCAACCCTTATTTTCCTTCAAAAATAGGGCGTACACACCATAATGCACCATACACTCTTCGAGCATTTGTTCCTTGTCGAATCGCACCACGCTCACCAACGGGTGCAGAGTCTCAAAGCCGTAAAAATCGTTGAATTGCTGAACTGTATCGAAATGTATCTCTTTCATTTTTTTTGCTTTTTGCAAATTTACAGAATTTCGGACAATTATTTCCCAATCGACTTGCCCATTTCATACGCCTCGCCAAGTGCCTTGTGGCCTTCGATTTCGCCCATTTCGTTCACGCCGCCAGCAAAGACAGTGCCAGCCAGCCGCGCCCTCTCAAAACAGTCAATCCAACCCGTCAGGCCCGCAACGGCACGCTCGGGCACAAACGCCTCGTCTTCGGCGGCGGTGGTTAGCATATAAATGCCACTAAACTTGTAATCAGACGGATAGAGCGGGTTAGCGCGGTCGAGAAGGGTTTTCAGTTGACCGCACATCTCGTAGTAGTAAATGGGTGTGGCAAAGGCAATTACATCGGCATCGTGCATTTTCGCCACAATGTCGGGTGCATCGTCTTTTATCACGCATTTTTGCGTTTGCTGACAGGTAAAACATCCTTTGCAAAATTCGATTTTCTTTCCGCGAAGCGAGACTACCTCGGCCTTGTGCCCTGCGTCGGCGGCACCACGCGCAAACTCACGCGCCAAAGCGTCGGAATTGCTTGTGGGGCGCAGGCTTGTTGATATTACCAAAACGTTCATATTGTTGATTTTAAGTTACTTACTGATTTTCACCTTTTTCTGCCCGTTTTCGATATAAATCTGCCCGACTGTGGCGGTGCTTATTTGGCGGCCTTGAAGGTCGAATTTCCGATTGTCAGTGGCGGGCGAAGATTTTACATCATTTATACCAGTTTTTATTTCTGACAATGAGAGCGTTATGCTAACATTCCCATTGCCCAGCGCGGCTTTCAGTTCCTGTTGTGTGGCGTTGTCGATTCTGCCCAGACGAGTGAAAGTCCACGTGTTCACATCGTAGTAAATGCAAAGGTTATGTCCTTGATACAGAATTAAATCGCCAGGCTCTGTGGTGATTGATTCGTCGTTTGTGGGGAACAACTGTCCCAAATCGCCAACTTTCTCAAAATTGCCGTAATCGTGAGCCTCGTAGGTGATTGGCGCCTTTTTCAGAGCATCGACCAGCGCCTGCGCCGAACTGTTGTCGACCAAGGTGGCGGTGAAAGTTGTGCCGTTGACGGTGATATACAATTTCTCGCTCATAGGTTCGGCTTTTAGTTTGTTACTCGCTGAACAACAGACAAATAAAACAATTGTTACGATAAAGGTGATTTGCTTCATTGTCCTTGCATTATTTTAGATTCTCACGGAAAAACTCTGCGATTCTGTCGTAAGGAATCACTCCAGCCTTATTGTCGTAAAGGTCGGTGTGGACAGCGCCAGGGATAATCAGCAGTTCCTTGTTGCCAACTTTCGCACTTTTGCCATCTTCAGGTTTCACGCCAGTCATCTTTTCAAAGGCGTAATCGCTGAAATAACGACTGTGAGCCTTCTCGCCGTGGACGAGCAAAACGGGCGTTTCAATCTCGTTGGCGAAACAAAGCAGATTTTGGTTGAGAAACGACTGACAGCCAATAACATTCCAACCGTCGTTCGAGTTGCCGCTACGCTTGTGGTAGCCTCGGGGTGTTTTGTAGTAGTCGTAATAATCTTTCACAAACCACGGTGCGTCGTCGGGTAGCGGGTCAACCACGCCTCCTGCACGCTTGTAACTGCCTGTGCGATAGTCTTCGGTGCGTTGGGCACTGATTGCGCGACGTTTCTCCATACGTTGTTCAGGGGTGTTTTCGCTGCCGAAATAGCCTTCAACACTCACTTTGCTCATATCGTACATTGTTGAAGTTACGGTTGCCCGAATGCGCGGGTCGATAGCGGCGGCATTCACGGCCATTCCGCCCCAACCGCAAATGCCGATTATTCCAATTCGCTCTGCGTCAACATCTTCGCGATTCGACAGATAATCGACTGCCGCCAGAAAATCTTCGGTGTTAATGTCGGGCGAAGCCATACGGCGCGGTTCGCCGCCACTCTCGCCAGTGAACGACGGGTCGAAGGCAATGGTCAGAAAACCTTGTTCGGCCATTGTTTGTGCATAAAGGCCCGAAGTTTGCTCTTTCACCGCGCCAAACGGACCGCTCACGGCAATGGCAGGCATTGGTTTTGTGGCGTTTTTCGGCACATACAAATCGGCTGCCAGCGTAATGCCGTATCGGTTGTGGAAAGTGATTTTGCTATGGTTTACCTTGTCGCTTTGCGCGAAAACTTTGTCCCATTCCTGTGTGAGTTGCAATTCTTGTGTGTTCATTGTCTTGTCGGTTTTTTGTTGCGAGCATCCCATTAGTGCGGCAATACACGCAGCGGTTAATACTAAATTCTTCATTTCAAATACGTTTTGAATTTTCACTGACACAAAAATATGCCACAATCAAGGGACTGAAGGTATCTGAATCTCGGAAAGAATTACCCCGATTTAGGAAAAACAAAAAACCGCCCAATTCGAGCGGCTTTAAACTTGTATTGCACTGAATATCACTATTTCAGCATCGCCTCAATCTCCGATTCCATATCCTCGGGCTTTGCCACGGGCGCGAAACGTTTGATAACAGAGCCGTCTTTCGAAATCAGGAATTTGGTGAAGTTCCAGCGGATTTCGCCGTCTTTGCGGCCGTCGGAACGGCTCAAACTGTCAACCATTTTCATCACGGCTTTGTCTTTCAGACCGCTGACATCCTCATCGGGAACCTGTTGGGTAAGATAGCCGAAGATTGGGTGGGCGTTCTCGCCAAACACATCGACCTTCTTCATCAGCGGGAAGGTGACGCCGTGGTTGATACGGCAGAACTCGGCAATCTCCTCGTCGGTGCCAGGCTCTTGGTGCTTGAATTGGTCGCACGGAAAGCCGAGAATGACAAGTCCGCTGTTTTGATATTTTTTGTAGAGAGCCTCAAGCCCGTCGTACTGCGGTGTGAAGCCACATTTCGACGCGGTGTTGACAATCATCAGCACCTTGCCGCGGTACTGTGCCATATCCACCTCTTCGCCCTTGTTGTTCAGGGCTTTAAAATCGTAAATTGTTGCCATATTGATATTGTTTTGATTGTTGGTATTCTGATTATTGCAGCCCGCTGCAATGAGTAGAGCAAAGGCCGCGCCGACGATTGGTTTCAAGTTCATTGTCAATTATTTTTATGTATCGATACCCTTGATTATTAACGATTTCGGACAAATATACGAATTTATTCCGTACGTACGTCCTTCAGTTCAAGTTTATAGCAGACGCATTCGGCGTCGCGATAGAACTCGGTGGCGCCCCAGCGCTGCCAGTATTGGTGGGTTTTCAGGCGGTGAAGCACGGGAATGAAAAGAAAATCGTAGCGGGCCTTCAGTTCGGGCAAAACCGACATTAACATATTGTAGTTCAGGCGTGAGCCGCGATATTGCTCGGCAACAATGAACGAGAAAACGGCCGTGTAGCAGCGGGCGTTCAGGGTGGCAAGCAGGTCGGGGGCGTCGGTGGCAATCTGCGGCACCTCGTCCTGAATGTGGTAATCGCTCATATTCAGCAGGCCGACAACCTGCCCGTCGGCATCTAAAGCCTTGACACTCAATGGCCAGTTGAAATGCAGAGTGCGCACCCATTGCTCAACATCGGGGCGGCTGAAACCGTATTGCCGCACCATCCAATCGATTGTCAAAGGCGCGTCGGCGGCAGCCATTCGTTCCAAAATGTAAGATTTTCTGACGATTATCTTGTTGTAGGTCAGCAATATCTCGGGGTGATACGACGATTTTGACTTGCGAAGGCCTTCGATTCCCATATCCTCCTCACGGTTCAGGTAAACAAACTGTTCGGGCAAATGCTCGGCAAATTGCTGATTGATAATGGAAAATGCGCCCTCAATATGGCGGTCGGCTTTCTCAACGCAGACATCGAAAGTGTCGGTGGTGACGGCCGTTCCGTAGGTGAACGCCACCATCCGCCCGTCGGCAAAAATGCATCCGCCAGTCATTTTCAGCGCGTCCCAATTGGCAAAAACCATCTCCATCACGCGCTGTTCGGCGGCAATGGTTCCTCCGTTCGCCTCTTTCTCCTCGCGCCACAGAGCCGAAAGGCGGCGGCACTCGTCGAAAAGTTCGGGCGTGAGCGGGCGGTACTCAAAATCGGGGTGCTCGGCGCGGAAGCGTTTGACGTGGTTGCGCTTGGCTTGGTAGGCTCCGCCCTGAAGCGTGGCAAGGCGGTCGCGGCGGTAGATATAGTCGTATTGGTTGCGGCGCGGCTCGGTCTCAATCGTGAACTGCGATAGCTGACTGACGGCCTGCGCCTGCGAATCCTCAAGCCCAAGCAGCATCAGTCGGCCGCCGCTGTCGTTGACCAATGCCGATATGAGTTCGGGCTGCAAATCGCCCGCCGTGCAGACCATATAGGCACGCTCGCCGTTGAAGGTGAACCGCAGCACTACGGCATCGGGCAGCACGCACACCTCGGTGCTGAACCAGAACTGCCATCCCACAAGGTTGGCGAAGGTATAGTTGCAGTTGCGCCGCCCAGCCTTGAGCGTCACCGCCTGCACCGTCTCGCGGTCAGTAACTGTCAACGTGTGAAAGTTTAGCATTCGCGTGGATTTATCTAATCACTTCCCAATGCCCGCCTTTGTCGGGACCAACGCGGCGAATAATGTCTTTGGATTTCAGAGACTTAATTTGTTCTTCCACCCCACGGCGAGTAATATTCAATACCAATGATAATTCTTTGATTGTAACATTTGGATTGCTCTTTATTATGTCAATGATTTTCTCCACAGTTTTCTCCACAGTTTTCTCCACAGTATTTTCTATGACGTTTTTCTCCACAATTTCTTTAGAACCACTATTATCTTTCGCGCCATTCTTAACTTCTTGTTCCATAAAGCGTTCTCTCTTGATAATTGCAGAAATACCGCCTCTTACTTCAGAAAAAACAGGGACTTGCAAATTCTCTTTTGTGAAAGCGTTTGTGATTTTCTCATACCCTCTTCCCCACGTTTCTATAAAACCTGCCAAATGGAACACTTTGGCAATGAGTTTGTTGCGTGGGTGAGATTCGTGCTCGCCCATCAATGTTTCTATAGTGAAGTTCGTTGGCAAAGTTCCGTCGTTCCAAAGTGTGATATGGTCGTTGAATACTTTCATCTGTGTGTCAGCGCCCATATAATTGCGGTGAACAATGGCGTTGCAGAGAATCTCACGCAGACCTTCTTCGGGAATTTCCAAAGGCTCTTTGCGCAAAAGTCCTTCATAATGAATTGGCGTTATAAGATATTTGCTTCGCAGCACTTCAATGATTCTGTCAGGCATTAAAACCAAAGGACAAGCGATACTGTCTTGCGTAATCAAATCGGACACATCTGTTCCAAAACGACCAATCCTGAATTGTGCATTTGTACACCAACGCAAAACGTCTTTTCCGAACAAAAGCATAGCGGCTATGGTAAGTTGACCTTGCTCGTTTATCAGACGAAGATTTTTAATCACTTGTTCGGTTGAATCGTGCAGAACATCAGCATTTAATCGCCGCGCGTCTGTCGCACAACGCAGAAAATAGTCTATGGCGGAACGGTCAATGTCGTCGAGTGTGGCAGTTGGAACGGGTGTGGAATCCCAACTCAAATTCATCTTTTGCAGCAGAAAATCGTGAAGCGCAACTCCGCCAAGTTCCTGCAATGTGCTTCCCGACCTGAAATAATATTTGCCTCTGTAGGTTACAGGCATCGAACAAGAAGGAACAACTATTTGAATGTATTCCAATCCATTGTCGCTCATAAGATTCACATTGACAAGCATACCCATCGTGTCGCGCACCTTGTTTGGTATGTCATCCATAAGTTTGCGTGCATTGTTGACTCCTATGATTTTACCATTATCATCAACGCCAATGAATATTGTGCCACCTTGTGCATTGGCAAAACCGCTTATGTATTGCAGATATTCATCTCGCCAATTCTGTTTGAACTCTACTATTTGGCTCTCTTTTATTATCATTATAATACCGTAAGGGGTTGATATATAAATTTATACATCTCTAATCTTCACAAAGATACATTAATTTCATCGATATTTGAGCATCAACTAACGGATTGTTGAAGTAATCTGTATTCCGCAAAGAAATCAAAAATCAAAGGTGACAAAAAAGCCTGAACCCAAGCGGATTCAGGCTTACTAAAAACCATAACGTCTATAACTTAACTTATTTCTCGAAACTGTAGAAGAACGACGGGAAGCCAGCAACGGTGATTACTTTGGTTTCGACGGCGCCAGTTGCAAGGTCGACGGTGCTGAAGCCGTTGTACTCATCGTTGGCCGAGCCGTAAACCATCTTGCCTTTATGCGTACCCATTGCCACGCCGTGGCCGTTGCTGCGCGGAAGGCCTTCAATCACCTTCACACTTTTGTTGTAAAGGTCGACAATGACGCCGACACCCGTGCGGGCAATGTAAGTGTTTGTGTTTGTGGGGTCGAGACCAGTTGCGAACCCGTAGGCGTACATTTGGCCATTGCCAGCGTAACGGCACATCATCAGGCAGTTGAGATAATCGCAACTCAAACCGCTCACCTTGGTTTGGCTCAAATTGATACCATACGATTCATCGAATTCAGTCTCGCCTTTTTTGATTCGGGCAATGCCAGCGTCGAGTCCAGGAATGTAGCCGAACGAGCCAACGCAGTTGATATAAAGGTCGCCGTTCTCATCCTCGAAAATCGACTGATTATCAATAGGTCGCGTAGGTGCGCAAAGGCCAATGGTGGTGTTGCGGATTCGTTTGATAAAACTGTCGTCGGCCACGTTGTAAAGCGCCATTTCAAGAGCGTTCTCGTTTGGCATCCACTGCGCATTGAACTGTTCCAGAGCAACATACAGAATGCCGTCGCGGATATACATTGCGCCAGGATAGGCCGACACGCCCTCGTTGCGAAGGCTTGAAACATCAATGCGCGATATTTCAGTCATCGTTGTCGGGTTGAAAACGATAATCAAATCGAGACTTTGACAGCAAATGTAGGCCTTTTGGTCGTTGGCCTCAACCACAATGGCCGCACTTGAATTGGCAGGCAGCGCCATCGAGCCTTTGAGTTCCAATTGGTTGTCGTTGTTGAGCACGAAACGGCGCAGTTTCAGTTCGGTGCCGCCCATATAGTCGGGGAAGACGTAAATGTTGCCGCTCTTGCAGACGCACGGATACGAGCCGAAGCCGAGCGGAATGGCGTTCGAATTGTCGTAGTTGCGGCCGCCGCCGAAATCGCTAATGGCCTGCAGATAGCCGCTGCCGCTGTCGCCCGAAGGGTTTGTCACAGTGGTTGAGAACAGAATTTTTCCCGAAGCCGAAACAGGCTCGTCTTCATTGTTGTCGCACGCGGCAAACGTGGCCGCAATCGCCGAAACTAAAAATAAATACTTGAATTTCATTTTGTTATAAATTTTAAGATTAAACTTTTTTCATTTGTTTTTGAACGCAGATTTAACGGATTCAATGGTCTCGATATCTATCGGGATTCGCAGATTTTTATCGACTTGAATCCGCTTAATAAATCTGTGTCAATCAGTTATATCTGTGTTCCCGATAACTATCGGGACTGTGTTCTAATAATTTTTTTATCGTTAATTGGACGCGGCACGCCACGTCCTTACAAATTCATCTAACATCACTTTTGCCTGTTGCCTAGTGCCTAATGCCTAAACTCATTTCATCACATACCTCACCTTGAATCCGAAATTGCGTCCAGGCAGCGGACGGTTCAAATCGGAATATACCGTTCTGTCAGTCAGGTTCTTAACGCGGAAGGTGACGGTCCATTGGTCGTTGTTGAAACTGTGCTCAACACCCAAATCGATTGTGAACGACGTCGGGATTTTGCGTTCCTGATAGCGGCTCATCTCAAAGTCGTAGAAATACTCGTGGATATACGACGCGTCGGCCAGCAGACGGCTGTTTTGGCGTTGTCCGCCGAAAAGATTCTCGCGGTGCAGTTCGGCGCCGAAGTTGGCCAGCAGATACGGAATGTTGGGCATCCGCTTGTTGTAGGTGGGATTGGCCGCCTGTGAGCCAGTCTCGTACTTGCGGCGGTCGCGCAAATCCTGATAAGTGAAGTTGCCGTAGAGATACAGAAACGGCGCCACATCACCCTTCACCTCAATCTCGAAGCCTTTGGTGCGCACGGTGCCGAAGTTGGCGTAACGCGCCATCGACGGAATCATATCTGCCTGATAGCGAATCATATCCTCAAGTTGATTCAGAAAATAACTCGCCTCGGCCTCAATCAAGCCAAACTGCGTGGCGCGGTGGTAGAGCAGGCCAGCGTTCAGGCCGTTGCAGCGTTCGGGCTTCAGGTCCGACGCAGGCAGTATTGAGTAGCCGTTGCCCACAAGTTCTTCGGCCGTCGGGATTCGCACCTCGCTACTGAACGACGCCTTGGCCAGCAGCCGCTTGGTGAATTTGTACCGCATACTCTCACTTCCGCCCCAGTAATTCTTGTTCAACTCAATGTCCGTCGGGTTGTTTATAAAGGTCTGTTCCAGCACTTTAGTGTTCGATGAGAAGTTGAAATTCTTGACCGTTGTGGCGCTCATAAAACGGCTGTCGAGCAGCGTCAAATCGTATGAGAAACCGAAAGTCAGGCTACTCATCCGACTCGGGAAATTGGTCTGATAGCCGAAACTCAAATCCATCAGTTCGTTTTCGGGATTCTGCCGCGTGTGCGTTCCGTAAATATTGATATTGAACGTGTTATGCTCGTTCAGAAGATAATTCATATTGAGTTTCACCACAAAATCGTGCGTCTCGTTGTCCGAATCTGAAGCGTAACTGCCTTACTCGCCGCCATAGGGCGACACCGACAGATATCGGTTCCCGTCCCAGTCGTAGCGGTATTTCGCCGTGTCGCACAATCCGAAACGGCCGTAACTGTAACAGGCGTCGAAATCGAAATCAAGGCCGTCGGCAATAAAATTGTCGCGCTTGAGCGTAATGGCCGCAATGCCCGACGCACTGTGGTTGTGAGCCTCGCGGATATCGGTGTCAATTCCTTGAATTTCAGCCTTTGTGGTGGTGCAGACGAGTTCGATTTTGGCCTCGTCGAAATACCATTTTGTGGCTTTGAGCGACGTTCCGAACATCACCTTTCGAAATTGGTCGTGGTCGCGCGTAACCTTGCGATTGTCAAGGTTTTGCAAGCGCATTGTGTAGTCGTTGTCCGAATAGGTGAGCACGCCGCCAACACCGAACTGAAGGCCCATTTTGTGGCTCGTCCGCTTGAAGGCCGTGCTGATTTTGTGCGTGTTGAACGAAGCAATCTCGTAACTCGCATCGAAATAGACGGGCGGATATTCCTTTGTCACCACGTTCACTGCGCCGCCCAGCGCCGACCCGCCGAAGCGGTAGGGCACAATGCCCTTGTAAACCTCAATGCGCTCAATCATATCGGTCGGGATATCGTTAAGCGACATATAATCAGACAGTTGCCCAATGGCCGCCTCATCAATATAAATACCCATACGCTTGCCTTCGAGCCCGCGTACCGATATTCGCGACGCGCTACCCACGCCGCCCGTGTTGCGGACGGTTATGCCCGCAGTCCGCGCCAGCGCATCGTTAATGTTCGACGTGGTGCCTTCCAACTGTTTCACCGAAATCACCGACAGCGGCATTGCCGCCTCGCGCATCTGCCGTATCTCGTTGTGACTCACCACGTCAACCGTTCCTATTTCCCTATTGGTAAAGTATGTGGTGTCGGTTTTTTGTGCGACAGAAACGGCTGGCAAATGCAGAATAACTGCTGCCGCCACAACCGTTTCTGATAAGATTTTTCGTGATTTTTCCCCCATTTTTTCGCTTCTTAATTTCGCCGCAAAGGAACAGCGGCGCAATGGCAGCGTCAATCCCAATTAGTGGGGATTTATAAGGGTGCAAAGTGGTGATTGCGGGGGATAAACTGATGGATTCAGGAATAAGCAAAAATGCCGCAACGCATTATTTATCAATACTCTTCTTTCGCAATGCCTCGTAATAGTCGTGGCGTTTAGGGTTTTCGGGGAACCAACCGCGCAGAACTCGTTTTTCCTGCGCAAACATCTCGCCGATACCCCAAAAACAAGAGAATGCAAATCCGCTGACGATTGTCGATACTGTCTGATTATCAATGAAAAGCGCCGCAGCAGTGCAAGCAAGCCCGACAAAAAGCCAGAGCCACCAGCTGCGCTTTCCCCAATAGTATTCCATTTTAATGACGGCTGGATGGCACAAGCCGATGCTCAAAAAAACTGCCGCGCCAACAATTATGCTGCTATAATTCATAGTTTCAGAAATTTTGGCGCAAAAATAGTTTTTGACGCGAAATGGCTAAACATTTTTCGTGATTACTGCCACAGCGCAAGGCATTTTACCTTCAACAAGGTGATACTCAACGTTTTCGTAACCTGCGTTTTTGAAAAAAGCCTTGTACGATTCAATGTCGAATTGCTTTTTAAAATTCGCCCCCGCCTTTTCAAAAATCTTGACAAAGATATTTTCCTTGCCGTCGCTGTATATATTTATATATGTGGGGATTATAACCTTTCCGTCAGGCTTGCAGACGCGCACAAGTTCCGAAATCGCGGCAACGGGATTTTCCAACAAATGAATCACATTTCCCGCCACAACCTTGTCGAAACTGTTGTCGGGATAGTCAATTTTTGTCATATCCAACGGCTTGATTTCCACATTGCTGAACTTCAGTAATTTTTTGGCGGTTTGTTTCAGCATCCTTGGCGAGAAGTCTGTGGCCGTCAGGTGGTTGCATTTGGGCGCAACAAACACGCTGATTGCACCTGTTCCGCAGGCACATTCCAAAACTTCATCATTACTATCTATCTGTGCTGCAACGGTTTTACCCGTGTTAGCATAAACCTTTCCGTTGTAGGTGTTCTCAAAAAAATCGTAGGCAAAAGCCACTTTATCCCAAAACATAACTATCGGTTTTTATCGTTTAAATATTTGATATTTAATTATTTCTCGCACATGCACCAGAGTATGGCGTTGTCGGTATGGATTTCGACTTTTGAATATCGGGCCGAAAGGATTTCGCTGATTTCGTTCTCAGTGTGGAATGGCGCTGTGAACCAGCCTTTTGGCGCAAGAATGCGGCGGACAAGCCAGTCGGTACGGCGCAGTTTTCCGCGTATATAGAAGCACGCAATGAATTTCCCGCCAGGGCGCAGCACGCGGCAGGTCTCATCGAAGGCTTTCAGTTTGTCGGGGAAAGCGTGAAATCCGTTCATACTCATCACCACGTCAACGCTCTGATTTTCAGGCGGCAGTTGGCCAACATCGCCTTGCGTGAGCGTTATGTGAGCGGCACCGTCCAACCGCTGACGGGCTTGCTGAAGCATATCGGCACTGTAATCGAGACAGGTGATTTTTGCGCTTTTGAGCCGCAGCCACTTTTCAGCCGTGAAAACCGCCGTGCCGCACGGAACGTCTAAAATTGTGCCCGAAAAATCGTCGGGAATGAACGAAAGCAACTTTTGCGCAATGGCCACATCGTCGGTGCCGCCCCAGAAAAACTTGATATAGGCGCGGGCGAAAATGTTTCCTTGTGTCAGTACCCCGTCGTAAATGTTCTTTGAGTCGTGGTAGGCGCTACTGATTTTGTCTTTCCCTATTTTGCTCATAATTAACTGTTTTGTTTTATGACGCAAAAATATGGTGCCTATTCTGCAACCAAGTTGCAATTGTTGGGGAACACAGATTTATCGCTAACCAAACTTATACAATTTGAACCCAAATAGTTTTCTGATGAGTTTGGATTCATTTGGTTAGAGACAAAAATCCCCATTTTTAGTGATTACAAATCTACCCGAACCGCCTATTTTTGTGTGTTAAAAAAGCGTTATGGCAAGTTTTTTCGAATCGTTTCTAATGGTTGTCAACCAAATGAGTCCCTACCTGTTGTTGGGCTTTCTGATTGCGGGTGTGCTGCACGTTTTTGTGCCGAAGCGGTTCTACACCCGATATCTGTCGCGCGACAACCGACTGTCGGTGGTGTATGCCGCACTGTTGGGCGTGCCGCTGCCGTTGTGCTCGTGCGGCGTTATTCCCACGGCCATCGGACTGCGCAACGAGCGGGCGTCGAAAGGCGCAGTGGCTTCGTTCTTGATTGCCACACCGCAGACGGGCATCGATTCCATTTTAGCCACCTTCTCGCTAATGGGGCTCGGCTTTGCCGTGGTGCGTCCTGTGGCAGCGTTGGTTACGGGCGTTTGCGGCGGCTTGCTTGTCAACCGCTTTGTTCCTGACAATGCCGATTGCACCGACTGCGCAACACCTTCCGCCCAACCTGCGGGCAACCGCCTTTGGCGCGTGCTGCGGTACGCCTATTTCGAAATGGTTCAGGACATTGGGCTGCGTTTGATTGTGGGGCTGATTATTGCGGCGCTCATCAATGTGGCTGTCCCCGACGAGTTTTTTCTCAACTTCGCCAATCAGCCTGTGATTCAAATGGTTGCGGTGCTGCTGATAGCCGTGCCAATGTATATCTGCTCAACGGGCAGCATTCCTGTGGCCGCCGCACTCATAATGAAAGGTCTGTCGCCAGGCGCGGCCTTGGTAATGCTAATGGCGGGGCCTGCCGTCAATATGGCGTCGATTTTGGTGGTGCGTAAATCGCTTGGCGCGAGATTCACTCTCATCTATCTGCTCACCATTGTCGGATTTTCCATCTTATTCGGACTGATAATCAATGCGATTGGCATAGGTGCAAACATTGTTGCAACCAATGACGCGTGCTGCACTGTCGATTCACATTCGGCAAACATTTTTCGGATTATCTGTTCCGTTCTTTTGGTTTTGTTCATCATTAATGCACTGATTATGAAACTATTTAGTAAATTCAAACGCGAAGCCGCTGTTGCAGGTACGGTTGTTTACAATGTCGAAGGTATGCACTGCAACCACTGCAAGGCCGCAATGGAAGATTCAGCCTTGAAAACCAAAGGCGTAACCTCTGCCGAAGCCAATCCGGCCGCAGGCACGCTCACCGTTACGGGCACCGCCTCGGAAGCCGACATCCGCCGCGCTGTTGAGAAGGCAGGGTTTAAGTTTGGCGGGGTAAAGGCAGAAAATTAAAAGCCAGACACCCCACTTAAGGCATCTGGCTTCGGATAAATGAGAAAAAGTATATCTATTGTAAGTGACTATGGTTAGTGTTTAGGCATTTTCTTCCTTCCTGATTTTCAGTGATTCACGAGCCATCAGAATTGCCACAACAGCCATCAGCGGCATTATGAGCAACTGAGTGACGTTGAACTCGTCAATGAGTTCCGACATATGAAACACTGTGAAAACCGCCATAATGCATGCTAGGACAGCATTGACCGTCAAGCATTTGCGACCACCGAACATCACAAGCAGAACACCCACGGCGGGCACTGTGTAGGTGAGCAGCATCATAAACGAAATCATCCCGACAGATGCTGGCGGTGTCATTGCGGCAATGCTCTCGCCCCAAAAGGCTGGCATTGCGTCAGTTAGTGAGTGCGCCAGGAATCCCGCAAGGGTGAGTGTCCAAAGCGCGACAATTTTGGTTTTTCTTTCCATTTTGTAAGATTTTAGAATTAAAGATTATGCCGCAAAGTAACAGCGGCGCACAGTCGGCGTCAATCGCCATTTGTTACCATTTTCCGTTTATCAGGATAGCCTAAAATGATGACATGGCGTTTTGTTGCCGCAATTCTCATTTTCACTTCCGCTTAAAACCCAAAATGCACCTTCACCCAAATTTCCGAATTGTCCTTGTACATAGCGAACATTCCCGCGTCGGCGCGGAACCAGTCGTAGCCAAGGGTCAGCGCAATATCGTCGGTGAGTTGGTAGTCGCCGTTGAAGCGGATGAAGAAAGCCCCGTCGTTGGCGCAGTCGAAGCGGCCGTAAGCCGACAGTTTCAAAGTGTTGCGCAGCAATGCCTTGCTGATGTTGGCCGTTGCCATTCCAGCGTTGCGGTAGCAGCCCTGCAGGGCGGTGCCGCCGTCGGTGTAGGTGTGGCAGTACTGCGCCATAAGCGTCCAGTCGTTGCCAGGATACCAGTCGATGCCGATGAGCGCCAGCGTCTGATTCCGCAACTGCGGTGCCGACCGATAGCCCACAAACGACAACTGTTGGTTGAAGTATTCGGCCACTTCGGCCCTAATCACAAACTGCCCGACTGATGCCGACAAATCGGCCCCAACCATTGTCATTCTGTGGTGGTGGGCAGCCACTTCGAGCTGTCCGTCGGCACTGATGTCACGAGTTGGAAGGCAGGCATTTTGTTCCAAGTATGAAGGGCGCAGACCGAGAAATCGATACCGCTCAAATAAGCCGACACTCGCCCGCCGAACTCACTGTTTTCCAGTTTTTTGGAAGGTATCAGTTTGTCGAATTGGCAGTACATTCCGCTCATTGATATTGCCCACGGGTTGACGCTGTCAGTGGGCAGGATGAAAAATTCGGGCACGGGCACCCATATGGCTTCGGCCTTCAGATTCATACCGCTGTAGTTCAGACGTATGGCGTTCACAGGTATGCGGATGTCGTCGTAGTCTTCGGCCAGAAACTCTGTGTAGTCCATTGGCGAGATGATGTCGGTAACCTGCAGCCCGTCGGCCACGCCCCACGTGACAATCTGTTTGCCTGCCTTCAGCCCCCAACTGCCTTGACTATGTTCAAGATAGGCTTCGCGCAGATGCAGCCCCGACTCGTCTTCCAATATCGGGTTATAGACGGCATTGACCGACACGAAGCCCGATGTGCCGCCTTTTTCGAATGTGCTTTCCAGACGCGAACACGTTCGGCTCGACATATAGTTCCATTGTCCGCTACTGCGCACCGCGTGATAGGTATATACGAACCCCTTGTATTTGTATTTCAACGCGTTATCGTCGTCCTGTGCCATTACCGCGAATGGCAGCAAAAGCAATGTCAGAAATATTGGTTTCATATTTTATGGTTTTTGGTGTTGGGAAACGTTTAGAGTTTATCCCGATAACTATCGGGGGCTTAGCTGTTGAGATAACTCAACCTTCTCAACTTCTAAACTCTTCCCTCTCAACTCTTCCCCTTTCTACAGTCCCTTTTCCAACTGATTGACTGTAAACAGATTGTCGTTGGTTGGTTTGTCGTACTGATAGTTCTTGAAAACCAAATCGGTTTCGTGGTTTGTCTGCACGTTCTTGATGTTCATATGGCCCATAGTCCAGTAGCCGTCAACTTGTTTCACGTCGTCGGCAACGAGCAGGCGGTGCAGTTTGCCGAGTTTGTCGTAGAATTCAACCTTGACGGGAATCAGACAGTCTTGACGAACCCACGACACGCGCCGTGTGTAAATGTCGCCAGCCTTTTTCGGCACCGACTGCAGCACCCAGCACTTGTGCCCGTCGAGCATCTCTTCGCGCAGAAGCGTATGGGTGTCCTCGTCAAGATTGCGGCGGCCCATATCGTCGTAGGTGAAATCGGTTCCCATAAAATAGTCGGTTTTCGACGACGAGCCGCTGATTCGGCGCGTCTTCTTCATTGCGGGCAGATAGAGCCACTTATCGTCGTCGTGGTCGGGCGCGTCGTATTCCCAGGTCAGGAAACCAGTGCCTTTCACGTCGCCAGGATAAAGGAAGAACATTATGGTCTTGCGGTCGTTGCCGTAGTCTTTCGAGTATGATTTCAGTTCGCGGACACGCTTGCTGCCGTTCTTGTTGATAAGCGTCAGGCTCATCTCGCAGTAGCGGGTGTCGCCGTCGGGGCGGTTGTGGACTTTTTCGGCAATCTCACGGCCAGTCAGGGTTTGCGCCGACATTGTGGCGGTGGCCAGCATTGCGGCAAGGATTGTTGTTATCTTTTTCATTTTATTTATGATTTATGATTATTGATTTTTGATTGTGTTTTTGAACGCAGATTCAACGGATTAGACTGATTTTTTGAAATTATATTTGTCTGAAAGACAATATTTTCATAACCGCGGGTAAGCGAAGCGCAACCCGTGGCAGCACCAGCATAGAAAGCCAGTCTGAAGGACTGAACCAATGTAAGGTTCACTCTTTCAGAGTGTTGCCTGTGGTGCGTTTCTGACCGACAGCTGCGCTTCGCTTGCGGTCGGTTATGCAGATTACGTCTTTCAGACGTTTTAATCGATTTCAACAAATAACTCATTATTAATTATAAATCTGTGTAAATCAGTTCAATCTGTGTTCCCGATAACTATCGGGACTGTGCGAAATATTTATTTTTCACGTTCTTCGCCGAAAACCTTGAAGCGCCGCATCACGATTGGCGAGATAAACAAATCGGCGAACAGGGCGGCCACAAGGCCCGCGGCGGCCAGAATGCCAAGGTCGCGGAAGTTGTTGGCTGTCGAAGTCAGGAATCCAAGGAATGTGGCGGTTATAATCACCGTCGACATTACCACCGCAACACCAATCACGCGGAAGGTGCGCAGAATGGCCTGCCGATAGTTGGCAAGGCGGTCGAACTCAAGGTGCGCGTGGTTGACTACGTGAATGGTGTCGTCAACGGCCAGACCAAGCACCATTGGAATTACAATGGCTGTGACCATATCGAGCGAATAGCCGAACCAGCCCATCACGCCGCCCACAAAGATTATGGGCGCAAGGTTCGGAATCATTCCCACAAGGCCTAATTTTACATTGCCGAAGGCCAGCATAAGCAGCAAGCCCACAATCAGCACCGAAATGAGCAGCGACCACATTTGTCCGCGAACCAGATATTGCTGCATTATAGTGAATTGCGGCAAGTTGCCCACGGTCGAAATAACAGCGTCGGGGAACAATTGCGCGGCGTAGGCCTCAAGGTCGTCCATATTGGCCTCAACCTCTGCCGAATTGTAATTTGTTATCTCGACTTGAAGACGCAACTTACTGTAGTCATAATCAATCCAATAGTTGGTTTCCGAACCGCCAGCGTTCTCGTAGAGCAGAAGCAGTTGCGCCACCATATCGCTCTCGTCGGGGATTCGGTAGAAGGCCTGATTGTTCTCGTTGAGCGTGCGGTTCATATCCTTCAAAATCGGCAGAATCGAGTAATGGCGCTTTGTAAGCGGGTATGTTTCAATGTGTTTCTCAAGTTTTTCAAGTTTTCGCAGAACGTCGGGGCGTTTGGCGTCGTCGGCGTTGGGCAGCGCCACCAGCAAATCGTACGAGTACAATGTGCCAATCTCTGTCTCGCTCACTTTCAGCAGATTATCGACGTAAGGCACCTGTCGGCCCATTGTTTTCTCAACGTCGAAAGCGGGCTTGATTCGATAGACCGCCGAAGCGCAAACAACCGCCAGCACGCACGACGCAACAATTATCGGCTTGCTGTGCCCCAGAACCCATTCGCCAAGGCGTTGGAACCAAGCGTCGGTGCGGCCCTCAATGGTGTTGACAAACGATTTGCGCAGACGAACGTTCCGCCGTCCGAAAGAGTAGATTATCGG
Source organism: Salinivirgaceae bacterium (assembly GCA_017645945.1). GTDB lineage: Bacteria > Bacteroidota > Bacteroidia > Bacteroidales > SZUA-534 > RUG13583. The sequence continues at coordinate 27,874 of JAGCNL010000076.1, forward strand.
TGTGAAAATCAAGCAGGTAAGCACCACCGAAATAATGCATAACGAAGAATTGATACCAATGGCTTTCATCGGCACAATCTTCATAGCCACAAACGAGAGCATTGCGGCAATGGTGGTTATGCCCGAGAACAGCACGGGCCAGCCCGTTTCGGTCACGGCCTCAACAATGGCGCGCATACGGTCGCCGTGTTGGAATAATTGTGTGCGGAAATAATTGTAAATGTGAATGTTGTAGGCTATTGATATGGCAAAGCACAGCACCACAACCGACAGCGTGGCGGCCGAGTCAATGTAGAGCCCCGTCCAGCCAATCCAGCCGAAAGCCATCAGAATGCTCATAATGGTGGTAACGATTGGCATCAGAATGCCGCGCAGCGAGCGGGTGACAACGGTCATAATTATTATGCCGATAATCATCACAACTACAAGCATTATAGCCATTTGGCCGTGTATATACTCGTTTTTCTCGTACGCCATAAACGGCATTCCTGACGTCTGCGGGTGCAGACTTGCGTATTTCGCCTGCGCGCAGATTTCCTTCGCCTCGCGGCCAGTCATCAGGTCGGGCGATTCGTTGGTTTCGGCTTTCCAGACCGAATCTTCGGGGAACGGTCGCAGTTTGACCATTATCCACGACATTGTGCCGTCCTTCGAAATGAGCCGTTCGGCAAGTTCGGGCTTCGAGTAGGCGGCTTTTTTGATTGCGGCCAGACTTTCGGCGTCGTCGGGAATCTCGTCGGGCACAATCTGCCCCAGTTCCATTCCGTCGCCAGTGCCAACCATAAACTCAAGGTCGGTGAGCGACGTGATTTTTTCGGAATACGACAGGCTGTCCATCAGGTTGTTGCTCAACTCGCGGATAAGTTCCAGATTCGGTTTGGTGAACAGCCCCTCGTCGTTCTGCACCAGCACGGCCACGTAGTAGTCGTTGCCGAAAATGGCCTTGAACTCGTCGGTTTTCTCGAGCATCGGGTCGCCCTCAACAAAATAACTGTCCCACGAAGTCTCGAAATAGATTCGTTTAAGTCCCATTGCCGACAACACAAAGATTGCGGCAAACGCCATCACCGTCAGTAGGCGGTGGCGAAGGTTCCACTCTGTCAGAGCGCGGAACCGTGAATTGATTTTCTCAATGTTCATAATTGTATTTATTTAATGTTTAGAAGTTTAGAGTTAAGAAGGTTTAGAGAGTTGAGAATGTTGAGTTTTTTCTCTAACCGATTTTTGCCGATTCGAACCGAAAAACATATCGGATAAAATCGGGTTGAATCGGTTAGAAAACCCTTTATCATATTTATTATCAATAAAATCTGTGTAAATCTGTTTTATCTGCGTCATCTGTGTTCTAATAATTTTTTTCAGACGCACGCGGTGCGTCCCTGCGCCGCCCAAAAACGAACAACATTCAGAATCGTTCACAAAAAAAAGGGACCCGTTTCCGAGCCCCTTTTCCTGACTATTAAAAATCAAACTATGGTGTAATTGTTTTGCCATTAAACTGAACGCTGTACGTTTTTAAACGCAGCAAAAATCAGCCGTAAAACGGAAATGGGCAATCCCCATTAGTTGGGATTTGCAGTGCGGGGCAATGGCAAGTTGGGGGGATGTGCGCCTACAACGATTTCAGACATTCATCGACAAGCAATGATATTTGCGATATAAATGCCTCGCAACGTGGATATAGGGAATCGGCCGTTTCTTTGTTGTGGGTTAGAAAATCTTCGTAGTCACCAGCCGTACGCTTCGAGAACAGTATACTGTAAAACTGCCCCTGTTCTTTCGGAATTTTCCCTGTCAACACAAAATGAAGCCCCAATTGCTGCCGCACGCCTTCGTGCGATTTAACTTGTATTCCGTTGGCAACCAACAACGCGCTAACTGCATAATAACAAGCATAATACATTCTGTTTACAGCAGTATTGTAAAATCCATTTTCAATATGGCTTTGGACTTCGGCCAATGTGGTTCGGGCGTTTTCCAATCGGTACAACACAATATCTTTCCGCTCATCGTTTGTCATAACGCAACGCCCTCTTTTTCAATATTTTCATACAATGGTGTTTTGCGTTTTCCCCAATCATTTTTTGGCAAAATGATAGGATTTATGGCAATACCATATTGTAATTCAATAGGATACAATTTTGAGAACACTTTTTCTTCGTCCGAAAGATTCACCCGCTCTGAATCTAACAGAATTAGCAAATCAATGTCGGAATTTTCACGGGCATCGCCACGCGCCTCTGAACCAAACAGCCTGACATCCATTGCGTAAGGAAGCCCCCGCAAAGCCGTCTTTATTGCCGATGTAACATTCGCCCGTGTCATAACTGAATCTTTTCTACAAAGATACGTGTTTTTCTTTGCGATGCAAGAATATATCTCGAACACGGTTTGCGGCTTATTTTCTCGAAATTATATGGGGATTCACGACACGGTTTTGTGTAAGAACGCAGTCCCGATAGTTATCGTCCCGATAACTATCGGGAACACTGATTTACACGGATTTTTAGTTAACCACGGAAAACACTAAATCCCGATAGCTATCGGGAACGGAAAGGGCAACCTGACGGTTGCGTTTTTTGCTAACCGATTTGAACGCAGTAGAGACGGTGCGTGCACCGTCTCTACACGCACATTATCAATGAATCAACATTATTCTACGGCCGCAAATTCCTCCTCCGTAACAGTTTCATCAATCAATTTCACCTCGTCGAATGTCAGGCCGTAAAGGTGGTAAACCAACAAATCCAACTCGTGTTCCGAGTCGCTTACGGCTTGTGGGTTTTGCTTTTTGTCGGCAAGGATTTGGTCGACAATGGTGATTACTGAATTTAGTTGTTCCTGATTTGGCAATGCAATTGGTATCAGCCTACCGTCGTTTATCTGAAGAGTATGCGTGGCGGTTATGAAATTATTACATAAGTAAGAGATTAATTTTGAGTTTAGGATGGCAACAATGTATTTATCAGGGATATAGGTTATTGTCGAATGCAATTTTACAACATCTTTTGAGTAGGGACCCGATTCGACACAATAAGCCTTGATTTTATCAGTAAAGTAATCGACCCACGCAAACCCTGTGGAATTGAAATATTTTTCCCCTTGCCAACGAGAATTTGTCTTTTCACCGTCTCGCAATTCTTTCAATGATTCTGAACACCAATCTATACAGGTATTTGCAGGAACATAATAGGTGTAGCCATCTTTATTCCCTCGAAAGTATTCGACATAACATCCTTTTTCGCCACCATTTTGTTTCTCATTTTCGGACAAATTGTTGTACTTGCGAACGTTTTGCCTAGCTGTCGTCTTGTAAATGAAAAATTTACCAAACAAAACAGGATTTGCTTTGACAATTTTCAGCGTTTCACACCTTTCATAAAAAGCATTTCTGTTATTGACGAAATGCTCGTAAGAAACGACTTCTCTTGTTATTGAATTAAATTTTTGCAATAACTCATTCGCAATTTTTTCTTCTTCAGCAACACTATCGCATATCTTAATCAGATATTTGCTATTGTTACCTGTAACAAGGCCTTGTGCTCCTTCGCAAAAAGCACCTATAGGCAACACACGACTATTTTTCAAATCATTCGAAACCAAATCACGGCAAGCATCTGTCCCTAATATTGCGTTTTCATAATTATTGTAAACAGACACTAATGGACGTATGATTTTATTATACAAACTCAAATTTGTTTCGTTTGGTAAGAATATGCGACACTTATAATTAGAAAGGAAAACACTATTTAGACAACTGTATTCATCATCTTGTCCTATATGGTGAAAATGAATGGATGAGTCATTTTCACTTTTTTTGTTGAACAATACTATCTCGGTTTCAACATAGGCATCTTCAAAACAAAAACCCGAATAAGTGAAATTCAAACCTTTTTTCTCCAATAACCATTTTCTAAAATCCGATTTAGAGATATTGGTAAAATACGTGTTAGGTGTTATATATGCCAAGTACCCGTTAGCTGCTAATAGAGAATCACCTCGTTTTATAAACGAAATGTAAAAGTCATCAGATTCTTCACCTTTGCTTGTCCGTTTTGAACCGTCCATATCGCGATTGTAAATATATGGCGGATTACCAATTACAACGTCAAAACCTTTGAAATTGCCATCAGTATCAAGCACTTCAGGAAATTCCCAGCGCCATTCCATCGCATTCTCAAAAATGCTATTCTTTTGATTTTCTTCGTATTCAGCTATTTTACGCTTTAGACATTTTATTCTTTCATCTATTTCTTTCTTCTCTTTTTTTGTTGGCTCAAAAAGTCGTGGTGATTCCAAATCGGATAGGTCTCTTCGGGCTTTTTGATATTTATTGTAGCCATCACTGTTTTGTTTAACACTTTCTTGAAATTTCCCTTTCAGTTGCTCGATGATTTCCTCTAACTCGTGTTTAACAATTTTGTTAGGGGCATCTTTATACTCCAATACTTTATTCTTATAATCGGCTAATTCCTTTTTTTTCTGTGCTTTTGAAATATCAACACCAATATCATAACGGCTTACAAGTGAATTGCCGCATTTGATGTTGATATCGATGTTAGGCAAAGTTTCAAGAGTGCGGTTGCCTTTTTTGTTGATATAATAATACGCATTCTTCAACAATTCAATCCAAAGACGTAACCGACATATATTCACCGAGTTGGGATTTATGTCAACACCAAACAGACAGTTCTCAATAATCTTGCGTTTCTCGTTGAAAAGAGTTTCCTGTATCATCTGACTATACTTATCATTTGGGTTGTAAGCAAAAATTCGTCTGTCATTGCGCGTAACAATCAACTCGTCGTTTTCAATTTCCAATTCTCCATCGAGCAGATTGCCATTAGTCAAACAAAGCGCATTCAATTCGAACTTTATGTAAATCAACTCATTTAATGCAGAAACCAAGAAGTGTCCGCTTCCTACAGCAGGGTCACAAACTGTTATTGAATCGATAATTTTGTTTCTTTCCTCAATTGTTATTTTTTCGGCTGCACATTTGTTTTTGACTTCGCTCAAAGTCTTGCAGTCCCATTCTTTTACAATATTAAATTTTTGCACCACTGCACGACCGATAGTTTCTCTACACATATACTGTGTAATAGTTCCTGGCGTGAAGAAAGAGCCGTCTTTGTAACCATTTATCTTTTCGAAAATCAATCCTAAAACCGATGCGTTTATGAGCGTTTTGTTCTCTTTCCTACGGCCGTTTTCACTTTTTACCGCACCGAAATCGTATGCATCAAGGAACCGTAGCATATACTCTAACGGTTTCATTTTCTCGTCTTTTTTAACATTCAAAACAGTACCGTCATAAACAGTAATTGGAACATCATCGGCCAATTCGGAAATGCTTAACTCTTCTGTGTGCTCAAAAAGCGAACTGTTTAAATAAGGAATGTTCTGAAAATCTTTTGTCAATTCGTCATCGCGTTCGTCGGGCTGCCTTGCCAACACACCAAAAAATAATTTTTGCAATGTGTCATACTCCTTCAATTTTTCAGGTGTCAGGAATTTATATGATTCGTCACCGTCATTCCACTTAATAAGCTGTGCTTCAAGAAGTTTTAAAAATAGTATTCGGTTAACCCAGACAATGACCAATTGAATTGCACGTTCAAACAAATTGAACGGATTTTTTTTGTAACTCAATTGCGTGATGGTATTTTCAAGTAGAGAGCCTCTTTCGCGTTCTTTTTCAGGCAATTGTCCAATTACCTTTTTATTATTTATTTCAATCTCACGAAGCCCAATAATATACAACAACTCGTTGTAGAAATCTTTATTCAAGATGTTTGAATCAGTAGCGCAAGGTTTTTTCAGCAAATAATATGGCGATAGGATTTTATATACTATCAGCAAATCTTTTTCATTGGTTATTTTACTGATGTCAAAATAGATATAATCAAGCTTGTCCTTGACTTCCTCTATTGCAGGTTCTGCAATTTTCGGATAAAACTCATCGGTTGTCGTTATTGACAATACTCCTTTTTCAAAATCTTCAAATTTCTTTTTGAATTTCTTGTTGCCTCTAACAAAAAAACGTTCAAAATCTTGTGCATCAAAAATATACCACTCTTTGGCATTCGTTATTACAATTCGGCGTATTTCGTTGTTGTTTTTGCTAACGCTTTCGCGCATAAAGTATAAAACAGTCTCTTGCAGCGCCTTAACATTAATGTTTTCAAATGTGGGAAACTCATTTGTTTTGGCAACTCTTTTTGCCTCAATTATAACTTGAACATTTCCTTTGCCTTTTGCATCTGAAAAAATAGCCAAATCAATTGGTTTCTTGCCTTTTATCTCATTGGTTGACTGATAGAATGATTTTTTCAAAAACTCGATGATATAATCTTCGTGCACGTCTTCCAATTCTGTTTCAGCTTCAGCCATTTTCGATTTCAAATCGCCGAATGCATTAACGAATTGATTGTATTCAACTTCGGTGGGTTCGTGCCGTTGTAATAATTTATTGCCAGCCAACACGTCTTTTAATTCAATTCGTGCCATACGCTTAAATAATAGTGCGCTCACTTATCTGTTCAGGGCTGACGGGCAATCATTTGCGGCAAAAAAAATGTGGACTCAAACATTATCCACATCTTTAGGCCCTAGGACTGCCGTATTCACAGATAAGTCGAGCCCACGCAAAAGCGCAGGCATCTATCGACTTATTCGTGTGAATACTATCAATTTTTGAATTTCCTAGGTTCAAAGATGATTCCGAATAATAAATAAACGCTGATTAACAATATGTTAACTCAAAAGTTTCTTTCTAATTCAAATTCGTTTTAAATGAAACATCAAATTGCCCTTGCACAAAGGCGCAAAGGATAGCCAAATGTAGAAAAGTTTTTGCCACATTCTCATATCGGCGGCAGACATCAGCAGAAAATCCAAAAATTTGCCTGAAACTTGTAGCAGTTTTCTTGAAAAATTGCGGTAAAAGTTCCGCAGAAATCTCAAAAATCTGACTGAAAAGTTCCGCAGTTTTGAGATTTTTATGGCAACTGCAAGGATTTATCCGTTGCAAATCAACTCTTTCCAGCCGTTGTTGTGATAGTTGGTGTATTCCATAAAGATTCGTTTGGCTTCAGTGTCGCTGATTTTGTGCATAATTATTTCCTCGAGCAGAGTGAACAACTGCACGGCGTTTACGTGAATGAAGAACGGCGAGAAGTCCCATTTGAGCGACGGGTATTTACGTTTCATCGCATCCATATATTTGAGCATCAGCGCGGCGGCATCGTCGGTGAAATCGTCTTTGAACCGCGCCTGCGACGAACCTGCCGACTTGAATAGTAGCAGCGTCAGCAAGTCTCTGTATTTCAGCATAATTCTACTGTATTCGGCTGCGGTTTTCTCGGTCATTTCAGGCATCCATTGCTTTGTTATGTCAATTTGCAGCGGGTTGTGGTAGGTTTGCAGAAGGCGCTTGAACTCGCCCGTGAGCGGTGCCACAATGGCGCGGAAAAGGTCGTCTTTGCCAGCATAATAGTTGTAAATGTTGCTCAACCCCACGCCCGCCTTTTCGGCAATCTCGCGCATCGACGTCTGCGCGAATCCCTTTTTCAGGAAAATCGCCTTTGCCGCCTTTGCAATCTGCTGCTCAATATCGTCCTTTTTGGTTTGCATCGCTGAACGCTGTACGTTTTTCGATGCAACAAAAATCAGCCGAAAACACTTATCGGGCAATCCCAATTAGTGGGGATTTGTGCGGGTGCGGGGTGGCGATTGTGGGGATAAAATCAACAAAAGGGGCTCCTGATTTTGGTTAATTCCGATTAATTATTTCCGCAGTGTAAAGGTAATCTCCTAAACCATTTAAAAAAAAAGGTTGAGAACCCTATAACAAGAGTCTCAACCTTTCATCTTTTTTAGCAAAATCAACTTACTGTTACTCAATAATTTTAATCGAGTATTTAGCTTCAAACTTTTCGCCAGCTGGCAGTTTGATGATGGCTTCCTTATGCTCAATCAGACCGTCGCCATCAACGCTGTCAGCAACGCCCAACCACGGCTCAATGCAGACGAACGGCGCTTGCGGTTTAGCCCATATTCCCAAATAGTTAAAGTCGGGGAACTCAACAGCCACGGTCGTGTCAGACTTGTGGCTGCGCAGCGTCACGCAACGCGATTTAAGGTTGCGGAAGATGAGCGCGTCGTTGTCGAACAGATGGTCGGTCAAGGGCAGAATGTTGCTGTCATTCAGCACAGGAATACTCTCGTTTTTCACCAGACCGTCCTTGGTGAGCGGGCTTGTCGATAGCGTCTCGCGCTCGCTGAACTCAAGGTAGCAGTCGCTGTAACTCTCGCCAGCGTTAATCGGGCAGTTGAACGCAGGGTGCGCGCCAACCGAAAAATACATATCCTGATTGTCGGTATTCTTAACTATATGTGTGATAATCACGCTGTTGTCCTTAACACGAAAGTTGATGTCGAAGACAAAGCGGAACGGATAGTGTTCCAGCGTACGCTCGTCGGCCGTCAGGCGGAAAGTTATGCGGTCCTGTTCCTGACTGATGACGTGAACATTGGTGTTGTGGCGCACAATTCCGTGGCGCGGCATACTGAAAGTCACACCGTTATGGCTCGACTGACCGTTCTTCAGACCGCCCACAATAGGGAAAAGCACTGGTGCGCTGCTGCCCCAAATAGCTGGGTCGGCATTCCAAACAAATTCGCGGCCGCTCGCCTGCGACACAATCGAGCACAACTCAGCGCCCGTCTGGTTGATTCTAACTTTAAGATTCAGATTGCTTATCTGGCATTCCATAACATTTATTGATTAAATGATTAATAGACTGATTGATAATTTTAATTATTGATTTATAGAAAGTTATCGATTCTCAAATTTATTATTCATATCGATGTATTCGCGTTTCAAAAGGCTGAAAACTTCAAGGTCGTTGTAGTGACCATCGGCCGACATTTCACCATCGCGTTCAACGCCTTCGAGTTTGAAATTCAAACGGATAGGTATTCTGCGGCTACGCTCGTTGCCCACAGCACACTTGATTACCAACCGATTTGTGGCTGTCTTCGTAAAAATCTGATTGATAAGCGCCTGTACGCTTCGTGTCATTATGCCGCGGCTTAGCAACGGTTTCGTCAGCCAATAACCCAATTCGGCAATGTGGCACATGTAACTGACACTTTTAAGCGAAATATGTCCCGCGAACTGTCCATTATAAATAACTGAATAACTGTCGATTCCCTCATATTCACAATGCTCAACGTAGTCGCACACGTCATCGAGCGTATTGAAGTCGGCGGCAATGGGCAGCCACTGGCGCAGATAGTTGCCTTGCGTGCTGAACGCATCAAAAATCAGCGGCGCATCGCTCATCAGCGTTGGGCGTATAGAAATATCGTTGTCAACAATAATCGTTTGTTGCATAATAACTTAGAGACATGCGTCTCTCACTTTTTCCGAACCACGATAGTTTCGTACTTGCTGCCTATCATTTGGGTGACAGTATCTACCATATTGTAAATCACCAAATAACGGTCATAATCGCCAAGCGACAGCAATACTGATTTCTCAACGCTGGCTGTGTCGGGAAATTCGTCGCAAAAGTCCTGAATGGCCTCGCCAAAAAACAAAACGGTGTCTCTGTTGAGTTGCGGGCGCACGCGGTACTCCTTGATGCACACACCTTTGTGCAGCACAAAGTCGGCAGTGAACTTCTGACCGGAATCAACGGTGTCGGGAATGTCGGCACTGACAATGGGCACATTCACCTCAGTCGGACACCATGAACCTTTTTTGCAGGCAGCAACTGCGGCAACCATGGCCACGAACGTTGCAAATATTAATAATCGTTTCATAATCATAAGTTTACAATGTCAGATGATGGATTTTTTCAAACTTCAAATCGCTGTCAGTGCGGGCAGGTTTTTCTTCGACCTTGTAGCCGATGGCAACCACTGCTAGCACTTCGTGCTCATGGCTGAGATTCAGCAATTTGCGCAGATTATCGGTTGCAGGAATGCCATCATCGGTACCGCGAAGGCGCATTTGCACCCAGCAAGCTCCAAGGCCCTGGTTTTCAGCCTCAAGCATTATCAAAGTGGTAGCTATCGAGGCATCCTCAACCCAAACATCGGATTTTGAAGTGTCGGCAACCACAACCACTGCCAACGACGCACCCTCGACAAGCGCCGCGCCGCGAGCTTTGGCGTGCGCGATTTTTGCAAGCAAGTCGGGCTCATCAACCACAATAAACTCGCACGGATAGACCGATTTGCCTGACGGCGCCAGCAGGCCCGCCTTCAATATCGCCTCAACTTTTTGCCGCTCAACGGGTTGTGTTGTGAACTTGCGGTGACTGCGGCGAACGCGTATCAATTCTGAAAATTCCATATCAAAAATCTTGTTTTATTTGCGGCGCAATTTATAGAATCCGCCACACAAAATCGGCGGAAAAAGTATCTTTGAACATCTTAAAAACGAAAAAAAATGAGTACTTGGTTTGAATGTAAAGTAAAGTATCAGAAAGTTGACGAAAACGGCAAGCAGAAAGGCGTTTCGGAGCTTTATATGGTTGATGCAGTGTCGTTTACCGATGCTGAAAGCCGCATCACGAAAGAGTTGGAAGAGTATGCCGGGCTGGGCGAGTTCATTGTGGCTTCAATCAAAACCACTAATTACGCCGAAATCATCCCCAACGAATCGGGCGACCGCTGGTTTAAATGCAAGGCTGTGTTCATCTCGTTCGACGAGAAATCGGGCAAGGAGCGCCGCTCGTCGTCGAGCATGCTGGTGCAGGCCACCGATGTGAAAGATGCCTACGATGTGCTGTCAAAAGCGCTGAGTACCAGCATTTCAGACTTCACAATCCCGACCGTTCAAGAATCGTCAATTATGGACATTTTCGGCATCCTGCACGATTTCGACAAAGAACCGACTGAAGAGTAATTTTTCTGAAAACCGACAGACAGCATCCGTCGCTTACCTATGAACAAGGTGGCGGCGGGTGCTTTTTTTTAATTTTCCAGTCGCGCAACCTTTTAGCGGTTTGCCACATCTATGATTTGTCGATTTATTTTTAAATTGCGCAATCAAACCTCAGAAAAACTGACAATATGAGAGCTGAAAAACACATCGGGCTGATGATGGCTGCAATGGCCATTATGGGCATTGCGACAGACACCAACGCACAAGGATTCGAAGAGTGGGCCAAGCAACAACAGGCTGAACAAAAAGAGTTTATCGAAAACGAACGGAAAAGTTTCGAGCAGTTTGTGAAAGAGCGCGACGAGGAAATCCGCAAGATGGACGAGGATTTCAAAGAGTTTCTGAAGAAAGAATGGAAGAACTACGAATTGCAGGAAGAAGAGCAGAAACCCGTCACTCCGAAACCTGTCGAAAAGCCTGTGTATAAGGAAGAACCGAAGCAAACCCAGCAATTGCAGATTGAGAAGGTGGAGAAGGTGGAGTCGTGCGCAGAAGCTCCGAAGTTGCCAGTGATGGCAAAATCTGAACCCAGCGGTTTCAAACCTTCAACCGCAAGTTTCAATTTCTATGGTACTAACGTAAGCATCCGTTACGACCGCAACGAATCAGTTCGCATCAGCACAATTAACGAGCAGTCAATCAGCGATATGTGGGACCAACTGAGCAAAACCAACTATAGTTGCACAATAACCGACTTGCTCAAATGGCAAAGCCAACTCAACATGAACGACTGGGGCTTTTATACGCTTACAAAACAAACAGTTGCCGAAATAACCAGCAATCAGAACAGCCGCGTGCTGCTCACATGGTTTTTGCTGACAAAGGCCAACTACAAAGCACGTCTGGCCTACAAAGGCAACAACCTCTACCTGCTGTTGGCCGCCGCCAACAACATCTACGGACTGCCATTTTTCTCGTTCGACAACCAGCGATACTATCTGCTTGAAGGCAAGGCAAACAACGTTTACACCTACAATCAGGATTTCCCCGAGGCTCGCTCAATTGTCGATTTAAACATCTATAAACCGCTGAACGGCAACGAGTTGATTAAAAACCGCAAAATCGATTTCAAACACGACGGTCAGGAATACGAGTTCAGCATCAAGTACGACCAGAACACCATCAATTTCTACAACGACTATCCGCAGGCCGACATTAAAATCTATTTCGACGCCACGGTGAGCCGCGCCACAAAAGAGTCGCTTACTGAGACTTTGAAGCCCGTTGTGAGCGGTTTGAGTGCGGTTGATGCCACTGAGTTTCTGCTGAAATTTGTGCAGTCGTTCGCCTATAAGACTGACGACCAACAATTTGGCCACGAGAAATTTTTCTTCCCCGACGAGATGTTCTACTACCCCTACTCCGACTGCGAAGACCGCTCGGTGTTGTTCGCCTATCTGGTGAAACAGCTTGTAGGTCTGGATGTTATCGGTCTAAATTATCCTGGGCACATGGCCACAGCCGTATGCTTCAACAGCAATGTCGAGGGCAGCTACATTGAGCACAACGGCCGCCGCTACACCATCTGCGACCCCACCTACATTGGCGCTCCCATCGGACTGGCCATGCCGCAATTTGCCAAAGTGGCCGCAAAGATTGTTGAGAACGCATCGCAGCCGAATCTGGCCTCACGAGCCGTCAAACTCTGGAAAGTGGCCAACAAATACGGTCTCCATCAGGGCGACAACAAGAACAACATTGTCTTCGACGACAAGGGCGACGCCTACATGTGCGGCTATTTCAACGGCGATGTTGATTTTATGGGACGGCATCTGAGCGCCGACGAAACCGACATTTTCATTGCGAAAATCACGGCAGACAACGACCTCGGCTTCCTCTACCGAATCGGCAGCAAATCGGACGATGTGGCTTACAATATTGTCTTGAGCGATGACGACTGCTTCTATTTCTCTGGCTCGTTCAATGGTGAGTTGACCGTTGCTGGGCAGAAACTAAAAACTCGCGACGGTGATTTCTTTATCGCCAAATGCTCGCGCGATGGCAAGCTTGCATGGATAAACCAGGCTAACATCGGGCAGATGGACAGCATCAACAACACTTTCGCCGCACAATTCGATAAGAACGGCAAAAGGCTTTGGACCCGCACCTACGCTGAATCGGAAGATATGACCGACTACGGAATTCATGTCGACAACGACGGCAATCCGTTCCTTTGCGGAACAATGTTGGCGGCTGTGGGTTTGGCCAGCAAGTCGTATGAAAGCATGGCCGATGATTTGGCAGCTCTTGAGGCCGAATCCCCAACTGCACCAGCCATTGCCGGTCTGCTGACCATCGTCAGTCAGGCACTATCAACCAACTCTCTGCCTGGCAAGACAATGCAGCTCGACCTGAGCAACAGCAACCCTGAGTTTAGCACCGAATCGCCCGATCTGTACAACCAATTCGGTAATATTGAACTGATTAGAAACGGAATGGGGATTGTCACCGTTCGCACCAGCAACCGCGAGCCTGTGGTTTTGAGCACCGTGAAACTCGAAAACAACTCGAAACTGAAAATATCAGTTTACAACACAGGCAACGCCATGATTGAGTTCCTATCGGGCTCAGAGTATGGCAATGAGCAGGCTTGGCGACCGCTCAACTCGCTGAAGCTCTATCGTACATCAGGCAACCTGACTTTTGATTACGATATTGACCACACTCGCGTGACGGTTAATGCAGACCAGGTGTTTTGATAGCTAATCACAGCCTCACCACCTCCGATGCCGCGTGGCGCGATGTGGGCAGAACCGACACATTATTAGCAATTTGCGAGAATGCTGACAATGCCTTTTCAATGGTGTTGTTTTCGGCGGAAATGTGCGAAAGGAAAATGTGCGACAAGTTGGACGATGCAAAATTGCTGGCAAGTTCAACCGACTGATTGTTTGACAGATGCCCCACTTCCGACGCCACCCGTTGCTTCAGATAATACGGGTACGAACCGTGCCAAAGCATATCCTCGTCGTAGTTCGATTCAAGAAAGACAGCATCGCACTGCGAGAAATGGTCGGTAACGGCCTCGGTGACAATGCCGATATCGGTCATTACGCCAATCTTGCGGCCGTTGGTCTCAACCACAAAACTGCACGGGTCCGACGCATCGTGGCGCTTGCCGAAGGTATGCACCTGAATGCCAAACACATCGCAGACATCGCCTGGCTGCTCGGCTACGGCTACCAGATGTGGCGCTGCCCCGACATCGCCTACCGCGCCGATGGTGCCCGCGGACAATATATTATTGTGATGCCCGACCAGGACGCCGTGATTGCCATCACCGCCGACTCGCCCGCCCTGCAAGCCGAGTTGGAAAACATCTATAAATATTTGTTCCCTGTGCTGAAAAAATAGGACACGGATTATTAAGAAAATTAAAACGAGCCGCAGGATTTTTTCTTGCGGCTTTATTTAATAAATGCCCGATACAAAATTGTTGTTTCCGCTAACCAATTTAAAACAGATTTTAATCCGAATTTAGACACGTAGGGGCGAATGATTTTTCGCCCCTACAACACATAATCAATTATTTAATTCGTTTTCTCTATTTATAATTGTAGTTTAAAACACATTATATTTCAATTCGTGCGCCGAACAGGACGAACAGAATGTCCATAGAAGCGAACTTGCCTGAACGACGGATTCACATTGCTGCCGAGGAAGTAAATGCTAAGCGCAAAGGACGGGTCCATCTCGTCGAGCGAAGCCGACCAGTAGAAGCCACTTAACAAGTTGTCTCGGGTAGAATAGAAGCGATAACCAGCAATTGGAAGAAAAATGTGGGCATCAGATAGCGTGTATGATACTGAAGGTGTATTGCCTTTATACACTTTCAGGCCTTTGTCGTCAACAGATTTTGTTTTGTAAACTATGTAACCAGCCTTGCTTGTACCATTATAACTGTCAGTCCAAACCCAATAGCACTGGTCACACAATTCATTCCAATCGGCGGCGGTTGGAATTGAATATTCAGAACCAAACACTGATGTTGCAGCGTCGTCTGCTGATTCTAGAGTGGTAAGGTCATCGGTGAAGCCGTCTTTACCCAACGTTGATATGTTGCAGTATTTGGTGAGCGAAGCATTAGAACCGTTACAATGCTGATATGTGCTCCAATCGTAATATGACTCTGTCTCGGTTTCACCCCACGCATAGTAATTTCCATACTCATCAGGCGAGTTTGCACCTAAATTGCAAGTTGCCCAAAGGATGCCGCTGGTTAAACCGAGGTCAATAGTGGTTATGATTGGCGTTGTTGCAAACGAGGCAGAAAGTTCAATGTCGCTTGTGCCTATCTCAATGCTACGAGTAGCAAGATAGTTGCCATCGCTCCAACCAGAGAAATAGTAGCCTTCCGCTGGTGTTGCTGTAATTGTTATGCTACTGCCTGGGGTATAACGGCCATTAACGCCTGTGTTTACAGTGCCGTTATCACCAGCCGAAATGGTCACGAGCGGATTCTGTGAAAACTGGGCGGAGAGGGTAATGTTTTTATATATTAAAATGGTGCGAGGATTGGCATTATCACCGTCGCTCCAACCGCTGAAATAGTAACCATCGTTAGGAGTTGCAGTGTAGGTCAGGCTTTGACCAGAAAAGAATTTGCCACTTGCGCCTTTAACTGTGCCATTGTCGCCAGCAGTAACACTAACAGTATTGTCGCCTAAACCGCTACTAATATTAGCAAGAAGGGCATCAACTTCGGCTTTTGAATAGTAGCCGCTTAAGTTGGCATCGGTGGGGATTTCGGTTTTGAGAGCATAAGCGCTCAAATCAGGCGCAGCAGGAATGTCGGCCTTCTTTGCGTAATCCGCAAGGCTCTGGTGGGCAGTCAGAAAGTTGGCGTCGTTCTGCAATTCTGAAATTTTGGTGGGAACCGCTGGAATGTCTGCTTTTTTAGCGTAAGCGGCCTCAATATCAGTCGTCTTGGCATAAGCACTCAAATCGAGTGCAGCGGGAATGTCGGTTTTCTTTGCATAATCTGCAAGGCTCTGGTGGGCCGTCAGATAATTAGCGTCGTTCTGCAATTCAGAAATTTTGGTTGGAATGGCCGGAATGTCCGTTTTTTTCGCATAAACGTTTTCAATATCAGCAGTTTTCGCGTAACCACTCAAATCTGTTTCTGCAGGGATTTCTGTTTTGAGAGCATACCCGCTTAAATCGGGTGCAGCTGGAATGTCAGACTTTAACGCGTAGCCGCTCAAATCAACATCGGCTTCGGCGGCCTTGGCGGCATAGAGGGCAAACGGCACACTCAACATTTGGGTAACAGATGTGCCGTAGTCAGTTTCCGTCTTAAGGAATACATTACCTGCCGCCCAATTGATGGTGGCGAATTTTTCTGGCTCAACACTGCCGACAATAAGCGTGAAAAGGCCATTGGCGTTGGTTTTGGCGTTGTGTTTCTCGCTAAAGACTGCTTGGGCAAAATCTGCCGTTGTACCTTGAAGAATTGTAAGCGTCACTTCCACGGTCTGGTTTGCAACTATGGCGTTCTGCGCATCGCGCACAACTGCCTGATAACTGAAGCCCTGCGGGGCTTGGGCGAAGGTCGCGGATGCTGAAATCAGCATGGCCGCAATGAATGATGTTAATTTTCTCATGTTTTTAAGATTTTTGATTTATGATTTACGATTGTTGATTTTACTGTTCAATCGGTGTGTCGGTCGCACGCGGTGCGTCCCTACCAATGCACAATGCCCTAATTCTTCACAATTTTGAACGTTTTCACCAATGCATTTCCATCGTCGACGCACAGGAAATAAACGCCTTGCACGTATCGGGCCATGTCAATTGAGGTTTGCACCTCCGCAATATCGGCTGTCTCGAGGGTGCGCCCGTTGTTGTCTGTAAGCGTGTAACGCAAGGCTGCCATGTCGGCATCGGCTACGCGCAATGTCAGACGGTCGACAACGGGATTCGGATAAACCTCGGCTTCTAGGCTAATCTGCTTGTTGTCAATGCCATCAATAATGCTGATGGCGTAGGCTTGTTGCACCCCTGGCGTAATGCTGCCTGCATCGGATCTAGAAACCTCAACAAACGGCTGGCCCACGGTGAAACTCACCGTTCCTGCCTCACCACCCGCAGTGGCAACGGTAGTTTGGGCATTAACTGTTTCAATGCAAAAAAGCATCAGACTCCCAAGAGCAAGAATTATTCTTTTCATTTTGTCATATTTTATTATTTGTCAAATAATTACATATTATCACAATTAGATATATCCTTTGCAATATTTAACACTTTTTTCGCTTTGAACATAAAAAAACGTGAACTAAAACTTCGTCTACGTTCATCAAGGCATCGCCAAACGCCCTCCGTCAGATATACGAATATAGCCCACGCAAAAGCGTGAGCATCAACTCATATTCTAACGGATTCTAAAATTTGGCGATTTTTGATGAACCGTAAAAGTTAACGCTTATTTATATGTATGTCTTACAATGTATTACATAGGCAAAACATTTTAAACATTCAACAATAGTCAAAAATAGAAACATTTACCCCAATTGGCACTTTGGGGCGAAAGTTTTTTTATTGTGCGGAATAAAATCCGCACTTTTCAAATTTATCACTTCAAAATAATTGTCAATTGTCCACCATCAATTGTCAATTCAAAGCCTCACCACTGCCGAAGCCTCGTGCCGCGACGTGGGCAGAACCGTCACATTTTGAGCAATTTGCGAGAATGCCGTCAATGCCTTTTCAATGGTGTTGTTTTCGGCGGAAATGTGCGAAAGGAAAATGTGCGACAAGTTGGACGATGCGAAATTGCTGGCAAGTTCAACCGACTGATTGTTTGACAGATGCCCCACTTCCGACGCCACCCGTTGCTTAAGATAATATGGGTATGAGCCGTGCCAAAGCATATCCTCGTCGTAGTTCGATTCAAGAAAGACGGCATCGCACTGCGAGAAATGGTCGGTAACGGCCTCGGTAACAATGCCGATATCGGTCATTACGCCAATCTTGCGGCCGTTAGTCTCAACCACAAAACTGCACGGGTCCGATGCGTCGTGGCGCTTGCTGAACGTGTGCACCTTGATGCCGAACACATCGCAGACATCGCCTGGCTCAAAGTAGCGTACCTCGGCTGGACGGAACTGACCTCGGGTGTTGTTAAATGTTTTTCGGGTGAAGTAGAACGGCAGACAGAGACGCTTGGCTATGCCGTAGGCACCGCTAACGTGGTCGGTGTGCTCGTGCGAGATGAAAACCGCCCGAACCTTGCCAATGTCAACCTTGGCCGATTCGGCTCTTTCAAACAGGCACTTACAGTAAATTCCCGCATCAATCAGCACAGCATTGCTCTCATTTCCAACATAATAGCAATTACCATTACTTCCCGATGCCAAAGCGCATATCTCTACCATTTTATCTTTTTCTTAATCAATGAATTGAAGTCTGAAAATCTAACTGCGCCACAATCGCAACAGCGCTGTCTCTGCCAACAGCACAATCAGCGCAAGCGCTACAAACAAGCGCCAAAGGCCGAAATCGGTCTGGCTGGCGGCAACCGAATCGGCGAAAGCCCCACCCTGCTTCAGCAAATCAGCATCGAATCCGCGCTGACGGAACATCTCTAGCACCTCATCAGGCTCGAAAAACTGCTGTACCGATTCCGAACGGTCGAAATTGAATGACACGCAGCCATCCTGCTCATTATCAGCCATCACCGAATAGTTTCCCGCTGTGAGCACTGCGGCATCGGGATAAAGCACAACACCACCGTCGCCTATCCGCTTGACGGGGAAAAACGAAGCGCCATCAGCCCCGACGAGTGATATGTTTTTCGATGCATCGCGCACATCGACAGGTAGTTGCATATCGGCAGAAAGCGTTGAATAGAGCCTGCCCGAAGTAGTGCTCTGAATGGCCATATTGAAAAACAGCGGCACGAAGACCGAATGGAACATCAGGTTTGTGTGCGACGGCGCGAGCGGCACCGCCGAAACGTAGATTCTGCCTTGCCCGAAGCCGTATTCGAACATCAGAAGGCCGCCCGACTCGGTGTCGAATAGGCGTGTGATTCGCTGCCGCGATGTGGCCGAAACATCGAAGAATCCGTCGTAGGTTGGCATCGAATAGTTTTTGGGGCGGTCGAAGAAAGCGTCGCGGAAAAGGCTGTGGCCGATGTTCAGATTGGCCGCTGCCCCACTCTGCGCAACCCACGCCTTGAGTTGCGGGCCCGATGTGGCCTTCAGCAACTGGTCGAAATCGCCGTCGCGTGAAGTCAAAAGCGCTAAATGGCCGCCATTGGCCGCAAACTTGGCCAACTGCTCCACTGCACCCGACGACAATTGCACGGGCGAATCGAGTATTATCAACTGATTGTCAGCAAGTTTATCGTATTTGACGCTGAACGGCGACACACGACGGTAAAGCACCGAACTGTCGGTCCGATAAAGTGCATCGAGATAATCGACATCGGTTTTATCGCTGATACACAAAACATTAGTATGCTGTTGAATATTGAAACTGAAATACAGACGGTTGTCGAAAGTTATTGGGTAATCCTGAATGGCGACATAGCCGCTGTTCCACCCGCGACGGCTGTGCAGGAAGGTGCATTTCACATCGAGTGAGCCGCCCGCCTCGAGCGAGAACGGCACGGTGTTCTTCATTGTGTCGTTCACAAAAACCTGCAAATTGAGATTCGTGAGCGGCTCACTGCCGTGGTTGCGCAGGCGCACGGTCATTTCCTCAATCTTGCCCATATACAATCCTGGCGAACTAAACCATAGTGAATCAACCGAAATATTGTTGCGGGTGCCGTTGGTCATTGGCACAATGAACAGATGCTGACGGGCGGCAGGCTGAACATTGCGAACCGAAAACGCAGGGCGGTGCAAGTCGCTGAAAAGGAACGAATGCAGCGCTGCGGCGGTGTCGCGACCTATAATCTGCTGACGGTGAATCACTTCGTCGATGTCAGCAACAAGGTGCGTTGTCTGCACTCGGCGCACCCAATCGGTGAACTGCTCGCGGCCAACCCATCGCTGTTGCTGCGGCTCCATCTCGTTGGTAATGAGCAAGTATTCTGTCGTTGCAGGATAGGCATCGGCAAGTTGGCAGGCCATTGTCTTAGCACTCTCGAGCAACGTTCCGTGCTCACCGCCCGCATCCATACTGAACGAGTTGTCGATATAGACAGCCACGCGCGATTTTTCAGCGCTATCACCTTCGTTTTTAGGAATATACGGCTGCGCAAAAGCCAAAACCACAAGCGCTACAATCAATAGGCGCAAAAGCAACAAAAGCCATTGGCGCAAAGTGGAACGCGAGCGATGCTCGGCCTGTATTGCCTTGATAAACTGAGTGTTGCTAAACGGCAGAATTCTGTATCGGTGGAAATTGAACAGATGTATGACCACAGGAATGGCCAACGCCATCAATGCCCACAAAACTGCTGGATACAGAAAATTCATTGCTCAAAGATTTTCGCCAAAGATAGAAACTATTGTGGTCCGCTAAAAACAGAATGCAGGTGCCCGATTTAAACAAATCAGAAACGTTTTTATAGGAAAAGCGGGCTTTTTACAGCGAAAATTTATAGGAAAAGTGGGTTTTTCAAAGGTAAATTTTATAGGAAAAGCGGCTTTTTTGAAGGCTATTTTTATAGGAAAAGTGTATATTTGCAAAGTAAATTTCATAGAAAAAGTGTGAATTATTATGCTTAAAAGAAAGATTGAGAGTTATTTAGAAGATTATTTAAAATCAGACTCAAACAAGATGCTGATTTTGGCTGGTGCACGACAGATTGGAAAATCGTATATCATTCGGCACGTAGGCAAAAAACTATTCCCGAATTATGTGGAAATAAATATGGCCGAAGACAGTTACGGCCAAAGGAATTTCGCCAATGCAAAAACTCTCGACGATTTTTATCTCAATTTGAGCATTGTGGCTGGTAACAAATTGAAAAACAAGCACAATACGCTTGTTTTCATCGACGAGATTCAGACATACGACCATCTGCTCACAATGGTTAAATTCTTGAAACAGGACGACCGTTACACCTACATTGCAAGCGGCTCGCTGCTTGGCATAACGCTCAAGGAAACACCATCGCTACCCATCGGAAGCGTTATCATAAAAAATATGTATCCGCTTGATTTTGAAGAATTTCTTTGGGCGAATGGTGTTGGCGAAGATGCAATTGCCACTATTGAATCGAAAATCGACCAACGTGAAAGCCTGTCGGAAAGCCTGCACACGAAAATGATGGATTTGTTCAAGAAATATTTGCTTGTCGGCGGTATGCCCGATGCCGTGAACAGTTTTGTCAGCAAAAAAAATATTGTCGAAGTGCGTGAAATACAGCGGGAAATACATCATCTATACCGTCTTGACGCCGCCCGATATGAGCAGGAAAACCAACGGAAACTGAAGATTCAACGCATTTTTGAGATGATTCCTTCGAATCTGGAAAACAAAAAGAAACGTGTTATGGCGGCAAAGATTGAAGGGAAAAAAGACGCGCGGATGGGCGACTATTCCGATGAATTTGAATATCTTATAAGCGCGGGCATCGCATTGCAAGTGCAAGCCGTCAGCAAACCATCGTACCCCATAATCGAAAACAGTGGCAAAAATCTGCTGAAACTTTATTTGAACGATGTTGGCATTTTCACTGGAATCTTGTATCAAAATCAGATTCAAGCCATTATGAACAACATCGGCAGTGTGAACCTTGGCTCGGTGTACGAAGCGGTTGTGGCTCAGGAACTTGCTGCTCACGGATTCAGACTTTGCTACTACGACAACAAAAAAATGGGCGAAGTTGATTTCCTAATCGATGACACTGATAATCTTTCGGTTACACCTATCGAAGTGAAGTCGGGGAAAGATTATTACGTTCACAGCGCACTGTCGAACATTATCAAAGTCAAGGAATACAACATCAAACAGGCTTTTGTTTTGAACAACGACAGAGAAATCCGCATCAAAAACGGCATTACCTACCTGCCTATTTACAGCGTTATGTTCTTAAAAAAGAACAAAATACAGCGATTGATTTTGGAATAACCGCAAAGAATCCGCAGTTTTTTGGGCAACACCCACATTGCCCTTTGCTCGTTCCAAAATTACTTTGAGCGCGACTTTCTCTTCCTCACAACAACAATCACAACTGCCAACACCGATAACGCAACCAATGCCACTACTACAAACAACACCGCTGATTTGGATTCGTCGGCATCAGTCTTGACAACTTGCTGCTCTGCGGGCGATTCTTGTTTTTGCTCTTGTTCTTCTATTTCTATAGAATCAGAACCATTTTCATCTTCATCATTCCAATTAGGCTTAACACCATCAACTGTAACATTCAAAATTTTCCAAACGTCTGAAAACAACGGCATTGTGCTGTTTTTATCTTCATCGATTACCGATACTAAAGTTTTGTCAACAGGATAAAACCAAATGTGGCTCACACCAACCGACTCTGTGGAATCGCCTTTGTAGATATCGCTTACCGCGAACTTATACTCGCCTGGGCACAACAAACAGACATTACGAACAGCATTAGAGCCTGACCATCCATCATATGGAAAAGAATCTTCAAATTTCAATGTGTCTACCCTACCATCACCAACATTCGTCAGGAATGCTGTTTTTATTCGGCTGTAGTTTTGCCACAAACTATCTTTTCGCAAGGTTGGTACTTCTTTAAATAAAGAACTATTTTCTTCATTATAATTATCAGTTAATGTTATATTGCCTTCTAAGACATCCATATCCAAAAAACCATTTGCGACAAATGGTCCGACACAAGGTTCGCTAACACTAAAATAAATCGTGCTGTCAACAATGAAAGGGTTAATACTCGAATCGTTTTTTACTAATTCATACTTAATTGTAGAATCCCCGCAAATCTTCTTATTAAGTGAAATCTGATTTTCATACCTTTCCCCCATAAATACAGGCGTTCTGAGCCCATCCTCATACCGCCAAAAATGAAACCTTCCAATAGGTTTATAGTTTCGCGAACTATAAACATTATATCCCATTAACTCGTTTTTTTTAAGTCCTTCGGCCATCAAATTATAATCAGTCAGTAAAACGAAAGAGTTAATCACCCCATTTTTCCAATTCCCACCTGTATATATATCATAATAAATGTCGCGTTTGTCAATTCCCAACCACCCGCCGTCCTCCGTTATGGATTTCACTAAATAATCAACACAAACCTTTGATAAAGTGTCGGGCTGGAACTTGAGTTCGTGATAAAAATGCAAGACTAATTCAACTTCACCATACAGCACTTTGCTTTCTTTAAAACTTACATTTGTCTCTATACCAACAGTTTTCAATTCAACGGCATTTCCATCTTGATAAATATTACACCCTTTGTAGTATTCTTCTTCAGGGCTTATTCCTCTTTTTTTATAAAGTTTTTGATAATCATTATAAGTTAACACACGCAGTTTCTTATCATAATTTTCAATATCTGCTTTTGTTAAATTGGTTCTATATCCCCAATCTCTATCAATATAGTCCTCTTCAAAATCATTTATTGCAATATCCCATAGATAAAAATCATTTATACTAAAATAATCCCCTATCATAACAGTATCGTTTTCCACTCTAAATGGCATTTTCACTACAATAGGGAATGCACAAGGAACTACTACCGTGGAATCGGTTGTGTTGCGGAAGCAAAAAACGGCTTTAATCTTATCGCCCGAAACAAACATATACTCTTTTTCCAAAGCAATACTTTGGTTGGGTTCTTTCACGTAAATATTGCCGTATGTCCAATCTTCTGGATAAGTTGTGGCGGAATCGTCAGCCATTGCCGACAGAACCGAAACACAGGCAAAAAGAAAACAGAATAACCTTTTCATAATATTTGAGATTTAATGGTATAAAGGTATGTGATTTATGGATAATAAAAAAAAAACGGACACTATAAAGCATCCGTTTTTCTGTTGTTATGCTATAAATCAAGCGTTTGCCGCGATTGCCTTCTCAATTCTCTTCAGCGTTTCATCCTTGCCAATAAACTCGCAGATGTCGAAAATGCTTGGGCCTTGGCTGATACCTAAAATGGCAATGCGCAGAGTGTTCATCAACTGCCCCATCGACATTTGGTTATCCATAATCCACTGGTGAATGGCAGACTCGGTTTCGGCGGCGGTAATCTTGTCGAATTCAGCAAGTTTGGCCGCAAGTTTCTTCAGATTCTCAACGTTTTCGGGCTTCCAAAATTTGGCAACCGACTTCTCATCGTATTGGCTTGGCGCCACAAACATATATTCGGTCAGCGGCAGCAAATCCTTCGGGAAAGTGGCACGCTCCTTAATCAGCGAAACGGCCTTGGCGGCGCGCTCGGGTGTTGTCGAAACGCCTTTCTCGGCAAGCATCGGAATCAGATATTCAGCAAGTTTGGCATCGTCGCACTTGCGAATGTACTGTGCGTTGAACCATTTTGCCTTTTCGGGATTGAACCTCGCTCCCGCCTTGCTCACCTTCTCGAGCGAGAAGGCTGCAATGAGTTCGTCCATCGAGAAAATCTCCTGCTCGGTGCCTGGGTTCCAACCCAACAGAGCCAACATATTTATAAATGCCTCAGGCAGATAGCCGTCTTCGCGGTATCCCGACGAAACCTCGCCATCGGGTGCCACCCA
The DNA here is from genome assembly GCA_017645945.1 of Salinivirgaceae bacterium. GTDB lineage: Bacteria > Bacteroidota > Bacteroidia > Bacteroidales > SZUA-534 > RUG13583. Next base: position 52,462 of record JAGCNL010000076.1, read on the forward strand.
ACGCAACGGGAACACAGGGAAGCCGAATTTGTCGCCATCGCGTTTCGAGAGTTTGCCCTGTCCCTGCGGTTTGAGCAACAACGGCAGATGTGCGAACTGCGGCTGAGTATCGGTCCATCCGAAAGCCCTGTAAAGCAAGTAGTGCAGCGGCAGCGACGGCAGCCACTCCTCTCCGCGAATGACGTGCGAAATCTCCATCAAATGGTCGTCGACAATGTTGGCCAAATGGTAGGTCGGCAGTTGGTCGGCCGATTTGTAAAGAACCTTGTCGTCCAAAGTCGCGGTGTTGATGGTGATGTGGCCGCGGATTATATCGTCCATCTCAACATTCTCGTTTTCAGGCATTTTAAAGCGGACAACCCATTGGTCGCCACGCTCAATGCGCTGCTTAACCTCATCGGCCGACAACTTTAACGATGTTTCCAACTGATTGCGAACCTGATAGTTATAGGCGAAAGTCTGTCCTTTTGACTCAGCATCCTTGCGCATAGCGTCGAGCGACTCGGCCGAATCGAACGCATAGTAAGCGTTGCCCGAATCGATAAGTTGCTGCGCGTATTTCAGATAGATGTCTTTGCGCTCGCTCTGACGGTAAGGCGCGTGCGGTCCACCCTGCTCAACACCCTCATCGGTTTTGATGCCGCACCATTTCAGCGCTTCGATGATATACTCTTCGGCTCCTGGCACAAAACGCTGGGAATCGGTATCTTCGATACGAAGAATAAAATCGCCGCCGTGGCTGCGGGCAAACAGATAGTTGTACAAAGCTGTGCGGACACCTCCAATATGAAGGGCTCCCGTCGGACTTGGTGCAAAGCGCACTCTAACACGTCTTTCCATAACAATACATCGTTAAAAGGTTCATAAACAGCACAAAAACTGCTTTAAACAAAAAAAGCTGCCTTTTCGCAGCTTTGGTAGTCGATAGGAGAATCGAACTCCTATTTAGAGATTGAGAATCTCTCGTCCTAACCGTTAGACGAATCGACCGGTTATGTCTTTTTGACGGTGCAAAAGTAGTGGTTTTTCCGTTTGTTGCAATAGTCAGCCGAAAGTTTTTTTCGCAGAAAAATTGGCGCACCATTTTAAGGTTCGCCATATCAAGATTTTCATATTATCTTTGAAGCATAATACAAGTGCCGCCACAATCTGAATCCGGCAAGCACACATATTAATTAAAGTATGTATAAATATCTGAAAATCATACGATGGCCAAACCTGTTGATTGTGCCGTTCACAATGATTCTGATGCGCTACTGCATCATCAAGCCGATACTCGACTACCAGTATTCGATTCAGTTGGGTGAAGTTGTAACCTTACAATTGTCAGGAATTTATTTCACCATTCTGATACTGATAAATGTGCTGCAAGGAGCCGCCGGATATGTCATAAACGACTATTTCGACCGCAAGATTGACAACATCAACCGCCCAGACGAGGTGATTGTGGACCGCACGCTGCCGCGTCGGCACGCCATTATCTACCACTCAGTCCTCAATGCGTTGGCCATTCTGCTTGCGGCGGTGTTTGCGTGGCATTTCGGCAGATTATCGATACTGCTTTTTTACCTGATGATTTCGGGATTATATTGGTTATATTCAACCACTTACAAAAAGCAATTACTTGTCGGCAACATTGTTGTGGCATTAGTAACCGCCTCAATACCAATACAAGAAGGTATTTTCGAGTGCGCCGAACTGACACGCGCATACGGATTCGACATAATTGCCAAAGGGATGACTTTCAAACCAATATTATATTGGACAGCGGGATTCGCTTTTTTTGCCTTCCTGACCAATCTTATCCGCGAGATTGTAAAGGATATGGAAGATGTTGAAGGCGACTGCTACTGCGGTTGCGACACTCTCCCCATACACTTCGGAATGCGGATATCGAAGGTAGTTGTGGTGTCGCTGTTCATACTTATGATAGCCAGTTTGTTAGCCGTTTACCATCTGTTTTTGCACGATTTCCTGACGCTGCTATACATCGCAGTGCTGTTGATAGCCCCCGCTTGTGTGGCCGCCTTCATGACCATCCGCGCAAGCGAGGTGAAGCATTACAAACGAATCAGCACAATTATCAAAATAGTAATGGTACTGGGCGGACTATATTCGGTTCTGGCCAGTCAACTCATTCAGTTTGTTGTGTGATTTACGGCGCTAAAACCATATAAAACGCTCAATCAATTTCTTGCGATTTTTCGCAAAAAACGCTTACTTTTGCGCCGTCAAAAAAAATAACAAAAACTAAACAGAATACAATATGGGACGTGCGTTTGAATACCGCAGAGCAGCCAAAGAGAAACGTTGGGGACACATGTCGAGAATGTTCCCGAAACTGGCGAAACAAATTACTGCCGCAGCAAAAGAAGGCGGAATGGACCCCGATATGAACCCGAAACTGAGGACCGCCATTCAGAACGCCAAGGCCGAGAACATGCCGAAAGACAACATCGATGCAGCCATCAAACGTGCAGCTGGCAAGGATGTTGATGCATACACTGAAGTCAACTACGAGGGCAAAGGACCTCACGGAGTGCTGGTGTTTGTGGAGTGCATGACCGACAACACCACCCGCACAGTGGCAAATGTAAAATCATACTTCAACAAGCACGACGGCGGACTTGTTCCGACAGGCTCACTTGAGTTCATGTTCTCGCGCAAGGCAGTGGTTGAGTTCGAAAAAAAGCCCGACATCAACCTTGAAGACCTTGAGCTTGAGTTGATTGACGCTGGTTTGGAGAATTTCGATGTTGACGAAAACACCGTTTACGCTTACGCTGAATATACTGAATTTGGCAACCTCACTCAGGCTATCGAAAAGGCTGGCATCGAGATTAAGAAAGCCACTCTGCAACGTTTCCCGCAGAATCCTGTGGAATTCACAGAGGAGCAAATTGCCGACATCGACAAACTGATTGACAAACTTGAGGAGGATGACGACGTTCAGGCTGTTTACACCAACATCGCCTAATCCGATATCGAATAAAACAATTGAAGCCGCCCTGTTTGGACGGCTTTTTTTGTGCCATTTTCATTTTTTTTTGCGTTTTTGAAAATCAAAAAGGACAATCAACACAATTTATTCCTAACTTTATGCTATCGATTTAATCGTTTTTTTCTGAAACCGCTTAAAGTTTGCACATCATGGATACGGAATGCAAAACACGCGAGGAAGTTTTTTTTAACAAATTCAATTATAAGTTGTCGTCGTTTTTCCACGATGACTACACTGAAATTGACAGTATTGAAACGCCTGCCACATTCATGATTGTGTACGAAAAGAAACTTGCGCAGAAAGAATTCGGTTTGTTCGACCGCCTGCAATTCCGTATTTTCTACGACAAGGAAATCATCACAGGCTCGAATCCTGTCAACGTCAAACTGCTGAGCGATGGTTACTCTGCCGATTCGGTGATGCAACTTGCAAAAACCATTTCAGGCATTTTCGGACTCGACGATTCCGGCACAAGCAGCAACGCCGACATCAGTTTCTACTCAGCCGACGAGTACGACCTGTTCTGGACCATTGGCGACGGCGAAAGTTTCATCAGCATTGAGCGCGACCACAAAGACGGATTATCGCTCAACATCTTGTTCTACAACAACTTGATTGGGCAAAGTGTGGGCGATTTGCTTATGCCTGAGAAAGCTTAGGCAATAGCGAATCGGACTATCGATTTTGAAAGCGATTGCTTCCTGTTGCCTGCAGTCCAAAAATCAGTTTCACCAATAATCCGATTCAACGGTACAACATTATTTTTTGCTACCTTTGCGGCTCGTTAAAAAAAGCAGATTTTGGCCGAATACGAATATCATAGGTTAGCGAACGGAATCCGTGTAATCCACAGTCAGTCAAGCACACCGGTGGCGCACATGGGCGTGGTGATAAACACCGGCTCACGCGACGAACTCGAGAATGAGCATGGCATCGCGCACATGATTGAGCACGTGATTTTCAAAGGCACACGCAAACGCAAAGCTTACAACGTGATAAGTTGCCTTGAGAACGTTGGCGGCGAGATTGACGCCTACACCACCAAGGAAGAGACGTGCGTTTACGGTACTTTCCTGAAAGACTACTACGGCCGCGCGATGGAGCTGTTTGCCGACATCATCTTCAACTCTACCTTTCCGGACCACGAGTGCGAAAAGGAGAAGGAAGTGATTGTGGATGAGATAAATTCGTACAAGGATTCGCCTGGTGACCTTATTTTCGATGATTTTGAAGACCTGATTTTCAGCGGGCACACCATCGGACGCAACATTCTTGGCACCCCCGAGTCAATTGCACGATACAATCACACTGATATTCTGCGTTTTATCGGCCGCACATACAATACTGACCAGATTGCCATCTGCTCTGTAGGGCCTGTCGATTTTAAAACCATTGTGCGACTTGCCGAGCGCCACTTCGGTCCGATTGCCACAAAAAAACGCGATTTCAAGCGGATACCCGTGAATCCGTACACACCGCATCTGCTTGAAGTTGAACTCGAAACGCATCAGTCGCACTGCATTTTCGGCAACCGTGCCTACCCCACCGACCACCAAAATCGGCTGGCTTTTGAGCTGATTAACAACACCTTGGGCGGTCCGGGAATGAACTGCCGCCTCAACCTTGCACTGCGCGAGAAGCACGGCTACACCTACAACATTGAGTCGTTCTACACACCATATTCTGACACTGGAGCTTTCGGCATCTATTTTGGCACAGATTACGAGAAGATTGACCGCTGTCTGAACATCATTCGCCGCGAATTGCGCCGCCTGCGCGAAGAGCGAATGGGCACACTTCAACTCGACCGCGCCAAAAAGCAAATGATTGGCCAGCTGGCCATCAGCACTGAGAACTATTCGGGTCTTATGCTCAATCTCGGCCGCAGCTGCCTGATTTTCGACACCATCGACCCACTGAGCGAGGTCTGCGACAAAATCAACAAACTCACCAGCACTGACCTGCTTGAAGTTGCCAACGAAACTCTCGACGACAAGATGTTCTCGACGCTGATTTTCAAATAATATCGAAGGTTGGGCTAACCAAATAACACCGATACATAAACGAATATATACACGTAGAGACTCCATAACATGACATCTCTACATGTTTATCGATATTTTACCAAATCATCATAACCCGTTTCACCACACCGCCAGTTTTTACAATGTAAACGCCTGGTGTGTTGATGGTTATTGCCGTTGTCCCCGTAGAGACGCGCCATGGCACGTCTCTACAAATTAATGCGCCCATAGCATCATAAATGCGGATTTCATCGGTGGCGTTTTCAACTACAATGGTATTGCCGTGGGCGTAGATGTTAATGGCGCTGGCGGCAGATTCGTTGATGGCGGTTGGCATAGTTGCCCCCCAAACAACCGGACGGTTGTTGGGATTCCAATTTGAATTCCATCCGTCGGGTTGAGATTCCGCCTCGCAATAAATGGTCAAGGTATCGCACAATTTAAACGCAGACTCACACATCAAAGAGACTGATTTTGGTATGTATATCGAAGAAAGTTTTTTGCAACCGGTGAATGCCGCACTCTCAATGGTTTTTACAGAATTCGGAATTGCTAACGTTGTAAGTAAACTGCTTGAGAACGCATATTGAACAATGATTTTGCAACCATCGTGTATTGTGCGAGCACCCTCGTAAGGGAAGCCAGAACTCATTAAAGCAAGATATGGGTTTTGCTTATTGCCTAAATACTCACCATTATCATATCGGTTGTATTGCAGCAATCCGTCGCAATATCTAAACGCGTCTGGTTCAATGCCCACGACAGCATCTGGTATGTTCACTTTATCACCTTCGCCCAAGTAAGCGACAATCCAAGTCTTTTCATCATCGGCATACACATAAAAGTCATCGTAGGCCACACCATAAATAACTGTGCCTACCCCAAAATTCTCATTATCCGCGCCCAAAGGTTTGCTGGCTTTGATTATAAATCTTGCATCGAATGGTATATAACCAATTTTAGTGACCGATTTGGGAATAAATATCAAAAACATCTCACAATCATTAAATGCACGATCGCCAATGGTCGTAACAGAATTAGGGATAAACACCTCCGACAAACCACGGCAACCCTCGAACGCTGATTCACCAATTATTTTCACAGAATTGGGAATGTCTATTGACGTCAGGCCACTACAATCGTAGAACGCTTTCTCGTCGATGCTTGCAACTGAATTGCCTATAGCGACAGAATCAAGACTGGTACAGCCGTAGAATGTCAATTCGGCAATCTTTGTAACAGAATTCGGAATGTTTATAAACGACAGACTGACACACTCTCTAAACGCCTCGCTGCCAATACTTTTAACTGACTCGGGGATGGTCACCGAAGACAAGTTTTCGCACAGCCCGAACGCTCCGGTTCCAATGCTTGTCACAGAATCGTGAATTACAAATGATGTCAGTCCCGTACATCCATAAAACGCATAATCTTCAATGGTTTTCATAGATTTAGGAATGTATACCGATGTTAAATCTTTGCTACCCGAAAATGCGTGCGCACCAATACTTGTGACCGTGTTGGGAATGGTTATCGAAATCAGACTATCGCAATTTGCAAACGCTCCGTTTTTAATGGTTGTCACCGACTCGGGCAAAGTCAAATCGCCGCCTTCGCCAATATAATCGATGACGACAGACCTTCCTGTACCATAATAATAAACAACTCCGTCTTCACCGAATTCGGCATTCATATATTGCGCTCCGCTTATGTATACAATGTTGGCTTCACCATTATATATGATGTTTTTCACTCCTTTAAATGCACCATAGCCAATACTAATCGAATCGGGGACAAAAACTGTTGTCAGACTGGTGCAATTTTGGAATGCTTCTGCGCCAATACTTTTCACAGAATTTGGGATTGTCACCGATGAAAGGTTGGAGCAGTCTGTGAAAGCCAACGACCCGATGCTGGTAACAGAATTGGGAATGACAATTGATGTAAGGCTGGAGCAACCAGAGAACAAACAATCTTCGATGCTGGTAACAGAATCTGGAATGTTCACCGATGCCAGATTGCCGCAACCATAGAATGCACCAGGTCCGATTGTTTCCACGGAGGCGCCAATAGAAACTGATGTAAGGCTATCGCAATATCCGAAAGCATTAGATTCTATAATTTTCACTGAGTTGGGGATTGTTACCGATGTCAGGTTTTGACACAAACAAAATGCGGATTCACAAATCTTTGTTACCGTATTTGGAATGGTCACGTCGCCACCATCTCCAATATATCCCGAAAGTTGTGTTTTCTCTGCATCGGCATAGATAAATCCGTTTTCGTCTGGCTCGACATTATAAAATCTGGCACCCCAAGGTGCGCCTTCGGCTTCACCTGAGTATGAAATGTTTGTTATCCCCTCAAATGCATTTTCACCAATGTTTTTTACAGAATTGGGAATGCTTGTCGATCTCATAGCACAACCGCTGAACGCGCGTCCGCCGATGCTGGTAACTGAACTGGGAATATCCACCGATTTCAAACTGGAGCAACCTGAAAATGCACTGTTGCCAATACTTGAAACAGAATTGGGAATAGTTACCAACATCAGGCTCGTGCAATCGCCGAACGTAACATCGTCGATACTTTTAACCGAATTACTTATTGATACGGAAGTCAGCCCCTTACAATTACAAAACGCCCCGATTCCAAGACTTGTTACAGTATTCGGGATTGCTACCGAAGTCAGACTGCTGCACCCCGAGAATGCGTAGTCGCGTATGGTTGTGACTCCATCAGGAATGGTTATCGTAGTCAGACTGCCGCAACCCGAGAAAGCGTGTTCGTCAATTCTTGTTACCGAGTTTGGAATGTTCACAGAAGTCAAACTGCTGCACCCTGAGAACATATACCTACCAATATATTTAAGAGTGTTCGAAATGGTAACCGAGGTTAGGGCGGTACAATTCTCGAACAAGTTCCAACCAATGCTTGTCACCGAATTGGGCATTGTAACCGATTCCACATTGCTACAACTGTAGAATGCTTTGTCTTCAATACGTGTAACTATGCTTGGTATTGTAACATCACCTCCCACACCGACATAACAGGAAATGCAAGTTTTTGTAGCATTAGAATAAATAAAGCCATTATCGTCGGGGTCATCAGAAAAATATAAAACGTCGCGTGCACCCCATGGACTGTCGTATGTGGTCATACCATCACTTACAATTCTACCAACATTGTAGAATGCATCCCCACCAATACTTTCAACAGAATGTGGAATCAATACTGGTGACAAACCGCTGCAATTGTAGAATGCCCCAGCCCCTATTTTTGTAACAGTATTAGGAATTTTAACTGATACTAAATTGGTGCAGTTCTCAAACGCCCCGACACCAATACTGGTAACTGTATATGTTACACCATTATTTTCCACAGATGATTGAAGCAAAAGGTTTCCCGCCAATGATGGTTCTTCACAACCAACAGAAACTTCGTGCTTGGTGGCGTTGGTCACTGTGTATTTCAAATTGTCAATGGTAAAAGTGGTCTGTGCCCACACCTGCCCCGCAAATATTGAGGCAAATAGAAAAGTGAAAATGCGTTTCATCTTCAATTATTAGTTAGTTGTTCGTGTTAAAAATGTATCAAGCAAATATAGGCTTTTATTCAGCGAAAAGCACGAGCCGAAGCCTGATTTTGCGCTCCTTTTTCCCATTTTCAGAATTGGAATTCCAACTGCGTGTCGAGCAGACGGAACGAGCGCCGATGATACGGCGTGATGCCATATTTTTTGATTGCATCGCGGTGGTCGGCTGTTGGATAGCCTTTGTTTTTTGCCCAATTGTATTGCGGGAATTCCTTGTCAATCTGCAACATAAAATCGTCGCGGAAGGTTTTGGCCAGCACTGAGGCCGCCGCAATCGACAGATATTTGCCATCGCCCTTCACAATTGTCTGATACTTAACATCATTGTAAGGTTTGAAACGATTACCATCGACAATGATGAACTCTGGCCTCACTTTAAGTTGGTCAAGAGCCAGATGCATCGATTTTATGGAAGCATTCAAGATATTTATTTCGTCGATTTGCGGGGCGTCGAGTTTCGCGACAGCGTAGGCAGCGGCTTCGCGCATAATGACATCGCGTAACTGGTAACGCTGTTTCTCAGTCAGTTGTTTTGAGTCGTTTAGCTTATCGTTACTGAAATCAGGCGGCAGAATGACTGCGGCCGCAAACACCGGACCAGCCAAGCATCCGCGCCCGGCTTCGTCGCAGCCCGCTTCGTTGGCCAAACCGCTGAAATTGAGTTCGAGCATTAATAGAAACGGCGTTTCTGGAACCAGTAGTCGATGTAGGTCAGGTTGAGACCGAACTGCAGCGACTGATGAAGCACAAGCAAGTTGTCGAGCGTTCCCTGCTGCTTGTACATGCAGTAGGTGTTGAACCTGATGGAACGTATTCTGAATCCCACACCAGCCGACAACTTGAACGATTTGAGCGTGTAATGGTCGACTCGGCAGATACCGCTTTCAAATCCTCCACCAGCGCGGAAAACAAGGTCGTTAACAAGGTCGTTAGAGTGGCCAAGTTTTTTAGGAATAAACTCGCAGCCAATATTGATTGATTTGTTATCAATCAGCTTTGAGCGCAAATCCTCAACATCCAGCTTCGACAGCGGATTATAGTTGAAATCGCCCGACATGGTGAATCTGCCAGCCTTGCTATATGAAACTCCAAAACCAAACGTAGGCGGGAGTTTTGTATAACGGTCATAATCATCGTCATCGAAATAAACCGTGTCAATCAGTCCGATACGATAGAATGTGTTTGTTGCGATTTCTTTGCGGCTGCAACGCAGAATTCCTGGTGTGCTGGCTATGGCACCGATTGTCAGAGTTTTGTTTTTCGACAGCGGAATGTCCTGCTGCAAGCCAAAATCGAGTTTGCCGCCAGTATAATAATCTGTTTTTTCGATGTAGATTGAGAATTCATCGGCCGATGTCATTGCCATTGACTGCCGCTCGGTTTTCGGACCGAAAAGAATCGATGCGTTCATTCCTAACGACGTATGCTTGAACAAATCGACTCCCAGACCGACATAAGCCCAAGTGAGGCCGCCAAGACCCTCAACGTATGACATGTATCTGTCTTCACCGCCACCAGAAACGTATTCCTTCGACTGCAAAGTGTAGCCCACACTCGTGTATGGCGCAAGGCCAAACGATATACCCAGACGGTCGCTTGGAGCCATAGTGAGCGAGAAATACGACACGTTGCCGTTCATTTTATCGCCCGAATCGAGATGCGTTTCAATGTGCTCATAGTCCATATGCACGCCGATATCGAACAAAACCATTGTCGAATCAAGTGAGGCATACGATGCGGGATTTATTGTATTGACGTAACGCTCTGACCGTAAGGCAATTCCGACTCCGCCCATCGACGTGTTTCGGCCATGCCCCATCTGCTCATACAATCCGATACCATATTTTGAATATGGAGAAATTGTATTATTCTGACATACTGACACTTGCGCCATTGCCAGCATAAAAAGCGCCACAACTGTTGATTTCATTTTTCCACTCATAGCGCCATCAGTATGTAATATAATAAACCATCAATTGAACATTCTCGGCATACGTCGAATTGTCGTCAACCACAAGCCTTTTGAACGATGTTGAATTCTCATCATCGGGCGGCAAAACTATCAATGCCAGCTCAGTGTCCGAAATAGTCAGCATCCTGTTGCGCACAAAACGCAACAGCGAGAACGAATAATAAGGCTGGCCGTCTTCAGGAGAGTAGTAAATCGGTGAACTTACAATGTTTCCCGTCATGTCGGTCAGATTCGACAAAAGGTCGTTTGAGTCATCGCTGATAGCCAAAAGCAATGTGGATGGCAACGGATAGGTTTCATCAAACGAATATTCCTTGGGTCTGATTATCAATCGTGCATCAACCACTGTCATATATTCTGAAGCCGTGCGCAGGACAGGAAGCGAGGGGAAATCGATACGCAAAGCCAGTCCACTACCAGTCTGGATATAGGCTTTGTTGCCGCTCTGCGATGAATTCACCATTTCGCCGTAGCCGTCGAGATTTTCAAACGGCGTACCACTTCTGTCATTATTCAAATATGTGTACTGATATGCGCCTTGCTTGGCAATGAACTTCATATACGAACCATCCTCGTCGTCACCCGACTCATGATAATAGAGCCTGATTTCGAATTCACCCGCATCCTCAATCTTTTTTTCATACGATATAAGAGCCGATTCTGACATTCCGATGAACCCGAGCCCCCAGGTGAAATCCTTGGTTTGCGGCACTATACAAACGCCTCGGAAGAATTCTTCAAAATATTCGTTCTTGTCCATCACGTCGTCGGCATTTTTCAGCATACTGAACCATAACTGCCCAACACTGTCCGACATTCGCGCCCACGACACATCACCGATTTTGGGACTTGGATTAAGACTGACTGTTGCCAATTCTTTATCGCTGCGCATCAGTCTCTGATTATTGAACATTGTTTGCCGAAGCGAGTAATACGGAGGTTTCATCTCTTCAAGCACTTCATACAATTTCACCTCACGCGGCGACACGGTATCGCCAACCCATTTCCCGTTCGGCTTGAAACAAACAAGCATGCTGTCATAAACAGCATCATCGGCAACATTGGTTTTCAGAGCGAAATTTATCGGTACATAAACCTCTGTCTGGACGTTGCCTATCTCATCATCTTTAAAATATCCAAGAAAAATATCAGAATTGCCAGTGGTAACAAAACTGTCGAGCCTGATGGTTGACAATTTCAATGTGAACGAATCAACATAACCGATAACCGCTTTATTGTCCAAGAAAACATTGCCGACATCGAATGAGTCGCCGTCGTTGTCGCAAGTATAGAAAATTGCAGCAATTGCACTGACTAACAATAAAATGCGAAATTTCATATTCCTTTTTTACGAATAGGATGCTCAAAAATAAATGTCCATAAATGCCCGCCACTGACGGACTGCGGCATTTGCGGCAAAATAACTACATAAATCTAACAAACGCGAATATTTTGAAAATATTTCGCGAAGCGATTTGGTGTTGGGTGCCTTACGCTCAAAACTCCTTCAATTCCTGATAGAGCCGCTGCACTGGAAGCCCCATCACATTGAAGTACGAGCCTTCGATGCGCTCCACTCCAACATATCCAATCCATTCCTGAACACCATACGAGCCAGCCTTGTCAAATGGCTGATACTTATCAACATAGTATTCAATCTCTTCCTCGTTGAGCGGACGGAAAAACACATCGGTAGCAACGCTGAACACCCGCTTTTTATGATTGGTTTTTAGGCAGACACCTGTGTAAACCGTATGCTTGCGCCCCGAGAGTTGCTGAAGCATCGCAATGGCTCCGCTCCTGCCCTTCGGCTTTCCAAGCACCATATCGTCAATCCAAACTATGGTGTCGGCGGTGATCAGTAACTGATTGTCAGCCAATTCGCCATCAAAGGCCGACGCTTTCAGATTGGCCAGATGCTCAACAATCTGCGCGCCTTTAAGCGTCGGCGGATAGGTTTCGGCAGTGTCGCGCAGCATAATCGAGAATTCGGGCACAATCTCCTTCAAGAGCGCCTGTCGACGCGGCGACTTTGATGCCAAAATCACTTCGTATCTATCTGTTATAAAATCCATTATGAATGATTTTCAAAATATTCCAGTTCGAATGTATGATTGATGCACTCGGGCAATTCGTGAGCGTTATGTGTCACAAACACAAGTGTTTTGCCTGGTTGGCGGCAAAAATCGTTAACAATGCCAATGCAATGCTGCAAATTTCGGTTATCGAGTCCGTGGAAAGGCTCATCAAGTATCAGAACTTCAGAATTTTTCACCAGAGTGCGGGCAAAAAGCACTAGCCTCTGCTCAGCCGATGATATTTTCAAGAATGACCGCCCCTCAAGATGGCTGATGCCGACAACTTGCATCACGTAACGTGCTGTCTGCTCCTGCTCTGCGCTGCATGTGCGGTAAAGGCCGATGCTGTCGAAAAAGCCAGACTCCACAATCTTCAGACAATCAACTGGTTCACGGTAGTAAAGGTGCATTTCCGACGATGTGAAACCTATGCGTTTTTTGATGTCCCAAATGCTCTCGCCCGTGCCGCGCTGGCGTCCAAACAGAGCAATATCCTTGGCGTAAGCCTGCGGATTGTCGGCAAAAATGTAACTCAGCAGCGTCGATTTGCCAGTGCCGTTAAGCCCCTGCAACGCCCACTTCTCACCGCGTTTGATAGTCCAATTAAGATGCTGCTGCACAATATGTTTGCCGTAAGAAATCTCAATATCTCGCATTTCAACAACCGTGTCGCTACGCGATGGTTCAATGGTCGGTATGCGGCTCCAATCAATGGCGGGCACCGATGGCAACGTTTCGGGTTGTGGCTTAAACTCCAAGGCCAAGCCACAATAAGCGATTCGGCAGCCGTTTAGTTGCAAAATATGCGTTGTGCACGATGGAATGCGGTCGGCAGTTGGGCTGATGAACATTATCTGTACACCCGTTTGCGGCAATCCTGACAACAACTCATCTACTTGCGGCACCATCTTGATATCCAGGCCGTTGAACGGATTGTCAAAAATCAGCATTCGCGGCTTTTCCAACAGCGCTTTCGCAATAATCATCCGCCGCATCTCGCCGCTCGAAAGGTGTATGACTCGGCGGTTGAGCAGCGAGCGAATGTTCAGCGAGCGAAACAATGGATTACCGTTAAGTTCCTCAATCTGTGCAGATTTGAACATCTCCGATAAGAATGGGCACTCCTCAACTTCGGTACTGTGGAACCGCTGCTGGTAGTACATCTGCTTGAAATCGTCAGCTGAGTATGCCGATTTGAAATTCACGGTTTTGATGAACTTATCAGGCCAAAGAGTCTGATATTCAGATGTACGGATTGCCTCCAGAAAATGGTAGACAATCTCACCCTCGTCAGCAAAAAACTTGCCGCGCAGGATGTTTGCCATCGTTGTCTTGCCACTGGCATTGTCACCAACAATGGTCCACACCTCGCCTTCACGAATCTCCCAGTTGATTGGTTCGGGAAAAATCGCGTCATCAATCCGCGGACGGTAGTTTTTTATCGAAATAAATTCTGGCATTTGTTAAAAGGCATTCAATTAGTCAATGAATTACCACTCGATTGGCTCTTTTCCGTGTTCCACAAGATATTGATTGGCCCTGCTGAAATGGTGGTTACCAAAGAATCCGCGTGAAGCCGACAGCGGCGACGGATGAACCGATTCAAGCACGAGATTGTTGCTGCGGTCGACCATTGCGGCCTTCTGCTGCGCGTATGAGCCCCACAAGATATAAACCACGTTCTGCTTTTCGGTGGCCACAGCATTGATGACAGCGTCAGTGAACGTCTCCCAACCGTGCCGCTGGTGCGAGCCCGCCAAATTAGCCCTGACCGTGAGCGTTGCGTTCAGCAGCAGCACGCCTTGCTTTGCCCAGCGCGTCAAGTCGCCCGATGCGGGAACTGGTGTGCCAATATCGCTCTGTATCTCCTTGAAAATATTGCGCAACGAAGGCGGATAATCAACTCCATCCTGCACCGAGAAGCACAAGCCGTGAGCCTGCCCAGGTCCGTGATACGGGTCTTGACCGATAATCACAACCTTGACATTATCGAACGGGCAAAGATTGAAAGCGTTGAAAATCAATCTTCCTGGCGGATAAATGGTGTTTGTGCGGTACTCGTCGCGCACAAAATCGGTCAGCGTCTTGAAATATGGCTTATCGAACTCGCTCTGCAAGCGCGTCTTCCACGATTGCTCTATGCTTACTTCCATTTTGTTCAGTTTTCGGCAAAGGTACGTTTTTCGGCAAACAAAAAAGGCCTTGAGCATTGCCCAAGACCTTTTTTGTTATAAGACCAAAGGATTACTCCTCTTTGTATACTGGTTTGTATGTGCGTACTGATGCCACAGTACCACGATCGCGCCAAACAAGTGTGTCTTTTGTGGCGTAGTGAACATTGTCGGTAGTAAAGTCGAGAGTGTAGTCAAGAATCAACTCATCGCGGTCTTTGTTACCCCATGCTTTGATGGCCGTGCCTTTTGAATAGTGTCCTGTGCCTTTGGCCGTGCAGCCTGCGGTGTTCGATTCGATAGTGCAGTTACCACTCTCATCGAAGGTGAGAATAAGCTCACAAGGGCTGTTTTTACCCTTAACCTCTGTTGTGGCTATCCGCAACAGCACTTTGTTTCTGGCAATAGTTTTGGTGCTAACCACCTCGTCATTCTCAATAAAGGTATTGTGACGGTTTGATGTAACACGGGCATATCCTGTTGGCGCGTTGTCACCATCGAATTGCAACTGATCAAAATTATCAACGCCACGGCGAAGATATGTTGCTGTATACTCATTGATATAGTTTACGCAGAACAATACATAATCGCCTGGAGTGACTTTCCATTTGTCGAGTTCATGGCGCGACGGTGTAGATCCTTCAAATATTGGTGTTCCGCGAACAATCTGGTCGACACCCGAGAAATTCTCACCCATAACAACTGGAATAACATAGTTGTTGGATATCGACAATGGATCGTTGAAGAACTTGTCGTTGAGCTGGATCTCAATGCCACCACGGTAATTACCAGCAAAGTCTAACACATTTCCGCTAACCTCGTAATAATCTTTCGGCATGGGTTTAACCTTTGTGCCGTCCTCAAAATAGAGGCCATCGGTAAGCGACTCATCGATGTTGACATCGATTTTTGCGTCCAGTCCCGAATAAGAGCCGCCACAAGTTGCGTAAATTGTGAAACGGCCTTCGTTGTCGCTTGTATTGTCGTAGGTCTCAACATCACCAAGAATCAATGTGCGGATTGGATACTGATACGCGAAATAGGCCGTTGTTCCACCGTCGTAATCGGGGAATGATTTTTCAGCATTTCGGCAAGATGCAAAAGCCACTGCTAAAACACCCAACGAGAAGGCCGAAATTAATTTATTCATTTTCATCTTATTATGATTTTAGATTTGTTACAGATTAATTAGACCAACCATCGTTTTGGACAAGGTTTGACCATTTCAAAATCTCAGCTTCCGGAATCGGGCAGAAGTACATATAATCTTTGTACTCGCGCTTTTCAACCTCGAAGTACTCGTAAGTCTTGGCGCTTCCACTGCCAGTAATTCTGACACCTTTCACAGGCTCGGTAAGATCGGCTTTCCAACGGCGCAAATCCCAGAAGCGATGATTCTCAAAGCAAAGCTCAATGCGGCGCTCGTTGCGGATGAGTTGGCGCATTTTGTCTTTGTCCGATTTAATCGACTCAAGATACTCGTCACCTTCGATGCCACCACGCTGACGAATTGCTTTAATAACATCATACGCGCTGTAGCCGTGACCATTGTCAGCCGTTGGACCCCAAGCCTCGTTTGCGGCCTCTGCATAGTCGAGGAATATCTCAGTGTAACGGATGCGTGCCGAATAGTGCATGTGTTTCGACACTGCGCCTTTTTTCAAACTGGTTTCTTCACGCAAGTGCTTACGCAGATAATAACCAGTCTTGGTCGATTTAACCTCCTTGTTCAAACCATCCTCCGTCTCCGAATCCTCCGCAGTGCTGATAACTGTTTTCAAACCCGTTTTTCCATCAGCTGGTCCAAATTCGGCACCATCGTAAACAATGTACAATCCAAGACGCGGGTCACGATTGGCGTACGGATCGTTTGCATTATACCCACTAGCGCCTTCGGTGATAGGATAACCATTCTTCATCGGGAATGCGTCAACAAGGTTCTGACTTGGATTTACAGAGCCGTTTCCATACAACGAAGGTGGAAAATAACTAGATTCAGGATCAAACCAGTTGTTACGGTCGCCGCGCCAAATAATCTCCTGCGGACACACACCGGCCACTGCCACATTATCAATTTCATCAGAGTTGGCGTACCAGATGTTGCCTTTAGGATCCAACCCGGACACTCCGCCAATACGGTCGAGAACAACTGCAGCTTTTTCAGCCGCAAAAGTCCAATCCTTGTCTGAAGCGCCTTGATATGCAGGACTTGCAGCAAATAATGCGACCTGTGCCTCGATGGCTTCAATAATACGGTTCGATAAACGTCCACGCATTATATCGCCATAAACTCGGTTATATGTACCAGCGTTGGTAACGCCTAAGTCTCTGAATTTTTGAGGGATTTCGCTGTTTTTGATATCATTGTTATCTAATACCAAGCGTTTCTTTGCTTCATCAAAATCGCTGTATATCTGATCAATACACTCCTGGAAACTTGCACGCGAAACATTGAAATTATCACCGGCAGTCTCAGAGTGTGTCAGGTTGGGAACACCCAACACCGTTCCGTTTACCATACCAGCGTGACGACGCAGCATATCGAAAAGATGAATGGCTCGTAGAGCGTAAGCCTCACCAGTGAAACGGTCGTCAAGCAATTTGTTGTCGAGTTCGGTGTATGACCATACAGACTTGCCTGCAGCCTCTTCGAAGAAAAGGTTAATGTACTGGAGTGTCTGACGGTCGTAAATATATCTGCCAAACGGATCCATATATGATGTCCAACCGCCAATAGCCGCACTACGATATGAATTTCCCGCGTCGTGGGTTACTGCATCATCGGTGGCAATATCGTATGCGGTGCCATCGATATAAGGAAGGCGAGCATAACCTGCTATCATCAAACCCATGGCGTTGCTGTTGACCGCCAACATAGCTTCAAGGTCCTTGTTGTTCTCTATTTGTGGCTCAAACACATCATCGCACGATGCAAAAACCACCAGCAGCGATGTCAGTTTTATAAGATTATTCATTTTCATAACTAAATCGTTTTTTAGTGTTAGAAATTAGCTTTTACACCAATGTTGAAGAATCGCGATTGTGGCGCGCTGCCAACATTCATCTCCATGTGTTCTCTTTCTTTTGCTATGGTAAGCAGGTCTGCACCGCTTACGTATGCTGTCAGACCTTTAATGAACAAATCGCCAAACACTTCGCTTGGAACTTCATAGCTGATTTGGATTTTGTCCAAAGTGAATGCATTATTTTTATACAGCCAAAAATCAGAAATACGGTTGTTATTGCCGCCAGCCGTTGTTGTGAGGGCAGGATATTTGGCGTCAGGGTTCTCCGGAGTCCAAGTATCGCGGACAATGGCTGAGTATTTTGAGTCTTTGTTGATCCAATAATACGAGCTGTTCTTTGCACCATACGCACCGCTTCGTGCAGAGCCCAAAGCATGGAATGTGAAGTTTTTGTATTTGATAACCATGTTCATACCCAAAGTCAGAGGTGAACCGTAGCTACCCCATTTGCCAAGATAAACAGTGTCCAAATCAGTGATTTGACCATCCCCGTTCTGGTCCTTATACTTAAGGTCTCCTGGACGCACTATTTTTTCAAATGACTGCACTGGCGATTCGTCTATCTCTTCCTGACTTTGGAACATACCCAAGCACTCAAGGCCCCAAATGGCGTCAACCGGCTTTCCTTCCTTGTGCTGATAATCCACTTTTGGGGTTTCCTCGAAAATTGTGCGCTCTGTGGTATAATAAGTTCCAAATACGCCAAAAGTCACGTCGAAATCGCTGATTTTTTTGTTGAGGTTAACCGCGAAATCGAAACCTGTGCGCTTAATCTCATTGTTGTTCAGATAAGGCAGGAACTCTGCCAAGTGATTCGGCCAATCGCTCTTGTCTTTGATGATGTACCCCGACATTTTGTTGGTAAAGTAGGTAAAATCAAGATTTACAAACTTATCGAACATCGAAGCCTTGATGTTGGCATTGAACTCTTTGCGTTTAATCATTTCAAGTCCAACATTATCGCCACGGTCAGGTTTAATTGATGTCGCGTTTGAGCCGTCATACCAGGTGAATCCCCAACCGTTTGCACTCCAAACACCATCGTACATATAGTAGCTGCTGATGTCGACATCTTCGTTAAGAATGCCTGCTGATGCTGAGATCATCAAATTATCAAGAATTGACACATTCTCCAAAAATGACTCTTTGCTAAGACGCCATCCGATTGTTCCTGTCGGCGAGAATGCTGCACGGTGGCCTTCAGCAAGTTTTGCCGAATAAGCTTCAGCAGCGCTGAACTGTGCATAAAAACGTTGGTCGAAATTATAGCTTACGTCGAAACCTAAATTGGCATTGGTTCTGGCATGATAGTCACCAGAGCGGAATTGCTGGAAGCAGTTGCCCAACACCATTGCCGACACATTGTGGCTGCCGAATTTACGATTGTACTCGAAAGCAGCATTACCAGCCAGCATGCGGTTGTCGGTACTGTTTGATATGGATTGTTGTCCGTTGTTCAAGTCCTCTCCTTCCTTTTTCAGTTTGGTTATAGTCTCTGTCTTCGAATCCCAAGTAGGAATAAATATTGCATACTGAGGATTGAACGACTGAGTATAATTTGTTTGGAAATCCATTCCCAACGAAGTCTTGAACGCCAACCCTTCGAGCAGTTTGCTCAAGTCAAAACGCATTCCTGCGTCGAACTGGAACTGGCGGCTTGTCCATTTTGTTTTGCCTCCGGCATATATCTGAGCAAACACATTGTTTGCATCAGTAGCGTTGGCCCCTGCAAGGAATTTGCCGTCGTAAATATTGTCAGTAGTCTCTATAAGAGTTGCTGCTTCTGTGCCTTTCTCTATCATATCAACAGGAATAAGCAACGCCGTGTTCGTTTTCAGATTAGGCTTAATGTTCGGACGGATTGTCGCAGCATCTGACCAAAAGTTGCCCTTGCGGCTGTTGATGTCATAGAACGTTGCATTAGCATCAATGTATGCGCTGATGTACTTGCTCAAGTTCATATCAACATTTCCGCGCACGCTGAGACGGTTTGTGCGGTCGTGCTTTGTCTCGCCAATTTTCAGGTAGTCACCAAAAGTGTAGGCGTTGATGTTGACATAATAACGGGCGATTTTGCTGCCACCTGAGAATTCCAGAACAGCATCTTCAGTATTATAAAACTTTTTGATGTATTCCGACGAATAGAAATCAATGTCAGGATAGTGATAAGGGTTGACTCCCGATTCGTATTTTTCTATCTGTTCGTCGGTGTACACTGGTTTGTCCACCCCTCCATTATCGTTTTTACTTGCCTGATTATAGTAGCGCATATACTCGGCCGCGCCTACATACTCTGGCAGTTTTTTAGCCACATTGAACCCGACATTAAAACGTCCGTCGATCTGAAGCTTTTCGTTTAACTGTCCACGTTTGGTTGCAATAAGGACAACTCCTTTGGCGGCACGGCTGCCATAGAGCGCCACAGCGTTTGCTCCTTTCAGGAAAGTGATCTGAGCAATCTCAGAAGGCATGACATTGTTGGCTTCACGCGGCATACCGTCGACAAGAACCAGATAGTCATCCATACCCCACATATTAGAGCCATTCCATCCATTTGCAAGCGACACCATATTAGTCAAACTGTATGTTGTATAGTTGCTGTTAAGCATCTCTTCCACATTCACCACCGATACGCCTGTCAACAAGTCGTCCTGCGCCACTTTCCTGAATGCGGTGTTTACCATATAAACCGAATCAGAAGAGACAGCTACGGTATCGTTCGCAACCTGCGCCAACAAACTGCAAGGCAGAGAAAGCAAAGTGGCACATACCAATATTTTATTATGTATATATTTCATTTTATTATATTTAAGATTCAACATTGACTAATATTGTTACCATCCGGGGTTTTGAGCAAATTCTGAATAGATATACACATCATCATCGAGGAATGGGAACCAATAGTGCTGCGTTCCAAAATTGCGGGTGAGAATCTCTCTTCGTGTATAGCCGACAACTTCCGCATCGCGCGGATCGTTGTTCTCATCCTCGTACCAGCTTTGCGGATGAACGCGCTTGAACTCTGTTGCATACTTGGTATTGTATGGTGGTTCGGTCAAGAGCAGCCAGCGTTGCAAGTCGTTGAAACGGAAACCTTCAAACGATAGTTCCACTGCACGCTCACGACGTACCTCATCCAAGAATTTTTTTCTGTCAGCAACATATTTTGCAGCCACATGACCGGCACCGCAACGATCGCGGATGGTATTGATTGCATCCTCAGCTGTCTTGTCAAAATCTGATGCTTTATAGCTTGCATCGCCGGCAGCCGCACACGCCTCAGCATACATCAGATAGATGTCGGCCAAGCGCATATAGGGCAAATAGCAATGCAGACTACCAGTCCAGTTATATGCTTCATCCACAATATTGCAAGTATGCGGAACGAGTTTCTGAATAAAGTAACCTGTCTGGCTGCCATTTGCCACCGGACGCATATTGCCATCCGTGAACAGCTCGCAGTAAACGTATGGTTTTCTCTCTTCTGAGGCTGCTCCATTAATATATTTGAATCCGTCAAACACAATGTCGTGATAGAAACGCGGATCGCGGTTTTTGAACGGGTGCGTCGGGTCGAAACCTGACTCTGGGTCGTCAATAGGCAATCCATTCTCCATTCCGTACATCTCAACAAGGTTGCCTGTCGGCTGGTGGATAACGTTGTCGTGCTCAACTATACCGCCCACTTTAGGTCCGAATACTTTTGCTGTATTCCAGTTGGTGTTGTTTGCATCACCAACGTTGCCTGAAGGACCACGCATAATAGCCTCGGTTGAACCTGGCTGTTTCCAGTTTTGCTTGGTTGTATAGAACAAATCAGAATAGCATGTCTTTGCACCTTTTGCCTTTTCATGGTCGTAAACATTGCTGAAATTGAACTCAACAAGCGCATACTGCGTCTCGCCGCTTTCAACCAGATCCAGCAACTCACCAAAAGCTTCGGCTGCACGTTGGCAATATGCCTTATCATAGTCGTAAGTTTTGGCTCCACCAAGCTCTCCTTTGTCATTGTTTGCCATAAGTGGCGAGCCGCCCCAAAGCAGGCACTTGCCAAGATAGCCCAATGCTGTGATTTTGTTCACACGCAAATCATTTTTGCCAGCAATACCATAGTCTGTGCTTGCCGTAAGATTGTCCCAATCGATAGGCAGCAGATCGGCTGCTTTTCGGAAGTCGCGTGCACAACTGTCAGCGCAATCCTGGAACGAAAGACGCGGGAGTTTCTCAATATTCGACGGATCGAGAGCCCTATTGATGTATGGCAGACCTCCGAAGTATTCCATCAGCTCAAAATGCCACCATGCACGGAAAAAGTATGCCTGGCCAAGAATAAGGTCACGTTCTTCATCAGTTCCCACCATCTTGTCGATGTTCTCAATGGCTATGTTGCATTTGCGGATGCAGTACCATGAATGAGGCCAGAGAGTGTGTGTTTTGCCCTGACCGACATCCACCAAACGCCATGAAGGGTCGCTACCTCCACTATACAGCCAGTTACCTGTTGTGCTCCAGGCACGGAAATTACCCAGATCGACCTGATGAGTCATACGATTGTCAGCCTCAGGGTTAAAAATTTCATCGTCACCCCAGTTCCACGAAGGACACCAGTTGCATTTCTCCTTATCGGGAATGCAGTTGTAAATCTCCTCAATAAAACCTTGATAGTTTTTGAAATTCTTGAAAGCGTCATCTGCCGACACGCTTGTTCCCGGTTCTCTGTCAAGATAGTCTTTGCACGAAGTAAGATTTGCGCAAAGAGCCAATCCCAACAAACCCATAAATATGAATGAATTAAATATCTTTTTCATCGTCGTAAGTATTATAGTGTGAGTTTAAGACCGAAATTGAAACGCTTGACTGTTGGATAAGCACCTAACCAGCCGCCACCACCCAAGTTGGCCTCACGGTCATCGGGCATACGGGTCCATAACCAAAGGTTATTGCCATTGACAAACAATTTCAAATAATTAAGACCAATTTTCTTAATCCAGCCATCATTCCAAGAATATGCCAACTCCACATTCTTCAAACGGATATAAGAACCGTCGAACTGATATTGGGTACCACTGCCCTCACCACTTGATGAAGCTGTTGCCCAGTGATAGATTGTGTATTCGGCATTCGTATTGTCTTTTGTCCAAGTCGAACCCAAATCATATACGGTGTTCAGTTTACTACCGAAGCTTGTCAGCCCAACATCGCGGGTAACATTTGTTACGCCATAGAATTGTGCAAAACAGCTGAATCCTTTCCATTCAAAACCCAGAGTCGCATTATATGTATTCTCAGGAGTTGAAGTGTACTGATATGGAGCGCTGTCCTTGCTGTCAATCACACGGTCACCATTGAAATCGATTATGTAGTAGCTGCCAGGCATACGGAAACGATCATCAGTAGCGAATGCAGGACTGCCATATAGCTCATCGATGTTATTGATGAAGCCTGCATCGATGAACGACCGTGTCTGACCAATTGCGTAACCCTCTGACTTCTGATAGTTAGGCATAAGCTGCGGGTCATCACGCGATATGATTTCGTTCTCGTTGTGTGTCATGCTGAAGTTTGCCCAGGCGCGAGTTTCGCGGTTGAACTGCTTGTTGACACGAAGTTCAACCTCATAACCACGGGCTTTAACCTCACCCAAGTTCGAAACCGGCACATCCATACCGAAATATGACGGAGTGGCGCGGTCAGAGCCCTTAATCAATATATCGTAGCGCTTGTCGCGGAATATCTCCACACTACCTGCAAACAAACCTTGCAAGAACGAGTAGTCGATACCGAAATTAAACTTGCGGACTGATTCCCAATGCACATCCGGGTTACCGAGTTTGCTTATACGATACCACTGGAAAGGACTTGTTACATTTTTTTCCTCGCCGACCTCAAGTGACATTTTTGCGGAACCCCCAGCACCCCACTCATCCATATACAGGAATGGATCGGAATTGTCACTACCGGCAACACCAAGCGATGCACGTACTTTTAACATATCAATATAGTGGTTATCCTTCAGGAACGAGAAGAATTCCTCTTCCGATAATGTCCAACCCAACGCACCAGAGCCAAACATTGCAAAACGGTTGTCCTCGGAAAATTTTTCCGAGCCGTTGTATGAACCATTCAGCTCCAGATTGTAACGGTTGTTCCAACCATAGGTGATACGGGCAGCCCAGTCCTCACGGTACGACGGGATTTGTGTACCTGTGGCCTGCTGGTTGCGCGAGAACAATGCCATTGCAGTGACTTTATGCAAATCAAAGTCACGTGCCCAGTTGAACTGCAACTGATAGTACAACTTACGGAATGTAGACCAGTTGTCCATATTGCCGGCCTGAGTTCCCCACTTTCTGTCTTTATCCTCCATCCAGTCAAGACTTGTCGTATTGTTGATTTGTTTGCGCAGATTAACTTGTCCCGTCTTAGGGTCGATCCATTTTTGTTGAACATCATTCCAGTCGTCGCTAACACCACGGTTAATTTCTTTAAATGTGTTGTCGAGCGACACATTGCCTCGGAAACTCAAACCTTTTGTTAAAAAATCAAGGTTCTGTTCCAGAATAAAGTCAGTGGTTATGGTGTTGGTTGTGGTTTTTGCCATACCGCTGGTAGCAAGGTTTTGTGCCGAGTTTGTCACATTCGATACATGCGGATAGTAGCCCCACGAATTGTCCTCATACTTCGGCAGGAACACATCAGGAGCAATGTTGTAAGCTCCAGCCCAACGCTGTCCCTCCTGCCACTCGTTGCCTGCAAAGGCTCGCGGAGCTTTTTTAATGCCGAGCGAACCATACAGATTGATACGGAATATTGTGGTTCTTGTTATAGTGAAATCAAGGTTGCTGCGTGCATTTATACGCTGATAGCTATAACCCGACTCATAACCACGGTCGTTATCAAAAACGCGCATAAGGTCACTATCATTCATATAATCAGCTGATGTGTAGTATTTTACAAACTTCGAACCACCACTAATGCTTAAGTTTGCATTATAAGATATTGCCTGGTCTTTAAACAATTCGTCCTGCCAGTCAACATTCGGATAACGCTCCTTGTTCAAAAGCACCACACCTTGTTCGTTCACCGTTGTTCCCTCAGGGTCACGATATTTTTCAATCTCGCTTTGCGGAGTGATGTATGCCCACGACTCTGTCGGAGTGATTGCCAACTCGTTCTCAATTGTCTTATTGCGCTCAACCAAAGCATCGTAAGAGTCGAGTTTATTAGGCAGTTTCGACACACGCTTTACAGTTGTGGTGAAACCAGCGTCGATGCGGGCCTTTCCCTCTTCACCGCGCTTGGTGGTGATAAGGATAACTCCGTTGGCGCCACGTACACCATAAACGGCTGTTGCCGATGCGTCTTTCAAAACAGATATGCTCTCAACAGAAGAAACATCAACGCTTTTCATTGCACGCTCAATACCGTCAACCAAGACAAGCGGGTCGCTGCCGTTCCATGAACTTGTGCCACGGATAAAAATCTTTGCATCATCCTCACCAGGTTGCCCCGAGCCTTGTTCTGTAATAACTCCAGGCAGATTACCCGTCAAGGCGGCACCGAGATTTGTAACACCGGCTGCACGCTGCAGAGTTGCGCCCGATGTTTGAGTGATAGCACCCACAACCGAAGCTTTTTTCTGCTGGCCGTAACCAACAACCACAACCTCGTCCAAACCTACCACATCAGGCACTAACGAAATGTTGTAAGGGCCTGCGCCTTTTACTGTTATCTCCTGAGTGTTGTAGCCAATGTATGTGACAACTAACACGTCATTGTCGGCGGCTTGCATAGTGAAATTTCCGTCGCCTCCTGTAATTGTTCCAACTGTTGTGCCTTTAATCACAACGTTAACACCTGGAACAGGCATTTGCTCCTCATCCAGTATCTTACCAGAAATCTGATGCCTCTGGGCAAAAACACTGAATGACAGCAACATCATTGGCAGAATTGCAACCGCCAATTTCCATAGTCCATGTTTCCTCATTTCAAAAATGTTTGATTATTAATATTTTATAGTCACTTTATTTCGCTTTTGCGATTATTACTCCCCCAATTTTACGACTCGTGCCGAAGCAACATTCATTACAGTCCAAATATGTGAAAGATTATTCATATACAAATATTCGTCAACACACATATTTTTTTAAGAACGTAACAAAAATCGACAGAATCGTGTTACTCCAGCTTTGCCATTGAACAAAATCAACATTCAAAACATTATTCCACAAATAGTTAGAACGCCAGCTCCAATTCTTTGTCAAGAATCAAATCTCGACAAAGATAAAAGTATTTTTTACTTTTGTTATAAAAAACTTGCAAAAAAAAGGTCTTGAGAACCTCCCAAGACCTTTTTTGATCGAATCAAACCCGATTACTACTCTTTGTAAACAGGTCTGAATGTCCGTATTGATGCTGCCGAACCACGATCACGCCATACAAGCGTGTCTTTGGTTGAGTAGTGCACATTATCTTGTTTGAAATCAATGGTGTAATCAAGATAAAGAACATCACGGTCTTTATCGCCCCAAGCCTTAGGAGCACCATCTTTAACGTACTTGCCACTACCCGATGCAGTGCACAATGCCTCGTTGTTCGATTTAATAGTGCAATCATCACCATTAAAAGTAAGAATCAGTTCGCATGGTGTATTCACATCAGCAACCTCAGTGCTTGAAATCGGCAGAAGAACCGAATTTCTGTCAAACGACGTGGTATAAACAACCTCGTCCTTCTCAACAAACTCCTTATGACGGCTTTCTGTCACTTTCTCATAACCA
Organism: Salinivirgaceae bacterium; assembly: GCA_017645945.1. Classification (GTDB taxonomy): domain Bacteria; phylum Bacteroidota; class Bacteroidia; order Bacteroidales; family SZUA-534; genus RUG13583. The sequence goes on from JAGCNL010000076.1 coordinate 79,109, forward strand.
TCAGGCTCTTTCCAAACAATGGTATCTGTCTGCATTTTGCCTGTCCATTCAAACTCGCTTGCGCCAAGGCTACCAGACAACACCTTGGTGTAATAGTTTGAATTTGGCACTGCATTGCAACGTGGATTGCCGACTTTCTCCTCTCCGTTAATAACGAAACTTACATTATCGATATAATAATCGTTAGCATCAGATAACTCGCTAAGATTAAAGGCAATAGAGTGTCCGTCAGCCTGTCCGCTTGCGAATTTGCCAGTCAGTGTAATTGTGTTCCACTCTGTTGAGAAAGAAACATCACCAATACCACTTCCTTTATACTCACTTGGCGCTGTATGAACTTGAGTTGTTGCTGTTGCAGCCTTTGTGGCTTTAACATCCATAGTCAAAGTGTATTCATCGTTTGCTGCAAATGCTGTTCCCGCATCAATCCAGAACTGGTTGTCCCACACATTCGATTGCTTCTTTTCTGCGTGGATAACAATACACATATCCTCTGCTGTCTCAACTCTGCTAAGCGTCTTGTACTTTAACTTGTCAAAGTTGTCGGTACCACGGCGAAGATAAGTTGCTGTCTTCTCGTTGATATAGTTCACGCAGAACAATGTGTAATCTTTCGGTGCGGGGTCCCATTGTGCAGGGTCTTGGCGCAAAGGCGAACTACCCTCAACAATTGGAGTACCACGGTTGATATGATCAACACCTGAGTAATCGCCCATGACCATAGGAATAACGTAGGTGTTTTTCAGCGACAGAGGATCGTTGAAGAATTTCTCGTTCAGTTTCACCTCAACACCGCCGCGGAAACCTCCACCATAGTCGAGAACATCACCGCTCAACTCATAATAGTCAGAAGGCATAGGCTTAACTGCGCTGCCGTCCTCAAAATACAAGCCCTGGGTGAGCGACTCGTCGACGCTGACATTAATTTTTGCATTTACGCCTGAATATGAGCCGCCGAAAGTGCCATAAATGGTGAATCTACCTTCGTTGTCGCTTGTGTTGTCGTAAGTTTCAACATTGCCCAGAATCAGAGTGCGAATCGGATACTGGTAAGCGAAATATGCTGTTGTCCCGCCATCGTAATCGGGGAACTCTCTGTCTGAATTGCCGCACGACATAAAAGCCATTACTGCAATTCCGGCAAATAATACTGATATTACTTTACTGTTTTTCATCACTTTATCTATTAAAGATTAGAATTAATTCCATCCGTCGTTCTGCAACAGATTCGACCATTTTAAAATTTCAGACTCCGGAAGCGGACCAAAATACATATAATCATTGTAAGCACGGGTTTCGTTTGCCACAGGAATCGGAGTATAGGTTTTCTTACCGCCAACAGTCTTGATTTGCATGGCCATAACAGTCTCGTTCAAATCAAGTTTCCAACGGCGCAAATCCCAGAAACGGTGACCTTCGAAGCAAAGCTCGATGCGGCGCTCGTTGCGGATGAGCTCACGCATTTTGTCTTTATCGCCTTTGACTTTCTCAAGGTACTCATCGTTAACTATACCACCACGCTGGCGGATAGCCTTGATAACATCGTATGCGCTGTAGCCCGAAGGAGAAGCCGTGGTTGGGCCATACTCTTCATTGGCAGCCTCAGCAAATGCCAGATACAACTCTGTATAACGGATACGGGCATTATACTTGTCCTTACCACTCATACCTTTCTGACCACCGCGGCGCTCAGGTTCGGCCTTCTCATTTATGTACTTGCGCACATAATAGCCGGTGCGGTTTGGTGCAGATGTCGAAATATCCAATCCATCGTTGTTGCTCGGACTATCAATAGTTGTGTTGATTGTCTCGCCGTAAGGGCCGAATACCGAGCCATCGTGCACAATGTACAAATCGAGACGCGGATCGCGGTTTGCATACGGATCCTGGTCGTTATAGCCGCTGCCCGACTCCTTGATCGGATAGCCGTTGGCCATCGGGAATGCATCTACAAGGTTCTGAGTAGGATTAACCCTGGCTTTTCCACTACCATACTGTGAAGGTGGATAAAGTTCGCTCTCCCAGTTTGCACTGTGGTTAATGTTCTCTCTCCAGATAATTTCATCCGGATTGCCACGGTTTTTGAAACGCTCAATCTCTTTGGCATTGGTGTACCAAGTAGCACCAGTTTCTGACAGACCTGCCACACCACCATTACCGTCAAGCACTTTTGCGGCACGCTCAGCAGCCATTTTCCACGTAACACCCGATTGGTCGCTGTATGCAGGGCTTGCTGCATACAAAGCAACCTGTGCTGCCAATGCCTCAACAATACGTCCCGAAATGCGGCCAACTTTCTCATCACCAAACACATCGTTATACTGGCTCGGATTAGTCACACCCATTTGAACATATTTGGCATACTTATCCGTTTTCAAGTCGCTGGCCGAAATGTTACCATAATCGTATGGCAACAGTTCAAGAGCCTTGTCGAAATCACTCAATATTTGCGCAACACACTCGGCAAAAGTTGCGCGGGTGATATTTGCGTTAAAATCGTCAGTCGGTTTCTCTGACTTTGTCAGGTTAGGAACACCCATCAACTGGCCATTGACCATTCCTGCGTATGCTCTCAAGAAGTAGAACAGTTGGAATCCGCGCAAAGCGTGTGCCTCACCAGTCAGGAACTCCTTACACATTGCATTGACGGCTTCATCCTTGTTGAAATAAAAGCCATCAACACCCTCAAGGAACTGATTCACATAATGAATATTAGTACGTGCTGCACTCCAACGGTCGAACGGGTTGTTGTTACCCTTGGCCGACCAGCTTCCGTTAGCCATCTTCCAGTAACCGCTGTTGTAATCGTTGGTCACAGCATCGTCAGTTGCAACATCAGACATTGAGGCCACATTGGTAACATACGGCATATTGTTGTAGCCGTTAAGCATCAATCCCTGAGCATTCTCAGGTTTCGACATAAAAGTGTCGAAGTCCATTTGGTTCTCGATCATTGGCTCAAAAACATCATCGCAGGCGATGAATGTTGGTACAAGAACCATCAAACTTATTATGCTCTTTATTTTCATATCTAATCAAATTTTTAATCAAACATTAAAAAGTAGCCTTAACACCGATGTTGAAGAAACGAGTCTTGGGGGTATCACCAATAACTGTTTCCAAAACATCGCGCTCCTTCGATATTGTAAGCAGATCTTTTCCGCTAACAAAAGCTGACATTCCTTTAACGAAGCTGTCACCGAACATCTCCTGCGGGAAATCGTAAGTGATTTGCACCTTGCTCAGGTAGAAGGCATTCTTTTTGTACATCCAGAAATCTGAAGTAACATAATTGTTTGCTGCCGAACCTGACGACAATGCCGGGTATTTGGCATTCGGATTATCCTCTGTCCAGGTATCCTTTGCAATTACAGAATATTTGTCGTTATTCTTCAGCTGATAGTAAGCATTGTTCTTCTGGCCATTTGCGCCGTACTTGCCTGTACCTAAAGCATAGAATGTGAAATTCTTGTATTTAACTGTAAGGTTAACACCCATTACGAATGGTGCTCCAAAACGGCCATCCTTGCCCAAATAAACCTGGTCGTCCTCATCAAGCATACCATTTCCTGCACCGTCTTCGCTCAAATCTTGATATTTAATGTCACCTGCGCGGACTTTACCTCCGACTTTGACAGTTTTGCTGTCGTTAGCCTCTGCGGCTTCATCGGCAGTGTAATATCCTGCGTTCTTGTAACCGAATATAGCGTCGATTGGGCGTCCCTCTCTGTCGCGTTGCGGCTGTAATTCAACATCCAAGTCTGTTTGCTCTCTCTTAATCACCTTTGTGTCATAGTAGGTTCCAACCAATCCGACAGAAATATCGAAATCAGAAACCTGCTTGTTTACATTCAAAGCGAAGTCAAATCCCTGACGTCCGTTGATGTCGTTGTTCAATGGGGCAGTAAAACCATCCATGTGGCTCGGCCACATTCTTGTTTTGGTAATCAGATAACCATCCATATTGTTCTTGAAGTATGTGAACTCCGCTTTTACAAGACCATCCATCAACGATGTTCTAAGGGTAGCCGACAACTCTTTACGCTTAATCATCTCAATATTTTCGTTTTCAGCACCAGTTGCCTTCGACATATCACCACTTCTTGAGTCACCCCAGCCATAATTTCCACTATTACCCCAGGTGCCTAAATACAGAAAGTATTCAGCTTTAACTGTACCGTTATCGTTCTTGGTGTAAAGATCCCAATCCTCATTCAGGATGCTGGCAGAAGCCGAAATAGTGAGGTCGTCAAAAATCGAGCCATCGAGGAACGATTCTTTAGCAAGATTCCATCCCAAAGTCACCGAAGGCGACAGAGCGTTGCGGTGTCCCGGAGCCAACTTAGCCGAGTGGGCAACTGCTGCTGCAACTGTTGCATAGTAGCGATGGGCGAAATTATAGCTGACATCAAAACCGAGATTGGCATTAGTTCTATTATGGTAGGTTCCTGAAATTGTCTGCTGGAAACCATTGCCCAATGCAAGCACTGACACATTGTGGTCATCGAAGCTGTGGTTGTAGTCGAATTGGAACGACAAAGCCAAGGTGCGGTCGTCGTGAGTGTCATACAAACTCTTCTGACCGTTATCCTCATCAGCGCCAATCTGAGTCAGACCGATAATCTTCTCATCGTCTGACCATTTTGGGAAATAGACAGCATATTTCGGATTGAAACGAGTGTTGTACGATGTTTTGAAATCCATACCGAAATTAGTCTTCAACCACAGACCGTCCAACACCTTACTAAGATTGAAATCAAGACCACCGTCAAACTGGAACTGACGGGCAGTGTAAACGAGCTCGCCACCTGCATAAATCTGCCCCATAGGGGTTCTTTTATTAGTACCATCATCGTTGGTGCCTTTAAAAGAATAGTCAGACTTACCAGCCAGGAAATAACCATCGTAAATATTGTTCGATGTCTTAATCAATTCAAGAGCTTCTTCGTCTTCTATCAAACTAACTGGAACTAACTGAGCTGTTTCGTTCGGGAAGTTCGGACGCTCGGTCGAAGCCATATTCCAATATGTCATGTTGTCGCTCGGACTGGCGCTGTATTGCCTGTGCCTTGCATCAGAGAATGTAGCGTTGGCGTCAACGTGGCCGCTGATATAATCATTGAAGTTTATATCGACATTACCACGGAAACTGATTCTGTTAGTGCGATTCTCCTTTGCATCGGCAACAGTGACAAAATCGCCCTCAGTCTGAGCATTGATGTTTCCGTAAAGACGGGCTCTTTTGTTTCCGCCTGACAATTCGAGGACAACCTCCTCATTGCTTCTTGTCTTCTTAATATAATCTGACGAGAAGTAGTCGATGTCAGGATAATGGTAAGGATTCACGCCGCTTGCGGTCTTATCTATAAGCTCGTCGCTATACGTGATTGTCTTACCATCGTTCAAACGTGCCATGTTGTAATATGTCATGTAGTCGGCGGCATTGAGGTATTCCGGCAACCGCTTGATGACATCCAAACCGGCATTCACATTCACATCAATTTTCAGCTTTTCACGGCTTTGCCCACGCTTGGTAGTAATCAGAATGGCACCTTTGGCGCCGCGGCTTCCGTAAAGAACCAGAGCGTTTGCACCTTTTATAAAGGTGATTTGGGCAATTTCAGTAGGCTTAACATTGGCAATGTCACGAGGAATACCGTCGATAAGCACCAGGTAACCGCGGTTATTATCAGCATCCATACCCCAGAGCGAAGTTCCGTTCCAGCCATTGGCCAATGCCTCCATATTATCCAGACCTCCATGGGTGTAGTTGGTTTTGAGCATTTCCTCGACATTAACTACAGAAACGCCACCCAACAAGTCGTTTTGTGCCACGCTGCGGAATGCCGTTTTGACCATATAGACAGAATCCTGCACTTCATCTGTCTCAGTCTGGGCACTCAAGGCGAATGGCGCAACGGCCATTGCGGCACTCAAGACTAATATATTATGTTTATGTTTCATTTTTATTCGTTTAATAATTCAACAATCGACCAATCATTACCATCCCGGATTCTGAGCAAATCCTTCATACAGATATACATCGTTATCAGGGAATGGGAACCAATAGTGTTTCGTTCCGAAATTACGTGTAATTATCGGCTTCAGATGATATCCGTTAACTTTTGCGTCTTTTGGGTCCTCGCCATTCTGGAATTTATAGAAATCGTCAGACTCGCCACGGGTGAACTCAACCGAGTACTTGGTGTTGTAAGGATACTCGGTCAGGAGCAGCCAGCGCTGCAAATCGTTGAAGCGGAAACCTTCAAACGACAGCTCAACAGCACGCTCGCGACGAATCTCATCCATGAACAGCTTATTGTCAGTAATATATTTTGCATTTGCATTTGAACCTCTACCACCTACAGGTCCGCAGTGGCAACGCTCACGAACAACGTTGACTGCATCAACAGCTGTCTTGTCGAACGATTTTGCCTTTTGAGTTGCTCCGCCAATAGCTGCGCAAGCTTCGGCATACATCAGATAGACATCGGCCAAACGCATATACGAAATATACACGTGCATACCGTCGCCCCACTTATCGGCATAATCCTTGTCAACCTCGTTGCAAGTGTGCGGCACGAGTTTCTGGATAAAGTAACCAGTCTGGCTGCCATCGGCCACCGGACGCATATTGCCGCCAGTGAACAACTCGCAGTAAACATATGGCTGCTGGTTCTTCGGAGCTGAACCGTTCAGATATTTGAAACCATCGAAAACAATGTCGTGATAGAAACGCGGATCGCGGTCTTTCCATGGGTGAGTCGGGTCGAAACCATTGGCGTAATTGCCGTTCTCATCCTTAATTGGCAGTCCGTTTGCCATACCGTACATTTCAACCAAGTTTGCTGTTGGCTGGTGAATAATCTTATCGTGAGCCACCAAACCTGCCATTTTAGGACCGAACACTTTCGCTGTTGCCCAGTTCGAACTGTTGTCCGACGAGTTAGACGGACCACGCCAGATGGCTTCGTTTCCACCAGGGTTTTTCAGCTTCTTGTTAAGTGTGTAGAACAAATCAGAATAGCACCACAAATCATCGTATCCAGGAGTGATTTCGTCACTCATCACGTGATTATAGATGTCTGAGTAGTCGAAGTTTGCTAGTTTGTATTGCTCATTGGCTTTTGTCTCAATCAGATTAAGAGCCAAACCTAAAGTCTCAGCTGCAGAATCGCAAAGAGCCTTGTTGTAGTCGTATGTCAGACCACTGCTCAAAGCACCAATTTGAGCGCCGTGCTCCATCAACGGACTGGCTGCCCACAGTTGGCATTTGCCTTTGTAGCACAAAGCTGTAATCTTATTGGCACGCAACTGGTTTTTCTCATCCTGGCCTTTAACTGATGTGCTGTCCCAGCATATAGGAAGCAACTCTGCAGCCTTTCTGAAGTCCTCAGCACAACGTGCGGCGCATTCCTGGAACGACAATCTCGGCAATTCAGGAATATTGTTGGCATCCAAAACCGCATCAATATAAGGCAGACCGCCAAACCATTCCATCAATTCGAAATGCCACCAAGCACGATAGAAATAGCACTGGCCCAAAATACGGTTCTTCTCCTCATCGGTACCAATCATTTCGTCGATATGCTCCAAACCCATATTGGCCTTGCGGATGCAATACCAGGCATGTCCCCACAACGAATGGTTCTTAGGCTGATTAATTCCGCTTGGATTGTTGCTTGAGGTTAAAAGCCAGTTTCCGAGGTCGGAAGTCGGCTGATACCATTTTCTGAAGTTACCAAGGTCAATCTGGTGTGTCAGACGGTCATCGCCCTGTGGGTTGAACACCTCGTCGTCGCCCCAGTTCCACGAAGGACACCAGCTGCACTTCTCCTTGTCGGGGATGCAGTTAATAATCTCCTCAACAAATCCCTGGTAGTTTTCGAAGTTTTTAAATGCGTCACTACCCGACACTGTGGTATTCGGCTCTCTGTCAAGATAGTCTTCGCACGACATCAGCGATGCGCACAAGACGAAACCGAACAACCCTGCTATATATAATGTCTTTTTCATCTGTTTAAGTTTTAGAATGTTACATTAATACCCAAATTGAAACGTTTAACAGTTGGGTAAGCTCCCAAATAACCTCCGTTACCTGTGTTTGCCTCACGGTCGTCAGGCATTTTGGTCCATAACCACAAGTTGTTGCCATTGACAAAAACCTTCAAGTATTTAAGGCCAATATTCTTAATCCATTGTCCTTCACGCCAAGAGTATGCTAATTCAACATTCTTCAGACGGAGATATGAACCGTCGAACAAATATTGCGTACCATATTCGGAGAATTGCTCACCATTCTTACTTGTAGGTGCTGTACTCCAACGATACGGAGTAACATCGGCATTCGGGTTGTCTTTTGTCCAGAGATCGCCCATATCATAAACTGCATTCAGTTTCATACCAAAGCTCTGGAGCACAACGTCGCGTGTAACATTGCGAACGCCATAGAACTGAGCAAAACAGCTGAAGCCTTTCCAGTAAAACTGCAAAAGTGCGTTGTAAGTGTTCTGCGGTGTGCTGGTGAATCCGTAAGGAGCGTTATCCTTGCTGTCGATAACACCATCACCGTTGAAGTCGATAATATAGTAGCTGCCTGGCAGACGATAGCCATCGTTAGCCTCAAATGCCGGACTACCATACAACTCATCGATATTATTGATGAATCCTGCATCGACATACGTGCGATACTGACCAATTGAATAGCCCTCTTTCTTCTGATAATCAGGCATCAGTTTCGGGTCATCACGGTCAATAATCTCATTCTCATTGTGAGTTATGCTGAAGTGACCTTGCACGCGCATATCACGGTTAATCTGCTTGTTGACACGAAGTTCAATCTCGTAACCTTTTGCTTTAACCTCACCCATATTGGTTACAGGAACATCAAAGCCGAAATAAGAAGGAATGGCGCGGTCGCCACCATTAATCAATATATCGTAACGCTTGTCGCGGAAGATTTCGATATTACCAGCCATCAAACCTTGGAACAACGAGTAGTCGATACCGAAGTTGAACTTTTGAACTGTCTCCCAGTGCACATCAGGGTTACCCAGTTTACTCTGACGGTATTGTACATATGTACTTTCCTGACCATTATCAACTGTTGTGCTGGCCTTGCCGCCATAACTCCACTCATCCATATAGAGGTAAGAACCTGCATTGTCACTACCAACCCAACCCAATGATGCGCGGAATTTCAACATATCAATATAGTGTTCTTCTTTCAAGAACGACATAAACTGTTCCTCTGAAATCATCCAGCCGATAGCACCTGAGTTGAACAATGCAAATCGGTTTTTAGCAGCAAATTTCTCAGAACCGTTGTAAGAGCCGTTGTACTCAAAGAAATAGCGGCGTGCATAGTTATAAGTTGAACGGAACGCCCAGTCCTCACGATACGATGGAATGCCACTTCCAAATAATGATTTCCTGCGTTGGAACATACCCATTGCGGTAATGCTATGCGCATCGAAATCGCCCTTCCAGTCTACCCGTGTCTGATAGTTCAAACTACGGTTAACACTACCCATTGTACCATTCGATGTGCCCCAACCTGGCAACACTACATGGTCGAAACCAGACACCTTGTTTATGGTTTGTGAGTATGAAGCCTGACCAGTTACCGGGTCAATCCACTTTTCCTGAGCACCGCTACCACCATCGTTAACACCGCGGCCTGTCTCCTCGAAAGAGTTATCCATAGCAATATTTCCTCTGATGCTCAAACCTTTCAACAGGAAGTCAAGTTTCTGTTCCAAAGTAAAGTCGGTTGTGATTGTGTTTGTTGTCTTTTTTCTCACACCAGCCAAAGCGGTTGTTTTGGCTGAGTTACGTGCGTTGTTCTGGTCAGCAGGATAATAGCCCCACGAACCATCCTCATAATAAGGGACAAACACATCAGGACCAATATTATAGGCACCAGCCCAACGTTGAGCCTCCTCCCATGCGTTACCGGCATTCTCGTTTGGCGATTTCTTGATAGCAAGCGAACCGGCAATGTTCATTGAAAACATTGTTGTCTTAGTGATGTTAAAGTCCATATTGCTACGTGCGTTGATACGCTGAAAGCCATAACCTGACTCGTATCCGCGATGGTTATCGAAGATGCGCATAAGGTCGCTCTCGTAAACGTATTCAGCAGAACCATAATATCTTACGATTTTTGTACCACCACTGACACTCAAGTTTGCTTTATATGAGAGAGCATAGCTTTTGAACAATTCTTCCTGCCAGTCAACGTTAGGATAACGCTCTGACAGCAAGTTGCCGAATTCATCTCTTGCATTTGGGTCGCTTGGGCGGTATTTCTCAATAGTCTCCTGAGGTGTGATATACTCCCACGACTCTCTGTCAGTAACTGGCAACTCCATTTCGATTGTCTTGTTACGAGCCACCAAAGCATCGTATGAATCGAGTTTGTTAGGCAGCTTCGACACACGTTTCATAGTTGTTGTGAAACCGGCATCGATACGGGCCTTGCCTTCCTCACCGCGTTTGGTTGTGATAAGGATAACGCCGTTGGCACCCTCCACACCGTAAACGGCTGTTGCCGAAGCATCTTTCAAAACAGAGATGCTCTCAACCGAAGTGATGTCGACAGAGTTCATTGAACGCTTAATACCGTCGACCAAAACCAACGGTTCGCTGCCGTTCCATGAACTTGTACCACGAATGACGATTTTTGCATCTTCCTCACCCGGCTCACCAGTATCCTGAGTGGTGATAACGCCAGGCAGGTTACCGGTCAAGGCCGCACCGATGTTTGTAACACCAGCGGCACGTTGCAGAGAAGCACCAGTGGTTTGCGCAATTGCACCCACAACCGATTCTTTCTTCTGTTGTCCGTAACCCACAACAACAACCTCATCCAAGCCCACTACATCGGGCACTAACGAAATGTTGTAAGGTCCAGCACCTTTTACAGTTACCTCCTCTGTGTTATAACCAATGTAGGTAATAACTAACACATCATTGTCGGCAGCCTGCATGCTGAATGATCCGTCGCCTGCTGTAATTGTACCAATCGTTGTTCCTTTAATTACAACGTTGACACCTGGAACAGGCATTTGCTCCTCATCCAATATTTTACCCGAAATTTGATGTCTTTGAGCAAAAACACTGAATGACAGCAACATCATTGGCAGCATCGTAACCGCCAATTTCCATAGTCGATGTTTACTCATTTTTAAAATGTTTGGTTATTAAATGTTTATAGTCACTTTCAAATCCCATATTGAATTTGTTTTTCCCCATTTCATTATTCGCTGGCATTTTTCTCCATCCCCATTCAACCATGTTTTTCTGCGCAAACGATTCCATTTTTACAAAATGAATCGACTTTTTTCACACGTCGTTAATAAAAATAAAAGTCACCTTTAATTTTATTAATGCGTAAGAATCAATTCAATACATCAAGTTGCTCAAAAAACGTTTGGCTGCCCCACGAATCACCATCGAATGCCGAAAAATAGATAAATAAATCAAATAAGAAACATTTTGTTCAAAAAAAGATACCTACTGGAGAATGGTACTTTTTAACGTATTCACAAAACGTTTTGGAATGGTTTCGCCTAATCACGCGACTGTTCTGTGCCGGCAGTATGCTGATACATATACTCCGTTGGAGTCATGCCGTACATGTCTTTGAAGGCTGTTGAGAAATATGCTGTATTGGCAAAACCCACCACGTCAGAAATCTCCGAAACGCTGTGCCGCTTTTCGCGCAACAGTACAGCTGCCTGCTGCAGTCTGACATTTCTTATAAATATATGTGTAGACTGGTTTGTCAGCTCTTTCATCTTGCGGTGCAAATGCGAGCGGCTGATGCCGACCGTTGTCGCCAACATGTCCACATTCAAGTCGGGATTGCTCATATTGGCATTTATCACCTTCATTATACGCTGCATCAGACGGTCGTCTGGCGAGACGACATCGCGTTTTTCGACCATAGCCTCCTGAGTCTGGCTGCCTTGAAAATTGTTTTTTAAGACGATTCTGCCCTGAAGTTTGTTCAGTAAGGTGTGGCGCAGCAGCTCTATACTGAATGGCTTTGTAATGTAAGCATCGGCACCCACATCTAGTCCTTCGATGATACTGCGTTCATCAGTGAGTGAAGTCAGCAAAACAACAGGGAGGGAATTCACTGTTATGTTCTGTCGGATTTTCTTGCACAGGGTGACTCCGTCCATAACCGGCATCACCACATCACTGACCACAATATCAGGCGTTTTTCTCAATATCAACTCGAGAGCCTCTGCTCCGTTTGTACATACCTGGACGTGGAAATCTGCCGACAGCTCGTTTTTCAGATATTGCCTTATCTCCGCATCATCCTCAACCACAAGCACTTGATATTTGGTCTTAGAGTAATTTTTAGAAGTTTGTGCACCATCAGATGCGATTTGCGGCAACATCGGGACAGACTCGACATTATTCTGTGTCGGAACGGCCGCCACCTCATCGGTAGACAAATGTCCGTTGCCCAATGGGATTCTGATTGTAAAGCAGCTACCTGGTTTGCCAACATTATTCTTCGCGGTGATTGTGCCATGATGCAGCTCGACAAGTGATTTGGCCAAATGCAGCCCCACCCCGGTTCCTGAAACTGCCTTTCCGCTTGACGGCGACTGGTAGAATCGTTCATAGATGCGGCTCAAATCATCAGCACTTATACCAGGACCGCTATCCTCAACCTCAATAACAACATAACCATCCGACACTTCTGCCGATTCTTTCCTGACAGAAACAGTGATTGCACCATTTTGCGGTGTGAACTTAAATGCGTTCGAAAGAATATTGACAATTATCTTGTCGAAATGAGCCGTGTCAACCCAAGCCATTATCGGGTTTTTATCAATTGCCAAGTTCAAGCTGACATTCTGCAATGAAGACTGAAGACTGAAACTGTCGCAAACGTTCTTAACTATTTTAACCACGTCAGAATACTCAAAATGCAGTTTCATTTGTCCCTTGTCAATTTTACGGATGTCCATAAGTTGATTGATAAGCCCAAGAATCCGCTCAGCATTTCTGTATATTATATTATATGTATGCTGCCTTTCAGTATTGTCATCGGTGCTGATCAGTTTTTGCATCGGGCCTATAATCAACGATATAGGTGTACGAATCTCATGCGACATGTTAATAAAGAACTGCAACTTGGCTTCACTGACTTCAGCAGCTTTCTGTTGCTGCATTATCTTAATTTTCAACTTCTTATTTCTAATAAACAGCAACACAATTAAAACGGCAAAAACCAGCAAAAGAGCATAACAGATATATGCGAACTCCCTTTGCAACGCACCTATATATATATATCCATCAGCAGTGTGTAGCAGATGATTTACCATGTTCGATGGCAAATGTTGCTCTGACGTATACGAAAGGCAATTGTTTGCCACCGACAAACAAGGGAGCAAAAGCAACAAAACCGACAATAATCTACCAAATCTCATAGTACGTATTCAAAAACCATCATTTCATGCCGCATCAGCCAATCCAAACCTTGTTTTCAAGGTCATTGGAACGTATTCCAATTCAACAGAGGCATTAAAATCATCATTCACCATTAAAATAAATTATTTTTATAAAATTCAATTGATTAAGTAAAATGCGAGATACAAAATCAAAGAATTCTGAGACAAATATACAAAATAATGAGACATGACAAAACAAATTTGAGACTTGTTTATTATGGCACTCCAAAAGCATTGCGGAAATTCGTGTATGCAATTAAAAACGCGCAAACGAGATCATTTTTTTCAAGATAAACTGGCAAGTTCTATGGATTTGCCAGCAGGTGACTAATCTATTTAATAATTAACAAAAACTTTTGTATGATGAAAATGCATCTATTATGGAAAAACGCAGTGCTTGCACTGTCAATGATGCTGCTATCCGTCGGAGCTTTTGCCCAACAACATGAGGTTAAGGGTAAGGTTGTTGACGAAGAGCAACTCCCCATTCCGGGAGCAAACGTAGTTATTAAGGGAACCACAACGGGTACCATTACCGCAGGCAACGGTGAGTTCACAATGAACGCTGCCGACGGCGATGTTCTTCAGGTTTCCTACATGGGCTACACAACTGAAGAAATTACCGTCAACGGTAATGGACCTTACAACGTTAACCTTGTTCCCGACATGGTCGGCTTGGATGAGGTTGTGGTTGTAGGTTATGGTACAATGAAAAAGAGCGACCTTACTGGTTCGGTTGCTTCTGTAAAAAGTGATGATTTGGCAAACCGCGCCACTTCAGATGCTGCAATGGCACTGCAAGGTAAAGCTGCTGGTGTACAAATCATGACAAGTTCTGGTGCTCCGGGCGCAGGTACTGATATCCGTGTCCGCGGTGTGTCTTCGAACTCTGGTAGCCTTGGCCCTCTGTTGATTGTTGATGGTTTGAAGGTTGACAACATCCAATACCTCGATCCTGAAATGATTGAGTCTATTGAGATTTTGAAAGACGCCGCATCTGCAGCCATCTATGGTGCTCAGGCAGGTAACGGTGTTGTTCTTATTACCACTAAAAAAGGTAAAAGCGGTGCCGCTGATGGAACTATCTTCTACAACGGACAATGGCAGTTGAACAGCCTCTCACGCGAGTTGAAGGTTATGAACGCCGAGCAATACATCGACTTTGGTACAAAGATGAAATTCCTTGCTGCTAACTGGGAAGAGAAATATGGTTACGAAGGCGATGATGTTAACTGGAGTAAAGAAGTGTTTGAACCGACTTGGACTCAACGCCACACTATAGGTTTCCAAGGTGGTAACGACCGTGGTTCATACTTTGCTGCTATCAACAACGTTAACTATAATGGTATTTTCAAAGGCGATAACGATGTTTACAAACGTCTGTCGTTCCAAGTGAATGCCGATTACAAAATCAAAAAATGGTTAACAGTCAGCACAAACAACTCTATTGAGAAATATCGTTCAGAGTCTATCAGCCAGCAAAGCGACAACGGTACTGCAATGCTTGGTGCTATCACCACCGACCCATTGTTTGGCCCATATGTTGACCCTGACAAACTTGATTCTCAACTTACCCCGCAACAAAAAGCTGCTTTGGAAAATGGTTACGGACCAGGTGAGCAAGACGCTGACGGCAACTATCCTTATAGAGCTGTCCTTGGTCATGATGGCAAATACTACAGAATATCGCCTATCAGTGGTCAGACACAGTCTTCTAACCCGCTCATTCGCCGCGACCAACAAGAAGATTACCGTGAAGGATTCAATGTTCGCGGTCTTGCTTCTTTGAACTTCAACCCAATCAAAGGTCTTATTTTCACTTCACGTCTTGGCTATCGTTTGGGATTCAACAACACACATAACTATCAGTTCCCATTTGTAGCCAACGATTTCGTTTACAAAAACGAATTCTCTATGAGTGCAACAGCAAACACTTCGTATAACTATCAGTGGGAGAACTTCATTAACTACAACACAACTCTCGCCGATGCACATGATATAGGTGTGATGGTTGGTATGGAGTGGGACGACAGCCACAGAGACAACATGACAGCTTCAGCTGCTGGCGCCGACATTTTGAAAGGTTACGCTGAAAACTTCCGCTACCTGAGCTACCTGAAAGATGGTGATGATGTTCGCAAAACAGTTCGTAACGACGTGAGCGACTCGAGAGCCCTTTCATACTTCGGTCGTCTGACTTACAGCTACGACAACCGTTATAGCTTGCAAGCCAACTTCCGTGCTGACGCTTTCGACTCTTCGAAACTTGGAAAAGACAACCGTTGGGGTAAATTCCCATCATTCTCTGCAGGTTGGACAGTCAGCAACGAAAGCTTTGTTGCCGACAATATCAGCACTGACATTCTCTCGTTCTTGAAACTTAGAGGTTCATGGGGTATCAATGGTAACATCAACGTGTTGCAAAACTACCCGTATGCAGCTGTAATCAACTACAACAGCGACTGGTATCAATTCTCATCTGACTTCAAACAGACCTACGGTTCAGAGCCAAACGGACTTGCCAACCCGAAACTTGAATGGGAAGAGTCAGAGCAGATTGACCTTGGTTTGGATGCACGCTTCCTCAACAGCAGACTTTCTTTAACCATCGACTGGTTCAAGAAGACAACAAAAGGTCTGCTCGTAGGTGTTAAACCTGTTATTGAGACTGGTGTGGCAACAACAATGTCGAACGCTGGTGAGGTTCTCAACAGAGGTTTGGAAATCGAACTTGGATGGAAAGACAAACTTGGTGATTTCAACTACTCTGTCAACGCCAACATGGCAACTCTCCACAATGAACTTACCTACCTTGACCCAACTGTTGACAAAATCGCTGGTATAGGTCTTCAGGGTTCAAGTATCACCACTGAGTGCGTTGTTGGCCAACCTCTGTGGCACTTCCTTGGCTACAAATTCGATCACTTCGACGAAGAGGGTGTTGCTGAATACGTTGACTTCAACGGCAACGGCTCATTTGACCCGAACACCGATGATATGACTGACCTTGGTTGCGGTCTGCCGACTCTCAACTATGGTATCACTATCAACATGGATTATAAAGGATTCGACTTCACAATGTTTGGCACAGGCGTTGCCGGTAACAAAATCCTTCCACAAGGTTGGCGTACTGACCGTCCGTACTGTAACTTCTACAGCTGGTTCTATGAGAATTCATACGATCCTGAGACTGGAAGCGGTGAATTCCCTGTTATCAGCAAAAAAGGATGGTCAAAATATGCCTTCAGTTCTGATTTGACAATGTTCAGCGGTGCATATTTCAAAATCAAACAAATACAATTGGGTTACACTTTGCCAAAAGATTTGCTGAGCAAAGTTTACATCAGCCGTCTGCGCGTGTTTGCTTCGCTTGAAAACTTCGTCACTTTCAGCAAATATCCTGGTATCGACCCCGAAGTTGCAACTGCCAATGTTAATGGCGTATCAAACGCTCTTGGTATTGATATGGGTACTTACCCGACAGCTAAACAAGTTATCTTTGGTGTTAACCTTACATTCTAAAATTTAAAAAAATGAAAACGAATAAATATTTGTTATTGGTTGCGGCAAGTGCACTTGCAATAACTACTGGTTGCGACCAAGATGAATTGGACATTCAGCAAAAAGGTGTTGTAGATTTCGCTGATTTCTATAAGACCGATGCTGATGCCGAAAGTGCTGTAACAATTGCTTACGCCACTACACAAAAGAGATTCTCCCACAACGAGACCAACGGCTACAACTATGGTCCTTACTTTGGATTGACCAACTTCCAATCTGATGACATTTGGTTTGGTGGTACTGGTACTGATGACGCCGTTGAGCAACGTGAGTTCCACCACTTCATATTTAATGCTGACCATATAGATGTATTAGGTCCATATGAAGTGCTTTACGCATCAATTCTGAAATGTAACTATGTGATAACCAACTTCACTGAAGAGCGCTTAGGCACACTTAGCGATGTTCAGAAAAAATGCGTTGCTGAGGCTCGTGCATTGCGCGCCTTCGACTATCTGACTCTTGGTATCTACTGGGGTACTCCTCCGATTGTTGAGACTATTCTGACAGTTGAGGACAAACCTGCTAACGCTGAATCGCAGGAGTATGTTATGCAGTGGGTTGCCGATCAGGCACAAATGGCTGCTGACGACCTGCCGTGGCGTGATGGTCCTGGTGATTACGAGGGTGCTGTTAGAATTACCAAAGGTTTTGCTCTTGCAATAAAAGGTAAGGCTCTTCTTTGGAAGGGTGACTATGCAGGTGCAAAGGCTGCTTTGGCTGAGGTTATCAACTCTGGCAACTACGCTCTTGTTCCTTCTGACAAAATGGTTACCATCGGACACGCTGATGGCAAAGGTTCATCAGAGGCTGTGTTTGAGTTCAACTATGATGGCAACGCACTTTCAAGTGATGGTTACGACCGCTATGACCGTGCTGGCTGGAACGACCACAACACCTTCTGCATGTTCCGTGGTGGTTTGATGAATGGTCCTAACTGGAAAGACGAACGCGCATACGTAGGTGGTTGGGAATGGCTTAACCCTGCTGGTCCTTTCTGCGAGGCTTTAATTGAAAACGATGGTATGGAATCAGCTCGCCGTCAGGCTTGGATTAAAACATACGAAGAAATTCTGTATGATTACCAATGGAGCAGTGATGGTGACAACTTCACTCCGGGTAAAACTGCTGAGAAAGCTAAAGATACCAAGCGTGGTATAGCATCAGGTCAGAGAGTTTATGCAAACACTGGCTATTTCCAGTATAAACTTGGTGCACACCCATGCCAGGGTGACCAATTGGCTGATGGTCAGCCTAACCGTAACGCCAGCATCATGCGCTACGCAGAAGTTCTGCTTATGTATGCTGAGGCTTGCGCACAACTGGGTGAAACCAGCGGTGATGGTTTGAAGGCCCTCAACGACATTCAAAATCGTGCTCAATCTAAGACTGTTTCAACAGCTTTGTCACTTGACGCAGTTAAGAAAGAGAAACGCTTTGAGTTGTGGATGGAAGGCGGCCGTTTTGCTGACCTTGTTCGCTGGGGCGATGTTGAGTCTTTGGAGAAAGCTGATGCTTGGTTGCCTACCCTTGATGACAAGATTAACAATGGCGGAACCGAGCATGAAAAAATGGTCATGGAAGACATTAAAGATATGGAAGCTGACTTCTATGTTAGATTGTATGGTGACCAACTTGGTTTCAAGAAAGGCAAACATGAATTGCTTCCTTTCCCACAGCGTGCAATTGACCTTAACTCGAATTTGAAACAAAATCCGGGTTGGTAATAATGTAGGATTGTAAAATCTTATATATGAGAGATGTCCGATTATTCGGGCATCTCTTTTTTAGTTTAGAAAACAAGTGTTTCAAAAAGAATTTGGAATCAACTTGTAAGTCTCTAATGGTCAGAAAGAGTACAAAAAAATCGTTGAACAGATTTGCCCAACGATTTAGAAATAAGTAAGTTAGTCAGTAATTACTTGCCTTCTATCAATTTCAGCAGTTCCTGTGGCGCAATGGATTCATCCACACCGCGTTTCACAAGCGTTTTGCCTTTGTACAGATTCACCTTGCCAGGGCCCGCTCCCATATATCCGTAATCGGCATCGGCCATTTCGCCTGGGCCGTTCACAATACAGCCCATAACGGCAATTTTCAGTCCGGTCAGGTGCTGTGTCACCTTTTTCACTTCGGCAAGGCCTTTTTCAATGTCGTATAAAGTGCGGCCACACGATGGGCAAGCAATGTATTCAGTTTTGGTGTAGCGTGCGCGCGCCGATTGCAGAATGGTGAAGGCCGTTTCGCTTACAATGCTCACTTGCATTGGTGCGAAATTGCTCAACCACAATCCGTTGGCCAAGCCGTCGATAAAGAACAGACCGTTGTCGGCGGCGGCTGTCAGTTGGAATTTTGCAACATCGGGCTCTTTGTAGATGCAGCTCAGCACAACGGGCAAATTTACACCGTTGGCAATCAGTGTATTGAAGATGGCACGTTGCTCTGCGGCCTGGTTCACGCACATTGAACACGCAATGAGCACCACCGTTGGGTCGGCTTTAAGCACGGCCATTGCTTCGGGTGTGAGAGTGTTCAGGCTCACCATCACCCAGTTGCGTCTGTCAGATTTGTATTTTGCTGACAAATATGTATTCAAGCCATAAAGTGGCTCAAAATTGCTATCCTTAATCCAGACTTTGTAATCGATTAAAAGCGAGATGTTTTTAGTCTTAAAATCGGGCAAATCCATTTCGGGCGCACCAAAATACAGAACGTCAGGCGATTGGTTGCTGCCGCTTATGGTCATTGTGTTCAAGTCGAAACTGATGCCTAGCGATTTGAGTGTCTCCATCGAGAGGTCGGGCAAGTCGCAGATTACCAGAGGTTTCTTGTTATCGAACGATGGATTGAGGCTGGTGTCGCGTTTGCTGAATTTGAACGGGTCGAGTGCAAGAGGCTCGTTGTAGTTGATTTTCACGTTCTTGTTGGGGCCCGCAAAATGTTCGGCAAGCATTTTTGCCGGAGCAATTTCTGCAGCAGGGCTTCCTGTGAGCGATACGCGAATGGTGTCGCCAATGCCGTCGGTGAGAAGTGTGCCGATGCCCACTGCCGACTTGATGATGCCGTCGGAGCCTGTGCCGGCTTCGGTAACACCCAAATGAATGGGAAAGTTCATCGCCTCGGCGTTCATTTGCTTCACAAGCAAGCGGTAAGCCTGCACCATAACCACTGTGTTGCTCGATTTGAGCGAAACTGCAACATCTTGAAAATCATATTTCTTGCACACGCGCAGAAATTCCATTGTTGCCTCGACCATACCTTCGGGTGTGTCGCCGTAGCGCGACATTATGCGGTCGGAAAGTGAGCCGTGGTTGGTGCCGATGCGCAGTGCAGTGTGGTGCTCACGGCAAATTTTGATGAGTTCCAGCAGACGGCTGTCAAGCTTGTCGAGTTCGGCGCGGTACTCATCGTCAGTGAATTCGAGTGTGGCGAAGGTAGCGCGTTTCTCGAGATAGTTTCCGGGGTTAATGCGCACTTTGTCAACAAATTGTGCGGCAATGTCGGCCAGTTTGGCATTGAAATGCACGTCGGCCACAATGGGCTTTGTGTAACCTTTGGCCACAAGTCCGTTTTTGATGTCGCGCAGGGCGTAGGCGTCCTTCTCATCCACAGCCGTGAACCGTACAAGTTCGGCGCCTGCATCGAAAATCTCTATTGCCTGGCGGATAGACGCTTCCACATCGTGTGTTGGCGTGTTGGCCATTGATTGCACACGAATGGGATTGGTGCCGCCCATTTGCAGATTTCCTATCGTAATAGAATGAGTATCAAAACGTTTATCGGTAAACGACAAGTTGACAATGTCCATTTAATTAATTTTTTGGTGTTAGGTATTAGGTGTTGGGTGTTCGTAGGACGCACTTGTTGTGTAGAAACGTTGCGCGCAACGACTCAACACTATTCCTGCGACAGTTTTGTGATTTGTGCAATGTATTTTCCGATGATGTCGAACTCCAAATTGGCAACCGTTCCAACCTTGATAGTGTGGAAGTTGGTGTTGTCGAAAGTGTAAGGAATGATGCAGACTTGGAACGAGTTGCGTGTCGGGCGGCAAACAGTCAGGCTTACACCATTGACCGTTACAGAACCCTTATCCACAGTCAGATAACCGCGCGATGCCATTTCCTTGTCAAAGTCGTACTCGAAGGTGAAAACGTGGCTTCCCTCGGCATCTTCAACCTTTGTGCAGCGAGCAGTCTTGTCCACGTGGCCCTGAACAATGTGACCGTCCAATCGGCCGTTCATCAGCATTGAGCGCTCAACGTTCACCTTGTCGCCAACCTTCAACAGACCCAGATTCGAGCAATCGAGCGTCTCCTTCATGGCCGTCACGGTGTAGGTTCCATCTTTGATGCGCACCACCGTCAGGCAAACGCCATTATGAGCCACGCTTTGGTCGATTTTCAGCTCATCGACAAACGAGCATTTGAGCGTAAAATGCAGATTTTCCTGGTCTTTCTCAATGCCGACAACTTCGGCAAACTCTTCAACAATTCCTGAAAACATAGTCCGATGTTTTTAATTATTTATATCGGCAACATATTGGATAACAATCATTTATCAAAAACACAAAAGATTGCTACCAACAATCGCAATAGTGGCGGCAAGTTATTAAAAAGCGTGATTTTTTGCTAATGAAACGTTCAACGGACAGACTTTAAAAATCCTAACTCCTAATTCCTAACTTCTAAATATATCATTACATTTGTTTATCAATAACTAAAAAATATAATAATTATGGTTTATTACGGAACACAAACAAGTGTGAAACGCCCTGGCGCACTGTTAATTGGCATTGGTCTGGTCGTGGCTTTGTTTACAGGCGTAGCTGTTGCAATGGCAGCCGGAGTGCTCGAATTCTCGTTCAGAACTATGGGGCTGATTTCGGGAATGGTGACGATTGGCATTGTGATATTTATTACTGTACCAGTATTTTATAAAGCCAAAAATTCAACAAAAGTAATCGGAACGATAGCCGATTTTGCGACCGGGGAGATTACATATAGAAGTTCGTCGGGTTCTCTCCGCCGACAGGCCGCATACCAAATGATTGTTGAATACACTCTCAATGGACAGAAATTCAGCGGGATAAAGATTGATGCAACATCAACAAAAATGCCCGAAGTGGGAACGCCCGTCAACTTGCTTGTCAGCAACAACAATCCGATGTCTGTAATGACACCTAAAATGGTGCGTTTTAATGCTATAATGGCTGCGGTATTTTTTATTGTGGCGTTGATTTTCGTTTTGATAGGCATTTTTGCTGAAAATGGCGGTGGCGAAACACATACCATTCAGCCAGGCACCGCCGAAGCTGACGAATACATATTGATGGCTTCGCTCATAGGCGGCGGTTTAGCTGCTCTTTTTATTATTATCGGTCTGATTGTTAGCATAATACGCGCAGCAAAGCAATCATCATCGGCTCTGAAAACAACTGGAGTGAAGGTTACTTGCAAGATTACCGATGTTAATGTGAACGAGAATATGATTATAAACGGCGAGCATCCCATACGCCTTACCTGCGCTGAGCCGGAGGGCACACAACGACTTATCAAGGCCAAAGGCTCGGTTGGTGATTTCACCGTTGGCGACGAGATTGACATTTTTGTCAACCCGCAAAAGCCCGATAAATTCTATGCCGATATGGAATCGGTGAGGAAGGTATAAGATATTCAGGATTCGAGAGTTAGGACTCTGATTCACCAATAAAAAACGGAACAGACTGCATTGCAATTTGTTCCGTTTTTAGTAGCGGGGGCCCGACTCGAACGAGCGACCTCTGGGTTATGAGCCCAACGAGCTACCAACTGCTCTACCCCGCGATGTATAGGCAAAATCGTTTCCGATTTGCGACTGCAAAGATAGACACTCTTTTATTAAAAACAAATTTTGTTTTGCGAAATATGAACAATGGCAATCGATTTGAGTCTCAACCGATTGTGCACGACAAATGAATTCAACCTTTCAAGTCAGCACTACTCCATCACGTCGTCGGGTGTGAGTTTCGGGAATTTAATCTTCGAATTCACAACGTACGAGTCGGGGTAAAGTGCGCGGATTACATGATAAAAAGCGTTTGCCTCACCACGGCTGCGAAAATCGCCCACGCAGAGCTTGAAATAGGGTGTTTTGTATTCAGGATAGACCTGTGCAGGATCGAAATCAGGGAAGTTTTTCAGAAACTGCTGGCTGATTGTCTGCATTGTGGCACGGGCATTCTGACCCGAACCCGAATAAATCTGTATTCTATAGCCTTTTATACCGTCGCGCTTGTTAGCATCGGCGTATGCCTCAATCAATTTGTAGAGTTTGTCATCCTGCACAAGCGAGATTTTTCCATAACCAGGTTGATCGTCATTCAACTGGTAAAAAAGATCACCGTTCTGCGCGCATGTGGTACCTGCGGCAGTCAGCACTATCAGAAAGACAACAAACAATCTCGCTTTCATCTTTTTTCGTTTTCTGTTGCAAAGATATAAAATAGGCCAATGCATTAACAAAAAAAATGGTTTGAAAGTCTATACTCAGACCATTCAAACCATTTAATTTATTGATAATTATTCCCTTACCAGATGCGTACGCGCTCGTCGGCAGGGATGAACATTTTGTCGCCTTCTTTCACGTTGAATGCCTCGTACCAAGAGTCGATATGCGGCAAAGTGCCGTTCACGCGCCACAGACCGATTGAATGCGGATCGCTTTTGGTGCGTTTGCGGATTTCCTCATCACGAATATTGTTTGCCCAAACTGTCGCGTAAGCGATAAAGAACCGCTGCTCAGGCGTGAAACCGTCTTTGTCCTTCAACGGTTTGTCTTTGGTTGCGTTCTTGAATGCCTGGTACGACACTTGCAGACCGCCATGGTCGGCAAGATTCTCACCCAAAGTCAGCTCGCCGTTGCCTTTCAGGTCATCGAGCACGTTGATGTTGCTGAAGAAGTCAGCCAGAGGCTTAACGCGCTGCATGAATTTATCGGCATCCCCTTTTGCCCACCATTCATGCAAGTTGCCGTCCTTGTCAAACTGACGGCCCTCGTCATCAAATCCGTGAGTCATTTCATGGCCAATGACAACACCGATGGCACCATAGTTAAAGGCATCGTCAGCGTTCATGTCGAAGAACGGATACTGCAGAATACCAGCCGGGAAGCAAATCTCGTTGGTGGTTGGCATATAGTAGGCGTTGACGGTTTGCGGTGTCATAAGCCATTCATCTGGATTGACAGGCTTATTATACTTCGTTTTCACCGTGTATTCAATATCCTCAACATTAACAGCCAACACATTCTCCCACAGTGAATTGGCCGTTGACACATTCATATTAGAATAGTCGCGCCAAGTGTCGGGATAACCGATTTTTACACGGAATGTGCTCAATTTGTCGATGGCAACAGCTTTGGTTGAATCGCTCATCCAGTCTTGCGCAAGAATACGCTCACGCAGAGCCACCTGAAGGTTCTCAACAAGCTTTGTCATACGCTCTTTGTACGACGCAGGGAAGTATTTCTCAACATACAACTGGCCCACGGCCTCTCCCATCGCCTCGCTGCAGAGGTACACGGCACGTTTCCATCTCGGCTGGTCCTCAAGGCGTCCGCTCAATACTTTTCCGTTGAAATTGAAGTGCTCAAGTCTGAAATCGTCAGAAATATAACTTGCTGCAGCGTTGATGTAGGTCCACTCCATATACGACTTCAAAGCCTCAACAGTCTCCGTTGCAAGTACCTTATCGGCCTCGGCAAAGAACTCTGGTTGTCCGACAATAAGTTGCTGTACATCATCGATTTTCATTTTTTTGCACAAAGCGTCGAAATCGATATTGCCGTATTTGCTCTTCAACTCGCTGTATGACATTTTGTTATAGTTCGACTCGGGGTCGCGCAACTCTACATTGTTGCGTGACGATTTTGCCAAATTGGTCTCGATACGAAGCACATCCTCCATTTTCTTGTTGGCTTCAGCCTCATTATAACCGACCATTGAAAACATTTTTGCCACATGAGCGCGATAAGCTGCCATTATTGACAGTGTGTTCTCATCAGTATCGATATAATATTCTTTATCGCGCAGCGTCAGGCCTCCTTGCTGAAAATACACGATATTGTTTTTGCTGTCTTTTGCATCGGCAGCAATACCGAAATAGAAAAACGAAAAAACTCCTTTTGCCATCAGCTCAGTTGCTTCAACAAAAACGCCTTTTCGGTTATCGACAGCCCTAATAGCCTTCAAATCGGCCTCCAAAGGTTTGTAGCCGTTGTTGTTGAGCGTAGTGCTGTCCATCATCTGGTTGTAGAGTGTGGCAATTTTGTAGGCAATTGAGCCTTCAGGATTTTGTTTGCCGCCAAGCTCCTCTATCAAGTCGTTGAGCTGCTTGCGAGTGTCTTCACCAACCTTGTCGAACGAGCCGAACCGTGAATACTCCGGCTGCAGCGGATTGTTCTTCTCCCAACCACCGCAAACGAACTTGTAAAAGTTGTCGCCAGGCTTGAAACTCTTGTCAAAATTCTCCGGTCTTACGCCCGAACTCAGGTCGGAGCTACCGCACGCGAATGATGTTATTGCGATTGACATCAGTAATAAACTTTTAAAACGATTTTTCATATAGTTGCAAATTTGATGTTCGAACTTATCAAAACGAAATGCAAACATACGAAAAATGATTATCAGTTTTGTGTCAAAAAATGCATTGTTTTTAATTAATTATCATTAAGCCAACATAAAGGGAACATAAAGGGAACATATAGGAAAGCCAACGCCATTTTTTGATTTGGAAAAATGACAAACCCGCAGGGCAGCAACACCGCTGAGAAACTTGCGTTTTCTTCTGCTTTCGGTTGTTTTCTTTGCGATAAAGTTGTTTTGTGCGGTTTTGTGCGGTTTGCTTTCGGTTGCGGTTGGATTGTGCGGGAAAGTTTGCGATAACCGCCCGAGGGGATTACTCGGTGATTACTCGAGGATATGGCGATGAGGCAGCACGGCGTATATAGTAAAAATGACAAAAATCCGCAGGCCGCCACTAACGGGCAGCCTGCGGATACTGTTGCAGCAAGTTATTTTACTCGATTATTTTATTTCATGATTTGGATAATTTTCGTCTTTTGTAAAATCCTCTGTGCAGGTTTCCTCCTGAAGAATGGTGAAATTCTTGGCCATTGTCAGCACTCCGTTCTCAAACACCTCGAATTTGACTTTATTATTCTCAAACTCCTTTACCACATGTTTATTGTCCCCAATCCAGTCATATATTTCACTTCTTTCAACCTTGCTCAAAAGCAAATGGATGTCAACCGTACAAGGACCGCTGTATCTGAAATGACGAGAATGGTCTTCCTCGTTCCATGTTGAATAGTTGACTCCTGGCAGAACCTCAAACGACCAACACCTCATTGGCGAGCTCACTTTGATGTCGAGCTCAGTGCCGGCTGGGACTTTCACGGCCATTGAGTAGCCGCCGTACATGCAGGCGGTATCGTTGATTGCCAGAACATTCTTGCCGAATTCGCCTTTTGAAGGAAATTCGAGGTTCGATTGAAGCTCGAACTCGGTTTTTGCCGCAAAATTCCTGACAATGCCGCCAAAATCGGGCACTGCGGCCTCAACGCCCAACTCCTTGTAGCGGTTGGCCAGGTTTGCGCGAATCTCATCGGGGTTGATGGCCATGGCGTTGCCTTTAAGCTTGGAACCCAGCTTGGCATCGTCGAGTTTGCCGTCGGTGCGGATGTCGGAGGCCACATTGGCAATGAGCTCTGAGGCCGCTCCTGCCGTCAGGTTGCCCTGCATGATGGCCGAAACTGCCAGAAGTGCGGCATCGCCCTGGCCGCTGCTGGCAATGTTGAACCGCTCCGAGCCTTCAAGCCATGAAAAATCATGGTCAATCTTGAAGATGTCAAATATTTCGGCCTGAGCCTGACTTTTGGCATCGGCAAACGATGTTCCGCCAGATGTAAGATACTCAACACGTGGGCGCTCAAGGGTTGTCAGCACGTTGATGTTGGGCGTGGTGCCGCTGCTGAGGTCAGTGAGTGCGTAGAGCGACAGCTGCGATTCCGACACATCGTCCTTAACCTCATTGTAATAGTAGCCGTTGGCATGCAGCTCAACGTATTGCGACAGCCGCCCCACACTTTTCAGCTCGAAGGCTCCTGAATTGTCGGCAATCTGTGTCTCGAAACTGCGGCCAGTCTGCTGCAACGCAGAGTTCAGCTCGGCCACCCTCACTGATGTTCCGTTGATAAACGGCCCCTTCTGCACGTTTCCGCTGATTGATGTCACATCAACCAATTTCTCATCGCCGTTAAGCTCATTAGTTTTGTCTTTGTCGTTGCACGCTCCGAATGCCAGAGCCGCAACACCGATTAGAAGAATACTCTTTTTCATTGTTTGATTTGTTTTAAGTTATTAATGATTAGATGATTATTTTATTTCCAATGTTGCACCATGAGCGACTTCAAAACCTGCATCCAACAACACTTCGTTTTCTGCCTCCAAAACCAAATCGTTCCCCGTTTTAACCACCACATTCCCTTTGGGCTTTGAAGTAGTTATAGAATTGCCAGTATATATGTTTTTGCCAGAAAAATACGTGTTTTTTGATATGGTTTGATTTTGAATATATATGTTGTTTGTAAATAATGCTATACACCCATCTCCATTGGGTTTAATAGAACTGATAACACCATAATATGAACCAGGAATATTTGTCGCACTTGTGTTAACTCCCAATTTGGCACCAGAATAAAATTTTATAATACTTAAATAATTGTTTAAATTGATTTTTGCTCCGAGCAACACGCATAAATAGCCTCCAGGCTGAACTTCAATACATCCTGCATCTGATATGTCCAGATTTCCGCCGACAATCAATGTTCCTCCTTTTTTCACAACTATTTTGTTTGATGAATTCATTGTCACCGACTTACCCTTTTCAAGAGATAACACACCGCCGTCTTCTATCTCGATAGCGCAGTTTTTTTTGAACTCATAATTTGCGTTTAATGTCAGATAACCATTCTTTTTGATTTGAATATCATGAAACAATCTGACGTAAGTATTATTCCATTTTTCTTTATTCCCGATAACAACTGGCACATCAGAATGAGTGTTTTCTCTTACATATTTTCCGACACTCTTTATAGCTATAGCACGATGCATTTGCCCTGCCTGCATGGGGGAAATATAAGTTTGAGTATTTGTGCCTCCCATAACATTATTGGTTATTTTTTTTGCATCAGAGCCAGTATATTCATAAGGATTTACCCATTTGGCAATGTGAGGGAATGTTGAAGATTTGCCACATGGGCCAAAAATATCTGACAAATATTCTGAGTCGTCATATTTATGCTCATATTTGCAAGAATGTGTTCCCTTAATGTCAGTACAACCAACTGCCGACGAACCTCCTCCGCAATATGTATGGCTCAATTCAAGGTTGTGGCCTAACTCATGAGCCAAAACTGTAGCCGCAGCACTTTCTGCATATTGGTTGCTTGTCGGACATGTATTGAACATTACGATATAAGAATCATCATTTGCGCTGGTTGTTGGAGAATTGGCATAAGCGGAACAATCCTTACAAGAACTTGCTATAAAGAAAATATTTATGCCATCCTGCAATATTGAAGGATCCTCTTTTACAGATAGAGTGTTTGCAATATAATTATATAGTTTTTTGTCTGCGGTACCGTACAATGGCTCACAAAGATTGTTCATTTCGGTTGATTTGTAGAAATATATTCTTTTATTGTAATCACCCAACGTAAATCTTATTCTTGTATCATATCTCGGCAACTCATCCTCTTCATTTAACACTTTATCCGATGGGCCTCCTTTTTCCCTAACAGATTTTCCCGAGTATGTGTCATTTATATTGTTTAGTAGGGCAATCAATTTTGTTCTGCTTGCATAATCGTCGGCATATCTGCTTCCCTGTCCGTTATCATCAAGAAAAACATGAAACGAAATGTTGATGTACATAATAGGCGGGGTTTGCAACGGGTCACCGTTGCAGCGCGGTATCCATGTTCGCAAATCATTCAAATCGTATTTTCCCGTATTTGGAGTCGATTGATATTTATAGGTTTTCAAGGATTTTGATGCCGGGTCACCAACACATATAAATCCTTGTGCCTGTGCCAACATAACAGTGAGCACAGCCATTATTGTAAAAATGGTTTTCATGTAATAAATTACTGTTTTATAAACTTGTTTGTATACACTATTTCTCCATTGTCGTTTTTCACAACAATAAGTTTTGAGCCCTGCGGCAGACCGCCAATGTTGATAGACGGCAGTAAGTCTCCGCTCTGCTCAATTGTCCCAAAAACTGATATTATATCGTAGGTGAGGCAATCAAGACTCTCTATATCAACTATAAGAAAATCTTTGGCAGGATTGGGATAGACGCAGATATTGTCGTTAGTTTTTGATGAATTAATAGAATTATATCTATATAGTTCAAAACTCTTACAATCTTCCATAGAAAAGTGCTCATATACAATACTATCATCAACAACGACTCTGGCTAAACTTTCAACGTTTCCGTCTGAAAGACAATATCCAGTAACAAATGGTATCAGTACATTCCACAAACTGCCTATTCCTTCAATCCAATCGTCAGCAATATGACCGCATTTATTACGTATAGAAACTATTTTTCTATTGCTGTCATCGAGCCAAATTGAGTCAACCAATATTTTATGGCTACTATATTTATCTGAAACCATTATTTCATCGCCTTCTTTCGCCGAAAAATCCATAAAAAGCTTCTCCTCCGTGTCACTTTCGTATACAACAAAATATTTTGCATTCAGAGTATCTTCATATATGGCGGCATAGTATTGGTTGGGGTTGTAAACTTTCTTCATTTTCTTCCCATTAATTAAAGTGTCGCCAGCTATACTATAGACCACACCATCGAGACAAGTTATAAACTGGGCAGAATCGGGCAGAAAATGGTGTAGACGGTATGCAGTGTCGCTTTGTGCTTTAGCACCACCTGCTAAGATTACCGCAAAAAGCAAAATCAGGAAATTGGTTTTCATGTACTTTTTATTTATCCGTTAAAATCATCCGCTTCGAGTCTGCCTCAATGCCATTGACAGCCAGCGTATAAATGTACATTCCTGCTTCCAGTTCGTTGCCGCTGATGGTTATACTGCCGTTGCCTGTCTGGGTAAGAGGTTTGCTCAAAAGCATGTTGCCATTAAGCGAAAATACATATAAAACTGCATTGTCGGCGTTTTCCGGCACAAAATATTTTATCACAGTTTGGGTACTGAACGGGTTGGGGGTATTTTGGAAAAGGAAAGCGTTGGTGGTAACGTCTTCTTCCTCAGCGGGTTCACTTATTTCTTCCTCATCTGGGATAGAAGATGGAGCCACCATTTTTTTGCGACCATTGCGCGGGTCTTTAAACGTGCTGCTGTTTGCACTTATTTCCTTTTCGAGTTCCTTTATTTTCTGGCTTTGAGTGGAAACAGTACTTTGTAGTTCCTGCACCATCTCAACAAGAATTGGAATAAAACCAATGTAATTAACAGAGTACTTGCCTGTTGAGTCATCCTTATAAGTGAGTTCGGGGTAAATTTTAGCAATATCCTGCGCCTTGAATCCATAATGTTCGTGATCCAATTTGGCGCGCTCTTTTTCGGGGACTCTACCCATATATTCCTTGGTAAACTTGTATTTGTAAGGTTTAAGTTGTCTGAATTTATCATACTCCCGATTTAATTTGCTGAATCCACATTTAAACGTTGAATCAGAATCGTTATATAGATTGTCAACGTGTATCGTTTCAACAAAAATTGTTCCGACCTTACGATCTCTTTTTCCAAACTGTAAATACCAATTTCTTTCTGGATAAAAGCATGGAGCGCTACATAATCCCGATTTGTCTAAAAAAATATCAGTCCATTCATCGAACCGTATTGTACTGTTATCGTAAGTAATATCAAGTTTGTATTGAGGGTTAGTGTTACCAATACCAACAAATCCATTACTGTTTACTTTGATTTGTGCGTTCGCACACATTGCGCAGCAGATAGCTGCCATCATTAAAAAATGTTTTTTCATAAAATCTAAATATTAATAGTTATACTTAAAAAGAGTTTATTTTCATTTTACTATCACATAATTGCTGTAAACCACAGTGCTACCACTGCTTACAATAATTGTATAGTCTCCGCGCCCATAGTTTCGCAACAAGTAGCAGAGACTGTCGCCTGCCTGCGCTTTGGTGTTAACTACAATCATACCTTTGCAATAGATTTCAACTTTACCGCCATTTGCTGTGGGGAATTTTATTGTCAACTCGGTTGAGGCTGCATTGTAGATGACGGCAGGAGAATTAATAGGTTTTGGACATCTGTGGGGACGATAATATTTCTCCAGTTTTTCTGGAGGTGTATTTCCTCCACCTGATGTTGTACCTTCTTGGGCAAAAGAATTAGTTGTTATTCCGATAAACAAAACAACTCCGATAATTAATTTTAATTTTTTCATAAATTATTATTTTTTAGTGATGAAATAGAAAATGTTCGAAACAAATGTATTGGCAGGCTCTAATCATTTTACGATTCCACCATTCATGAATGTTCCCATTTTCTAATGGTTAAAGCACTCATTTTCAGCGGCAAAATCCCCTTACGATGGCACTTTGAGCTTAAAAATGGAACATTTAACTGAGCTCTATTAACAAGGCATAATGGAATGTAACAATTTGATAAAAAGAGAGTTTGGCCGTACGAAACCATGTTTGATTTGTTCCCCAAAAGGAACAATTTGAACATTATCAAGTAAGTGGTGAAGACATGATAAAAATGCTATTTTTGCAGATATAAACATTGATATACAAATGAAT
Organism: Salinivirgaceae bacterium; assembly: GCA_017645945.1. Classification (GTDB taxonomy): domain Bacteria; phylum Bacteroidota; class Bacteroidia; order Bacteroidales; family SZUA-534; genus RUG13583. The sequence continues at coordinate 111,006 of JAGCNL010000076.1, forward strand.
AGGAGATTATTTGCCATCTTCACCGTTATTATGTCGTTGTTGGTTGCTTGTTCGCCTAAAAACGATGTTTTTCGGCAACTCGTTGCTGTTGATTCTCTTCTTTTAGGGCATAACCAGGAAGATTCAGCATTATCAATTCTGAAAAACATAAGACCACAAACAAGGGAAGATTCGGCATATTATTTTATATTGGAAACAGCCGCCGACTACAATGAATATAAGGAAATCAGCAGTTTCGACAAAATCAACTTCAGTATTAAATGCTATACCGAAAACTCTGATGTCAGAAAGCTAGCATATGCATATTATTATAAATCACTGATTTATTATTTAAACAATCGTTTGTACGACGATATGTTTGTTTCTTTGAAAGAATCTGAACGTTTGGCGGAATCTACAACTGATTACCGTTTACTCAATAGAATATATTCTGCCATGACTGTTGCAAGCGGAAACTCACGACAAACTGAAGTGGCATTGCAATGTGCACATAAAGAATTCCGTTATGCTAAATTATTGAATGACAACTATTGCATGGCTTATTCTTTGCTAAATCTTGCTACTGCATACGCCGATTTAAATAAAAATGATAGTGCTGATTATTATATTTTGCAGAGTTTGTCTCTTATCAAATATGTTGAAGACGGCGTAAAAACAAATTTTTATAACTATTTGGGTGAAGTATTTATAAAAAGTAATCCTTTGGCAGCCGAGAAATATTTTATTGATGCATTGAGGTATGGAAAACTATCTGCTGCATATTTCAATCTTACAAAATTGTATTATGGACAAAATAAATATGATAAGGCCGATATCTATCAGGATTCTGCATTAATGTATGCTTGGCCAGAATTGAAATATGATATATTCTCATATATGGCAGAAAATAGTTATGAGAGCCAAAACCTTGAAAAATATAAGGTTGCAACCGACAGCATTATCAAAACGCAAAAAGAAATATTCGATATGCGGGAGAAAAATAAAATCCTTGAGTTGCAACGGAAATTCGATTACGAAAAACAACAGGCCGCGTACGATAGAAAAAGTTTGATTTTGTGCCTAATAATCAGCGTTCTTTTAGCCATAAACGTTTTGATATTCCTTATTCACAAGCAGCATGTGCATAAAATCCGTGAGAAAGAATTTGAGATGGAAAGCCACGACATGGAAGTGTTCAACAAAATGATGACAATGACACTGAATGTTGAAAAGTATAAAGCACAAATAGCTGAATTGCAAGCTGAAAACAAAAAATTGGCAAGTCAGAAAACTAATCGCAGCCAAACCATTGCTGATAATGACAGCAAAATTGTCGTATTGCAAGAAAAAATGGACTTGCTTGACAAACAAAAATTTGAATATCTGGAAAATGGCAAACAAGTTTACCAACAAATTATTCAGAATCAGCCAATAACGTTGGTCGATGACAAATGGGCGGATTGTGTATATTACTTTGCCATGCAAGAAGGCGAAAATATTTTTGATGGATATAACAGATTAACAATAAACGATAAGATTTTCATTATTGCCGATGCATTTCTAAAGAAAAGCGATGATGAAATTGCTAATATCTTAGCCATCTCGCCCGTTACCGTCCGCTCGCGCCGCTCAAAAATCAGAAAGAAGAAAGCGAATGATGAGGCATAAAAAAACGGGAGCACCGCTTCGATTGCTGCAATGCTCCCGTTAATGGATTGATTATAGACTACCACTCGGTAGTAATCTTATTGTTGTAGAGACGATAGGCGTTACTCTCGTTGTTGCTGACAGCTTTGTAGAAGATTGTGCCCTTCACCATCGGGTATTTCTTCTGTGTGTAGATGCTCTTGTCGAGTTTCTTGTCAACAGTCAGTTTCAAGTCGTGATTGCCTTTACCCTTAAACTGCTGGTTGATGTCGTCGATGATTATTGGTGCTTCGTTGCCAAAACTCAGCACCACCTTCTCAATCACAAACGGGCTGTCGTATTTCGACACCACAGGAATCGAGCATTTGCAGCCCTCAACAAACTGGCCGTCGTCGGTTCCGCCAGTGAGATTGATGGCGTTGTTCACGAAGATTTCAACGGTGTTGGCCTTGATGTTGAACCAGAAATCCTTTGTTGAGTTGCCGCACCTCACGCTGATTTTGTTGTCGGGCTCGTCGTAGCACTCATCGTAGGTGTAACTGACAATCCACTCATCGCCATCAGACTTGATGTCGCTGATTTTGGCGCAGTTCGATTTCACCTTCGGAGTGTTTGAGGTTTTAATGATGCGGCCGTTGCAGTAGAGCGAGAAACGAATCTCGCCAAGCGATGTGCCTGTTGCCTCAATTGCCACATTCTTAATCATTTGCGAGATGCGGCTTATGGCAACGTCGCATTTGTTCTTGCGACTGTCAACATCGATGAACGATTTCGACAAAGCCTTGATTTCGGCACTAATCTGCTCCAGACGTTCAATGCTTTCGGCATCATCGATGCTCACAATCAGTTCGTTGAGCTGTTTGGTGAGTTCGCGGTCGGTGCGCTCATACTCCATGATGAGTTTTTTGAGCTGGAAGTCGCTGAACGGATATTTCATGTGGTAGTAGTAGTTGATGTTACCCTTTTCGCTCACCTTCTCCCAATAGTATTCCTCAACCTGATTCACCGAAATGCCTTTGATGAACGGAATGTCGGCGGCGCGCGATTTGGTCACCACCGTGTAGTTCTCGGTAATGTTCATGTCGCCCGACTGGATGTCCTCGGTCAGTGTGTGCTCCGTCCGCGACGAAATGTTGTCGGCCACCGAACTGATGATGCGCTCCTTGACTTTGAGCAGAGCCTTCTCCTGCGCCTCGTCTAAAGAGCTGCCCGTGCCCACCGTGATGACATAGTCCTTGACTAATGTGTTCACCCAAGCTGGTTTCTTTTTCGGTTGATGTTCAAGTACTTTCGTCTTTTGCGCGTATGCCTGATTGAAGCCCAGGCCCATCAGCAGCGACAATGCAATAAGTATCTTCTTCATGGTGCCGGATTTTTAAGTTATTGATTCATTGCTTAAAAAAAGAAGTTGCCTTTTATTCAGGGCAACTTCTTGTAAAAGATTGAGTTAGTGTCGATTACTCGAGTTTGCTCATTTCCTCGTCAAATTGTTTGCGGAACTTCTCGCGGTCATACATAACCTCAAGTTTCTTGTCTTTCGAGATCGCGCTTTCAGTTGACGAAATGACATCCTCTTTACCCATCTCAATGGCTACAAATGCCTCATAACCGCCACCTTCAGCTTGGAAATACTTCTCGCAGAGAACGCTGACGTTGTTCAACTTCTGATTAACAACATCTTTTGTCAGACTCTGGTACGATTGCTCGAACTCGCTCTTACCAGCTGCATCCATTTCGTTGATGTAGTTCTCGGTAACCGATTTGATGGTTGACGCGATACGCGAAGCCAGCTCCTGTTTTGCGTTGAGCATAGCCTTTTGTTTAGCTGCGTTCAGGTCGGCGCTCTTTGCAGTTGCGCTTGCACGGAAATGATTTTTGTCAGATTTTCCCTGGTCCTGGCAAGGGAATGTAACTTCCTGACGACCTTTTGTTACTGATTGAGAACCTCCACCGCAGTTTGCGAAAAGCAGTGCACCCATGGCAAATAAGCCTAAAATTGAAATCTTTCTCATAATTTTAAATTTAAAGTTGATAAAACAAATATCATATTTTTTTTGATACCAAGATGCATAAATGTAAATAAAGGTTGCGTGAAATGCAAAAAAGTGTAAAAAATCACTTTCCCGTCTTTTCAGAAAGCGACTTAAACCCTTCGCCCAAAATCTCGTTCGCCTCAATCACGGCCACAAAAGCATGGGGGTCGATGCGGCTGATGTGCTCTTCCAAAATCAGCACTTCGCGACGGTCCACAATGGTGTAAATCACCTTTTTAGGAGTGCCACCGTACATTCCCTCGCCGTTCAGATAGGTGCCGCCGCGGCCCAAATCGTTGAGCAGCCGCTCGCGGATTTCTTCGTGGTGGTCCGATATGATGAGCAGCATTTTCTCATGTCCCGCTCCTTCCAAAATCATATCCACAACCTTGCCCGTGATGAAAATCACAAGCCACGAGTACAATGGTATCTTCCAGTCGCTGAACGCGATAAGTCCAAGCAAAGCAATGGCGCTATCGACATAGATGAGCAGATGACCGATAGGCAGATGGGTGTATTTGGCGATGACTGCCGCAATAATGTCAGAGCCGCCCGATGTGGCTTTCGACTTGAACACAATGGCCAATCCAATGCCGATGATGGTGGCGCCGAACACCGATGCCAGCAGCAAATCGTCGGCAAGACCGAGCGGGTCATCCTCACCGATGAAGGCTGTGAGCGTGTCCATAAACACGGCTGTTGAGATGAAGCCCAGCACCGTTTTGAAGCCGAATCGCGGCCCAAGAATCTTCGTACCTATAATAGTAAGTATGGTATCGAGGCAGGCTGACACAAGACCGATGGGCGTGCCGTCGGGAAACAGGTCGAACATTCCTTTGGTGGTGTGGTGAATGACGATGGAGATACCGTAAACGCCGCCCGGCACAATCTTGTAGGGGTTGATGAACAGCACAAAACCCAGCGACAGCACAAACGTGCCCACCAGAATATAGACAACCGCCTTTGCAGCATCGCGCCTCGTACCGCCGCCCGTCAGTTTATTCAAATCGATAGCCATAACACAACATATTATGTTCAGTTCTTCTCTCCCAACTCACTTTTTCAATCCCTCAACTTTCGATTTCAGCGCCCTGAATGTTCCATCCTCCTGAATGCCCATTGTACGCATAACCTGCTCTTTTTCATATCCTTTCATCTGAAGGATTTTGAAGAATGTCTGGCGCGGGTTGAGCGAGCTGTATTCCTCCTCAATCTGAGCCAAAAGACTCAAATCCAGTGTTTTGTAGTATTCAAGAAAGCGCTCGTAGTCGCGTTTGTTCCACTGACCGCTATTGCCGCCGCGAGCAAAAATCTCCTCGTAGAGCTTCTTACCCTGGCTGTAGATTTCTGCGTAACGGCCTTCTATTTCGTTGATTTTGCGCTGCAGACGAGCTATTTCGCGCTCATTATCAGCCGATTCACCAGCTGTGCGCAATTCCTCAATCTTGTCGTGTGACTCTTTCAGAATCTGGCGGTTCTGTGCCAGTTCGCGCTCATAGCGGCGGCGCTGGCGCACCAACACAGCTGACAGCAACGTTATGGCAATCACAAACAGCATCACTGCCACAAAAATTATGCGCAGCGTGCGGTTTTGGTTGGCCAACTCCTGAATTTTGAAATCGTAGTTAGTGCTGGCCGAAATCACGCGGACACCTTCAGTTGCGCCCTTCAGAATAGAGTGGTAGGTTGTCACCAGTTCGGCCGCTACCTTGTCGGCTTCAGCAGCCATATGGTTGCGGTGATAATACTTGTAAAATTCTTCAAGTGCGATAACGCGAGTCCCATCACCTATAAATGTCGAATTATGATAAAAATCTAATGCGTCCTGCAGTCGGTTCAGGCATAGATAACTCTTTATGCGTGACATTTTTGCGATATCGTTCCACGGATTTATTTCAGCAGCTTTCAATGCATAGCGCAGCGATTTTTCGGGCTCCTCGTCGGCAAAAACCATTCCGTAAATGCTCAAGAAAGAATATGTTGTTGTGTCGATTTTTTCAAACTCGCGCAAACACCTTTTGGTGCTGTCAGTCATGTCGTTAAGGTAAAACACGCTGACTTTTGCAGAAAGGTAATAAGCCTTTTGTTCAATTGAACGGGCGTATGGGCGCATTTTTTCGATAAGTCCCAGACCGCGTTCGCCCAAATCGAATGTGCTGCCATCGAACTCTAATCGCAAATATGCAATATAAAATTTCAACTCGCTGTTTGTGAGCGGATTGGCAATATCTTCAGCCTGTCGCAAATAGAGAACGGCCTGCGTATTATCGCCCAAGTACGAAGTTTTAAGCGTTTTCATAATCAATGTCCACGCAAGTTTCTCGATATCAGCGGTTTTAGTATAAAAATCGATGCAGCGGTTGAGTTGCGTCGTGTCGGCAATGCTAGTATAGTCAAGCAATGCCAACTTTGCCTTATACATTGATTTCAAAAAGATTAGATAGACGCTGTCGGCCTCGGAGAGGGGCTGTACAAGTTCCGACTGGTGGTTGTTCAGATACTCTTCCGACATATTATACTCGCCATCCTGACAAAGCGCATAGGCACGGTCGAAAATTGGCTGGTTTACAGACTCTTCAGTGCAACCAATCAGAACAACTGCAAGAAATGCCGATAACAATAGTTTGAGTTTCATATAGTTAGCATTTTCTTGCAAAAGTATTAAATATTTTGCGTTTGTAATGACGACAATTATAGGGAAATGTGTCGGATTTTTCTACATGAAACGGAGTAGAGGGTTAGAGGGTTAGAGAGTTAGAGAGTTAGAGGGTTAGAAGTTTAGAGGTTAACGGGGTGAAATGCTGCGCGATTTAATGGGTTGGTTTCCAAACTGCCAAACTTCGTTTCGCCTTCACTCCTTCTTGGGTTTTAACTTCACTCCTTCTTCGGTTCCAACTTCAACCGATACGGCTCGGTGGTTGATTTGGCACTGAAGAATCCGAGCGCGCCGTTGCTGACATTGGTGTAAATGTTGGCTGGCGGGCCTTGCAGGATTGTGGCGTTGCCAAAGGTCTCGTCGCTGATGTCCTTGATAAATTGGTGGTATTCAGAACTGACTGAATACAAATCAAATCGGGCTTCGGGCTTTTTGGGGATTGAATCTTCGTTGGCATCGCAAATCTGAACATTCTCGAAAAGTCCGCAACCATCGTACCTGCTGCCAGCGAAAGCCCATTTAATATCCTCAAATTTAGAGTTATAGCACGAATCGTTGAAATAGACATAAATCAAATAGCAGTCGTCAACGCCCTTCTGCTCAGTGAACGTGGCGTAGAAAAAATAGTGGTACTCGGGCAGCGTCATGCCGTACTCCTCATTGATGTACTCATAATAAATGGTGTCGAACTGGTTTGGAATTGGCATGTGGTCAACTGCCTCATACTCTTCGCCATTCGTCAGTTTGATATTGAGCGTGTAGGTGCGGCCCGGGACGCCGAGTGCCGAAGAATCGGTCCAGTATGTGCCGTCGTTGTCCTCATCGAGGAGGACAAAGGTCTGCTCGCCATCGGAGATAGTCACTGTGGCGCCCAACTCAGCTGGCGCGGGCTGGTTGTAGAAATACGAAGTGGACCGCGTAAGCCGCACGCTGTAAGGGCCTGGCTCGTTTGATATCTCGCCGGCAACCACAAGGCGGTTGTTTTCGCCTTCGTTCAAATCAATGTCGATTCCTTCGGTGCAGGCGGCAGCGAAAGTGAGAGATAAAATGCCGATTGTGAGTATGTTACGGTTCATTGTTATTGAAAGGTTAGAGTTGAGCGGGAAGAGTTTAGAAGAGTTTTAAAGTTTAAAATCATAAAACAAAAATAGCAAAGCCGCAGTTAACTACGGCCTTGCGTCGTTCAAATTAATAACCAATTATCATCGGTTTCACCAATTATTCTATCATTCAGTTATTCATCCCGATAGCTATCGGGACTTCAGTCATCGGCTTGCCGTCCTTCATATCGTTCACAATATCAAACTCATATGTATCATACGAGCGGGCCGAGAAGTAGCCCAAACCATTGGGTTTCTCCTTGTCTTTATTAATAATATTGGTGCAGACGTTGGCTGGCGGACCGGAAAAAAGTCCGGTTTGGCCAACTGTTTCGGTGTAAAGCTGGCTCACAAAATTATAATAACCAATGCTGATGGTCACCAAATCGCAGCGCATGTGCGGGTTGTGCGGGATTGAATCCTCGTGTTCGGCGCTAAAAAGCACATCTTCGAAGTGCTCGCAGCCGTCCATATAGCTGGCGGTGCTGGCATACAGAACATCGTCGAACGTTGGGTTCCAGAGCGAATCGTTGAAATAATAGTAAATCAAATACTTATCATCAAAGTTTGGCTTCTCGGTGAATGTTGTGTAGAACCAATAGTAATACGCGCCTATATCGACACCATATTGCAGATTGGTGTACTCGTAATAAACTGTATCAATGGTATTTGGCTCAATCAGTTCATCGACAGCCTCATACTCACTGCCATCTTTCAACTTGATATTCAGCGTGTAAGTGCGGCCCGCTACGCCGAACACGTCAGGGGCGGTCAGGTAGTTGCCGGTGCTCTCGTCGTAGGTCAGCGGGAAAATGTTGCCCTCGCTGTCGGTGATGGTGACAAGGGCTCCCTCTTCAGGCGCTGCCGGCTGGTTGTAGAAGTACGATGTGGAGCGCGTCAGGCGAACGCTGTGCTGCATTGTGTCGGTCGAAATGTAGCCTTCAACCACAAGGCGGTTGTTCTCGCCCTCGTTCAGGTCGATGTCTATTTTCTCAGTGCAGGCCGTTCCCAGCACCGCACTCAAAATTCCGATTGTCAATATATTGTGTTTCATTGTTTTAGAATTTAAAGTTGTAGGTTACCGATGGGAAGATGCTGAACATATAGAGTTTTTCGGCAGTCATCACCGACGGGTCGTGCTCGTCCTGCTCAAACATAATGCTGGCCGCGTTGTGGCGGTTATAGACATTGTAAATCGACAGGTTCAGATTCTGCTCGAGCCAAGGTTTGCCTTTGCGCTCGACGGTTTTCAGGTCGAATGTTGCCGAAAGGTCGAGGCGGTGGAAATCAGGCAACCGCAAGGCATTGCGCTCAGCATAGACCGGAGCAATAACACCGTTGTACTCGAAGCGCCCTGTTGGCAGAGTGCGCGGCGCACCGGTTGAATAAACCCAGTTGAGCGACACGTGCAGGCGCGGCAGCACATCGTATGTGGCCACAACCGACAGGTCGTGCGGCTTGTCGTAGTTCGACGGATAATACTCCTCGTTGTTGATGGTTGCAACTTTTGTGTAGGTGCGCGAGTAGGTGTAACTAATCCAACCCGTGAACTTGCCTTCCTGCTTCTTCAGCATCAGCTCAAGACCGTAAGAGTAGCCCTCGCCGACGCGGATTTGCGAGGCAATGTCGTCGCTGACAAACATATCGGCATGGTCCTTGAAATCGACCACGTCGTACATCTTCTTATAGTAAGTCTCAGCCGAAAAAGCGTATGCATCTTGCTGGAAATTATGGAAATATCCCAACGATACCATCTGGCAGCGCTCTGGCTTCACATTGGGGTTGCTGGCAAACCATGAGTCGATTGGCAGCGGCGACATGGTGTTGCTGGCCAGGTGCACATACTGGTAGGTCTGCTGGAAGTTGGCCTTGATGCTGTTGTGGTCGGTCAGGCGGACGTTGAGCGAAAAACGCGGCTCAAATCCTTTATAGGTATTGAAAACGCCTTTGCCATGGTGCGTCGTATCGACAATATTATAATTCTCGTCGAGGTTCACCACATCGGCTTTGCCAAGATTCTGCAACATCGACAGGCGAATGCCGTAGTCAACATCGATAAGTCCGCCGATTTTTGCCTCGTTCGACAGGTAAATGGCGTGCTCGAGTGACTTGTTGTATTCCGACACGTTTTTCATGTAGTTGGGGCTGTTGGCTCCGGCCTTCACAATAAATGGTGTGAACTTGTGGTAGGTTGATTGGAAACCGCCCTTGATGGTGCTCTTGGGGTTGGCGAAGAATGTCAGGTCGCCCTTGAGGTTCCAGTCGCGGATTGACGACTCCCAACGGGTATCGCTCTCCTCAAGTCCGTACATGAAATGCGAGTAGATGACCGACAGATTCGAGAACAAACGGTCACTGAACAAGTGATTGTAACGTGTTGTGAGAGTGCGGTTTCCGTAGTCAATCTGCATCGCGCCAGCGTAGTTCATCACATCGCGTCCAAAATAACCCGAGGCGAACAGGCGGTTGTTGTCGTTCACCTTGAAGTTCACCTTCGCGTTCATATCGTAGAAATAGAGCTTGGTGTCGTCAGGAATCTGGTCGCGGTAGAGCGGGAAGAAGATGTCCATATACGAGCGGCGCCCCGAAACGATGAACGAGCAGCGGTCCTTAATAATCGGGCCATCGACAGTCAGACGGCTCGAGAGCAGTCCAATGCCGCCGTTCACGCCGAACTTCTGCGGGCTTCCCTCCTTCATGCGCACGTCGAGCAACGACGAAAGGCGGCCGCCATACTCAGCAGGCATTCCGCCCTTGTAGAACTTTACATCCTTCAAGGCATCGTTGTTGAACACTGAGAAAATTCCGAACAAGTGGGCCGCATTGTAAACGGTGGCCTCGTCGAGCAGCATCATGTTCTGTCCCGTACCGCCGCCGCGCACGTTGTAGCCGATGAATCCCTCGCCCGAAGTGCCAACGCCCGGCAGAAACTGGATGCTCTTGATGACATCGGTCTCGCCGAACAGCGCGGGGATGCTCTTGATGGTTGCAATCTGCAGCTTCTCCATTCCCATATCGGGCCGCACCAGATTGCGGTTGAGCTTCTCGCCCTGCACATCAACCTGAGCAATCTCGGTTGAAGTGGTCTCAAGGCTGAAGTTCACCTTGATGTTCTGTTTGAGGCTGATTTTCTTTGACATAGGCGTGTAGCCGATGAATTGTGCAACCAGCTCGTAGTCGCCGTCGGCCACCGTGAGGCTGTAGAAGCCGTAAGTGTTGGTGGTGGTTCCCGAACCCAATTCCTTGATGTAAACCGTTGCGCCAATCAGCTCCTCGCCCGTCGACGCATCAGACACTGTGCCGCTAATTGTGTGTTTTCCTTGCGGAACATTCGCCGCAAGTTGTTGTGGCACTGCTGTTTTTGCTGTCAGCACAAAAATGCCCAACAGCCAGATAATTTTTTTCATTCCGATAGTTTTATTTTTTTTCACGCCCTATTGATGCGGAAAACCTCAAAAGGTTGCAGTTGGTTGCAATTTTTTTTCGATTTTTTTTGACATCAATCGTCAGTACATTATCAAATATCACAGGTTCAATATTTTATATTCTGCCATATTTTTTTCGGGGGGCAAATATATTACAATATTGCGTGCAACTGGGTTGCAAACACAAAATCATAAGCCGATTTGCGCAATTCAAACCTGACGCTTGTCGGATTTTGTTCCCTCCTTTTTTTAAAATGTATCCGCACCGTTTTTTAATGACAATCGTACCGAATAACAATTATATTTGTGATAGTTTGTTGAAACGCTTAAAACGCTTAAAACACTTTAAAACAAAGGATTAGTAAAAAGGATTTATTTATAACGACATAACTATTTTTCGCGTCTGAAGAAAAAAAGCCCGGAAAACTTGATTTCTTTTGAAGTCGGAAAATGCGCCTAACCACCTGTTAGTTAGCACCTTTACAATTACCTAAAGTTCGCTTGGTGCGGGCTTCTATGGGTGATTGTGACGGGTTTTCTTTCCGGGCTTCCCGTTAGACGCGAATAGAAAGGCAACGCACCTTTTTATTTCCCGATATGTGATTGATAGTCAGTCGCAAAACTATCAACCACAATGCTCTACGAAAATATCCGCGAGGAGTCGCTCAAACTGAAGGTTGCCGCCGACTGGTTTCCAAAATTCGACTGCACCGACATAATTGGCCGTATCGATTTTGCGGTAAAAATCAGACGTACCGACAACGCCATCGATTTTGGCGACGAGTATCTGCTTTGGGCGGAGGCCAAACAGCAGCCAACCGACATTTACCGGATGCTGGCGCAACTGATTATCACCATTAAAGCCGACGCCGCCGACCGCGTGCCACCGAAGTTTATCGGCTGTTTCGACAACGAGAAAATCGCCTTTGTGGAGTATCACAATGTGCTGCCCATTCATCAAATCAACGATTTCAACTGGACGCAAACGCCGTCGGCCGTTGATGATAAAACCATTGAAACTGTGCGTAATACGATAAGTACCGAAAAGGTTTTCAGTTTCAATTTCGAGACCGACAGCATGGAATTGCGCAATTTCTTGAAAGCCAATTTCAACCTCGACGCCGCCACCAATCTGCTCTCGACGCTTATCGACAAAAACAATTTCATCTTCGTATATCAGAAATGGCTGAAACAAGTGATGCCAAAAATCAATGTTGATTGGGCGGTGCTGAAGAAAAACTACGGCATTTACGACCGCGATTTCTTCCTGGCCGAACTCAATATCGATGATAACGGAACTGCCGAAGTATATGACGACGAGACAGTTAACGAGAATTTCTACGTCACTTTCAACTCCGCCGACTCAAAGCCTTACGAACTGATTCGCAAAGACGGTTTCGGGCTTGACGCTTCGTATAAATTTGGATTCAAAAGCGATGGTTTACAACAATATACCGAATTTTGGAAACGGTATAAGCGACCGCCCGAAAACGAGTATTGGAAATATATTTTGGAGCGAATCGATTTGCTTGTGCCGCAGGATGTTCGCGAACGCAAAGGTGCGTTTTTCACACCGCAGATTTGGGTTGAAAAGTCGCAACAATACCTTGCCGATGTTTTGGGTGCGAACTGGCAGGATGAGTATTATGTTTGGGACTGCTGCGCCGGCACTGGCAACCTATTGAACGGCTTGAACAACAAATATAATGTGTGGGCAAGCACGCTCGACCAGCAGGACGTTGACGTTATGCACGAGCGCATACGTAACGGCGCCAACCTTTTGGATAGCCATGTTTTTCAATTCGACTTCCTAAACGACGATTTCAGCAAATGTCCGCAAGGCTTGCAAGAAATAATCAACAATCCCAAAAAACGCAGAAAATTAGTTATTTACATTAATCCACCATATGCAGAAGCCGCAAGTCGCATAACCGTTACAAGTAGTGGGCAAAATAAAACAGATGTGGCAGTTTTGCACAAAACATATTCCAAATATTTGAATATGATAGGTATAGCCGGACGTGAACTTTTCGCTCAATTTTTTATTAGAATTTACTGCGAAATTCCCGATTGTATACTTGCGCAATTTTCCACATTAAAAATACTACAAGCACCGAATTTTGAGGGATTTAGATATTCATTTAAAGCAAAATTAGAAAAGTCCTTTTTAGTTCCTGCAAATACTTTTGATAATGTCAATGGCAAATTTCCAATAGGATTTTTTGTTTGGAATTGTGCTGAAAAAGAAATATTTAAAGAAACATTCACAGATGTTTTTAATGAAAAAGGCGTATTTTTGAAGACACGAAAAATAGAATTAGAATCAGACAAAAAATCAATTAACGATTGGATAATAACTACAAGAAATAGAAGTGGAGAGAGAAATATAGGTTATATGTCGGCTAAGGGTGCTGATTTTCAGAACCAAAACTACAACTTTATAATAAATGACAAATCGCAACTTCCACACCCACGTGGTACTTGGGTTACAGATAGAAACATAGTTGAAATTGGTGTTTATTTAGCTGTAAGACATGTAATAACAGCCGATTGGCTCAATGACCGCGACCAATTTTTATTTCCAAATGATGGTTGGAAAACCGACAACGTTTTTCAAACAAACTGTTTGATTTACACATTGTTCTACGGGCAAAACAAAATATCTTCAACACAAGGCACCAATCATTGGATACCATTCACCGAGTCGGAAGTGGATGCCAAGGAGCGTTTTGAGTCGCATTTTATGAGCGATTTTCTGGCTGGCAAAATCAAATCCGAACAGCCGAAAGATTTGTTTTCAGATATTGCGTCGGCAGAGACGCGGCGCGCCACGTCTCTACAATTTACACCTGAATCACAAGCCGTTATGGTCGCAGGCCGTGAGCTTTGGCGCTACTATCACACCATGGAGGATGCCAATCCAAATGCCTCACTCTACGATATTAAGGAGTATTTCCAAGGCCGAGACGGCAACGGCAAGATGAAAACAAAATCGGATGACAAGCATTACACCGAATTGCTTGATAATCTGAAAGCTGCAATGCAAGCGCTGGCCGAGCAGATTCGCCCGAAGGTTTATGAGTACGGCTTTTTGAAGTAACAAGGGCAACAAAACGTGATTATTCCAACAAGGGAGCCGAGCGGCTTCCTTGTTTTTGTTTATAGAGGGCGGGATTTGTGGATGGATTATTGAGCTGCGCTTTCAGCGCGCCATCTCTCTTTGCATCTTTTCCCCCAACGTGCCGTTCGCTCTGCTCACTTTGCGTTGGGCTATAATTAATTGCGCTTTCAGCGCGCTGTCTTTCTTTATACCGCACACCCAAATTGCAGTTCGCTTTGCTCACTCTGCGTTGGGCTATAATTAATTGCGCTTTCAGCGCGTTGTCTTTTTTTATACCGCACACCCAAATTGCCGTTTGCTCTGCTCACTCTGCGTTGGGCTATAATTAATTGCGCCTTCAGCGCGCTGTCTTTTTTTTATACCGCACACCCAAATTGCCGTTTGCTCTGCGTTGGGCTATAATTAATTGCGCTTTCAGCGCGTTGTCTTTTTTTATACCGCACACCCAAATTGCCGTTTGCTCTGCTCACTTTGCGTTGGGCTATAATTAATTGCGCTTTCAGCGCGGGTTTACGACCTTTTCACCTTAAAAATCTCCTCCCCTGCTGCCTCACATAAAAAAGAATGAAACCGATTGCATAAAAAGTTGCACAAAGCAAAATTTGTCGTACTTTCGCATTCTGTAAATTAATGCTGACACTGACGCAGACACAAAAAACGTAAAATATTTAAACTAAACACTTAACACTAAACACTAAACTTTAATTATGACATCAAATCAGAAAATGACCAATTTCAGGTGGGCGATATGCGGCCTGCTGTTTTTGGCAACCACGGTCAACTACCTTGACCGTCAGGTGCTTTCACTCACGTGGAAGGATTTTATCGCACTCGACTTCCACTGGAATGACAACGATTATGGCAACATAACCGCCACATTCTCAATTTTCTATGCTTTTATTTCGTTGTTCGCGGGCAAGTTCATCGACTGGATGGGCACCAAAAAGGGCTACATCTGGGCGATTGTGATTTGGTCGTTTGGCGCTTGCCTGCACGCGGCTTGCGGTTGGGCCACAATGCGGCTCACTGGCATTGCCGACATTGAAGCGCTGCGTGCCGTGACAAAAGGCACAGAATTGGCGTTAACAATCTCAACCATAAGCGTTTGGCTATTCCTTGCCTGCCGCATAATTCTTGCCACGGGCGAGTCGGGCAACTTCCCCGCAGCAATCAAGGTTACGGCGGAATATTTTCCGAAAAAGGACCGTGCCTACGCCACATCAATCTTCAATGCAGGCGCCTCGGTGGGTGCGCTTGCCGCCCCGCTGACAATCCCGATTCTGGCAAAACATATGGGCTGGGAAATGGCGTTCATCGTGATTGGTGCCATCGGTTTTGTATGGGCTGGCGCGTGGTTGTTCCTCTATTCGGCACCTGCGCAGAACAAGTTTGTGAACGAAGCCGAACTCGCTTATATTGAGTCGGATAAAGAAGAATCTGGCGAAAAATCAGTATCGGCAAGCACCACCGACGAACCGAAATTCTCAATTCTCGACTGCTTCAAATACCGTCAGACGTGGGCGTTCATCGTTGGCAAATTAATGACCGACGGTGTTTGGTGGTTCTTCCTCTTCTGGGCGCCCGCCTATTTTTCCGAACTGGGCTATCCGTCGTCATCGGGAATGGGACAGCTGCTCATTTTTGTACTCTATCTGATTGTAACTGTGGTGTCTATCTATGGCGGATATCTACCGAAACTGTTTGTCGAAAAAATGGGAATGCACCCCTATGCAGGCCGTATGCGGGCAATGCTGATTTTCGCCTTCCTGCCGATATTTGCAATGTTCGCGCAGCCGCTGGCGGGCATCTCACCATGGTGGCCGTGCGTCATCATCGGCTTGGCTGGCGCTGGGCATCAGGCTTGGTCGGCTAACCTCTACTCAACCATCGGCGATATGTTCCCGAAATCGGCCATAGCCACCATAACTGGCATCGGCACTATGTTTGGCGGCCTCTGCTCGTTTGCCATAAACAAGGGCTCGGGTATGCTGTTCACTCACGCCGAAAAACTTGGTGACGCCTTCACCTTCTTTGGCACCACTGGCAAACCTGCGGGATATATGATGGTGTTCTGCTACTGCGCCGTGGCCTACCTGCTTGCGTGGACAATTATGAAGGTGCTTGTGCCTAAGTATAAACCGATTACAAAATAGTTGATATGAAAACTTTCATTACTGATAATTTCTTGCTGAAGACGAAAACAGCGCAAGAACTTTATCACAAATTTGCTAAAAATCAACCGATTATCGATTATCATTCGCATTTGATTCCGCAACAGATTGCCGAAAATCGGAAGTTCGATAATATTGCGCAGATTTGGCTCTCGGGCGACCACTACAAATGGCGGGCAATGCGCGCCAACGGCATCAACGAGCGGTTTGTGACGGGCAACGCCACCGACCGCGAGAAGTTCGACGCGTGGGCGCAGACGGTTCCGTACACGCTGCGGAACCCGCTCTACCACTGGACTCACCTCGAGTTGAAACTTTACTTCGGCATCGACACGCTGCTCAATCCCGAATCGGCCGACGAGATTTGGAACCGCACGTCGGAAATGCTCAAGTCGGACGAGTTCAGCGTATGGGGAATGTTGCGGAAAATGAACGTTGAGACGGCTTGCACCACCGACGACCCGATTGACAATCTGCAATATCACAAGCAAATAGCCGCATCGGGCTGTCCTGCGAAGATTCTGCCAACCTGGCGTCCCGACAAGGCCGCCGACGTGACCAACGCCGCTGCCTGGAACGCCTACATCGACCGTCTGGCCGAAGTGTCGGGCATCGAGATAAACAGTTTCAAAGCGTTGTTTGACGCGCTCGACCGCCGTATCGACTATTTCCACTCGGTTGGGTGCCGTTTGGCCGATTTCGGTCTCGACTTCCTCTATTCCGAAGATTACACCGACGGCGAAATTGAAGCCATATTCACGAAAGTGAGAAGTGGCAAAGAATTGACCGCCAACGAGATATTAAAATTCCGTTCGGCTGCGCTCTATAGGTTTGCGCTGCAAGTTCACGCCAAAGGCTGGGCGCAACAGTTCCACGCAGGGCCAATCCGCAACAACAACACACGGCTGCTCACCACTCTCGGCCCCGACACGGGTTTCGACTCAATCGGCGATTTCTCGCAAGCCTTGAGTATGAGCAAGTTCCTCAACCGTCTCGACTCGACCAACCAACTTGCAAAAACCATCTTGTACAATATCAATCCTGCTGACAATGAAGTGTTTGCAACAATGATTGGCAACTTTCAGGACGGCACCGTGGCGGGCAAAATGCAGTGGGGCTCGGCGTGGTGGTTCCTTGACCAAAAAGACGGCATCGAGAAGCAACTCAACTGCCTGTCGTGCCACGGCTTGTTGAGCCGCTTTGTGGGTATGCTCACCGACTCGCGCAGTTTCCTGTCGTACCCACGCCACGACTATTTCCGCCGTATTCTCTGCAATCTTATCGGCACCGACGTCGAGAACGGCGAACTGCCAAACGATATTGATTTACTGGGAAATATGGTGGCCGACATCTGCTATCGCAATGCGAAAAACTATTTCTATTTTTAAGGCATTAGGTATTGGGCATTAGGCAATAGTATTATGAAATCAACGGAACCTAAACGGTTTAAAAGTAAAAGAGAGCAATTATTCGAAATACTTGTTTATGGGTTATTATTTATAGGTGGATTTGTTTTTTCGATAGATATTATATTACAAGATGAATCAACTCTAATAAAACAATGGGGTGAACAAAGATTAGGTGGTAGTAGTGGCCAACAATTGGCACAGGCAATAGAGATGTTTGTTGTTAATGTTTTTGGAAAGACGGGCTTTTTGATATTTAATTTGTTTATAGAAATATTTTTGGCTACAGAGTGTTTGTTTCCAACTATTTCAACTTATCGTCGTTTCAAAACACGTGAACGGGAAATCCGTGAAGGCTTGCGTGCCCCCGATGATTACATAGATGATTACGTGAGAGTTCGGTTATGGAAGAAGATTGTAAATTTGTTCGCTATAAAACGGGAAAAGAAATATCCTTCGGAAAGTGAAATGCGTGAATCGCTAAAGAAAAACAAATACTATAAGGAATAAAACATAAATAACTATAATTCAATAAATAACAACAGAAAAACTCTGTGCGCTCTGCGTATCGGTAAGTGACGAAAACTCTGCGCACTCTGTGTAAAAAAAGAATCAAAAATGAAAAAGACAGTAACATTTGGCGAGATAATGCTACGGCTCGCCGCCCCTGGTTATGAAAGATTTTTGCAATCGAACAGTTTCAACGCCACATTCGGCGGCGGTGAAGCCAACGTGGCCGTTTCGCTTGCAAACTACGGAATACCTGTAAGTTTCGTCACTCGTCTGCCCCAAAACGACATTGCCGCAGCCTGCCTGCGCGAACTTCGCGGCCTGGGTGTCGACGTGAACGACGTGGTTTTCGGCGGCGACCGCATTGGTATCTATTATCTTGAAACTGGCGCAGTTAGCCGTGCATCGAAAGTGATTTACGACCGCGCGCACTCGTCGGTTTCGGAAATCAAAACAGGTATGGTCGATTGGAAGAAGGTGTTTGAAGGTGCAGGCTGGTTCCACTGGACAGGCATTACGCCTGCCATTTCGCAGGGTGCGGCCGACGTCTGCCTTGAAGCGTTGAAAGTGGCTAAAGAGTTGGGTATCACCATCTCGTGCGACCTCAACTACCGCAAAAACCTATGGAAGTACGGCAAGCGTGCCGACGAAGTAATGCCCTCGTTGGTAGAGTATTGCGACGTGATTCTGGGCAACGAAGAAGACGCTGAAAAAGCCCTTCTCATCAAACCCGAAGGCGTGAACATCGAAGGCGGCAAGGTTGTTGCCGAAGCCTATCTGTCAGTATCGCAACAGATTATGAAACGCTTCCCGAATGCGAAAAAGGTTATCACTACGCTTCGCAGTTCAATCAATGCCAACCATAACAACTGGGCGGGCGTATTGTACGACGGCAAAACGCTGTTCAAATCGCCTGAATATCAGATAACTCACATTGTTGACCGCGTTGGTGGCGGTGATTCGTTTATGGGTGGCCTCATCTACGGCCTGCAAACCTACACTGGCGACGACCAAAAGGCGCTGAACTTCGCAGTTGCCGCATCGTGCCTGAAACACACAATTTATGGCGATTACAACCGCGTGAGCGTTCAGGAAGTTGAGAAACTTATGTCGGGGGATGCGAGTGGCCGTGTAAGCCGTTAATGCAGAATTCAGAATGTAGAATTCAGAATAAATAGCAGTATGAACGCTGTTCAGGAAAACAATATCGATTTGAAAAATAGGACGAAAGCCTTTGCCATTCGAATCATAAAACTTTGTCGAAAATTACCCGATACTACCGAATCGAGAATAATTGGCAAACAGATTTTGCGTTCAGGAACATCAATTGCCGCAAATTATAGAGCCGCTTGTCGCGCAAGGTCTGACAACGAATTTGTGAGTAAACTGAACATCGTTATCGAAGAAACCGACGAGACAATGTTTTGGCTCGAAATTATTTCTGAAACAGGTATTATTGCTGCGGATTTGCTGAAAGACTTATATTCTGAAAATGAAGAAATTCTGAAAATTATGGTTGCGAGCCGTTTAACGGCTTTAAAACGAGAAAAATACAAACATTGAAAACCATTTATTCTAAAATCTGAATTCTAAATTCTAAATTGATTATGAGTAGATTCAAACGTTTAGACGTTCTAAACACAATGCTTTCGACTGGCATTGTGCCATTGTACTACAATGCTGACGTTGAGAAAGTTAAACAGGTAGTGCTGGCTTGCTACAAAGGCGGTGCGCGGGTGTTCGAATTCACCAACCGCGGCGATTACGCACACGAAGTGTTTGCCGAAGTGAACAAATGGTGCGCTACGGCTTGCCCCGAAATGGCAATGGGCGTGGGCTCGGTGGTGGACCCCGCAACGGCTGCGCTCTACATTCAGTTGGGTGCCAACTTCATCGTCTCGCCGTCGCTCAATCCCGATATGGCAAAGACTTGCAACCGCCGCAAGATTGCGTGGCTGCCTGGCTGCGGCACTCTGTCGGAAATTAATCTGGCCGAAGAGTTAGGCTGTGAGATTGTGAAGATTTTCCCTGGCAAGGAAGTTGGCGGACCATCGTTTGTGAAGGCCATCAAAGCACCGTGCCCGTGGTCGAACATTATGCCGTCGGGTGGTGTGGCACCTGAACGCGAGAGCCTCGAAGCCTGGTTCAAGGCTGGTGTGGCTTGCGTCGGGCTTGGCTCACAACTGACACCGAAAGACGTGATTGAAAAAGGCGACTGGGCCTTCATTGAGAACAAGGTGAAAGAGTCTCTGGCAATTGTAAAAGAGTTGCGGAAATAGTTGTATAAAAGCACATTAAATAAAAAAAGGAAGAGCAGCATTTGTTCTTCCTTTTTTCATTTGTGACTATAATCTTAATAACCTCTTGTCTTTTGATGACGATACAAAAATATTTCCCCGAACAATGCGTTATGGTTAACGCTGGGTTAAAAACAGTTAAGGGTATGTTAAAGGTTATTCAGAAGCCGAAAAACGGCAATAAAAAGTTGTGAAAAATGCCAGTTTCGGCGCAAATTCAACACTAGATAATACAATGAATATCAAAGCCTTAAACCAACACTAATAACACACATCCGACTGTTCGTAACCCACGAAGTTTTATCGGATACTAATTGCACAAATTCTTATCTTCGCCACCGTAATTTGAAATAAGTACTATCAAAATTAATAAGAATGATTCTTTCAACTCTTCTTCAGATTCAGGTTAACGGCGCTGCAGCTGATGCCGCCGCCCAAACCGCCGAAGCCGCTTCAGAAGCGACAATATCACTGCTCGACCTGACATTGAAGGGCGGCGTGATTATGATTCCGCTGGCCGCACTGCTCATTCTGTCGGTTTACATCTTCATTGAGCGCCTGCTGGTCATCAACAAGGCTTCGAAGCTCGACGAAAACTTTATGAACCGCATCAAAGACTACATCCACGACGGCAAAATTGAATCGGCAACTGCCCTGTGCCAGTCAATCGACAACCCGATTGTGCGAATGATTGAGAAGGGTATCAGCCGCTTGGGACGTCCGCTGGGCGACATCAACACAGCCATCGAGAACGTGGGCAACATTGAGGTGGCGAAACTTGAGAAAGGCATTCCATTGCTTGCCACCACAGCCGGCGGCGGCCCGATGATTGGCTTCCTTGGCACCGTGGTTGGTATGATTCAGGCATTCTACAATATGTCGCAGGCAGGTAACAACATCGATGTCTCGATGCTGGCAGGCGGCATCTACGTGGCAATGGTGACCACCGTGGCCGGATTGATTGTGGGCGTTGTCGCCTACTTTGCTCACAACTACCTTGCAACCCGCGTTGAGAAGGTGGTGAACGAGATGGAAGCCCGCACAACCGAATTTATGGACCTGTTGAACGAACCTGTAAGTTAATCAGTTATGGCACTCAAACGACACTCGAAAGTCAGCGGCGAGTTTTCGTCGTCGTCGATGAGCGACCTTGTGTTTCTGCTGCTGATTTTCTTCATGATGACATCGACGCTGATTGCGCCTAACGCCCTGAAGCTGCTGCTGCCGCAAAGCAACAACCAGACAATGGCAACCAAGCCAATCACCACTGTGTCGATAACCAAAGACCTGCGATATGCCATTGAAGGACAATATGTTAACTTCGACCAACTTGAGCAGTCGTTGGTAAACAAAGTTGGCCCCGCCGAGAACTATCCCGAGCCGCCGACCATCTCGCTTCATGCCGACCAAAGCGTTGCCATTGAGCACGTTGTGAAGGTGATGAACATTGCAAAAGACCACAAATACAAACTCATTCTGGCCACACGTCCAAAGAAATGATAACCACCAAAGAACAACGGATTGCCACTGCGGGAACAGCCATTTTCTGCGTCCTGTTTCTTTTGATGTTGGTGTTAGTGAGATTCATTAACGACCCAACAGAGGAAGAGGAAGGCGTGCTTGTGAATTTTGGCGACACCGAGCAAGGCATGGGACAGGTTGAACCGCGCCCAGCCGTTGCCGAAAACATTCCAACCCCGCCCACTCCGTCAGAGCCTGCTCCATCAGAACCCGCGCCTCAACAATCGGGCGAGGAAGAAGTTATGAATCAAGACTTTGAGGAATCGGCGGTGATTGAGCAGAAAAAGAAAAACGAGAAGAAAAAACAAGACGACGAACTGAAGCGCCAGCGTGAGCGCGAACAGCAGCAAGAGTTGGAGCGCCAGCAAGAACTTGAGCGTCAGCGCATTGCAGAACAGCAACGTATTCAAGAAGCAGAGCGCAAAAAACAAGAGGAACAGCAGCGCCAGCAACAGCAGTTGGCAGACGCCCAAAATAAAGCCAAAAGTGCGTTTGCGGGCAAAAACCCGAACGGCGGCACAAGCGGCGAAGGCGACTCGAACAAACCTGGCAACCAAGGCTCGCTCAATGGCGACCCGAACTCTACCAACCGCGTAGGTGGTGGAAGTGGTAATGGCATCAAAGTAAGTTTTGGCCGTTCGTCAGTTTCAGCCCCACCTATGCCAAAATATGAAAGTAAGTCGGAAGGCAAAGTGGTGGTTGAGATACAAGTTGACCGTGAAGGTAAGGTAACAAGCGCCTCGGCTGGAAAAAAAGGTAGCACAACCAATGACCCTATTTTACGCAAAGCAGCGGAAGAATCTGCCCTTAAAGCAAAATTTGCACCAGACCCCAATGCGGCTATAATTCAGTATGGTACAATTACCTATACATTTATTCAGCAGGAATAATGTCTGAACTGCAAATGATTGGCAATTGGTAACGAGAGGATTGTCTGCTTCTCACTAGTTCTATTTATATGAAATTCAACAGCCACCAAATCAAAACAATTCAACACTGGCTTAAAAATTTCATTTGCCCGATAATCATTGCTTTCGCATTCATTTTTCTTCTTTTTAGGTGGTCATATATTGGTACAAAAACCGTGTTCGATAAAAACAATCTGATTGTCCATGTAAATAAGAATGAAAAAGTGTCGGATGAAACCATTCTGACTATTGTCGAGAAATGCGATTCCCTTTTGCAAGCGAAAGGAATTGACTTAAAAGCCAAATTACACATTGTGTTTTGCGCAAGCCGAACCGAATACAACATAAAAACATTCTTTCGTTCGCGTAACACATTGGCAATCAACCAAACTTTTGGGTCACAAATAATATTCGCTCCTGTCGATTTTAAAAATGGAACAGTAACCGCCGTTCATCCTTCTTTTTCCAACAGACCAATAGAATGTGTTTTGGCTCATGAACTTACGCATACGTATGAACGGCAAAAATTGGGGATAATAAAATTTGCCGCTTGCGAAAGTTGGAAAAAAGAAGGGTTTGCCGAATATGTATCAGAGAATTCCTCAACAAATATTGAAACTGCCACAAATCTGTTTGTCAATCAGAAAGATTACGATGATTCTCTAAAGATTGAGAGGAAAATATGGGAAGGACCTTTTTATTACTTCAAAAGCCGATTGAAAACCGACTACCTACTAAAATACAAGCACATTTCGGAAGATGAATTTTGGGATACAAAATTCGATGAATCCCAGCTTGAAAATGAAATACGGCGTTCTATAACCGACCATAAATACCACCTCAATTAAATTTTAGGTGTCACAAAACGACCTGTTTGTTAGCACGAAATCGTATTTTTGCACAAGCTTTTAAAAATCAAAGTAAATGGCTGAAGAGCAGATTTTTGCATGGGGCACAAGCCGACGGTTCAACGACTATTCGTCGTTCATAAAGAACAAGTTTGGCGGCCGTGTGCAGAAAATATCTGTCAATGTGGGACTTTCGTGCCCCAACCGCGACGGCACCAAAGGCACGGGCGGCTGCATCTACTGCGACAACACTGCGTTCACTCCAGCCTACTGCAACGCCGCCGACAACATCACCGAGCAACTACGCAAAGGCCGTGAGTTTTTCTCGCGGAAATATCCCGATATGCGGTATATTGCTTATTTCCAAAGTTATACAAACACTTACGCTCCCGTTGAGACGCTCGAAGCGCTCTACCGCGAGGCCGTGAGCAATGGCATTGCTGGACTCATCATCGGCACCCGCCCCGACTGCATCAACACCGAGCTGCTTGATATGCTGGAACGTATCAACCAGATTGTGCCAGTAGCCGTCGAACTTGGAATGGAAAGCACCTCCGACCGCACTCTGGAACTCATCAACCGCCACCACACCTGGGCTGACTCGGTGAAAGCCTCCGAAATGTGCGCAAGCCATGGTTTGCAAACGGGCGCCCACCTCATTCTAGGCCTTCCTGGCGAAACGGCAGCCGACTATCTTGAACACGCGCGGCGCGTGTCGGCATTGCCATTGAAAACACTGAAACTGCATCAGTTACAGATAATCAGCGGCACGCAATTAGCCGCCATCTGCCAAAAGAATCCTGATTTCGTCAGCCCCTTCACGCTCAATGACTACATCTCCACTGTGGTGAGTTTTCTTGAGCACCTCTCGCCCGACATTGTGGTTGAGCGCTTTGTGAGCGTCTCGCCCGCCGAAAAAGTGATTGCCCCACGCTGGAACCGCATGAAGAATTTTGAAGTTGTGGCGCTGATTGACAAGGAATTGGAGCAGCGCGACACTTGGCAGGGAAGATTTTTTGAGGGGCACTCTCCTATCGCTTCAGCCTGAAACTGAACGGCTTATCGAAATTTCTACGCCAATAATATGTTGCCGAATGCTCGGTCAGGTTCATAATAATTGTCCACTGAGTGCCGCCGACAAAGTTTTCGCCCCAAGGCTGCTGCGCAACTGAAAACACCGCATCATTCAGCTGCTGCTTGTCCATGACGCCATTGGCACTGTCGTAGAAATGACAAAGCTGCTCGTAACGATGGTCGCCGGCAATCAAACCCGCGTTATGTTTTTGTTGGCACAGATAGTGGTTGGTGACAGCGTGCGTTTCGGTCACAACCATCTGATTATCTACATATTCCACCACAACACTCTTGCCCGACGCATCGGACATTGCGTAATGGTGAGCCGCACCGATATCAGAATGCATGTCGATTTTCCCAAGCAAATCAATGGCCTCATCAACTGAAGCTGCATTTTTGAGAAGATAGGCTATGGCTGATGTGGTTGTCAACGATGGCTTACCCGTATTTTGGTGAGTTTCAACATTATCGCCAGCCATCAAATCGGCAATGGCAAAGCCTTTCTCGTTGATGCCATCGAGCGCAAGGAACAATCCGCTGAGCGCCAAAAACTGATTCTGAAAACCCTCGGGCAGCCATTCGTCGCCAAAACCATAAAACTCCATATTGAAGGTGGAGATGTTCTCGTAACCGCGTTTGGGCGTGGTGTGAAGAATCATTGCGGTGGCCGAGGGGAAGTCGAAATTCCTGCCCATCAGCACGTTATTGTCAGGTGTGCTGACTGTCAGCGTTGAGCAGCCAAAGTCAGTTGAGTCAACCGATGCTGGCAGCGTGTAGTAGCCTTTCGACATGAATTTTGCGATGTACTCCATCAGCTCATCGGAATCCTTCACTCCGCCGTTGGCCATCAACTCATCGAACCCGTCATCGCCGGAAAACTCCATATAATAAAGCCCGTCGTCCAACTTTTCGACCGACATCGCGCCCTTGACAAGCGAACCGAACATGTTCCAAACGCACAAACCCAGGGCCACAATCAGCCCAAGTATGCATAACGATATGATTTTTAATGCTTTCTTCATAACTGTTACTGATTTTATGCCACGAAATTAACATTATGAATCTTTTTCGCGATGACATTTCAATATTTCTTGGAAAAAGATTCCGACTGATTCCGCCATGCGCCCTTACGCATTTTCCCGATAATGAGCCAATCGCGTGCGCCACATCAAAAATTTAGAATAAATTCGCGGCCGTAAAATTTGAAACGAAAAAAGACAAAATACTATGCAGAAAAGGACAAAAATTGTTGACGTCCTGAAATCGGGAAAGGTTGACACTGAAGTAGTTGTAATGGGTTGGGTGCGCACAAAGCGCGACAGCAAAACCGTGGTTTTCATCGCCCTGAACGATGGCTCGACCATCAACAACGTGCAGATTGTTGCCGATGTGGTGAACTTCGACGAGGAACTTTTGAAACAGATAACCACCGGCGCCTGCCTGAGCGTTACCGGAAAACTTGTTCAGAGCGTTGGTGCAGGACAAAGTGTTGAAATTCAAGCAAAAGAGATAAAACTCTTTGGCGCTTGCCCGCAGGATTACCCGATGCAGAAAAAGGGCCAGACAATGGAATATATGCGCCAGTACGCCCACTTGCGTCTGCGTACAAACACTTTCGGCGCCGTGTTCCGCATCCGTCACAATATGGCCATCGCCATCCATAAGTTCTTCCACGACAAAGGTTTCGTCTATTTCCACTCGCCGCTCATCACTGCAAGCGACTGCGAAGGTGCCGGCCAGATGTTCCAGGTAACGACCAAAAACCTTTACGACCTGCAGAAAGACGAAAACGGCAAGATAATCTACACCGACGATTTCTTTGGCAAGCAGACAAGCCTGACCGTTTCGGGACAGCTCGAAGGCGAGTTGGCCGCCACCGCACTTGGCGCAATCTACACCTTCGGCCCGACATTCCGCGCCGAAAACTCGAACACCCCGCGCCACTTGGCCGAGTTCTGGATGATTGAACCTGAAATGGCTTTCTACGATATCGACGACCTGATGGCTCTTGAGGAGGAATTCATTAAATACTGCGTGAAATGGGCGCTTGACAACTGCCAGGACGACCTTGCATTCCTTAACAAGATGATTGACAAGAGTCTGCTCGAAAGACTCAACTCTGTAATCAATACCGAATTCATTCATCTGCCTTATACCGAAGGAATTAAGATTCTCGAAGACGCCATTGCCAAAGGCCACAAGTTCGAGTTCCCGGTTTACTGGGGCTGCGACCTTGCCAGCGAGCACGAGCGCTTCCTGGTTGAAGAGCACTTCAAAAAACCAGTCATTATGATTGACTATCCGAAAGAGATTAAATCATTCTATATGAAGCAGAACGATGATGGGAAAACCGTTCAGGGCACCGACGTTCTGTTCCCGCAGATTGGTGAAATCATCGGCGGCAGCGTGCGTGAGGAAGACTACGACAAACTGCTGGCCCGTATGAACGAGCTCAATATGAAAACCGACGGCTACGAGTGGTATCTCGACACCCGCAAATATGGTTCTTGCCCGCACGCCGGCTTCGGTCTGGGCTTCGAGCGCCTGATGCTGTTCGTTACCGGAATGGCCAACATCCGCGATGTGATTCCGTTCCCTCGCACACCGAAAAATGCAGAGTTCTAAAAAAGATTTAGAGTTCAAATATCATAAAGGGGCGAATGGTTATTCGCCCTTTTTTATTGATTTTAATCAGTTAATAGCCCTTGTTTTACCAAAATCTCTATCTTTACAAAAAATAAAAAACGAGTTTTATGTGCAGTTATACCATATCGCTTGATGACCAGTTAGTTAATACGTTCAGTTCGCACTTTACGAGCAACGAGACTATGCGCGAATGGATGCAAAAAGAGATGGAGGCTGCCATTAGGCACTATAACGAGGTTGCCGAACGGAAAACGAAGGAACATACCGAAAACCAAGCTGCTAAAAAACTTCAAAAATTAGCCTCAGGCACAGCAAAAGGTGGCTTGAAAGACCTTCGTGGCATAATGTCAATGTCGAAATCATCGTCCGAAGAACTTTACGATGAATACATCACCGAGAAGTACGGCGTATGAAAGTTTTTATCGACACCAACGTCATTCTTGAATATACAATGGAGCGCGAACGCGCGGAAATTGTTGACAAACTGTTTGATAAGTTACAAAATCAAGGCCATCAGAAGTTGATGTCAGTTGGTGGATTTTATACAATACTATATGTCATCGACAAATTTCTGAAAAAGGAACTACTCCTTGATAAAGATGTGAGAATTAAAATGATACGTTCGGTTATGCAAAGACTTTTGCAAAACTTTTCAGTGGCCGAACATGACAATACATCATTGCTTCGTGGTATTACCGATGAGAAATTTACCGACCTTGAAGATTCTTGCCAACATCAACTCGCGCAACGTGCTGGTTGCCAGTTTTTAATCACCTTCAATGTGAAGGATTACCACATTGAACAAGATTCATCCATCAAAGTTCTCTCCCCTGAGGAGTATATTTCAATGGAGCTGCATTAAGATTGGACCTTAAGCGAATAATAAAAAATCCCGATGGCATGCGTCATCGGGATTTTCATTTACAATTATTCTATCATTCATTAGTACCTATAGTGCTCAGCCTTGAACGGACCTTCTTTTGAAACTCCGATGTAGGCAGCCTGCTTGTCAGTGAGGATGGTGAGTTTTGCGCCAACGTGCTCCAAATGCAAGCGGGCAACCTCCTCGTCGAGATGTTTGGGCAAGCGGTAAACGCCAACCTCGTACTTCTTCGACCACAGTTCCATCTGCGCCAGCGTTTGGTTGGTGAACGAGTTGCTCATCACAAACGACGGGTGGCCAGTAGCGCAGCCAAGATTCACCAGACGGCCTTCGGCAAGCAGAATGATTGAGTGCCCGTCGGGGAAGTGGTAACGGTCGACCTGCGGCTTGATGTTCTCGCGGCGTATGCCAGGGAAAGCCTCAAGCTGGGCAACCTGTATCTCGTTGTCGAAGTGGCCGATGTTGCAAACAATGGCCTGGTCTTTCATCTTCTCCATATGGTCGATGCGGATGATATCGCAGTTGCCAGTGGTGGTAACGTAGATGTCGCCTTCGGGCAGAGCGTCCTCAACGGTTGTAACCTCGAAACCTTCCATTGATGCCTGCAGAGCACATATCGGGTCGATTTCAGTCACAAGCACGCGAGCGCCGTAGCTGCGCATGCTGCGGGCACATCCTTTACCCACATCGCCGTATCCGCACACAACCACAATCTTGCCAGCAATCATGATGTCGGTGGCACGTTTGATGCCGTCGGCAAGGCTCTCGCGGCAGCCGTAGAGGTTGTCGAACTTCGATTTTGTAACTGAGTCGTTGACGTTGAATGCTGGGAACATCAGCTTTTTCTGCTCCATCATCTGATAGAGACGGTGAACGCCAGTGGTTGTCTCCTCGCTCACACCGCGAATCTCTTTCACCATGCGAGTCCAGAACTGGTTGTCGTCGGCTAGAGTCTGTTTCAGACATTTCAGCAATTCAGCTTCGTCGGCAGCGGTCACTTTGGCATCAAGAATAGCCGGATTTTTTTCGGCCTCAACGCCTTTGTGAATCATCAGCGTTGCGTCGCCGCCGTCGTCAACAATCAGGTTCGGACCTTTGCCGCCATCAAAAGTGAGGGCTGCGCGGGTACACCACCAGTAGTCGGCAAGGCTCTCGCCCTTCCACGCGAACACTGGAATTCCCATGTCGGCAATGGCTGCCGCAGCGTGGTCTTGAGTTGAGAAGATGTTGCAGCTTGCCCAACGAACTTCGGCACCCAGCGCGTGTAAAGTCTTGATTAACACTGCCGTTTGGATTGTCATATGGAGCGAGCCCGTGATGCGTGCGCCTTTGAGCGGCTTCTTGTCGCCATATTTTGCGCGGAGAGCCATCAGACCGGGCATCTCATGTTCGGCAAGGTCGATTTCTTTCCGTCCGAAATCGGCTAAATTGATGTCTGCAACTTTGTATGCAGGAAATTTATTATCCATTATTATAAATTTTTAAGTGATTTATTTTCAACTATATCAATACTTTGCTTAAGCGTTTTGTCGATGCGGTGCATGATTGGATAAAAGCCGTTGTCGTCAATCATGTTGCGGGCGATGAGCGCCATAATCTGCGTTTCAATCACCTCACGCGACTTGCGGATTCCCTTCTCATCGCGCTTGATACCCTGAGTTTCGGCGTAAGCTACAAACTGATCGAAAATATTTTGCGCCTTCAGATATTTCACAAACTCGTCGGCCTTTTTCAGATTCGACATCGCGGCTCGATTGCGGTCAGTGTACTCGAGGCAGAACTGATACTCACAGCCCTTGCGCGAAATCTTGCTATAATAAGCCGAGCCTCCAGTGGTGTCAGCTGGGATGAACACATCGGGCATGATGCCACCGCCACCATAAACCACACGTCCGCCAGTGGTGAAATATTCGGTTGAATCGGCGATTTTTATGCTGTCGCGTTCCATAAACTCGCCACGCTCGTAGCGGTTCTCAAGGTCGGCATAATAATCCTCGTCACTCTGTTTATAAGGCTTTTGAATGCAGCGCCCCGATGGTGTGTAGTAGCGGGCGATGGTGAGCCGCACCGATGAGTTGTCGGGGAACATAATCGGCTCTTGCACAAGGCCTTTGCCGAACGAGCGGCGACCGACGATGATGCCTCGGTCGTTGTCCTGGATGGCCCCGGCGGTAATCTCGCTTGCCGATGCCGAAAACTCGTCAATCAGAATGGCCAGTTTCAAGTCTTTGCACGACTGGCGGAACGATGCATGGAACTCAGCCCTGTCGCGGTGCGCACCTTCGGTGTAAACTATCAAGCTGCCGTTGGGCAGGAACTCGTCAACCACGTTGATGGCCGCGTCCATATAGCCGCCACCGTTTCCACGAAGGTCGAAAATCAGATTCTGCATCCCCTGCGCCTTCAGTTTGGCAATGGCCTCCTGGAATTCCTTATGCGTTGTGCGCGCGAACTTCGACAGTTTGATGTAGCCCGTGCGGCTGTTAAGCATATACGACACGTCAATGCTGTAGAGCGGAATCTGACCGCGCGTAATCTCGAACGGAACCAGATTAGGCTCACCGCGTCGTGCAATTCCCACACGCACTTTTGTGCCTTTCGGGCCGCGCAGAAGCCGCATCACATCGTTGTTGACAATGCCGATGCCCGCAATCAGCGAGTCGTCGACCGTCACAATGCGGTCACCGGCGCGAAGCCCCACCTTTTCCGACGGGCCTCCGGCAATCACCGCAACAATATAAACGGTGTCCTTCTGAATGTTGAACTGCACACCGATGCCGTCGAAATTGCCTTCGAGCGGCTCGTTCATCTCGGCAAATTCTTCGGGCGAAATGTAGGTTGAGTGCGGATCAAGGTCTTTGAGCAGACTGATGGCGGCTTTTTCTTCAAGCTCGGCCACGTCAACCGTGTCAACGTAATTCTGACGGATGTTGCCAATCAGATAATCGATTTTGCTGCCACGACGCTGATTTATAATTGTTTGCACGTTTCCGCGATGCATGATGTTGCTCTCGACAAACATTCCGAAAACAAACGCCACAGCAAGCAGAAGCGGCAGCCATATTTTAACTAACTTATTCATATTATGCAATTTATTCAACCTCAACCTGAACAATTTCAATGCCGGCACGCTTGAGCAGTTCAATGCCGTCCTGGATGCGGTAGTTATCAGAAAAAACCACCCGTTTGATGCCAGACTGGATGATGAGTTTGGCGCATTCCATACAAGGCGACGCGGTGACGTAGAGCGTTGCACCAAGACTACTGTTGTTCGATTTGGCCACTTTGGTGATGGCATTGGCTTCGGCGTGCAGCACATAAGGCTTGGTGGTGTTCTCGTCAATCTCGCAGCAGTTCTCAAAACCCGAAGGCGTGCCGTTGTAGCCGTCAGAGATTATCATCTGGTCCTTGACCAGGATGGCTCCCACCTTGCGGCGAACGCAGTAAGAGTTTTCTGCCCAGATACGCGCCATCTGCAGATAGCGCAAGTCGAACCTGTGTTGTTTTTCAGCGTCCATTTTGCTTGTTCTTTTTGTGGACACAAATATAAAGTGAAAGTTGAAAGTGCAATGGCACAATTGCAGCTGAAGCAACTGACTTCAGTGGAACACGTTTATTTGTTATAGGGAATAGAAATAGCGATAATAACAGAAGAAATAAGGCAAGGGTGGGAATATTATAATTTGGTTTGTAGAGACTCGCAATTAATATAGTGCCTCTACGTGTTTTAATCAATTATTTATCACAATCCGTTTCGACTCTTTGCCAACCATGACAATGTAAAGACCTGCAGTGTTTACATGGATTTCCGTATGAACACCACGTGCAATGTCACTGCAAACCTGCCGTCCCATTGCATCATAAACACTAATTTCGGCAGTGGCATTCTCGACAATGATAGTGTTGCCATGTGCGTAAACCGCCGCACCATAAGTGCCCGGAACGGATTCGGCAGTGGCAGTATTATTTTCAGGAATGTTACCATCGTACCCCCAAACCACAGGGCACTTGTTTTCATCCCAGCCAGCGTTCCATTTCTTATCCCAGTTCTCGGGTTTAGAACTTGCTTCGCAATATATAGTTGCATTACTACAATCACCAAATGCATAGTTTCCAATGGATGTTACTGAATTAGGAATGATAATTGAAGTTAAATTGGAGCACCCACAAAACGCATATTCACCGATATTGTTAACTGAATCTGGTATTTCCAGTGAAGTCAATCTGCCACAATCATAAAACGCATAGTCTCCAATAGAAATAACGGATTGGGGAATTGCAATCGACGTCAGAGCATAGCAAGATTTGAACACTTGTGCTCCGATGTTTTTTAACGAATTAGGGATGTTAATTGAAATTAAATTTGAGCAACCATCAAACGCATAATTGCCGATATTGGTAACAGAATTAGGTATTTCCAGCGAAGTCAGTCCCAAACAATTACTAAATGCGCCGATACCAATACTGGTAACAGAATTTGGTATATTAACCGATGCTAAGAATATGCAATCTGAAAATGTGCCGGGTGCAATTGTTGTGACTGAATTAGGTATGGTTATCGAAGTTAAAGCACAACCTCGAAAAGCATTCGTCCCTATTGTTTTAACCGAATTAGGAATAGTTAACGATACAAGATTTGAGCAATTGTCAAACGCTTCATTCCCGATGCTAATAACCGAGCCGGGAATGTTTATCGACTCAAGGCTCACACACCCCATAAACACTTCATTACCAATAGATACAACAGAATTCGGAATATCTGCCGTTTTTAAGTCACTACATCCCCACCATGTTTTGTCCGCAATATTTGTTATTGAATCAGGGATATTTACAGAAACCAAATCTATACAAAAGAAGAAAGCACCCTCACCAATACTTTTGACCGAATTAGGAATGTCTATTTCCACAATACCGCAATTTCTGAATGCTTCATTTCCAATGATTGCAACAGATTTGGGAATGGTCACTTTTTGCAGGAAGCTATTTTTAAACGCTTCGTTATAAATAATTTTACAATGTTCATTCACCTCACAAGTTGTTATTTGTTTTGTCTTTGCTTCATACAATAGGAAATATGGATTGTCGGTATTACCTAAATACAAAGCACTGTCATATTCATTGCATTCAATATTATCACAACCCGAGAAGACATATTTGCCAATACTGGTAATCGAATTAGGTATGGAGACCAAAGTCAAGTCTCCACACCCAAAAAAGGCTTCGTCACCAATTGTTGTAACTGAATTAGGTATGGAAACCGAAGTCAAACCTCTACTATTGTAAAAAGCATAGTTGCCAATGCTTGTAACCGAATCAGGTATTACTAATTCAGCAATCTCAACTCCATTTATGTATAAATGATGAGCGTAGTACAATGGATTAGCAAAACAACCGTCAAATTGCATTCTACATATACTCCCAATGCTTGCAAAATCAGCCTTAGTCAGCCCAATGCAATTTTTAAATGCATTCATGCCAATGCTATTTACCGAATTAGGAATGAACACAGAAGTCATTTCTCGACAATCAGAAAATGCATATTGGGGTATACTAGTTACCGTATAAGTTTTCCCCTCATTTTGTACTGTTGAGGGAATTATTAGATTTCCTTTGAATTTGGTTCCATTCGGGTTACTAACCTCAACTTCGTTTTTTTCTGCATCTGTTACAACATACTTCAAACAGTCATTGATGAAAATAATGAATTTATTTATAGAGTCGTTGTTTGTGGCGGGGAGGGCGGACTGGGTTTGCCCCCAAACCACTGGAAATTCCCCATAGTTTTTAGAGTTCCAATAAAT
This sequence comes from Salinivirgaceae bacterium, assembly GCA_017645945.1. Taxonomy (GTDB): domain Bacteria; phylum Bacteroidota; class Bacteroidia; order Bacteroidales; family SZUA-534; genus RUG13583. Next base: position 145,032 of record JAGCNL010000076.1, read on the forward strand.
ACTCCATCCTTTTGGTTGAGAACTTGCTTCACAATAAATAGTCAGGTTTTCGCCTCCGAATGCAAAATCTCCTATTTGAGTGACAGTACTCGGAATAAAAACATAAGTCAAATCGCAATCACCAAACGCACCTCCACCGATGCTTGTAATCGAATTTGGAATAATAAAAGACGTTATTCCACAACTACTAAACGCCCCACCTCCTATGCTTGTAACAGAATTGGGAATATATACAGAGCTCAGGCTACTGCAACATGAAAATGCACCACCACCAATGCTTGTAAGTGAACTTGGAATTGCAACCGAAGTCAGACTCCTACAATAAGCGAACGCTCTGTTTCCAAGGTTTGTTATGGAATTGGGAATATTTATTGATGTAAGTGCATCGCAACCCTCGAACGCAGATTCCCCAATACTTGTCACCGAATTCGGGATTTTAATTGAAGTCAGACTTCCACAATTGTAAAACGCTGCACGCTCAATGCTTGTAACCGAATTAGGAATGGTTATTGATGTTAGACCTCCGCATTCATAAAACACACCCATACTAATTTTTGTAACATCATCAGGAATAATTACCGATGTCAGTCTATCACAGTTTTGGAATGCGCACTCTCCTATTTCTGTAACAGAATTCGGAATAAAAACATTCGTCAAGTTGTTGCAATCAGAAAACGCTATTTGCCCAATGCTTGTTACTGTAGTAGGTATAATTACTGATTCCAAACTGTCGCAATCAAGGAACGCACCATTATCGATACTTGTAACCATATAAGCTACGCCTTCGTTTTCCACTATTGAAGGAATAGTTAATTCACCCGAAGGATGCTCATCCTCGTATATACGGCCAACTGAAACTTCGTGTTTTATGGTGTCGATGACAGTATACTTCAGATTATCAACGATAAATGTAGTTTGGCCCCAAACCTGTAAGGTTAGGGTTAATGCAAACAATAATGTAGCAATGTGTTTCCATTTCATATTTTCAAACGAATTGGTATTCTGAACTTTTTTACAATTACTCTATCCATTTATTGACTACTCAAAAGTACATATAAAAGCAGACTATGAGTTGAAATATTTTTTGAAGTTAGATTTTAATTGAAGATGCGTGAATGAGGAACTAATTGTTTACTGCACCATTCGATTGCCACTATGAGAGATAATTTCCATGTTTTTAAATAAAAGCAGACAATCCATAAAAAACATATGAAATTTTTACACGAAACCTCCGCGGAAATTTCGTTAGTGTTATTACCTTTGCGGCCGTTGTGGAAAGATTTGAGTTGATTGCAACCACAGAAAAAAATGCTAAAGCACGCTTTTCAATTGCACCTTCCCCGATTTTTCCCATCAGTTAAGTTTCTAATTTAAAACTATTTAGATATGGGTTACTTATTTACTTCAGAGTCGGTTTCGGAAGGACATCCTGACAAAGTTGCCGACCAAATTTCAGACGCGCTTGTTGACCGCTTTCTGGCTTTCGACCCCAAATCGAAAGTGGCTTGCGAGACACTTGTAACTACCGGACAGGTGGTGCTGGCAGGCGAGGTCCGCAGCGACGCATACATTGATGTTCAGGAAGTTGCGCGCCGCGTCATCAACCGCATTGGCTACACCAAGGGCGAGTATCGTTTCGAGGGCGACTCGTGCGGCGTGCTCTCTGCAATTCATGAACAGTCGGCTGACATCAACCGTGGTGTTGACCGCGCCAACCACATGGACCAGGGCGCTGGCGACCAGGGAATGATGTTCGGTTACGCTTGCTCAGAGACTGACAACTATATGCCGCTTCCACTCGAACTGGCTCACAGCCTGCTGATTGAGTTGGCTGCCATCCGCCGCGAGGGCAAGGTGATGACCTATCTGCGCCCCGACGCAAAAAGTCAGGTGACAATTGAGTACGACGACAACAATCAGCCGAAACGTATTGATACCATTGTTGTTTCGACACAGCACGACGAGTTCGATGCCGACGAGCCGATGCTTGCCAAAATCAAGCAGGATGTGAAAGACATTTTGATTCCGCGCACCGTGGCCAAACTGCCGACCCGCGTTCAGAAACTGTTCGACGGAACCTTCACCCTGCACGTGAACCCCACGGGCAAGTTTGTGATTGGCGGCCCCCACGGCGATACCGGCCTGACCGGACGTAAGATTATTGTTGACACCTACGGAGGCCGCGGCGCACACGGCGGTGGCGCTTTCTCGGGCAAAGACCCATCAAAGATTGACCGTTCGGCAGCCTACGCAGCACGCCACATTGCAAAAAATATGGTTGCTGCAGGCGTTGCTTCAGAAATGCTGGTACAGGTGGCATACGCAATTGGCGTTGCAAAGCCGGTGGGCGTGTTTGTGAACACCTACGGCACATCGAAGGTGAAGATGACCGACGGCGAGATTGCCAAAAAAGTGGCCGAGATTTTCGACCTTCGCCCGGCAGCCATCGAAGACCGACTGAAACTGCGCAACCCCATCTACGAGGAGACCGCATCGTACGGACACATGGGCCGCGAGCCGAAGACTGTCACCAAAGTGTTTGAGTCGCCTTATATGGGCCGCCGCGAGCTCACCGTGGAACTCTTCACCTGGGAAAAACTCGATTACGTAGACATTGTTAAAAGTGCTTTTAATCTGTAATTTACAAGCATTTTAAGCAGATAGTGAATCCAGAGGGAAAGAGTCGCAGGATTTGTCTTGGGACTCTTTCCCTATTTGTTACCTTTGTGAACAAAACACATAAAAACAAAATCATGAAAACACTAAAAGCATTTCTTACCTGCGCCTTAATGGCGACTACGATTATCGCCTGCGATAAAAACAACGACGACAATACAGACGACTCACATCTGAAAGACCTTCCCGAAAATATTCAGGGTGACTTTTCTACTCGCTATCCAGATGCGAAAATTGACCATTACTTCGCTCAAAATGAGCAACATGAGGTGGCGCAAGTCACTTTTACAGACAAAGACGGTCTCTCGAACATGGCATACTATAAAAATGGCAAGTGGCTGTCGAACAGAAAAAACATAACTCTGGATGCGGATTTTGGTTTGATACCGGAAAAAGTCTATGACACATTTTCAAAACTCGGAATCCCGGAAACCCAAATTTTCGAGCATATTTTCGAAGATTCAAAAAGTGGCATAGAGCAGAAGCAATACCAATTTGCTTTCGTAGGTACATACAACTTCGGAATGGGTGACATAAATAATTACGCCAACAATATAATTATAGCCGAAGACGGTACTCTGCTATCGTACAACGACTACCAGCTTTGTGACCCGGTAAAGATTGTTCCCTATGACCATACTGAATTTATCCAATTCGCGCAAAGCAAATATTCCGATGCTAAAATCCTTGGCTCGACCTACGACGGAAGGAATGTGGTTGTGTTCATCAGCCACGAGAAAAATGTTAAGCACGTGGTCATTTATAAGGATGACAGCAACAAATTATCATGGGTTAAAACATGGTATCCGCTCGACATCAACACCAATTTGCCAGAATCGGCAATTGCCGACAAAAACGATTATTTGTTGCAGCACCCCGATGCAAAACTGACTGCAATACGGCATGAAGAAGATGCAACGGGCGCGTATTATTGCTTTACTTTCTATCTGACAATTAACAGTGGCGAAATAATCAGTTCGAAAATCGAATAGGTAAATTCAATTCGATAGTAGAAAAGCACAAAGTGATGTGGTTTCGACCGCATCACTTTTTTGTTTTTGAACGGGGAAGAACCCATAACTCATTATCAACTGTAACACAATAGATTACATTCGGCAGATGACTCAAAAGAAAAATAATTACAATGGACTATATATTTAAAAGAAAAATATACTTTTGCGGTCGATTTTAAATGAATAATAATTCGTGCGATATGAATAATAATACCAAAATCAATTTCGTTTCGGCAGCAGAGGCTGTCAAGGTCATCAAATCGGGCGACCACGTGCATTTGAGCGCCATCGGCAATGCGCCGCAGGTGCTGATAAAGGCCATGTGCGACCGCGGACGCGCTGGCGAGTTGAAAGATGTTCATATCCACCATTTCCACACCGAAGGCGAGGCTCCCTACTCGGCGCCTGAGTTCGAAGGCGTGTTCCAGCACGACGGCTTTTTTGTGGGCGCAAATACTCGCAAGAACGTGCAAGCAGGCTATGCCGACTACATTCCCGTGTTCCTTGGCGAAGCCGCACGGCTCTACCGCGAAGGCTATCTGCCCTGCAACGTGGCAATGATTCAGGTCTGCCCGCCTGACGAGCATGGATTTGTATCGCTCGGCGCATCGGTCGACGCATGTCTGGCTGCCATGGAAGTTGCCGACTGTGTGATTGCTGTTGTCAATAAAAATGCACCGCGAGCTTTCGGTCAGGCAATGATTCACATGAGCCGCATAAATATATTTGTGCAGGATGACTCGCCGCTCATCGAGAAATTCTACGAGGAGCCCAGCGAGACCGACCTTGCCATCGGCCGCCACTGCGCCGAACTGATTGACGACGGTGCCTGCCTGCAACTTGGCATCGGATCACTGCCAAACGCTACTCTGGCCTGCCTTGGCAACCACAAAAACCTCGGAATCCACACCGAAATGTTTGCCGACGGCGTACTAAGGCTTGTCGAGAAAGACGTTATCACTGGTGCAAACAAGGCTCTCGACCGCGGCAAGATTGTATCGACCTTCTTGCTCGGTACCAACAACGTCTACAAATTTGTCGACAACAACCCTCAAGTGCTGATGCAGGACGTGGCCTATACCAACGACCCATTCATCATTGCGCAGCAGCCAAAGATGACCGCCATCAACTCGGCCATCGAGATTGACCTGACAGGTCAGGTTTGCGCTGACTCTATCGGTACCAAACAATTCTCTGGCGCAGGCGGCCAAATCGATTTCATCTATGGCGCGTCAAGGGCGAAGGGTGGAAAGGCCATTATTGCCATGCCATCGATGACCAAAAAAGGCGTGAGCAAGATTGTGCCGACTCTGACACCAGGCGCAAGCGTGGTTACCACGCGGTTCCACATCCACTGGTTTGTGACCGAGTTTGGCGCAGTGAACCTCTACGGACGCACCATGCAGGAGCGCGCAAAACTGATTACCAGCGTTGCACATCCGAGTGTGCAAGAAGATTTGGACCGCGCAGCTTTCGAGCGCTTCGGCCCGCACTATCACTTTGGGAAATAATTGAAGGATTGAATACGTTAGAATTCTAACTCCTAATTCCTAAATCCTAACTCAAAACTGTCAATCCTTCTGTATCAGCACTACTGCGTAGGCCGACATTCCCTCTTCGCGACCTTCGAAACCGAGTTTTTCGGTTGTGGTGGCCTTGATTGAAATGTCATCAGTGCTAATGCCGCAAACTTCCGCCAGACACTGCTGCATTTTCGGTATAAAGTCTTTGATTTTAGGCCGTTGCAGACAGATGGTTGAATCGATATTGCCAATTGTGTAACCCTTTTCGGCAATCAAAGCGACCGTTTTTTTCAGTAAGATTTTGCTGTCGATGTTCTCATAAGAAGCCGATGTATCGGGGAAATGGTAGCCGATGTCGCGCATGTTGGCAGCGCCAAGCAAGGCATCGCAAATGGCGTGAATGAGTGTGTCGCCGTCAGAATGGCCAAGCGGGCCCTTGGTGTGCGGAACTTCAATGCCGCCCACAACCATCTTGCGCCCTTCAGTGAGTTGGTGAACATCCAACCCGAAACCTACTCTAATCTTCATATCTGTTTGTTATTTAGTCGTTTTAATTAAAAAAAGGGAACTGAAACAAAATTCCGTTCCCTTGTGTTTTCGAAACCCGTGCCTATCCTACTTGCCGGCAATATCCTCAAAATCCATTATGAGCGAGAATCGCCAAGTGTTTTTCAACGGGCTGTTCGAGAAGTTTCCTGCAGGAATCAGATACGAGAAATCAAGGCCTAAAACCTTCATCTTCAAGCCAACACCAGCGGTGAAATATTTACGGTTACCTTTCTTTGCATTCTCGTAGAAATAACCTAAACGAGCTGCAAACTGGTTGGCGTACCAATATTCGGCGCCAAGCGAAACGGTAATCTCCTTCATCTCCTCGCTGAATCCGTCAGGAGCATCGCCGAACGACTGGAACACACCTTGAATAATGCCCACATCCTCGCTCTTTCCTTTAGCAATCCTACGCTCGCCTGTCGCTGGGTCAGGTTCGTAAATTGGCGGAGTTGGGATGAGCAACTTGTTAAAATCAGCTGTTCCAGTGATTTTGTTGTACCTATCGAGATTCACGGTCAAAGCACCACCCACGCCCAAATTGGTCGGAATAAAATGCTTTGTATCAGCCGAGTAACCTAATTTAGAACCAAGGTTGCTGATGCTGAAACCAGCTGCCCAGCTACCATCTAATTGCGAAATCTTCACGTTATCAGTATAATAGCCGTTGATATCGACAGCGAAAGATTTGCCACTTTCCACCGGCTCGTTGTCCTGACCGCCTTGTCCGCCAGTCAAATTCGAATAGATGAATCGTCCGGCCAAGCCGAGAGAGAAATTGTCAGACAATTTACGGTTATACGACAGGTCGAAAGCCATCTCGTGAGGTGAATAACTGCCTATTCCGTTGCCGTTATTGTCATAAAAATTCACATTACCCATTGTGAAATAACGCAAGCTACCACCAACAGTCTGCATCTTATCTACCTGATAATAACCTGAAACATAGGCAAGGTTCATATCGTTGATGAGTTGGCGCAACCATGGAACGTAGGTTATTGCCACGCCGTACGGAGTCTCAACAAAAGCCAGCTTCGATGAGTTCCAGATTTGTGCGTATGCATCCGGCGACAAGGCTATTCCAGCATCACCCATGGCACCCGAACGCGAATCGGGAGCAATGCGCAGGAACGGCACGGCCGAGTTGATGGCGTTGGCCTTGTCCTGGCCAAGTGTCTCGTTATAATTCGGTCCGTTTTGTGCTTTCAAGCCCAGCGAACAAGCTATAGCAACTACTGATAAAAAAACTTTTCTCTTCATACCTAAAATTTTGCGTGCAAATATAGAAACTATTTTTTGCGCCGATTATTGCCTTGCAATAACCAATTTGCCCGATTTGCAACATTTGCCTGCGTGGCCGTCGATTTCAACGGTATAGATATAGACACCGTTGGGCAGCTGTCGTCCGCCTTTCATGCACTGCCAATGAATGACCGACGATTCGCCCACGCCTCTGCGTTCTTTGATTTCAGCGATTTTCCGCCCCATCGGGTCGGCAATAGTAATTGTGATATCCACATCGCCGTCAGTTTGATTGTGATTGACAACGAAATAAGTCTCGGTCGCAGCCGGATTTGGATAGTTGTAAACGTCACCCATCTGCGGCGAATTGCCGTTTGCCACAACAAAGCTGATTTCAGTCTCCGACGGATTGTTATAGATGTCCCAAGCCTTGAATGTGAGCGTGTGCTCGCCGTCCTCGAGCCCATCGAGACGGAAACGCACCTCACCTGAATTATACTGGTCAATATATCCTTCGTAGAAACTATTCAGCACAATCGTGGTTGACTGGTCACCATCAAGAACCGCCGTAATATCGTGCCCAATTCCGTTGCCCGTGGTATTGATTCCCGACTCGTCAGACAAACGGGCGATAAACACTGGGTTGCTGCTTGCGATGGAACCGTCACCGAAAATGGTGTCAGTAAGATACAGACTGATTTCTGGCCCATCAAAATCCAAGATTCTCGCATTTGCGGGCGTTCCGCCGATGAAAATGGCATCAGAGCAACCCGTCGCATCGGCCGAATCCACCACCGCATAGAGGCTGATTCGTCCTCGGCCATACGAGAAGTTGATGTCCTTGGGCATTATGAAGCTGAAATTGAAAAATCCGTCAGTAATTGAGGCCTTGCCTTGGTAGAGAACGCTCGTATTAGCTTCAAAATCAATAACAGGCGATTTTGAGTCGTTGCCGCGAGTCGATAAAGTGGCCGCTTTGTCGAACACCGTCAAATACAGAATTCCGTTGCCCGACAACACGTTGCCATCGGCATCGCAGGCATAACCCTCAATGGTAACCGTGTCGATGGCATGAATGGTGTCTGAAAGCGCCGTTGCGACTGGCTTGCCGTTTATCTTTGTGACAAACAGATTGTTATTGTCGGGATGAATCAAACGGAGCGCCGGGTCGCCAAGCAATGTGAACTTGCGCATGTTCAGCCCCTGCGCTATGCCAGTTGCGTTCTTTGCATGCGTCACCAAATCGCCGAGCCTCGTCTCCGACGTCAGTTTCTGCCCATAGAGGTTCAAACACAATTTATAGTTCTCTGCATTGTGAACCACGCGCGTGGTTGTCAAAGCAGCAATGGCAGCCCCCACGGGATTGGTCACAAGCTTCTCGCCAAACGACACAATATCAGGATTGTCGTAACGACCCACCTCGCAACTTGCCGTCACAAAAAGTGTCAGTCGGTCGATATTGGTCATCTCCATAATTTCCTGCTGCTTAAGAAGCGACTCGTGGGCAATGCGTTGTGGCCCTCCATGCCCGATATAATGTGTAATGGCCGCACCGAATGACAGTTGCCGTTTCAATGCGGCAGTGGCATCAGGATAGGTGGCACCCGACGAGCCCGAAACCTGTCCGTACGCATCGAGATATATCTTATTTATATTGTATTCAGGCGAGACCTCGCTGACCAGTTTGCTCAATCCTTCGGCGTTGTCAACGAAAACACCCTCTTCTTCATCATCTGCGACAAAGCAAATAGTATTACGCCAACTGCCGAAATTGGTGGCTGTCAGGTATTTCTTAATCTTATCAACAACCTGCTGAGCCTCACGCTCGGTCGATACTGGTAAACGTCCAACTCCGATATCGAGTGTGCCGTACAGTTCGCCCTCACCATCATCGAGCATTCCAAAGAAATCGTCGCAGACATAGCTGAATTGTTCGTCTTCACCATCCTCCGACTCAAAAGTCATAATGCAGTTCCCGCTTTTGCCGTTCAGGTTTTTATTGTCGTAAGAACCCTTTCCAAACAGCAACAGATATTTGAATTTATCGCCCCGCCGATACAACATTCTGGCAAAATTTCTGATTGCCGAAGCATCTGGTGTGCCGCCCGAGAACTCATTGAAAATCTGTTGTTGGGTAACAACCAGCACGTCGTATCCATCATGAATGCGGTGCAGATTCGCCAAATTCTCAGCCTGCTCCATAAGGTTCGGATTGCAGACAATAACCATATCGGGTGTTGACGAGCCATGCAGATTCTGATTTTCGACAACTCCAAGGTCGTCGCCGCTGATAATCGGACTTCTCAGATTCTTGGCATCGAACGCCACAAACTCATGCATCACTCCGCCGTTATCAGTCACAAAGCTGACCATTTCGCCATCTTGCGCAAGGCTAACACTTTGAGGTACAAGCGGATTTGTTACATCCCAAATCTGCGGGATTGTCCCTTCACAAACGATGACAAAACGCACAGAACCAGCGCCAACCGTGCGCGAATCGCGGAAATCGAGCTGTCTGGTGCCATTGTAGCGAAGCCGCTCACGAGCAGTCACGCCAATCTTGTCTATATACCCTTCCGACTGCCAGACATTGCTCACATATCGGTAACTCAGATAAAAATTTGGCGATGAAACATTTATATTAAAGGTACCTCCAACATACTCAGCATACCTATATAAATCATATGCCGTGCCTATACTTTTCGTGAAGACACTTTTTCCCGCGTATCTGAAGTCGAAATAAGTTGACCAGTTCTCTGCTGGTTTGCGCCCCGCAGCATTCACCGCAACTTTAACAGATTCGCCATTATCGATGTTTGGAAAAGAAAATAAAACCGAATCAAACACATTGATTGTAAGTTTTTTGTCGTACCAGCGCCGCCCGGAGTTAATCAGGTTAACTTTGTCGTTTTCCACATATCGATAGCTGTCGTACGAATCAGCCTCAACATCAGCTGAAGCTGGCTGAGCAGACTCTCCCATCCGCATTCCGACACCCAAATCAGATGTCAGGAACAAATAAGTATAATCTGAATAACAATGCTTTGCGTGACTGAAAGTTTTCTTCTCCTTGTCGTATTTGAGCGTTACGGGACCCTCAACATAAAACATCAGATAATCGGCACCGGCCATGACTGGAATTTCATTCACATCGTCGGGCACATCGTTGGTGCAGTAAAACGGCAGCTGCCGCCCACCATAGCTGAAAATTCTGACATTTTGGGGCTCGGTCACGCCAATTCTGGCAAGTTCGTCGTAAGTCAGCTTATAGACACCCGTGGTATCGACCTTGATTTTAAACCATTTGCCCGACGACAACAGCGAATTTCTCACGTTTGTATCAGACCGTCCGCTGTCACCCGTTGTGTCTGCAACTTGTTGAGCCGCAGCAATCGAGACAACCGCCATAAAGACAAACACGAGAACTGTTCTAACCATAAAAATATACCTATCGGCGAGGTGCTAAAAATATAACTTCTTTTTTAACGTTTGACTGCCATAGAACGGAAGAATAATTATTTTTATTGTCTCTTATGCAGACGCCGATGCGCTACAAACACGTACTTGCACTATTGATGGCAATTGCCATGCCGTGTCTTGCCCACGCCCAAGACAGCCCGTTGAGCCAATGGTACAACTACGCTTTTTCAACTAACCCGTCGATGGTTGGAAGCGCCGGTAAACTGCGGCTTCATCTGTTCTATAGGAACCAATGGCCCAAAGCCGATGCAGGATTCGCCTTTTACGGTGCTGAAGCCGACATGCCAGTTGGCAAAAACATGGCGTGCGGAATTCTGATTACCAACGACAAGGCCTCGGCCTTCTCAAAACCCACAGCCTCGGGGGCATACAGCTACACCATCCAATTAAACCGTAATACATTGGTGAGAGGAGGCATCAGTCTCGGCATGATTCAAAAACATCTCAGCACATCGGACCTGATTTTCGAGCAGGAAGAGCCGTCAATAACAAAATCATCGAAAATCAGCCTCGACGCCGGAATCGGAATCAATCTCACCTCTGGCAACCTGACTGCATCCGCATCGCTCAACCATCTGACCAGACCACAGCAAGGCATATCGTCAGAATCGGATGCCCGAACAAACATGAAACTGACCCTCGACATTGGTTATACCTATAAAATAAAGCCCGCAACTTGGAAAAATGGCATTGAAATAACACCAAATTTGATTTTTCAGCAGCAAGGTACGCAACAAAATCTACAAATCAGCGTTATAAACAATGTTAAAGGCCTGCTGACGGGGCTTGGATGCCGAAAAAATCTGCAATCTGACCCGCCAACAGTGATTTTTTTAATTGGATATAAAACGCAAGATTTTAGAATCGCATATAGTTACGATATTGAAACAAACAGAAAAACAAACAGATACGGAAACGCACACGAAATTTCAATGACAAAACTATTCGATACAGGAAGAAAGAAAAAACACAAACAGATAGATTGTCCTTCTTTTTTATGATAAAAAGTTAGGTGTAAATGATTTTATTTATATTTGTAATTGCTTTTTGAGAAACAAAAATGAAGAAATATATGAGAGTAAAAAAGTTAAATATCGTTGTCTGCGTTGCAATTGCAGCGTTAATGTCATGCGGTAAAGAGGTATCACAAACCACTGGTTGGGAGTACAATTTGGAAGACAACGGTGGTTTTGAGAAATATCAGGGAGAATACGAGCAGGAAACTGGTCCTGGTTTGGTGTTCATCGAAGGCGGTACGTTTACAATGGGCCGCGTTGAGCAGGACATCCTTTATGATTGGAACAACGTACCACGTCGTGTGTCTGTTTCATCGTTCTATATGGATGAGTGCGAGGTGAGCAACTTGGACTACCGCGAGTATCTGTATTGGATTTCGCGTGTGTTTGTTGAGTATCCCGAGGTTTACAAAAAAGCTCTGCCCGACACATTGGTATGGCGTAGAAAACTGGCTTACAACGAGCCTTACGTTGAGTACTACTTCCGTCACCCTGCATACCAGGATTATCCGGTTGTTGGCGTCAACTGGCTGCAAGCCAATGACTACTGCGCTTGGCGTACTGACCGCGTAAACGAGCGAATCCTCATCAATATGGGTTTCCTTTTGGAAGACCCGAACCAGATGGGTGCACAAAACTTTAACACTGAAGCATACTTGGCTGGCCAATATGAGGGCGCTGTAGGCAATGAAATGCCTGACCTTGACCCGAATAAGGACTATCGCCGCATCAGAATGGAAGACGGATTCCTTCTTCCGAAATACCGTCTCCCGACCGAGGCTGAATGGGAGTTCGCAGCATTGTCTATAGTTGGAACTTCAGTTGGTGAGCGTGTCTATGAGCGTAAGATTTATCCGTGGGTTGGTGATGGATTCCGCAACCCGTCGTCGAAAGATAAAGGCCGCATCATGGCCAACGCCATGAGAGCAAGAGGTGACATGATGGGTGTTGCCGGAGCATTGAACGATAATGCCGACATTACCGCTCCTGTTACATCTTACTGGCCGAACGATTACGGTTTGTATTGCATGGCAGGCAACGTTAACGAATGGGTTGCCGATGTATATCGTACCTTGTCGCAAAGCGATGTTGAGGAGTTCCGTCCATTCCGTGGCAATGTGTTCAAAACTCTGGTTAGAGACGAGGAAGGCAATGTTGCAGAGAAAGACAGTCTTGGCCGTCTGCGCTACCGCGAAATTTCAGATGAAGAGGCTATCGACCGCCGCAACTATCAAACTTCCGACAACATCAACTACCTTGATGGTGACTTTGAGTCGAGCCTTGACTACTCGAATGAGGACGCATCTCGTGAGCGTGGTTCGAAGAGAATGTACTTCACTGGTAAGGACCGTCTCGACCCGAGCATGACTTCACTTGTAAGCGACCACGTGAGAGTTTACAAAGGTGGTGGCTGGCACGACCGTATCTATTGGTTGGGCGCTGGTACTCGCCGCTTCCTTGACGAGAACCTCAGCCAGGATGACCTGGGCTTCCGCTGCGCCATGACTCGTGTTGGTGACTCAAAAGGAAACTAATTTACAATCAAATAGATATAAAAAAGCCTCGCCTTGCGAGGCTTTTTACATTAAATAATAAGCGAAACATGAACACATCAGCATTGTACGACATCTTTCTGAAATACCCCCACATCTGCACCGACAGCAGAAAAGCTTCAGAAGATTCGATATTCTTTGCTCTCAAAGGCGAAAACAACGACGGAAACAAATATGCCGAACAAGCCTTGCAGAAATGCCCATATGCAGTAATTGACAATCCTGAATACAATGTCAGTGACCGCTGCATTTTGGTAGAAGATGTTCTCGATACACTGCAAAAATTAGCAGCCTATCACCGCAAACGTCTGGGTGTGCCAATTCTTGCAATAACTGGCACCAATGGAAAAACGACGACAAAGGAATTGGTTGCCCGAGTGTTGTCAAAGAAATACAAGGTGTTCTACACTCAAGGGAACCTCAACAATCACATAGGTGTTCCGTTGTCGCTTCTGTCTATCGACAAAACGCACGAGTTTGCCGTGATTGAAATGGGCGCTAGCCACAAAGGCGAAATTGCCGCGCTGTGCAAAATTGCTGCACCCGACTTCGGTATAATAACAAATGTCGGGCGGGCACATCTTGAAGGATTCGGCTCGTTTGAAGGTGTCAAAGCTGCCAAAGGTGAACTTTACAAATACTTGCACGACAACGACGGAATGGCCTTCGTGAACTACGACAATGAGATTCTTGAAGACATGAACCCGCCCCATAACATAATATATTATGGTACAAAGACTTTCACCCATTGTCAAGGAACACTGCTTGAAAGTCCGATATTTATGTCGTTCAAATGGGCGCCATCGGATGAGGTTATTGCTGAAGAATCGCATACAGACGAAGAATGCTACATAATCAACACTCATCTGATTGGTTCATACAATTTTGAGAACGCATTGGCGGCAGTAAGTGTGGGCTACAATTTCGGCATCAGCCCTAGCAACATAAAAGCAGCAATTGAGGAATACGTACCCCAAAACAACCGTTCGCAAATGCTGAAGACCGAAAAAGGCAACACTCTCATCCTCGACAATTACAATGCAAACCCGTCGAGTATGGAGGCAGCATTGAACAACTTTGCAAAGATTGATATGCCGAACAAAGTGCTGATTCTCGGCGACATGCTTGAATTGGGTTCGGCAACACATCGCGAACACAGTGTGACTCTCGGGCAGATTCGCAAATTGGAGTTCAAGAATGTTTATCTGGTTGGACAGGCGTTCTGCAGTCTCAACGATACTGATGGCTTGCATTGCTTCAATAATTCGGAAGAATGCGGCAAATATCTGGAGACTGCCAAGATTACTAATTCGACTATCCTGATTAAAGGCTCGCATGGGATGCACATGGACAAGGTGGTTCCTTACCTATAATAGAATAATTCGACACAAATAAAGAGTCATTACCCACAAGGCGATGACTCTTTTATATTTGCGGACAAACGATACGGCAACTGATGACGATAAATGATATAAACGGTTGGATTTCGAACGGTTACGATTTCGTGCTGTTCCGATACCCGCAGCAAACTGATGTGTATGCCGCGCAGTCGGAAGAAACCGTCAGTCTTGCGTCAGTTGCCGATTTGAAACTGATTAACAAAGGGTTCATCTTTGCTCCATTCGCCGAAGGCCGCCTACCGATTATCGCGTTCATCAATCCGCAAACCGAAACGTTCAAACAGCCCAAACGCGAACCTGCATTGGCTAAAGCCGCGGCGGAAAGCATAACCGACACATACATTGCAGAGTTTGACAAATTCCGCGAGGCCGTGCGTAACGGACAATTCAGCAAATTGGTGCTTGCCCGCACTCATCGCGCCAGCATTCATTCAAGCGCTGCTGACATTTTTTTTGATGCCTGCACGGCATGTCCGAACAGTTTTGTCTATCTGTTCGCGTCGAAGGAAAGCGGAATGTGGCTTGGCGCTACCCCTGAAATTCTGGTTGAAGGCAACTGCAGGCAGATGCACACTGTGGCTCTGGCTGGCACTATGGCCTGCACAAATGGCGAACTACCCGACATCAGTGCATGGGATGCCAAAAACCGTATCGAGCAGAAAATTGTCACCGACTATCTTCTCTCTCAAATTCAAGCATTTGGAAAGATTTTAAGCACTACCGAACCACAATCGGTACGCGCCGCACATCTTGCACATCTGAAAACTGATATTTTATTCAATATCAACGAGAAAGACCTCCCAAAACTGATTGCTGCATTGCACCCCACACCTGCCGTTTGCGGACTGCCAAAGAACGAGGCAATAAGATTCATCAACGAGAACGAATCGGCTGACCGAGAGTATTATGCAGGATTTTTGGGCTGGTACGACGCTCAAGCCGACACTCGCCTGTTTGTGAATCTGCGCTGCATGAAATGGATTGACAAACAGACGGTTAAACTTATGGCTGGCGGTGGCATTCTTCCCGAATCGGAACTCGAAAGCGAATGGCGCGAAACCGAAAACAAGATGCAGACGCTGACAAGGCTTAACTCGTTCAGATAAAGCAAATGGTCTTGTTCGAATCAATTTAGTGCCATCATCGGCTTTTTTTGTACTTTCGCCAAACATGATTTGTCGATTATGTATTCCACAAAAAAGAACATACAGCAGTTGCTGTCGCTGATGGAACAGCACGGGGTGACGGATGTTGTGCTGTCGCCTGGCTCGCGGAATATGCCGCTGGCGCAGTCGTTTGCCGCGCACCCGAGTTTCACCTGCCATGCCGTCACCGATGAGCGCAGTGCAGGATTTTTCGCCATCGGGTTGGCACTCAACAAGAAACGGGCGGCCGCAGTGTGCGTGACATCGGGTTCGGCGTTGCTCAATCTGGCATCGGCAGTGTCGGAAGCCTACTATCAGCAGGTGCCGCTTTTGGTTATTTCCGCCGACCGCCCAGCCGCATGGATTGGGCAAATGGACGGCCAGACCATTCCGCAGACGGGTGTCTTCGGGACTCTTGTGCGCAAGGAAGTGTCGCTGCCCGAACCTGCCAACGAAACCGACCTTTGGCACTGTAACCGTCTGATTAACGATGCTTTACTCGAACTCAACCACCACGTGTGCGGGCCAGTTCACATCAACGTGCCAATCAGCGAACCGTTTTTCGATTGCTCGGCCACCGAAATTGAGACTGAAAGGGTGATTCGGCGCGGCTTGCCAGACATTGACACCTGGCGTTCGGCAAAACGACAGATTGTGGTTGTTGGTCAGTTGCAAAAATCTGAAGCAGAGCAACTTAAGCCGACACTTTCAAAACTTGGCTGTCCGATACTTTGCGAGCATATCTCAAATTTAGGCAGTCATCCGAATTTTATCAGCAATGCAGATTTAATTCTCAATTCAACTGACACTGAACAAATTACACCAGATTTAGTCATTTATTTTGGCGGGCACATTGTTTCGAAACGGATAAAAAATTTCATAAGAGCCGCCAAGCCGCACCAATGCTGGCGTGTGGACGCTGAAGGTGCTTGCACCGACACATTCCAATGCGCGACACATATTATTGAAATGCAGCCAAAAGATTTTCTGCAAATGCTGACACCCGTCAACCGCAACTGGCTGGAAACGTGGCAGAAAGCAAGCGCTGCAGTTGAAGCGGAAATGCAAAAATTGGATTTTGGCTTCACTCCTTTCTGCATTGTCAAACGAGTTTTGGAGCAGATTCCGCCACAATCGGCTATTGTGCTGGCAAACAGCAGTATGGTGCGTTACGCGCAACTATTTAGTCTGAACAGCGACATTGAAGTGCTTTGCAATCGCGGCGTGAACGGAATCGACGGAACGCTCTCAACAGCAGCAGGTTACGCATCGGCCAATCCTAACAAGAAAGTCTTTGTGATGATTGGCGATTTGAGTTTCTTCTACGACATGAACGCCCTTTGGCAGACCAATCTGCCGCAGAATCTGCGAATCGTACTTATTAATAATGGTTGCGGCGAGATATTCAGAGTGCTGCCAGGACTACCTAAAAATGCCGACACCGAACGGTTTGTAATGGCATCGCACAACACATCGGCAAAAGGTTGGACGGAATCGTTAGGCATTGAATATCAATCGGCTAAAAGCACATCAGAAATAGAAAAATGCATCGGATTAATAATGCAAAGCCAGAAAACGGCACTTGCGGAATTCTTCACAAATCCGTCCACCGATGAATCTGTATTTAACAAAATTCAAAACTTAAAAATATGACACACGATTGGAAAACAATAAAAAAATACCAGGACATCCTGTTCGAGATGTACAACGGCATTGCGCGCATCACCATTAACCGCGAGCGCTACCGCAACGCCTTCACCCCTACCACGACCGCCGAAATGGGCGATGCTCTCGCCTATTGCCGTGAGTGTCAGGATATTTACGTGGTTGTGTTCACTGGTGCGGGCGACAAAGCGTTCTGCAGCGGTGGCGATATGCACGTGAAAGGCCGCGGCGGCTACATCGACGAATCGGGGAAACCTCGCCTCACGGTGCTCGATGTGCAGAAGCAAATCCGCTCGCTGCCAAAGCCCGTTATTGCTGCGGTGAACGGCTACGCGATAGGCGGCGGCAACGTGCTGCAGGTTGTTTGCGACCTGACAATAGCATCAGAAAACGCCATTTTCGGACAGACTGGTCCCAAGGTCGGCAGTTTCGATGCAGGTTTCGGCTCATCGTATCTGGCAAGCATTGTCGGACAGAAAAAGGCACGAGAGATTTGGTTTATGTGCCGCCAATACTCGGCTCAAGAAGCACTGGAAATGGGTATGGTGAACAAGGTTGTGCCACTCAATCAACTTGAAGATGAGTATGTTGCGTGGGCCGAAAAGATGATGGAATACTCTCCCCTCGCCTTGCGTATGATTAAGCGCGGACTGAACGCCGAACTCGACGGACAGGCTGGTATTCAGGAGTTTGCGGGCGATATGACAATGCTCTACTATTGTCTTGACGAGGCGCAGGAAGGCGGCCGCGCTTTCCTCGAAAAGCGGAAACCAGACTTTAAGAAATATCCAAAATTTCCGTAACACACAGAAAAAGAACTTATTAATAAACGCAAATGGTCGAAAACGAAATTGAAAATCGCAGCAAGGTTATTGTTCGCACAAGCATTGTGGGCATTGCGACCAACGTAGTGCTTTCAGGATTTAAGGCGGCTGTCGGCTTTGTGACGGGGTCCATTGCCGTCACGCTTGACGCTGTGAACAACCTTTCCGACGCACTCTCGTCGGTGATAACGATAGTGGGCGCTAAACTGTCGAACAGACGCCCCAACAAGAAGCATCCGCTGGGATACGGCCGCATCGAGTATTTGAGCGCTATGATTGTTGCGGCTATCGTGCTGTACGCTGGCGGCACATCGGCGGTGGAGTCTGTCAAGAAGATTATCAATCCTGAAGAAGCCGACTACAGCACTGTCTCGCTTGTGATTATCGCGGCAGCGGTAGTTGTGAAACTGGTGCTCGGCAAGTATGTGAAGCGTCAGGGCGAGCGTGTGAATTCGGGTGCTCTGGTGGCATCGGGTGCCGACGCGTTGTTCGACGCCATTCTGTCGCTTTCGGTGCTGGCTTCCGCTATCGTATTTTTGACAACGGGAATTTCGCTCGAGGCTTATGTGGGCGTTGCGATATCGCTGTTCATCATCAAGGCTGGAGTTGAAATGCTCAAGGAGACGCTGGACGATATTCTGGGCAAGCGCACCGACAAGGAAATGGCCAAACGCATCAAGGCGATTCTCACCGCCGAAGAACCTGTGCGTGGCGCTTACGACCTGATTCTGAACGATTACGGTCCGAACAAGCATATAGGTTCTGTCCATTTGGAACTGCCTGATAATATGACCGTTGAAGAACTTGACGTACTGACCCGCAAACTGCAGACCCGCGTTTTCAAGGAGACGAGCGTCATTCTTGCGGGCGTGGGCGTCTATTCCTACAACACAAAGAACAACGAGGCTGCCGAAATACGAAATAAAGTCTTGAAGATTGTGAAATCGCACCCTTGGGCATTGCAGCTGCACGGCTTCTATGTTGATATGAATGAACGCACTATGCGCTTCGATGTGGTGATGAGTTTCGACATTGTGGCTGAAGAAGGCGCGGCAATTCTTTGCAAAGAGGTCGGCGAGGCCTTCCCTGGATACGAAGTCTTCATTTCGCCCGATGTGGATTTGGGATAGGAAAGAACAGAAGATTGAATGAATGCAACTCACGATAATTCCATATACGCTTCATTTTAAGCAACCTGCGGGTACGTCGCGGGGTGTTTACACCGAACACAAGGTCTGGTTTCTGCGGATGCAGGACGACCGTGGCCGCATTGGTTGGGGCGAGGTGGCGCCGTTGCCGAATTTGAGTTGCGACGATGTGCCTGATTTTGAATCGGTTCTGCATGATGTTGCATCCAATTTCAACGGCACAATCGACTACGAGCGGTTGCGCAATTATCCTTCGATTCTGTTCGGGTTGGAGTGCGCGCAAATGGCTTGCAATGAGTTCGATACAATGGATATGAGCACGCCCTTTGCCACAGGAACCGACGGAATAACAATCAACGGACTTGTGTGGATGGGCAGTTTTGAGGAGATGAGCGCACGGGTTGAAGACAAGCTGCGACAAGGCTTCAGTTGTATCAAGATAAAAATCGGCGCTATCGATTTCGAGAAGGAATACGAACTGTTACAACTTGTGCGTCAGCGTTTTCCTGCCGACAAGATAACCATTCGCGTTGATGCCAACGGCGGTTTCGGACCCGACGATGCACCGCAAAAATTGGAGCGGCTGGCTCGGCTCGACATTCACTCAATCGAACAGCCGATAAGGGCTGGGCAGTGGCTGAAAATGGCCGAATTGTGCCGCACATCGCCCATTAAAATCGCTTTGGATGAGGAACTTATCGGCGTGAACGACCCGAAACGAAAATGCGAACTTCTTGACACCATAAAACCGCAGTATATAATCTTGAAACCGTCGCTGCACGGCGGATTGAGTGGTTGCAACGAATGGATTCGGCTTGCCAGCGAGCGCGGTATCGGCTTTTGGGCGACATCGGCGCTGGAGTCGAACATCGGGCTGTACTACATTGCACTTTGGGCCGCAACGCTCGGAATCGACATCCCGCAAGGACTTGGAACAGGAGCGCTCTACACCAACAACATCGATTTGCCGCTGCAAGTTGTTGGAGAAAAACTGTGGGTGAAAGGGTGTGTGGAAAAGAAAATGAGAGAGTTAGATGTTAGAGAATTGGAGAGTTAGAGAGTCAGAGTAAGGAGTAAGGGGTAAAGAGTAAAGTTGGGACTGTGGTCTGATGTCTGTAGTCCGTTGTCAATTCAATTAGTCAATTAGTCAATCAATCAGTTAATGTCTTTGTCCGATTTTTTAAAGGAATGGAACAACTCGGCTGACACCGTTCTGGTGCACACTAGCGGCTCAACGGGCGCACCAAAAATGTTGCTTGTTGAGAAACAGCGGATGCTTGCCAGCGCTCGTATGACTTGCGATTTCCTGAATCTGCAAGCTGGACAGACGGCTTTGCTCTGCATGTCGCTTGAGTATATAGGCGCCAAGATGATGGTAGTCAGGGCGATAGAGCGCAATTTACGACTGATTGAGGTTGAACCAACGGGGCATCCGCTTGCCTACGTAACCGCCGATATTGATTTTGCGGCTATGGTTCCGCTGCAGGTTTACAACTCGCTGCAAGTTCCCGACGAGCGGCAGAAGTTGATTAATATCAAGCATTTGATTATTGGCGGAGGCGCTATCGACAAAAAAATGCAAGAGGAACTGCGCTCGTTTCCTAACGCCGTATGGTCGACCTACGGAATGACCGAAACGCTCTCACATATTGCCCTGCGGCGAATCAGCGGCCCCGAAGCAACTGACTGGTACACCCCACTGGCAGGCGTAAAAATCGGTCTGACCGAGAACCAATGTCTGACTATCAGCGCACAGCACTTAACACTGAACACACTAATTACCAACGATATAGCAAAGATTGACAGCAACGGCAAATTCAAGATTCTTGGCCGTGCCGACAATGTGATTAACAGCGGCGGCGTGAAAATCCAGATTGAAGAAGTGGAACGGCGGCTGAACGATTTGGGCATTGACAATGTGGCAATTGGCAGTTGCGCCGATGAAAAATTCGGCGAAGCGGTTGTCTTGCTGAACGCCAGCGCAGTCAGCGATTCAACTCTCAATCAAGCCATTAGCCAACTGCCGAAATATTGGCAGCCCAAACACATCATCAAGGTTAACGCCATTCCGCTGACTGAAAATGGTAAGATTGCGCGGCAGAAGGTGAAGGAAATTGTTGCGAATAATATTTGATAAATATCATTATTAAAACATAACAAAATAGCCACTATTGCAATTCAATAGTGGCTATTTAATTCAGAGAATCAGCCTGTTACTTAAAATCTTCAGCCTTAAGCGGAGGCAGGTGCATACCCACCATTACCAGATTGTTGTCGGCGGCATATTTCAGCATGCGGCGGCGGCTGTCGATGGCATTCGGTTTGTCGGCATCAAACGACGCGCAAATGTCTGGATTGACCATCTGCAAGGCGGCTCCATGCATCAAATCGCCAACCACAAGCAGACGTCCGCATTGGAAAGCAGTGTGGCCTGGAGTGTGACCTTTTGCATCGATGGCAACCACGCCCATTGGCAGAGTATCGCCAAAATTGAACAGGTGTAGATTAGCCTCGTAAGCCTTCATTGTGTTGATTTGCTGCGCATTCTGTCCAGGCTGTGCATTGGTTACCCAAGCGTCGTACTCGAGTTGTGCGGCATAAACCTGCGCATTCGGGAAGACAACAGTATCGCCTTTGAGCATTCCTCCAATATGGTCGCCATGGAAGTGCGTAATAAACAGATAATCAATCTTCGACGAAGGCACGCCAAGCGAGTCGAGACGGCGCTCAAGATTGCCGTTTTTGCCGCCAAGGCCAGTGTCGAACAGCAGATTTTTGCCGTCAATCTGAAGAAGGAATGTGCTGATTGACGAAGGAACGCCATCGCGAACACCAAGGCTGTCAATCAGTGCCGAGTCGGCGCCAGTAAACAACTGCACAGGCATCAGGCGCAAACCAACGTTGTCCTGAATCCATGTAACGTTCAGTTCATCAAGTTGAAAAGCAAGCACTTCGCCATTTGTGGCAGGCTGCTGCTGCACCGTTGTTGCCGAATTGCAGCCCATCAGGCACAACCCAGCAAAAAGAATTGCAGAAAACTTCTTCATAACAAATTATTTTAAAATCATTGCTTCAAATCCCTTGGAAAACACAGTTTTAAACTCTCCCGTCGAGTCGGAATAGATGAAATAGTAATCGATATCGGGCAAAGTGTCGCACATTGCGGCGGCCGCCTCTGTGCCCAAAACCATACAAGCCGTGGCCAGAGCGTCGGTGGTGATGCAATCGGGTCCCGCAATCGACGCGCTCAACAGATTGCTCTGCACGGGGTAGCCCGTTGCAGGATTGATGGTGTGCGAATATTTCACACCGTTCTCGACAAAAAACTTATGATAATTACCTGATGTTGAGAGACTTTTATTATCGAGTGCGACAATCCCCTGCAACTGGCGGTCGAGCGTTGCCGTGGTGTCATCAATAGGACGGTCGATGCCAATGCGCCAAAGGCTTCCGCTCGGATTGACCCCGCTGGCCCGCACCTCGCCCCCAATCTCCACCATATAATCGTTAATGCCCATCCGCTCAAACATCTCTGCAATGAAATCGACTGATTGTCCTTGAGCCAAACAGTTGGCGTTCAGCTGAATGCGCGGGTCAGATTTTATGATGCGGTTGCCATCGATTTTCAATTTTTGGTATCCGCAGAACTGCTTTAGACTGTCGATAAGTTGCTGATTAACATGCTCTTTTTTGCTAAAACCGAATCCCCAGGCGTTCACAAGCGGACTGACAGTGATATCCATTGCTCCACCAGTGATTTCCGATATTTCCAACGCGCGACGCACACAATTCAGAAACAGAGTATCATCGGTTTCGGTTATCTGATTGGTATTCACTCGGCTGATTGTCGATTCGGCCATATAGGCGCTCAACGATGTATCGAAACGGTGCAACTGGTAAAGGATAGTCGAACCAATGTCGCTTTTATGCTTATACACAATATGATACGATGTACCTTGAATGAAACCGTCGTTTGTATAGTAACTCGCAACTGGCGACGTGCAGGCGGCAATAAACATGACGGCAGCCAGAAAAATCAATCTTCTCATTCCGAATTATTTGCCGCAAAAATAATAAAGGTTAATTCCTTTCATTACTAATTGACTAACAATCTGCTAATAAAATTTGAAATCATAAAAATGCTTTTTTTGCCATCATTCGGTCAACTTCTATTTTTTCAATTCACACCTATTTTTTAATTTAGGCGCAAATAAAAACTGACACTATGTACATCGGAATAGCAGGAAACATCGGCTCTGGAAAGACCACACTGACAGGGCTTTTGGCCAAAAATTTCAAATGGGAAGCCCACTACGAAGAGGCCGACAATCCGTATATGAACGATTTTTACAACGATATGCAGCGCTGGTCGTTCAACCTTCAGATTTATTTTCTGAACAGCCGATACAACCAGATTCTGCAAATTCTGAAATCGGGCAAGACCATTGTTCAAGACCGCACCATCTACGAGGACGCGCACATTTTTGCGCCCAACCTGCACGACATGGGGCTGTTGAGCACACGCGACTTCAACACCTATTTCGCATCGTTCGAGTTGATGAGCAAATTCATCCAACCACCTGATTTGCTGATATATCTGCGTGCATCAGTGCCAACTTTGGTGCGCAACATCCAAAAGCGCGGGCGCGACTACGAGAGCTCAATCCGCTTGGATTACCTGAAACGGCTCAACGAGCGCTACGAGGCTTGGATTGCGAAGTACGACTTGGGCAAACTGCTCATTTTCGATGTCGATGACATGAACTTCACCGAGAAACCCGAGGACTTACGCACCATCATCGACCGCGTCGATGCCGAAATCAACGGCCTTTTCAAGCAGAAATAGCGGATGGAAACGCTGCAAGAGATAATCGAATTCGACAGGTTCGACAATCTCGAATGGTGTGCCCGACAAATTGTCGAGGGATTCATAACTGGCTTACACAAAAGCCCTTACCATGGCTTCTCTGTTGAGTTTGCCGAACACCGACTCTACAACCAGGGCGAATCGACGCGCCACATCGACTGGAAACTCTTTGCCAGAACTGACAAACTCTTCACCAAGCAGTTCGAAGAAGAGACCAATATGCGGTGCAACATACTGATTGACACCTCATCGTCGATGTTGTTCCCAACAGGCAAAGGCAAGCAGATTAACAAACTCACGTTCTCAATCTACTCGGCCGCCGCGCTCATCCACCTTCTGCGCCGCCAGCGCGACGCGGTGGGTATCACGCTCTTCTCGGACCAAATCGAACTGCAAACTGAATCGCGCCTATCGGAGTCGCACGCAAAAATGCTCTACGCCGAACTTGAGAAATGCCTTTGGGCGAAGCACTCATCGGCGCGGCACACCACCGACCTTGCCGACACGCTGCACCTGACAGCCGAAAAAATGCACAAACGGTCGCTGATAATCGTCTTCTCCGACTTGTTCGCGCCTGATATGCAGGGCCTTTACAGCGCAATCGAGCACCTGAAGCACAACCGCCACGAAGTGGTCATCTTCCACATCACCGACCACAAGCACGAAATGCTTCTCGACTACCCCAATCGCCCCATCTGCTTTGTTGACATGGAAACTGGCGAGCGAATCAAACTGAACCCCAATCAGATACGCGATACTTACCAATCGACAGTCAGCACTTTTTTGAGCGATTTGCAGACAAAATGCGGCCAGTACGGCATTGAACTTGTGAGTGCCGACGTGAACCATAATTTTGCCGACATTCTGACTCCGTTCCTGATAAAACGGGCAAAGGCAGGATGATTTTTGTGGCCACACAGCAATAAAAACACACCCGAAAAACCAGTAAAATGGGGAGTCCTCCGCCCCCAAAGCTTGTATTTATGCGTTTTGGGAATCTTTCTATACCAAAAACTGCAAGCATCACTGCACTTTCAAATAAATCAATCAAATACACGGATTCGGCGATAAACCAAGACCACTTCCATCAATCGGTTTTATCTATCGATACTATAGAAAAATACCATAATCATTATAGAAGAATTGACTCTGCAAGCACTACTTTTGCGGCCAGAAAAAAGGGTTAAAAAGTACATTGATATGTTTGCAGTTATGATTTTGGTGTTCGTGCTTGGCTACCTCGCCATTGCCATGGAACACCCGTTCAGAATTGACAAAGCCGCGCCGGCACTTTTTATCGGAGCTGCTTTGTGGGCAATTTATGCACTTGGCGCCGACAGCATCCTGTCGCTCGGACACAGCGCCGCTTGGAACAAATACTCGCTCAATCTTGAGGGCGGACTCACCGACAAAAACATTCATTCGTTCTTCAATTACGAACTTATTCACCATCTGGGAGATACGGCCGAAATTCTATTCTTCCTGCTTGGCGCGATGACCATTGTCGAGACCGTCGACCGTCACCGCGGATTCAAGGTCATTACCGATAAAATCAAAACCACAAACAAGGTTAAACTGCTGTGGATTTTGAGCATTCTGACGTTCTTCATGAGCGCCATTCTCGACAACCTGACAACAACAATTGTGATGGTTGCCCTGCTTCGCAAACTTGTTGGCGACCAGAAAACACGCTGGTTCTACGCCAGTATGATTGTGATTGCCGCAAACGCTGGCGGCGCATGGTCGCCCATTGGCGATGTCACAACCATCATGCTCTGGATTGGCGGCCAGGTTACGACCGAAAAAATTGTTTTCGAGGTCTTCCTGCCATCACTCATCTGCCTCTGCATCCCGCTGATAATCATGAGTTTCACGTTTAAAGGCGAGATTGAGCGCCCCACCGACGAATCGATTGACAAGGACGACTGGGGCACATCGCAGCGCACACAGAAGGCAATGCTTGTTCTGGGCGTGGGCGGTCTTTTGTTTGTACCTGTGTTTAAAACAGTTACACATCTTCCGCCATACCTCGGAATGTTGCTCAGCCTCTCGATTGTGTGGGCAATTACCGAGCTTATCCATAAAAATCACGCGCCAGGTATAAAGAACAAACTGCGCCCGACCTACATTCTGACACATATCGACACGCCAACCATTTTGTTCTTCTTGGGCATTCTGCTTGCCGTTTCGGCACTGCAGTCAGCAGGTCACCTGTCGCTTTTGTCGAATGCTTTGGATGGCTGTTTCAAAGATACGCCTGGCGGTGTTTTCATTATCGATGTCATCATCGGTATACTCTCTTCGGTGGTTGATAATGTGCCACTTGTGGCTGGTGCCATGGGCATGTACCCCGTTGAAGCAGCCGATGCAGTTGGCTACGCCGCCAACTTCGTGCAGAACGGACCGTTCTGGGAATTCCTGGCCTACACTGCCGGCACAGGTGGTAGCATGCTCATCATCGGCTCGGCTGCTGGTGTTGCTGCAATGGGACTGGAAAAAATCGACTTCATCTGGTACATGAAACACGTGTCGTGGCTTGCTCTCATCGGCTACATCGCTGGTGCGGCATTCTTCGTTACAATGTGCGTAATTAGTTGAAAATCATAAAGGTTTAGGGTTATACAATAAGTGAGAGAACAGGGCTCCGCCGAAAGGTTGGGGCCCTGTTTTTTTGATGGACTCGACTAAGATACTATTGGAAAAATATCAGTTATATTTGTAGTTGGCTACGTCTGCTGCGCAGAGATATTTTTAAAATCAGCCGCAGTTGACAACCAATAATGAATTGTATGTGAAACATAATTTGAAACAAGAAACAGAAAATTTAATTTAACATATTTATTAACAAAGCATTAGCTATTATTCGCATTCAAAACAAAAGCGTCGGAAACTCTTGATTTGAACGAAATCGGGTAATGCGTATTCGCGGGATTGTCACGTTCCGCAGCACCAAAAATGTAGTTGGTGCTTACACCCAAAGGGTGTGAGCAAAACTATTTGGTGCAGCGGAGTTCACCGACGCTCTTCGCGAATGCGATAGGAAGGTTCACACCTTTCTTCTATCCGATAGTAAAGATTGATGGTTGATGCAAAAACTATCAATCACAATGGCAAAACAAAAAATCAGCGAAAGTGTTACAGAAAACTTGTTTCGCGGCTTTTATGGCTCGAATACTTTTATAGAAAAATCGGCAATCCCTTCAGGATATGGATTTGTATCAAAAAAAGGGACAAAATATGCTGGTTACCCAGATTTTTTCCTATATGGAGATGAATATTGCATCATTGTAGAAGCTAAAGCGACAGACCAAGATGCAGCGCAGGAAGAAACTCAATACTACATCATTAACAATAAAATACACAAGGACATAATTGGTATAGCTATTTCTGGCCAATCGGTTGAAAACATTCATATTACATATTATTTAAAACTAAATGGGGAAACGGTCATCGTTAAATTTCCACAAGAGAATTTTTTCATGTCCCTTTCGGAAATAAAAAAACAATATATAAAGACAAAATACGGAGAAAGCGTTTCTACAGAATCCTTAGTTGCAGTATTAAAGGATTTAAACAAAAAATTTAATGACAACAATAAAGTAAGAGATACCGACCGAAGTCTGTTTTTTTCAGGTTTGATGATTGCTTTAAAAAACAACAATTTTCGAAACACATATAAAAATATTGTAGCCCCATCAAAACAGGAAGTGGCTTCAACAAAAGCAACTGTTCTTGAAGCTCACCATCTTAACAAAAGCATTCTTGATGCCATAACAACAGAACTAGAAAGCAAAATAAACAACTTGTCAAAAGAATTTAGTTGGAGAGATAAATTCTCGTTTATTAAAAACATAGACTATACGCTTGACGAATACAAAAAGATTATAGGGATTATTGAAGAAAAAATATTCTATCCGTTTCAAAATGATGAGAAAAGAGACATTTTAGGAAGTGCATACAAAATTTTCCTATCACGCGCGGGGAAAGTAGACAATAAGAATATCATTTTAACGCCTGACCACATAAAAGAGCTTATGGTTCGTTTGGCGCGCTTAAAAGTCGATGATGTTGTATTGGATACTTGCATGGGGTCTGGTGGATTCCTTATGGAAGCTATGGAAACAATGATAGCGTTAGCTAATGGAAATGTTGAAAACATTGCTCATATCACAGAATGCCAACTTATTGGGTTTGAGATAGATTCTGTGCTTTTTGCCCTTGCTTGCTCAAATATGTTTTTACATGGAGACGGCAGAACAAATTTGTTATATAGGAGTAGTTTACTGGATGAAACTCAAGGCGGAATAGTTAATAACAATGACAAAGAATTACTTGAGTATATTCAAGAAATGGAACCGACAAAGGTCATCATAAATCCACCTTATGAGAATAACAACCCTATCAAATTCACTTTGCAAGCGTTAAAATACCTTAAATCAGGAGGAAAACTTGTTATAATTATGCCAACCCCTACATTGACTCATAATCAAGGTGGATTGACAGAAACCGTTTTGTCTATGGCAAAATTGGATTACGTTATAAAAATGCCAAACAAACTGTTTTCTGAACAAAAACGAACTGTAAACACATCGATTTTCGGATTTACTAAAACGCCACATTTACA
The DNA here is from genome assembly GCA_017645945.1 of Salinivirgaceae bacterium. Taxonomy (GTDB): domain Bacteria; phylum Bacteroidota; class Bacteroidia; order Bacteroidales; family SZUA-534; genus RUG13583. Next base: position 173,757 of record JAGCNL010000076.1, read on the forward strand.
TACCGACGAAGTTCTCTTTTATAATCTTGAAGATGATGGTTTCATAAGCATTCAGCATAAAGGAAGAATTGATAAATATGGCATGTGGCCCCAAATAGAAGAAAAAATTTTTAACACGATAACTAATTCAAAAGAAATTCCTGGAATATGTCTAAAGAAAAGTATTTATAAAGACGGCATATTGAATTGTGCTGGAGTACAGACTCGGCGTTGTAGTAATTATGAGATGGTAAAGATTGGCACATTATTTCAGGTAGATGAAGGTACTCTTGCGAGCGAAAGCAACATTGATGGTGACTATCCGTTTGTTACTGCAAGTGAAGAATGGAAAACTCATGTTGAATACGCGCTTGATACTGAAGCAATAGTGTACGCTGTTGGTGCTGCTGGGTCGTTAGGTCGCAGTCATTATATCAAAGGAAAGTTTATAGCAAGTAATTTATGTCTTGTTTTAACAAATAAGAATAATCCAAAGTATCCTATTGATTTGGAATTCTATAATTGCTATTTTGCTTCAATTAGAAAACAAATAGTATCAGATTTAGCAGATGGCACATCTAAATTGACAATATCCTTAGAGATGTTTAAAGAATACTACATAGACTATGTTCCTTTTGATAAACAGCAAACCTTTGTTAAAACGAAACTGAAAGGTTTTTTGAAGTTGAAAGAGAAATATAAAAAGGCTCAAGAGCAGTTGTCCGAAGACATAAGTAATATAGCTAATTAAGAAAAGTTAAATCTAAATGTGTATTTATTATATCCTAGTGTTCTCAACAACCAAAAAAGCGGAAATCCCCAAGCGCGGGAAATCCGCTTTTTTGCTGTGTAAATCAGTGTTTTCTGTGCGAGAGAAATCTGCGTTCAAAAAGGAAGCCGCGATGCTCACCACCATTGAATTGGCCGATTTGGCGGTTTAGTTCATTTGGTTGCGATAATCTGCTGCTAAGTGCCTAAAAAAATGAGTTAGCAGCACGCTATCGAACAAATATAGCTGATAACATGTTGTTAAGTGGTAAAAAATATGAGTTAACAGCAGATTATCCGAAAATAATGTTTTACTTTGTTGATGAAAACAATCCGTTTGAAATTGGCGGTGCCAAAAGTTATTGGTGACGCCAAAAAACAAAATGCAAACGGCTTTAAAACAGACTGTTATGATTATCGGCAGAGAGAACGAGCGGAAAGAATTACTCGAACTTTTGGAAAAAGACGAGTCTCAATTCTGCGCCGTGTATGGGCGGCGGCGTGTCGGAAAGACCTATCTGATACGCGAAACATTTGAAAATCAGTTTGCTTTCTACCACACAGGCATTGCCAATGTCGGGCGGAAAGAGCAACTGGCCGAATTCCGCGAATCGCTGCGCCGAGCAGGGCTGAAGCGCTGCAAGATGCCCAAAACGTGGTTCGATGCGTTCCACTATTTGAGCGATTTGCTGAAAAAATCGTCGGCAGAAAAAAAGGTTGTTTTCATTGACGAACTGCCGTGGATGGACACGCCAAAATCGCAGTTTGTCAGTGCGTTGGAGCATTTCTGGAACGGTTGGGCGAATATGCGCAACGACATTGTTCTGATTGTCTGCGGAAGCGCCACATCGTGGATTGTGAAGAAGATAATGCGCAACCACGGCGGGCTTTACGGGCGGCTCACGCGCCAAATCCACCTTCCGCCGTTCAACCTGTACGAGTGCGAGCAATACGCTCATCTTCAAGGACTTGAACTCACACGGAAAGAATTGGCCGAAGCCTATATGATTTTTGGCGGCATACCATATTATTGGAGCCTTCTGCGCCGCGGCGAGAGTCTGGCACAGAACATCGACAGGCTCTGCTTTGCCGACAGCGGCCGTCTTTCCGACGAATTCGATGCTCTCTACGCATCGCTTTTCAAAAATCCCGCACCTTATATTGATGTTGTTACTACACTGTCAACCAAAAAGATAGGAATGACGCGCAAAGAGTTGCTGAAAGGTGCGGGCCTGACGGACAACCCTGTGTTCAACCGCGTGCTTGAGGAGTTGCAGTTGTGCGGTTTCATCAGAAAATATCAGTCGATGCAGAAGCGTGAGCGCGATGCCCTGTTCCAACTGATGGACAATTTCACGCTGTTCTATTTCCAATATTTCCGCAACAATTCGCGCCACGACGCGCATTTTTGGACCAACAGCCTGAGCACTGGGCTGCACAACGCGTGGGCTGGGCTTGCGTTTGAGCGCATGTGCCTGTGGCATCTGCCGCAGATAAAGCAGGCGCTTGGCGTGTCGGGTGTGGTGAGTTACGTGCAGTCGTGGCGCACCGAAGCCAACAGCGAGCACAGCGGCGCGCAGGTTGATTTGCTGATTGACCGCAACGATGGCATCATCAATCTTTGCGAGATGAAATTCGCGGGCGATGAGTTTGTCATCGACAAGGCCGAAGATGATTTCCTGCGCCGCCGAAAATCTGTTTTTCAGATGGTTACAAAGACTCGGAAGGCCGTTCACACAACAATGATAACCACCTACGGTCTGGCGCACAACGCTTATCGAAACAATATCCAATCGGAAATTGTATTGAACGATTTGTTCGCTAATGTGCGATAATCTGCTGCTAAGTGCCTAAAAAAATGAGTTAGCAGCACGCTATCGAACAAAAATTGCAGATAACGTGCTGTTAAGTGGTAAAAAATATGAGTTAACAGCAGATTATCGTGTTTGTTTTACAAGAAAGCGCGTTTATCATTACCGCTGAGGCGAAAACAGCGCCAAGTTTGCAGTTACAGTGCCATCCATTCGCAACTATCAACTTTTATTCGCACATTGCGAAAAAATTCTGAAACAATGAAACATCCGATACTGATGGCTGCGGCAATTGTGCTGATGGGCTGCTCCGGGCAACCTGACAAAAAGCAAGCGGCAACAAATACCGAGCACGTCAAACTGAAAATTGAATTGACCGATGGCAGCAACTACACCTCAGGACAAACCATCACACTGAAAATCAGCGCCGACAGCAATGCCCTACCCGATTCGGCACGAGCCATTGTCGATGGCCGCTCGTTCTGGTTCGTAAAAGGTACAGCTGACATCGAAATACCAACCACTGACTTATCCGTCGGGCAGAAAACCATTCGCGTGGAAGGCAGGCTTGGCAATGGCGCAATGGCCGAAGGTCGGGCTCTCGTCTGCATCAAATCTGACATCGAACCCGAGCGCCTAACCTATAAAGTGCTTAAGCAACTACCTCACAATCAGCGGTATTATACTCAAGGGCTTGAGTTAGACGGTGGCACTCTCTACGAAGGAACCGGACTGGAAGGCATGTCGGCCATCTATCGGATTGATTTTGAGAAACAAAACATAATCACCAGCATCAGTCTGCCAAACAACTATTTCGGCGAAGGAATAACCATCATGGGCGACAAACTCTACCAACTCACATGGCGCAGCTGCATCGGATTCGTATATAACAAACAGACACTCAACAAATTGGGCGAATTCAGTTATTCAACCGAAGGCTGGGGACTCACCAACAATGGTAAAGAACTGATAATGAGCGATGGAACCGAAAAAATCCACTTCATCGACACCACATCACTTCAGGTGAAGCGCACCATTCAGGTGTACGACACCGAAGGCCCTGTGACCGAACTGAACGAGCTTGAATATGTTGACGGCCTGATTTACGCCAACATCTACTGCACCGACAACATTGTCGCCATCGACCCAGCAACTGGCAAGGTTTTGAAAATCATCGATATGCGCAATCTTCTCGATGTATCGAAACTCACGCAAAGAGTTGATGTTTTGAACGGAATCGCCTATCAGAAAACCACTGGCCGCTGGTTTGTTACCGGAAAACTTTGGCCGAAAATGTTCCAAGTGGAGTTTGTAGGGAAATAAATGGTGTTGGGTGTTGGGTGTTGGCAAATGCATAAACTTGACACAATTACGTCTGTTGTCTGAAGTCTGTTGTCTGAAGTCAAAAAAAGTATGAAAAAAGGGTTAATTCTTGAAGGCGGTGCCATGCGTGGAATGTTCACGGCGGGTGTGCTCGATGTGCTGATGGAAAACGGCATTGAGTTCGATGGGGCAATCGGGGTATCGGCTGGAGCCACTTTCGGTTGCAACATCAAATCGCGGCAGCCTGGACGTGCTATCCGATACAACAAGCGTTTCGCGCACGACTGGCGATATTGCTCCCTACGCTCGCTGCTCGCCACGGGCGACCTTTACGGCGCCGATTTCTGCTACAACATTCTGCCGCACCAGCTCGACATTTTCGACCTCGACACCTATCGACAAAATCCGATGGAATTTTGGGTTGTGGCTTCGGACTGCGAGACTGGCAAGCCCATTTACAAGCGTCTCGACACCTGCGACGACCGCGACCTGGCATGGATGCGCGCCAGTGCCTCGATGCCCTTGGCCAGCCGCATTGTGGAGGTTGATGGTCACATACTGCTCGACGGCGGCATCACCGACTCCATTCCTCTGCAGTATTTCAAAAGCATCGGCTACGACCGCAATGTAGTGGTGCTAACCCAACCACGCACCTACTGCAAAGGCCCAAACCGCCTGATGTGGCTGATGCGTTTGGTTTTACGGCGTTATCCAATGATTATCAAACCATTACATGATAGACATTTAGAATATAACCGAACCACAGCCGAAGTCCACAACCTCGCCGACAAGGGTGAAGTGCTTGTCATCTGCCCCGAAACGCCACTCAATATCAGCCGTACCTCAAAAAATCCCGATGAAATGCAACGAGTTTACGATGAGGGGCGACGCATCGCGAAAGCGCAAATTGACGCAATCAAGCAATTTATGGAGTAATTATCTGTAATTCAAATACTTACCATCAAGAAAAAGCGCCGAAACGAATAGATTATCAACTAATCGGAAATAAACTTTTTGGAATTCGCAACCTTTTTACTTTAATTTGCATCATATATTGTGGTTACAGCAAAGATTTTGTTGCCACCATATAGGTTTAAAAACATTAAATTTTAACTAACTATGAAGATTTTTAATTATTTACGCAATTTAACATTGGCAACAGCCGCAGTTTGCTGCATTGCATCTTGCCAAAGTGAGGAAGAAGTTGAGGATTATATCCTTGACGGTGTCTGCTGGGGAGGCAAAAACCCTGTAACTGAAAATCATGGCCAGCAGAACTACACAAGTAATTACTACTTTTTATGGGAAAACGGCTATGGTTTAGGATTTGAAGAATCCTACTATAAAGGTGTCTACGACACAACGTATGAATTCTCGTGGTACTGGTACGACAATTCATATAGGCTGATGGTTCTGAATTATGGTGGCCGCTGGGGCGATGACATGGCCTATATTGATATTTTGAATGCCAAAAAAGGCCGCATCAAAGGTTGGTTCTATGAGTCGTACAATGACTATATTGATTACGAGAAAAACAACGGCAGCACCAGTCCTCGCAGAGGTACAAGTGTTGAATGGAAACGCGTAGATGACTACAACAGAGATTATCTCGACAAACTTTTGAACGAGTGGCGTAACAAAAAACCAGAATCTTACATGCCTCTTGTTTCAGGTTCAGGCAAACGTTAATAGAGACATTAACTAACACAAAGCCCGGAAGTTCAAGCAGCTTTCGGGCTTTTTTTATGAGGTCATTTTCCAACCTTCAGCAAACAACTGTCGCCGTAACTCAGGAAACGGAAATCGTGGGCAAGCGCGTAGTCATATACTCTGTGCCAGTTGTCACAGATGAGCGCAGAAACCAACAGAAGCAGAGTGCTTTGTGGTTGGTGAAAATTAGTAATTAAGTGATTGACAACTTTATACTGATAGCCTGGCGCAATCATTATGCAAGTGCTGGCCGTAATTTCTTGATGGCCAGACTGATGAAGCAAACTGAGCAACGCTGCAAACGCATCAGCAACCGAGACGGTATCAGGCAGCGAGTAAGCTTCCCATTGGCCCAAATCGAGCGGATTTTCAAGCCCGAGTTTTGCCTTTACACCGAGCCAATACATACTTTCAAGCGTGCGGACCGTTGTTGTTCCAACCGCCACCACTTTTTTCTTATTGTCGCACAGTGGTTTAAGAATCTCGTCCGATAGCACAAAATGCTCAATGTGCATTGGATGCTCGCCAATGGTTTCGGTCTGCACGGGCTTGAACGTTCCCGCGCCGACGTGCAGCGTAACATTCAGATGCTCAATACCTTTGGCTTGCAGCGAATCGAAAACAGCCTGTGTGAAGTGCAGTCCTGCCGTTGGTGCCGCCACCGAGCCTTTTTCAGCCGAATAGATTGTCTGGTATCGCACATCGTCAATGGCTTCCGATTTGCGGTTCAGGTACGGCGGAATGGGAATCTGCCCTGCCCAATCGACAATCTCGCCGAAAGCAACGCTGGGGTTATCCCACTCAAAACGAATTAGTTGTGCATCGCGGTCGGTGCCGACGCGGGTGATGCTCAAAGTGGTTGATTTCTGGCCGTTGCCAATCTGCTTTGTCAACGGTCCGTTTTTCCATTTTTTGCTGTTGCCAACGTAGCAAAGCCACACGCAACTACCTGTCTGACTGAACATTGTGCTGTATTCTGCAGGTTCGTGCGGCTCAAGGCAGAAAACTTCGACCCGCGCGCCCGAATCCTTGAAAAATTCCATCCGCGCACGGATAACCTTTGTGTTGTTGGTCACAATCACCGAGTCCGCATCGAGATGGGCCGCCAGATTGCGAAACACGTCTTCCGTGATGCTACCGTTGTTGTAAACCAACAATTTAGACTGGTCGCGTTCGGCCAAAGGGTATTTTGCAATACGCTCGTCGGGAAGCGGATAGTTGAAATCGGAAATCGACAAATTGGATGGAACAATCATTGTATCAGCAAGTTATAAAACGAATCGCACAGCGGATAATCGGTGACAATTCTCTGCAAAAATAACTAACTTCGCACACTTTTTAAAAATTGAATGCGATGAACGTAAAAGTTGGCGACAAAGTCAGATTTTTGAACGATATAGGCGGTGGAACCGTCGTGAAAATAATTGACCGACAGAGTGTTATGGTGCTGAATGATGACGATTTTGAAGTACCGACACCTGTGAGCGAGTTGGTTGTGATTGAGTCGGCTGCCGACAGCCGTCTGCGTGGATCATCAGCCGAGAATAAGAGCGAAAAACCTAAACCACAATCGGTTACAACAGATGCAGACGAGCAGGAAGAACCTGAGTCCGCACCCATTTCGCTCACCGATATTTTCTATCCGCCCGTTGCCATCGACAAGGAAAATGGTGACTATCTGCGTGAATATCTGGCATTTGTACCCAAAGCAAATCAGCAAGGCTTCGACATCTACCTAATCAACGACAGCAACTACAATGTGCTCTACAGCATCATCGCCACCGACGCCGACGAGCAGAGCGACTCGGAAGCCGTGGGCGTGCTCGAAGCCAACACCAAGGTGCAGTTTTCGACTCTGGCAATGAGCAACGTGAACCTGATTCCTGCCTACACGTTCCACTTAAGTTTCTATAGGAAAGGCAGTTTCAAAATCAAAGAACCACTTTCGCGCACCATCGAACTGAATCCCGTGAAGTTCTATAAAGAAGCATCGTTCGTTAAAAATGAGTTCTTCAGCAAGAATGCAATGATGATTGCGCTGATTGACGAACACACCGCCGCCGACTCTATTGAGAATATGACCGAAAAGGATTTCAAGAAGGTGATGGCCGAGAAACTCAAAGGTGAAAAGACTGAACATAAGGAATTTAAGTCGGGCAAAGCCATACAATCGCAGATTGTTGAAGTTGACCTGCACATTCACGAACTTATGGACGATTTCCGCGGTTTGAGCAACAGTGAAATGCTTGAAATTCAGATGCGTAAATTCCGCGAAGAACTCGACAACGCAATGCGCAAGGGCATTAAAAAGATTGTCTTCATCCACGGCGTCGGCGCGGGCGTTCTGAAACTTGAAATCCGCAAAGAACTCGACCGCATGAAGAAAAAACTTGATTATCAAGACGCTTCGTTCAAAGAATACGGCTACGGGGCAACTCTGGTAAGGATTTTTTAAAACCAACTTACCAATAAAAGCAAAGGGTTTTCGCTCAAGTGAAAACCCTTTTTTGTCTTAACGAAGTCTCCTTCTACCCTATCTTCCGCAAATCTAAAATCGTCACATAATGCAGTATATCAAACTGCTCGGGGACTGACTTCAAAAACTCGGTGTGCTCTTTTTCCCAATTTGCAATTTCAGCTTCAGAAAGCGATGAGGCTCCAATTCCACGGCACGATTTTATCCTTCCGTGCCAAGTTTCCCTTGTAAACCGCACTGGCACATCAAACGCCACAGCATTGGCCAAACTGAAAAAGCCGTATGCCCAATCAGGCTCAACCACGGCGTTCCGTTTCCAATGCGCGCCACTCCAATCGGGATTGTATTTCAGCACAAGTTCTTCGCTCCTTGCCGCAATCTCGCTCTCATCAGGCAGCCAAGCCATGAACAAAACAGCAAGATGTCCGCTCGGTTTCAGCCACTTATGGATTTTTGGCACAATAATTTTCTTATCGAAATACATGAAACACTGGCAAGCAGTTACCACATCGAACGAGTTTTCGGGAAAGTTGAGCGCTTCAGATGCGGAAACTTGATAATCGATTTTCATTCCCGCCTCTTGCGATAGTTTTTCGGCATATCTTATTTGATTTTCAGATATATCCGTACCAATCCACTCGCCGCCAAACTTGTACATATTCCGCGGTAAAACGCCTGTTCCTGTACCCAAATCAAGAATTTTCTGGCCCTTGACACCGATTTTCAGTTCGGCAAGTCTGCTGTAGAACTCTGGCGGATAAACATCGCGGAATTTCGCATAATCAGCCGACGTCCGACCGAAATCGAACGGATTACCATTGTCGAAATTCTTGTCGATTATTTGCATTTATTTATCTGTATATCAATTGCTCGAATCGGCTACAGCCCTTGCTGTCTGAGCCAAATTCTCATCATAAGGCGTTGCGGCAAAAGTTTCGCAATCAAGCGGTTAAACTTCACATATAGCGAGTAGGTAGAGATGTCGCGACCACGCAGCGAGTCACGCAGGGCTTTGGCCGCCACCACATCGGGTGTTGTCATATTCACAAATCGGCTGACCGTTTTTGTAGCATTGGTTTTGCCTCGGTCAATAAAAGCAGTATCCATCCAACCCGGGCAGACGGCCGTGACGGTTATTCCACGTTCTTTCAACTCGACATTGAGAGCGCGCGAGTAATTGCGTACAAAGGCTTTGGTTGCGCTGTAAACGTTTAGGTATGGCAACGGCTGAAACGACGCCTGCGATGCGATGTTGATTATCCGCCCGCCCTTCGGCATAAACGGCAGGCAGACAAGTCCCATTGCCACCAATCCGCTGATATTCAAGTCAATCATATTAACCGACTCGTCGATACCAACATCGCTATAAGAACCGAACTTGCCGAAACCTGCGCTGTTTACCAGAAAGCAGATGTTCACCTCTGCGCTTTTCAGTCTGTCCGACAGCAATTTAATCTGTTCAATGTCAGACATATCCATCGGCACAGGCTTTAATTTATTGCCAAATTCTGACACCATCGCTTGCAGGCGCTCTGCGTTTCGCGCGATAATCCAAATCTCGTCAAGTTCGCCGCGCCCGAGCAGAAGTTTCACAAACTCCCGCCCTATTCCGCTGCTTGCGCCAGTTACAATTGCAATGTTCTTCATTGTTTGAGTTATAAAGTTATTTCAGCAAATCAGCCTTATTGCGTGCTCGTGGCATAGGAGTTCCTCCTTATCTCCAATGTTTTAGAGTCGGCACAACAGCCTCCATATGTGCTCTGATTTGTTCTTTCGGCCAAGCATCAGTTGCCAAATGCTCAACGCAGAAATCGATAAGCTGCTCTTTGCTCTCGTAGGTGAATTTTCCGTCAGCGTAGCACCATTTGCAGTACTCCTCGTCAAAGTTGCCGTCGGTGTCGCGGCTAATCATAGAATCTTCAGTGAGCGGCATTCCGCAGCATTGGCATATCAGCGTCCGCGGCGAGCCTAACAACGTGTTGATTGACACATCGAACTTCCGCGACAGCACTTTCAGCATTTCGGGGTTGGGTTGTGTCTCACCGGTCTCCCAACGGCTCACTGCCTGACGGGTAACATTCACGCGCTCAGCCATCTGTTCCTGTGTCAGATTATTCTTCTCGCGCAGATTCCTTAAAATGTCTTTTACCTCCATATTTTCATCGTTTTTTAATGTTTGACGATGCAAAAATAAGTGCCCGAAAAGCGCTTGTCAAGAAACAGGTTGTTGCTTTTTAAGTCCAGTGTTATATGTTGTTATTTTTCAACACCATACAACTTTAAGTCGGGCAAAACAACTTGCATCAATCGGAAATGCTTGTCATTAGTCCAAACTTCGCAGTTATATTTTATGGCAAGATATGCAATCATTGCATCTTGAAACGGCACTGCGAGACCACTTCGTTTTAGAACGATGAATTGTTTTGATAGTCCAATCCAATCTATTTCCGAAAAAGTAAGATATGTAAAATCGGAAAGAGCTTTCTCTATTTGTGAGAATTGTTTTTCAGAATGGCTCCCGCGAAGTAGTTCTGCTTTTATTACTCCACATGTCGCAATTTCTTCTGTATCAAAGATTTTCTCGATGGGTTCTGTTGGTTTGTTCCAAAAATCTATAATAATATTTGTGTCGGCGAGAATCATATCAAGCTTTCCTCCCGAAATGCAGTTACCGCGTCATTGTCGAGATGAATTTTACCAGCAAGTGCAAAAAAATCTTTCTTGCTTTTAGATGTTTTCTTTACCACAAATGACTTATTATGCTCGATTTCAAGAAGTTTTATGAATGCCGAAACCGATGCTAATAATTGTTCTGGCAAGGCTTTTACTTGCTCCATTACTAATTCGTGTGACATTATAACCTCCTCTTTCAGAAAAAAAAGTATTTCACAAAAATAACGAATTCCATTTAAAATCAAATTGTTGCTCAATTCGTCTTGAACTTCCAAGTCTTGACTTCTGCAAGTTCGGCGTTGGCTTTGACGATTTTTTGCTTCAGGCCTTCTTTATATGCAGTGAGTTTGCGGTCGAGCTCAGCATCGGCCAGGGCGAGCATTTCGGCGGCCAAAATGGCAGCGTTCTGCGCACCATTAACACCAACGGTGGCAACTGGGATTCCTGGAGGCATCTGAATGATTGACAGCATTGCATCGAGTCCATCGAGCATGCCTTTGATTGGCACGCCAATTACAGGCACTGTGGTGTTGGCGGCAATCACGCCTGGAAGGGCGGCGGCCATTCCTGCTCCGGCAATTATCACTTTCAGCCCGCGGCCTTTGGCTTCAGCGGCAAACTGCTCAACCTCTGCAGGTGTGCGGTGTGCCGAAAGAGCGTTCATCTCAAACGGAATCTCCATATCGTTCAGAAACTGAGCAGCTTTCTCCATTACGGGCAGGTCTGATGTGCTACCCATTATTATGCTAACTATTGGTGTCATTTCTTTGTCGTTTAAAGATTTAACCGAGCTAAATCAAAATCAGTTTTAGAATAAGAATGCTATCGTAAAGCACACACTATTAAGATGTTTCTTACCAGTTGTCAACTCTCCGCCAGTCGTTCTGTTCTTATAAACCTTTTTCACATCACGCAATCCAAAGCTGGCATCAACACCCAAACGGAAAAGCCTGGTTTCGTAGGCCACGCAAGGCATAATGCTGTAGTTGTATTCTTTGAGTTTTTTCTTATGGTTCAGCCCGTTATATCGGTCATCTTCAATTTCATAGTAATCGTTGTCGACGCAACGCGAAATCACCGGACCGACACCAAACATCAGATTCCCAAATCCATTGTTGTTGAAATGGTACTGGAAAATGATAGGCAGGTCAACGAACACAAAGTCGTCCTCATCGTAGCCTGGAATCGAGTCATCGTAGGCTTTGTCGCGGTCGACATGGCGGGCAAGACCGAACATTAACGAATAGTTATCGCTAAAATAGCGATTCACGCTGTATCCGAATTTTGTTGTCAAACCCTTGTCGGTACCCGTGTACGTGTCGTTATCAATAAACCTACCGATTGAATAGTAGATGCTGTGCTCCCACTTCTTTTCCTCCTGAGCGTTGGCATTCACCGCGAAACACAAAAGAATCGCCGCAGCAAAAAATTTTTGAAAGTTTTTCTTCATAGCTGTAATTTTATTTGATTGTAAAAACGGTCGTAGCCGATATTGATTTGGTTATTTTCCACTTGCACAAGCTATTGCCTCAACCTCAATGAGCGCGTTTTTTGGCAGATTTCCTACCTCAAATGCCGCACGCGCAGGGCAGTCGGCAGTGAAATATTTGGCATAGATGCCGTTCATTGCCGCAAAATCAGCAATACTCTTGAGCAGCACTGTTGTTTTCACCACATTGCTGTAATCGAGACCGGCAGCTTTCAGAATCGCGCCAATGTTGCGCATCACCTGCTCGGTCTGAGCCTCAATGCCTTCGGGCATCTGGCCTATGGCTGGCACAATCGGAATCTGCCCCGAAATAAAAACAAAGCCGTTGGCTTCAACGGCTTGACTGTATGGGCCGATGGCTTGCGGTGCATCGGCTGTTGCGATTATTCGTTTCATATTCAAATCTTTATAATCTCGAATGGAATGCCGACCAACGCTTGGTAATCCTCTCCTGCCTCAAGAATATCTTCATCCGCCTCATTGTAATACCACTTGATTTTCACCTTGCCTCCCTTTTTATACAGCGGGTCGAACATATTCATTATTCGGCAGACGATTTTGGCCGATGCCGAATTGTGGTATTTCAGTTTGAATATAAGATTTGTCTCCGCAGATGGATTTTTAACGTATTCGGTAATCCAATCAAATACAGGTTTATAGAACGACAACACATCTTCAGGACGTGACACACCCTCAATCAGCAATTCGCCAGTGTTACCGTCGAAAGCCACTTCCGGAGTTGTCGTTGCACTTTTAATATATAGCGGTTCCATAAGAAACTAATTATTGACAAATTTATTTATTTTTTGTTATACAAATCATCTTTTTATGGTGTTTTTATTTCAACAATCGAACAAAAACAGACACTCAAAGATATCTCACGCCGCAATAGAATGTAACTATTTGTAAATCAAGAATTCAACACGGCGATTTTTGCGTCGGGCCTCATCGGTTTGCAAGCGCGTGACGGGTTGTCTTTTGCCACGACCCTCAGTGATGATGCGGTCGTCGTCAATGCCGTGCATGTTCAGATAGTTGGCCACCGAGCGGGCCCGCATACGGCTCAAGTCCATATTGTACTCGTCGGAACCCACATCGTCAGTATGACCGATGAGTTTCAGACGAGCATCGAAGAACTGAGTGAGCAGGTCGGCAATCTCGTTGAGCGATGTAGTGTCCTCGCTCAGAATATCGTAGGAGTTAAAGTCGAAATGGATGGTTTTGTCGAAGCCCACGGTGTCGCCGTTCACACGGACTCGGTTGGCGCCAATCAGATGCATACGCTTCTCGATTTCCGATTTCAAATATGGCGCCACGGGCTGCAGTTTGCCTTCGCTCTTGAGTGAATGAGCCTTGATGAACACGCCCGAATCGTAGATGTTATCGCCCACATCGGCAATGGCCATGGTGAGTTTGTAAGTGGCGTACGGACGGATTTTGGCTTTGGCCTCGAGCACCGTTGTCATGCCATCGAACTGGAAAACACTTGCAAGACTGTTGCCAGGATTATCAATCGAATATCCGCGCCACTGTTTGTTTTCGATGTAAAATTCAGAGTTGCGATTGGCGTTCACATGGTCAACCGAGATGGGCTCGCCCGTTGTGGGCAGCTTGGCGATGTTGCACAATGTGTCGTAGCCAGGTCCCTCGATGAAAAATGCGAACACATCGTTCACTCCTTTGTTCACGTATTCGGGATACTCCTCCGAAGCAAAAAAATATTCGAACGACACCTCATCGGTATTTGCCACAAATTCAATCTCAAGAATGACGGCGTCGGAAGTTTTTGCTCCGGCAATTTCCTCGAGCCGCTTGTCGCCTGGCGTGAACATGGCACATCCCGAGCTGGGCGAATCGTTCGGATAGGCGGCCCAGGTGACCATTCCCGTCGACATTATTATGCCCGACTGGATTGGCAACTTTTCAGAGGTAGTCACGAATGATGCAATTGAGTTCGGATTTGCCTTGAAATGAGTGTTTAAAATGGTTATTCCGAACGAGTTACGAGGCAGAAGTTCTTCAACAAGTTGCCTTGAGTTTTTCGATTTGAAGAGCATCTGACCCTCGGCGCTAACGGTGGCGACGAGCAATGCTGCCAGAATCGTTATAGCGCGTCTGATGCCCATCATCCCTGCGTTTGACGGTTTTCGAAATATTTCCACAGCGTGTCCTCGGGCGTTGGCGCCACAATGTTCACTGGCTGTTTCGATACGGGATGAGTGAAACTGATTCGGCGTGCGTGAAGACTGATGCTGCCGTCGGGATTTGAGCGGCGGGCACCGTATTTCAGGTCGCCTTTGATGATGCAGCCGATGTTGGCTAACTGCACACGAATTTGGTGGTGACGACCAGTAAGCAACTTCACTTCAAGAAGGAAGTACTTATCCGACTCATCCAGAAGCTTATATTCGAGTTGAGCCTCCTTTGCGCCTTCGGCAGTGGGCTCACACACGTACGATTTGTTTTGTTTCTCATTCTTTTGCAGATAGTTAACCAACTTTCCCTGAGGTTCTTGCGGCTTTTTCTCAACAATCGCCCAATAGATTTTTTCAAGGTCCGATTTCTCCTTGAAGAGCTTGTTCATCCGCTCAAGTGCCTTCGATGTGCGGGCAAAAATCATCACGCCAGAAACGGGACGGTCGAGCCTGTGAGTGACACCAACGAACACATTGCCGGGCTTGTGGTATTTCTCCTTCAAATAGAGAGCCACCTTGTCGGCCAACGGAGCATCGCCAGTGTTATCGCCCTGTGCCAAATCCGACGAGCGTTTGTTGATGGCAATCAGATGGTTATCTTCATATAGTATCTCAATCGGTTCCATCACTTTTCCGTTTGTTTCTGATTACATCGATGCGAGGAATGAGCTTACCGCAGAGCCAATAAATAAAACAGCCGAAAGCCGCGCCCAGCAAGCCGCCACAGACAATGTCGGCAGGATAATGGGCACCGATGTACATTCGCGAATAGCACACCAGAGCGGCCCAAGCCATCAAGCCAATCCATGCTGCTTTATGCTTGAGTATTAGACAGATAAATATCGCCACACCGAACGTATTGGCCGCGTGCGACGACACAAATCCATACCAACCGCCGCGATAGCCTTTGACAATGTGCAGCACGCCCTCGAGTTCGAGGTTGTGGGTTGGGCGGTAACGCATCACCACATTTTTGAAGCAATGCACTGATATTGAGTCGGCAAGAGCCACCGTGAGGCCAATGCCGATGAGAGCAATCCACCAATTGCGACCTGTTTTACGAATTACCAGCCATAGCAGCACAGCGTAGAGCGGCAACCATGTCAGTTTACCGCTGACAATCCACATGAACTCATCGAAAAACGGTGAGTTCCAGCCGTTTATCAGCAGAAGCAGTTGCCTGTCAATCGATTCGAGATATTCAAACATTAACTTTTATTTTGACTTCGGATGTCAGACTGCGGAAAACGGCCGAGCCTTGAATCCTGATTATTTCTTTAAACTTATGTCCTCTTCACCAAACTCCAACACTCAATATCTAAAACCAAATATTTCAATCATTTATTGCCTTCCACAGCAAATCTTTCAGTTGTTCAATGCCCGTCCGCGCCACAGACGAAATCATTACGCATGGAACATCTTTCGGGAGTGTCTTTTTGATAGCGGCAGTGAGTTCGTCGTCGAGCATGTCGCATTTAGTTACAGCCAGCACGCGGCGTTTGTCAAGCAGCTCGGGGTTGTAGAGCCTCAATTCATTCACAAGCGTTTTGTAGTCGGCGGCAACATCGTCAGAATCAGCCGGCACCATAAACAGCAGCACCGAGTTGCGCTCGATATGGCGCAAGAATCTCAATCCCAAGCCTTTGCCTTCATGCGCACCTTCAATGATTCCTGGAATGTCGGCCATCACAAACGATCGGTTGTCGCGGTACGAAACAATGCCCAGATTCGGCTCAAGCGTGGTGAAAGCGTAGTCGGCAATCTTCGGCTTAGCGGCAGAAACCACCGACAACAGAGTCGATTTGCCCGCGTTCGGGAAGCCCACAAGACCAACATCGGCAAGCACTTTCAGTTCCAGAACGCGCCAGCCTTCCTCAAACGGCTCGCCTGGCTGCGCATAGCGCGGGGCCTGGTTGGTGGCCGATTTGTAGTGGTTGTTGCCCTGTCCGCCGCGGCCGCCTTTCATCAGGATTTTCTCTTCGCCGTCAGCGGTAATCTCAAAGAGCGGCTCCATTGTTTCGGCATCCTTCACCACAGTGCCAAGCGGCACTTCAAGTATCACGTCTTTGCCGTCGGCACCGTGCTTGAGCGCACCCATCCCCGATTCGCCGCTCTCGGCAAACGTATGTTTCTGAAACTGAAGGTGAAGCAATGTCCACATTTGAGCATTGCCGCGCAAAATAACGTGTCCGCCACGACCGCCATCGCCGCCATCGGGACCGCCCATCGGCTCGTATTTGGCACGGCGGAAATGCGCCGAACCCGCGCCACCCTTGCCGCTGCGCGCAAAAATCTTTACGTAGTCAACAAAATTCGAATCTGCCATAACTGTGATTTGTCCGCAAAGATATTCCGTTGATTTGAAATTTGCGAATTACGGCCGAAAATCATTGCTGATGAGCGCCATCAAAATCGAAAAACGGCAGGTAAATCCAAAACAAGGATGCATACCTACCGTTTTTTATGTTGTCAATCAAGATGTAATCTACTGACTGACAAATCAATTATTATTTCTTTGCCTTTGTTTCAGTTCCCGCAAAAAGTTCCTTCAACGAACCAAGCGAACTCAGCACTCCTGTGGCCTCGTACGGCATGAATACTGTCTTGGAATCTTTGCTGCCAGCCAGTTGCTCAAAGGTTGAGATATACTTCATTGCGATAAGATACTGAGCCGGGTCGAAATGGGCGCTCTGGTCGATGGCCTCGCTAATCAGGCGGATACTCTTGGCTTCAGCTTCGGCAACTTTGATTTTTGCTTCGGCCTCAGCTTCAGCACGCAGAATCTGAGCCTGTTTGCGGCCCTGAGCTTGGTTGATTTCGGCATCACGCATACCTTCAGCTTCCAAGATGGTGGCCTTTTTGTGACCTTCGGCCTCAAGGATGGTGGCACGGCGCTCACGCTCGGCACGCATCTGCTTCTCCATCGTCTGACGGATTTCGACAGGCGGATTAATATCCTGAAGCTCAACGCGATTCACCTTGACACCCCACTTGTTTGTGGCCTCGTCCAAAATAAGGCGAAGTTTGGTGTTGATGGTGTCACGCGATGTGAGCGTCTCGTCGAGTTCAAGTTCGCCAATCACGTTACGCAAGGTTGTCTGCGTCAGCTTTTCGATTGCATCTGGCAGATTTTCAATCTCATAGACAGCCTTCACCGGGTCCATAATCTGAAAGTAAAGCAAGGCGTTGATTTCCAGATTCACGTTGTCCTTGGTAATCACATTCTGGCGTGGGAAATCGTAAACTGTCTCACGGATGTCGATGCGCGGTCTGTCGATAAAACGCACATATTTAGTATCGCCATACTCAGTCACATAACGCCATTTAACGGGACGCGGCTTGTCGATAATCGGCCAGATGATGTTGATACCCGACGACAACTGACGGTTGAATTTTCCCAAACGCTCGATGACCATCGTCTCCGACTGTTTGACGACCTTGAATCCCGCCATCGCGAAAATCAGGACGAACAATGCTATTACAAATAGCAGAACTAAAGTTGCACTCATTTTTTAACTATTTTTTGGTTTAACATATAATATAATACTGTCAATTTTGACCACTTCAACGGGTGTTCCTGCTGCAATTTCAGAACCGTCGAGCGTGCGGGCCTGCCACACAACGCCATCGAGACTGATTGAACCTGAATCGAAGTCAATCACCTCTTTAGCTTTGGCCACGCGGCCAATCATCGCATCATTATTGGTTGGCGCGCCATCCTTGTCGAGCCACTTCAGAACCACAGGCCTGATGGCGAACATTGTGACTGCCGTGCCGCAAATGCCGATAAACAGCAGCCAGCTTGGCGAATCGATGAAAAACGAAGCCAGACCGGCGCAGAAAAAACCGATGCCGACCGAACCGGCCACAAACGACGGCGTGAAAATCTCGATGATGAACATCAGCACGCCAAGGACGAAAAGAAGGGTTGTCAAATTCATAAAACTTGAAATCCCAAATGAACTCAATAGCTCCATAATTAATACTGAATTAGTGTTTTACAAGATTCTTAACAAAATAGAATCGTTGCAACAATGTACAAATAATTTGTGATTAAACCACATATTCCGAAAAAATACGCGTTTCCACAATCATCTTATTTCACAAATTAATTTACATTTACAAAAAACGCACAACAAGCGGCATTCGGCACTCTCGTCTATCGCAAGTTGTTGCTAATCAGTTATTGTTGAACAATAAAAACATTAGGTTATGATAGTTAAACAACTTTCGGTTTTTCTGGAGAACAAGGCCAACAGCCTTTCATCGATGCTTGAGATACTGACAGCACACGGCATCAACATGTCGGCTTTCTGCGTTGCCGACGCATCGGACTACGGCATTGTCCGCTTCATTGTGGGCCGCCCCGAACTGGCTTATAACATATTGAAAGAGAATAAGTACACTGTTACTTTGACCGATGTTGTCTGCATGGTTGTGCCTCACGAGTCGGGCGGTCTGCACAAGGCGCTGAAGATTATCTCGGGCAACGGCATCAACATTGATTATATGTATGCTTTTGCCGATGGCGGAACGGCTAAAGTTGTGATTCGCAGCGATTCGAACGAGCGCCTTATCGACATTCTCCAGGCCAACAAAATGGAACTTGTGGCGTCGAATCAGGTTTATAACGTTGACTAACAACGCGGTATGAGCTCACTTCTTGATGTGTGCCGAAAGTTCTTCGGTACTGACCGCTTTGTGGAAATGTGTGGCATTCAGATTGTTGAGTGCCGTGAAGGCTATGCCAAATGTGAGGTTACGATTGCCGACCATCACCTGAACGGAATCAATGCCATCCAGGGCGGTGTGCTGTTCACAATTGCCGATTTTTCGGCGGCTGTGGCGGCGTTCACTCTTGGACGCGTGGCCGTGTCGATTAACGCCGATATCTCTTTTTTCAGAAACTGCAACAGCGGCACTCTGACAGCGGAAGCCGAAGTTATTTCGCAGACCTACAATCTTTGCTCATGCGATGTAAATGTCTGGTGCAACGGCGAAAAACTCGCCAACGTTAAAGTTGGACTGTTCCGCACAAAACAGGAGATTCCAAAAGACTGATTAATCAACAAATATCTTCAGTCCGTCGTAAGACGGCAAAACACTGTCGGGCAACACTTTAAGCAACTCGTCATAGACGGGTATTTTGTGGCTGATATGTGTCAGATAAGCACGGCGCGGATTCAGTTGTCCGATGATGTCAAGCGCTTCACCAAGACTCATATGTGCAGGGTGAGTTTCCGTCCTCAAAGCATTGATAACCAAAGTGTCAAGCCCCTGTAATTTGGCCATTTCGGTATCGGGAATTGTCTTGGCATCGGTTATGTAGGCAAAATTCCCGATGCGGAAGCCCGTTGTTGGCAGCGTTCCGTGCAAAACATTTATCGGCGTCACCTTAATACCCTGAATATCAAATGGCTCACCGCCAATTGGATGAAGTTCAATTTGCGGTGCGCCAGGATAGTGCGGCTCGCTGAAAGCGTAGGCATATTCGCGGCGGATGGTTTCGGTGACACGCGGCTGGGCATAGAACGGAATGGCGCGGCGCATTATATAGTTAAAGGTGCGGATGTCGTCAATTCCGGCGGTGTGGTCCTTGTGCTCGTGGGTTATCAGTACGGCGTCAATCTGCGTAAAGCCTTCGCGCAGAGCCGCTTGCCGCAAATCCGGACCCGGGTCGATGAGCAGGTGACGGCCTTCGGTTTCAATGTAGATTGAACTGCGCAGCCGTTTGTCTTTCGGGTTAGCCGATTGACATACAGCGCATTTGCAACCAACAATTGGTATGCCGTGCGATGCCCCCGTGCCTAAAAAAGTTACTTTCATTTCCGTCAGAAATAGTGCGGCTAATGTACTTTCAATATCGCAAACATTGTTTCTTCGCCGAAAACTTTTCTATTTTAAACGAAATACGCCGCGGAATCGAATCGCAAAAAGCAAAAACAAAATACCGCAAAAAACCAAAACAAAACACAACAAAAAGCAAAAGTAAAATGCCACAAAAAGCAAAAATTATTTTGCTAATTCAATTATTATTAGCAACTTTGCTGCGTAAAATAAACAAAAGGGTGTTATGAGCTATTTGAAGCGCACTGCCGATATGGTTTTGGCACAACATCTTGAAGCATTCGGAGCGGTGCTGATTGAAGGTCCAAAGTGGTGCGGAAAAACCACCACTGCGGAGCAAATGGCGGGGAGTGTCATCAAACTGCAAGACACTGATATGCGCGATGAGTATCTTGCCACAGCGGCCACCAAGCCGTCGCTATTGCTGAATGGCGCCACGCCGCGCCTGATAGACGAATGGCAAGATGCGCCCGTTCTGTGGGATGCAGTGCGGACAGCGGTTGATAAACGAATGGCCCCAGGGCAGTTTATTCTGACGGGTTCAAACACTGTCGACAAGGCTCAAATACACCATTCGGGTACAGGCCGCATTTCGAAACTCAATATGCTTCCGATGAGCCTTTGGGAGTCGGGCGAATCGAACGGAAAGATTTCCCTGATGGAACTTTTCGACAATCCGAACCTTGACATCGACGGCATCGAATCCAATTTGTCGGTTGAAGAACTGATATTCAGCGCTTGCCGCGGAGGTTGGCCTGCAACCATAAACATTAAAAGCGACAAGGCGAAACTTTTGGTTGCGCGAAATTATGTCAAGACAGTCTGCGCCGATGATGTGAGCCGTGTTGACGGCGTTGCCCGCGATGAGTTGTTGGCACGGATGATTCTTCGTTCTTACGCAAGAAACATCTCGACTTTGGCAAAGAAAACATCGCTCATTGCCGATGTGGCGGCGTCAGGTGAAATATCGTGCACGGAGCCCACGTTCGACGACTATGTGGGTGCGCTTCGGCGGCTTTTTGTGATTTGCGATATCGATGCGTGGAGCCCTGCCATTAGGAGCAAAACAGCCATTCGAGGCGGATTGAAGCGTGCGTTCATCGACCCGTCGGTTGCTGTGGCGGCATTGGGACTCACCCCCGAGGCGCTGATGACGCAGTTGAATACTTTCGGTTTTATTTTCGAGCAGATGTGCATTCGCGATTTTAAGGCGTATACGCTTGATTTCGAGCCTCATATCTCGTATTACCGCGACCGTTACGGTTTGGAGGCCGACCTTGTTCTTCATCTTTCCGATGGCCGTTACGCGCTTATTGAATGTAAGTTGGGTAGCCGTGATATTGAAGAAGGAGCGACGCATCTTGTTGAGTTAAAGCGTCTTGTTGGCGAGCACAATAAAAAGGAAGCGCAAGTTCCGTTGCGTGAGCCCGACCTTTTGATAGTGCTTACAGGCGGCAAAATGGCGTACACCCGCCCCGATGGAGTCAAGATTATTCCGTTGGCGTGTCTTAAAAACTGATTAATACCAATTGTTTCTTCGCCGAAAACTTTTCTATTTTAGCACCATATATGAGTGGAATGGACTACGTAGAAGGCATAAAGCGTTATTTCCTTGTCATTAGGGAACTTCATGAAATGGGATATGAACTAATTCGTGTTTGTCCTTGTCTGTCCCCCAACGGAATGGCTTGGCGATGTGCCACTTCTGTAAAAAAATATACTTTGAAAAACTGTGGTGCAATTTACCATGGTTCTGCACACACCGCCGCTGATACTCATAGTGGCCAATTCAAATGGGGCGATTGCGAAGGACTTACACCGCAAGAAATAGCCTTGCAGTTTATTGAGCATTATCCACATATTGCCCAATGGGGAAAAGGAAAAGATTCCGAATATAAGGATTGGTTTAAGAAAGCCTGCGATCTTGCCCAGAGAGGTTATATTTTTTATGCTTTCAGTGATGGTTCATCCTGTTTCCATAACAATCATCATATGTTACTTACCAATGACCCACCAACAGGTGAATATCTGCCATTCCCTCCTGATGGAGAAATAGTTATATAATAAATGTTTTGCAAAACATAAATCACAAATAATGAAAGGCAATTTATACTTGATACCCACAACGTTAGGTGAGCAGCAGCCTGCCGATGTCATTCCCGCAAAGGTGTTGGGAATAGCGGCGCAGTTGCGGCATTTTGTTGTCGAGAACACGCGTACGGCAAGGCGTTTCCTGCGTGCCGTTGACCCCGAATTTCCAATTGACGACTCTGATTTTGTGGAACTTAACGAGCATACCGACTTGTCAACCATCGGCCAGTATCTCGATGCCTGTGAGCGTGGCGAGCACGTAGGGCTGATGTCGGAGGCGGGTGTTCCAGCCGTTGCCGACCCAGGAAACGCTGTGGTGGCAATGGCTCACAGCAAGGGCATCCGTGTGGTGCCGCTGTCGGGACCGTCGTCAATCATTCTGTCGATGATGGCGTCGGGGCTGAATGGCCAGAATTTCGCTTTCAACGGCTATCTGCCAGTGAAGCCTGCCGAGCGGGCCAAAGCCATCCGTAACTACGAAAAGCGCTCATTGACAGAAGGTCAGACGCAACTTTTTATCGAGGCGCCGTACCGCAACAATGCCCTGTTCGACGACCTGATGCACAACCTTCGCCACGAAACGCGTCTGTGCATTGCCGCCGACATCACGCTCGAAACCGAGTTCATCCTGACGCTGACTGTGGGCGAGTGGCTCAAACGCAAGCCCGAATTGCACAAACGTCCCGCAATTTTTGCTATATTAGCGTAGTTTTTAAATTGAAAATTATGTGCTCACGGCTCATCGCTCATTGCTGATAGCCAAACTTAAAACTTACAACTGATATGGAACTCACCCGCGAATTTGTCAAGAGCCTGCCGAAGGCCGAACTGCACTGCCACTTGGATGGCTCGATGCGCTTGTCGACGATTTTGGAACTTGCTAAGGAACAGAACGTTAAGTTGCCAACCGATGACCCTGCGAAACTCGAGTCGATGCTCAAGGTGGGTATGGACTGCCCGAGTTTGGAAGTCTATCTCAAGGCGTTCGATATAACTTGCTCAGTGCTACAGACTTACGACTCGCTTGTGCGCGCCACATACGAGTTGGCTGAGGACTGCGCCGCCGAAAATGTTTGGTATCTTGAGATTCGCTTTTCGCCTATCTTGCACGTTAACAAAGGTTTGAAGCTGACCGAAGTGATTGATGCCGTGCTTGAGGGCAAGGCCCGTGCCGAGCGCGATTTCAACATAAAGGTTGGAATCATTGTCTGCGGACTGCGCCACTCTACGCCCGAAACGTCGCTGCTTTTGGCCGAGTTGGCGGTGGCCTACAAGAACCGCGGGGTGGTGGGCTACGATTTGGCAGGCGCCGAAGACGGTTTCCCCGCCAAGGACCACAAAGAGGCTTTCGACTTGATAATCAATAACAATATCAACACCACGGTGCACGCGGGCGAGGCTTATGGACCCGAGTCAATCCACCAAGCGCTGCATATGGTGAGTGCCAACCGCATTGGTCACGGCACTCGCTTGCGCGAAGACGGCGATTTGCTCAACTACGTCAACGACCACCGCATTCCGCTCGAAATGTGCGTAACATCGAATTTGCAGACCAAGGCCGTCGATTCAATCGAGAAACACCCTGTCAAATTCTATTTCGATTTGGGCATACGTGTTACCATCAATACTGATAACAGATTGATTTCCAATACAACACTCACCGACGAGTATATGCTAGTGATTAACAAGTTCGGATTTACGCCAAGCGAACTTAAATATTTGATAATAAATGGCTTCAAATCAGCGTTTATGCCTTTGAAAGAAAAGGTGGATATGATTCAGCGTGTCACGGCAGTGCTCGAAGAGAAAGGATTGATTATTCGCCGCGATTACATTTGATTATGAATAAGTTATTGAAAATATTCGCAACATTTGCTTTGCTTATGGCGGCCATTGCGGCCAATGCCCAGAACGAGGCGCTGATAACCACAAAATCGAGCCGCGCCAAAGGTTACTACTACCGCGCTAAAGGCTTTATGAATCAGCGAGATTTGGCCAATGCCGAAATCGAGATTAACAAAGCCATTGAGGCTGACCCTCGCTTCCTTGAAGCCTATCTGCTCAAGGCTGAGATGTGCAGCTACGGCGATTTCTGCGAGTGTATCATCGAGGCGTTGCTGGCTGCACGCACCATCGATTCCACTTTCGACACCTATCTCGACTACAATCTGGGCAACGCTCTTTACGACAATGGCCAGTATGCCGATGCAAAGCATTACTACTCAATATTTTTGAACAATCCGAAAGCTAACGCCAAATCGAAAGAACTGACACTGCAGTATATAGATAAATGTCAGATTGCCATTGATTTAGTGAACAATCCTGTGCCGTTCGAGCCAAAATCGCTTGGCGCTGACTTGGAACTGCCCCACGAACAGTATTGGCCATCGCTCTCTCTTGATGGCAAAACACTGGTTTTCACAATGTTGCTGCCCGACAGTCTGCATTTCCGCCCCGATGGCTCGATAATGATGCAAGAGGATTTTTATGTTACGAGGTTCATCGATGGAAAATGGGAGCCTGCGGTGCCAATAGGCTCGCCAATCAACACCATTGGCAACGAGGGCGCACAACAGATTTCAGCCGATGGTAACACTCTGGTTTTCACTGGCTGCAACCGCCGCGACGGTTTCGGCAAGTGCGACATCTATTTTGCCAAGAAAAATATTTACGGGCAGTGGGGCAAACCTTACAACGCTGGCAATGCTGTCAATGCTGCGTCATCCGATAGGCAGCCGTGCCTTTCGCCCGATGGCCGCTATCTCTACTTTGTATCAGACCGTACGGGTGGTCTTGGTAAGTTTGACATTTGGGTTTCGGAACTTGGCGCCGATGGGCGCTGGGGTAAGCCGCGCAATCTGGGAGCGCCCATCAACACTCCTGGCGACGATATTTGTCCGTTCATCCATCCTGACAATCAGACACTTTACTTCAGTTCCGATGGTCATCCGGGACTGGGCAAGAAAGATATTTTCATGTCGCGCCGCGACAGCACGGGACACTGGACTGAGCCAGTCAATCTGGGCTACCCAATAAACTCTCACCGCGACGAGATTGGCCTTGTGGTTGATAATAAAGGTATTACAGCTTATTTTTCATCGAACATCAACAGCGACACCAAAAACATCTACACCTTTGAGCTGCCACAAGCCGTCCGCCCGACACCTGTTTCGTATGTCAGTGGTTTAGTGACAGATGCGAAGACAAATCTCCCGCTGAACGCGCAGGTGCAACTGCTCAAACTGCCTTCGGGTGACACGGTGATGTCGGTGGTTTCGAGTGCTGAATCGGGCGATTTCCTTGTCAGCTTGCCAATTGGGCGCCAATATGCGATGCTGGCCAACAGTCCTGGCTATCTGTTCAACTCGCAGCACTTCAATCTCACCGAAACTCATTCTGCCACAAAGCCTTACGCCGTCAACATCAAACTTGACAAACCGCAGATTGGAGCAAACACCATTTTGCGTAACATCTTCTTCAAATTCGACTCGTATGAGCTTATGCCACAGTCGTTTGTGGAATTGAACCAGATGGCAACCTTTATCAAAGGCAGTGCAGGTATCAAATTCGAGATTGGCGGCCACACTGACAATGTCGGCAACGACGCTTATAATCAGCAACTTTCGGAGAAGCGCGCCAAATCGGTTTACGATTATCTGGTTTCGCAAGGCGTTGGTCAATCGCAACTTTCGTATAAAGGTTATGGCAAATCGGCACCCGTCGGCGACAATGCCACTGCCGAAGGCCGCGAAGCAAACCGCCGCACTGAGTTGAAGGTGGTGGAAGTTAAATAGCAATTTGATTTTTAATTAAATAACAAACAACTATGAACAGACTATTTTCAAAAACAACAGTTCTTGTGGCACTTGCTGCCGTGCTTTTTTCTTGTAAAAACGATGACAAAAGCGATGAATTAAATGTAATCGATGCAAACAAAGAGTTCGCGTTTACCGCACCCGACGGAACGCCGCTAGCTTTCGATGAAAAATTCACTTACATTACAAAAGATGCCGACACGTATTCCCTGTTCGCAACAACCAGTGGTCGATATTGGAACGAAATCGTTACCCTGATGATTGACCTCAACAATTTGGAAAAATGCAAACCAAAAGAAGAATTGAAAATCAAAGAAATTCACTTTGGCATGTTCGCATCATCTGATTCTGAATCTGTTACAAACAAGTATAAAGGGAAGATTTTCCTATTGGAGTATTCGGAAAAGGAAGTCTCGATATATTTCGACAATGTCTCTTTCTCGGTTCGTGACGACACTTACAATATGGACGGAAAATATTCATTTTCATTAAATTATGAATAATATAAGCCTTAACGCCCACAATAAGGAAGAGTTTCCGCCGATGCACACAACCGAACACATTGTGAACCGCACAATGATTAACCTTTTCGGCTGCGGGCGTGCGTTTGAAGCGCACATCGAACGCAAAAAAAGCAAACTCGACTACCGACTCGACCACTGCCCCGCCGACAGCGAGGTGGCGGCTCTCGAAGCCGAAGTCAACCGCGTGATTGACAGCCATCTGGACGTTTCCACCGAATTCATTACGCAAAGCGAAGCCCAATCGCGATTCGACTTGAGCCGCCTGCCCGACGACGCATCCGAAACCGTCCGCGTGGTGAAGGTTGGCGACTATGATGAATGCCTCTGCATCGGGCTACACGTGAGCAACACAGCTGAAATCGGCCGTTTCAAAATCATCAGCCACGACTGGGACGAAGCCACAAAACGCTGGCGGCTGCGGTTCAAATTGGAATAAAAAATAAACCGAACAATTATTTGACTACATTCGCGCAATTTCGAACATCGGAATAAAAAATCGCAAATATCAGAAAGATAACTAATTATGAATAAAATCGATTTCAAAAAATTCGTGCCGTACATTGCGGCAATCGCCATTTTCATCGCTTTGGCAACAGCCTACTGCTGGCCAGCAGTTGAAGGTAAAGTGCTGTCGCAAAGCGATACCATAAGCGGGCAGTGCATCGGACACGAGGTTAGCGAATACTCAAAAACAACAGGAAACACATCGTACTGGACCAACTCGCTTTTCGGCGGAATGCCAACCTTTCAAATCTCATTTCCGACGACTTCATCAAAGATAATCAACACCTTACGCAAGGCATATACATTGTTTCTCGGCTCAATTTGGGCTTGGTTTCTGACATATCTTTTCGGATTTTTCATACTGATGCGCGCCTTTGATGTTAGCAAATGGCTATCGATAATCGGGTCGATTGCCATCACGTTATCATCTTATTTTCTGATAATTATCGCCGCCGGCCACATCAACAAAGTTTACGCCATCGGTTATATGGCATGCGTAATTGCTGGATTCGTCTATATTTTCAAAAAACGGTACCTGCTTGGCGCATCACTGACAATGATTTTCACGGCTTTCGGAATGATTCTCCACCCCCAGATGGCTTATTATTTCATGATGATGGTGGGCATTTTCAGCATTGCCGAACTTTATATCCACCTGAAAGACAACAGAATTAAAGACCTGCTTATTGGTGTCGGCATTTTTGCCGTTTCGCTGGCAATCGGACTCGGCACGGGCTACAGCAACATAAAGACGAATGCTGAATATGTGAAGGAAACCATGCGCGGCGGCCACTCAGAACTGACAAGCGGCGAAGGCAAGGCTCAAAAAGGCCTCGATTTCGACTACGCCACTAGCTGGAGCTACGGCATTGGCGAAACAATGACATTGCTGGTGCCTGATTTCTACGGCGGCTCATCGCACTACGAAGTTGGCACTAAATCAAAACTTTACGACGAAATGGTAAAACAAGGCGTGCCTAAAAACAACGCCAAACAATTCTGCCAAAGCCTGCCGATGTATTGGGGCGACATGCCCTTCACCGAAGGCCCCGTGTATGTTGGAGCCATTGTCTGCTTCTTATTCCTACTCGGACTTATAATTGTGAAAAGCCCATACAAATGGGCGCTACTGGCAGCCACTGCATTCTCAATTATGTTGGCGTGGGGACGCAATTTTGAATGGTTCACACGACTGTTTTTCAACTATTTCCCGATGTACAACAAATTCCGCGCCGTGTCATCGATATTGGTCGTGGCCGAAGTGGCAATGCCGATTCTCGGTTTTATGGCAATTCAACGGATTATCGACAAAAAGATTGACCGAAAGGAACTCACGAAAGCCTTATGCATTTCTGGCGGAATAACAGGTGGCATATGCCTGTTGCTGGCTCTGTTCGGTGGCTCAATGTTCAGCTTCACATCAGCTGGCGATGCACAGATTTTCAAGCAATTACCCGATTGGATTAACAAACTTATTATGAGCGAACGCGCCACAATGCTGACATCCGACGCCTTCCGCTCGCTGATATTCATCGCATTGGCATTTGGCACACTGTATCTGTTTGCTATCGAAAAGATTAAAGCGAAAGCAATGCTGGTTGCCATCGGCTGTCTCGTGCTTATCGACCTTTGGCCTGTGAACAAGCGCTACTTCAACAACGACAATTTTATAAACGAGAAAGACAAGAAGGGCTACTTTGCAAAAACCGACTACGAAGAGCGGATTCTGCGCGACACCGACCCCAATTTCCGTGTTCTGAACCTGACATCCAACACGTTCAACGACGCGCGCACATCATACTACCTGAAATCGGTAGGAGGTTATCATGCCGCCAAATTGCGACGCTATCAGGATTTGATTGACGAGCACATCTCTCGCGGCCATATGACCGTACTTAATATGCTGAACACCAAATATATCATTCAGCAAACCGATCAAGGCGCAACTCCGATGCTTAACGCAGAAGCCTGGGGCAACTGCTGGTTTGCCGACTCGCTGATTGTGGCCGAGACACCGCGTGAGGAGTGCGACGCGCTGAATGACATTCATTCACCATCAACCATCGTGACTGATGCACGTTTTGAGAATCTGGTAAAGAACTTCAACTCCGCCCACGACCCTGACGCAAGCATCCGCCTGACAAGCTACGCTCCTGATGTTCTGGAATATACATCGAACTTAAGTCAGATAAAAACGGCAGTGTTCTCTGAAATCTACTACCCTTACGGCTGGAAAGCCTACATCGATGGGCAGCCAGTCGAGATTTTCCGCGCCAACTACGTGCTACGTGCACTCAACATCCCTGCAGGCGAGCATCTAATCCGCTTCGAGTTCCGCCCCGACACCGTTTACAAAGGTGACAAGGTTGGCGTTGTTTGCCTGATTCTGATATTGGCGTTTGTGGTTGGAAGTGCGGGATGGGGAGTTTTGCAAATGGCGAACAAACAGAAAGTAAGCGAGATTTAGAGTTGTGTTGCCATAAAAAATAGCACCATTGGCTGCTCAGGAAGTCAGCAACCCAGCACTGACATTGTAGCGGAACTTTACAAGCATATTACCGCATGCAGGGCGCATTGTCAACATATAAAACATCCATAATGCGATAGTTGCGCCCCATTTGAACACCTCCAGCATATAACGTTTCAACAATGCTCCCGTTCCGTTTTTCTTGCAGCGCAACCTCTCACTTGCACCTATCCCCGCACCCAATTTGGCAATAAACTCTGATGTGGTGCGGTGTGGCGGAATGATATGATTGACAGAAACATTGGGAAAGTAATAGATTGGGACTCCTGCGGCTTTCAGTCTAAGGAAAATGTCCTTTTCCTCGCCACCCATCAAATTTTTCTTATTGCGACCCAATTCGGTATTGAATGTTCCGCATTTTTCAATCGCCGCACGGCTGATTCCCATATTTGCTCCAATCGGGAATTTACCGCCCTCGAATAACTTAACCGAGTTGCCCATATCGATTGCCGACACCCAAGAGTATGTCCAACGACACAGCCAGTCGGGAGCAACACCGCTCTCGAACTCTGGTGTAATCTGTCCACCAAACGCTCCCGCATCGGGATGTTGTGCAATATTGACCTTCAGATTGGCTAAATAGCTTGGCTGAAGCATTGCATCATCGTCAATAAAAACCAGCCATTCGCCTTTGGCCTCGGCAATACCGCGATTCCGCGCAAACGACAGGCCTTGATTCGTCTCAACAAAATATCGAAACACAACTTGCGGATAATCAGCATGGAACTTATTGCAAAGATTTTCAGTTTCATCAGTGCTGTTGTTGTTCACAAGCACAATCTCATAGTCGGCAGCAGCAAAGCCATTCTCGGCAATTCTCTGCAAACTGCTGTAAATGAACTTGTCACGATTATATGTACAGACTATTATCGAAAACATATCCTATCTGAAAAATTTCACATAAAGCCACTTAATGATTCTGTCACAAAGCGAATTGACGGCTTCAAACCAACGAGGCCAGCGGCGGTGACAACGATGCCAATGCGCCATTGCGTCGAAGTGCAAGATTTTGTTTTCGGGGTATAGTCTGATTGTTCCCAATCCAAATGATTGGCAAACCTGCTGATACCGAGCATCCAAATCAGAAAAATGCGCAGCATCGAAACTATCGCGCGGCATATCGAGCAAGTGGCATTTGCAAACTACCCGCAAACGATTCAAATAATACTGCCGCAAAAACTGCCGACGCTCGGATGAGAGTGTGTCAAAGTTATGACTGTCAGCAAATTCAACAAGTTGTTTGGTAACTTTTTCCAACTGTCCGACACTGCGAACCATAACCTTCGGATCCATTGTCTGCCCCTCGCGCGCCATATTGTACTGATACAAATCGATATTGAAGAAAACTATGCTTTGTGCGACAAACAGCGGATAAGTGGCCCACTCCAAATCGGTGTATGATATGCCTTCGGTCTGGTGGTAATTCATCTGCCGCAACATTTCGGTACGATATGCCAAGCCATGCATCAAAAAGAAACGGATGTAACCGTCGCTCAGCACCTTATCGAGTTCGTAAACCTTGCCGTAGGTATATGGCTCCTTGCCATATACATTGTATTTCGACAGTTCGGTTTTGCCATCGGCGCGCAGAACGGTGAAATGCGTCACTGCGATATCGACCTCAACAGACTGTAACTCAGTCAGGAAATCGAGTAACGACTGTGAATCGAAATGATCGTCGCTGTCAAGAATTTTAACGTATTTGCCTTTAGCTACGGGCAGAGCGGCATTGATTGTTGAACCATAGTTTCCGTTTGGCTTGTCGATGACTGTCACCGAATCGGGAAAGCGCTCCCGATAACTTTGGGCTATGGCAAGCGAACCATCCTTGCTGCCATCGTTGACTACCATTGCCTCTATGTGCTCCAAGGCTCCATCAACAAGCAACGAGTCGAGACATTGCGGGAGCAGTGCCTCCATATTGTAGGTCGGGATGATTATGGAAAGGAGTTTGCTCATTTCTCTGATGTTTTTTTATCGACAACAACTCTGCCGCCAGTAAGCACAGCCAATACTTTTGGCATAAATATATTCATAATTAAGTATATGCAATGGCAAATGATATAAACCAAAATCGTTCCTGATACCATTAAAATAAAATTCACGGCATCATTATTCGGACGTAAAAGCCAAGTCAACAACCAATTAACCGCATCAACAACAAGTATTGTGTGTATCATATACACAAAGAAAGAACTTTTTGACATAGCCGTAAAAACAGAATAACCATTCAGATTTTGTTTCTCCACCAACCACGCACCAATGTTGAAGAACATGGGAATGGCGCTTAAAACAAACAATTTCGAGGATATGCAATAAATCCATTCGTTGCCATTAAAAGAAACAGATGCAATAATTAAAAGTAGTATAGACAGGAACAACTGCATTTTAGAATTTTTGCAGAAAAACTCCAACATATTCAATCGGTTGATGCAAAACCACGCGCCAACAGAGAACATAAAAAACGCTTTTGAAGAAAAACCTGCATACGGTATCCATAAATCGACACAATATAACAAACCCACCAGCACAAGAAACAACTTGCCGGCTTTCTTAATCATAAAAAATATTATTGGCGACATGAGCACTACAACCATAAGATCTCGAAGAAACCAGGCTGGTTCATCCATAGGCGTGCCTTGGCCAACCGATACTCCAAAAAGGTTTATTTGGTCGGGACGCACACCCCCATACAAACATCTGTCCCAAAATAAACGGAACCAACCACGTTCATTCAATACAGAAATAATATTAACCGACTCATTGCCTTTTATCAAACATCCTGCTGTGCGTGTTATAAAAAATCCACATATAGCTATCAGATTCCAAAGCAGATATGGTATTAAAAGAGTAACTCCTCGTTTTTTTACCTTAGATAACCATACATTGGTATTCCAGTCTTCTAATTTTTTAAAGAATAGATACCCCGAAATCAAGAAAAAAGCAGGAACTGCAACTGAAAACAATACTCTGAAAATTGAAATCGTCGACGCTTCATACAAACCATCGAAAAAAGTTTCTGTTCCATCAGTATAATACTGCCTGACATGAAGACCGACCACCATTAACGCAAAAATAGGTCTCAGACAATCAATTGTCCCGGATTGTAATTTCTGCCAGTCTTTATTCATATCGTCATATCTAACACTTTCTCAATGATTTGATGCATATCATAGTATTTGTATTCGGCCAAACGGCCTCCAAACACAACGTTTTTCTCTTGCGCCGCCAATGCCGCATATTGCTCGTAAAGAGCATTGTTTCGACTGTTGTTGATGGGATAATACGGCGCCGCACCACGCTCCCACTTTTGCGAATACTCGTAGGTTATGACTGTGTCGGGCTGCTGGCCAAACTCAAAGTGTTTATGCTCGATGCATCTTGTGTAAGGCTCTTCTGCACTTGTGTAATTGACCACTGCGTTCCCTTGAAAATCCTTGATCCCCTCTATGGTTTTGTGCTCAAATCGCAGCGAGCGGAAATCGAGTTGGCCAAACCGATAGTTGTAGAAAGCATCAATTTGGCCTGTATAGACAATAATATCGGCCTGAGAGTCAAAAAACTGACGGTTTTCGAAATAATCGGTATTCAGTCGGACATCACAGCCATCGAGTAACTTATTGAAAATATTGGTATAACCGCCAATGGGAATGCCTTGAAAGGTGTCGTTGAAATAATTGTTGTTGTATTCGAAACGGAACGGCAAACGACGTATAACAAAAGCCGGAATTTCCGTTGCCTTCATTCCCCATTGTTTTTCGGAATAGCCTTTAATTAGCATCTCGTATATGTCGCGCCCGGCAAGTTTCAATGCCTGTTCCTCAAGATTTTTCGGTTCTTCAATATCAGCATATTCAGCGCGTTGCCGCTCAATAATCGCCTTTGCCTCTTCGGGCGTGCTCACTCCCCAAAGCTGGTGGAAGGTGTTCATATTGAAAGGCAGATTGTAGCGTTTGCCCTTGTAGCAGGCCACTGGCGAGTTCACAAAATTGTTGAACGGCACAAGGCTGTTCACAAAATCCCAAACCTGTTGGTTAGAGGTGTGGAAAATATGCGGCCCGTATTTGTGAACATTGATTCCAGCCTGATTCTCGGTGTAGCAACCACCGCCAACGTGTGGGTTGCGGTCGATGACAAGGCTCCGCTTGCCAGCTTTGCGCGCCTGGTAGGCGAACATACTGCCGAACAATCCGGCACCAACTATAAGATAATCGTATTGGGGCATAGACTATGGATTATAATGACATTTCGACAAATCGGTGCAGATGAATTTGGCGTGAATCTGACGCTGATTTTCAGGTGGGAGTTTCATATAATCGCCAAAAATATCACGCAATCGAGCATCGGGATTTTTTGGAGCGTAAAAAGAATGACATTCAAAAGTAATTTCTGAAAGCGGATAAATGTCCGTTTTTAATGACGGGTTACTAAACATCAGACGCTCAATGTGTGGTTGTTCCTTGCCACATTTGCAAAGCAGACATATCAACTTCCATATTGAACGAAACAAAAGCCAGGAAACAGGAAACACGAAATAGGCTATTGCATTTTTGGAACTTACCCGGTTGAAATAGTGATAGAAACCGAAAGCCTTACTCAATCTGCGTCTGAAAAAGCGAACCACCGATTTAGGAACATTAGGATAATCTTCGTTTTCAAACACATCAATTGAGATTCCCTTATTATAGTTTCGGCGAAAATCGTCGTAGTCGTTTATCCATAGGGTGTTTTTCTTCCGAATTTTGAACATACCTCCACCCATTCCTGATTCTGGCTCTGTTATTTCATTTTGAAGCAAAAAATTGCCATCCATTTCTTGTGGCGCAATCTGCTGAAACAATTTGTAATCTTGAGGCGGCATAGCCACATCAATGTCATCGTCCCACGGAATGAAACCGCCGTGGCGCACAGCACCGAGCAATGTCCCGAACTCCAAATAATACTTTAACCCGTTTTTTCGACAAATTCGGTCAAATTCGATAAGTATTTCCAACGCAGCCTGCTGCGATTGTCTAATGACACTGCCTTCGGGATTGTATTTTGCTTTTAATTCTGCGTTTATTAATTCCGATACTCCTGACATTATCCTAATGAATTATTGCAGTTTATTTTACCCATTCCCCACTCATATACCTCGTTTATAACAGGGGTACTAATTTCATATTTTTCCGCTAATTCTTTAATAAAACGAAGTCCAAATGGAAAATCCTCTGTAAAATATCTATTTTGAAAATCGGGAATAAAACCATTATCCGTCTCTTTCATAGGAGACAGTAATCCTTGAAAGGCAGGTATGCTTTTAATCTTCTTCGTCAGACTCGTTGCATCCGAACTCTCGTAATACTTCAAAAGCGGGAGAATAGAATCTTTCTCAACTGGCAATTTTTCCAACAATCTGAAAAATTCTTCATCCATTTTTATAATTGTTTCAGAAGAATCATCAGACCATTCTTCATAAAACAAGATATTGTGGTCAAATGGGTTGCCATCCCAATTATGGAATAACGAATACAAACGCCCAGTATGCAAAATTGGATTACTGTTAGTCAATGAAACTTCGTAAAAACCATTTAAAAGGCCGACAGGAGTAATCCATAGTTTTTCAACGAGTTGGCGAAATTTTTCCGAATCTGTTATGTTCTCTGTCGCGATATAAACTTGTGACTTGTAACCTAAAATATTAGCCGAATGTCCATAAACTCCCACCCGGGCAATGAATGGTGTCCGTTGAAAGCCAAACAGTTTAGTTTGGGCTTCGAATATTTTATGTGCAGCGAAGAAAAAACCCGTACTGCATACAACCGACCCGACAACCGTTTTTTTAGACAAATATGGCTTTATACACTTCAGTTCGTTTTCTATAGCATACCCAGGAAGACAAAGAAATACTATGTCACAGTTTTTAACCACAGTTTCGGGATTATCGCTGATTTCATTGATCCTTCCATTGTATTTTTTCCCATTGCTGTCTGTGACTTCAATTATTGCACTCCATTTTTCAGGATTTCGCGTAAGAATATTCAACGTCACATCTTCATTCGAAATCAGAACTCCGGCACAAACGTGTCCCAATGCTCCACCACCGCAAATGCATATTTTAATCATAATTGCCTTAATCCTTCAATCAGTTTCGCATTATCTTCGTGACTCCTGACAGCAATACGCATATACTGTTTAGCGTTGAGCCCGGATTTCGACGTGCAGTCGCGCGTTAGGATGTTGAAACGCTTTAACATTTCAATTACGATACCATTAGCGCTGTACGGCGGCAGAATTTCAACAAGGTAATAATTCGCTTGCGATGGAATTACCCGTAAGAATTTGATTTCGCGCAATTTACTTTCAAAGTCAGCACGTTCTTCAATAAATTTGGCACACG
This sequence comes from Salinivirgaceae bacterium, assembly GCA_017645945.1. Classification (GTDB taxonomy): domain Bacteria; phylum Bacteroidota; class Bacteroidia; order Bacteroidales; family SZUA-534; genus RUG13583. The sequence continues at coordinate 209,868 of JAGCNL010000076.1, forward strand.
CTTTCTTGTAGTCTTTTTCGTATTTTGTGAAAATCTGCATAAAAAACTCCGCAAACGAATTGATATTCCATATGCTGACCGCTTTTTTCAATTCCGCAATCAGTGTTTTGTCAGCCGAGCACAAAATTCCAAGCCGTATGCCAGGAACACCATAACTTTTTGAGATACTTTTCATAACAATCATAGTCGGGTATTTTTCCAGAATATCGTTGTGAAGCAGAGAGTTATTTTCCCATCCTATACTGAAATCAACAAAACTCTCGTCAACTATCAGCCTGACATTGTTTTTGCCGCACCAATCGGCAAGACGGCAAACTTCAGCGAACTGGATAAAGTTTCCTGACGGATTGTCGGGATTTATCAGTAGAAGGTTGTCTGCGTGGTTTTTCGAAAAATAATCAATCAAGTCTTGAGCCGAATATCGGTACTCGTCGTTTTGCGGAATAAAAGTTACAAGCTCCTTCGGCTGGCGTCTGTTGGGATACTCTTCAAAAGTTGGACGGATAATACCCAATGTTCCTGGCAACATTTCCATTAAAGCCTTAATCAGTTCTGCCGCACCATTGCCCGGAATTATATATTCTTCTTTTACGCCCCAGCACTTGCTTGCAATTAACGTATTGACTTTCAACCCCGATGGATATTCCGCCACAAGAGTTTTAAAATTCGCCTGCATCTCATCAATTATGCTGGAACTTCTAAAATATGGATTTACCAAATAACAGTAATCCAACATTTTGGGAAACCTCCAGAAACCGCCATATCGCCCGTAATATTTTCTGATAATATCTTTGTCTTCGGCAAACAAGGCTTCAGCAATATCTAAATCCTGCTTGTCATCAATTTCATACCATTTTTCGCCATCAAGCGGTAAAGCTTTCAAATCGTGAGAGTTAAGAAACGAAATTATCCGCAGCACGTTCTCATAATACTCATTATTTCCTACGGCTTTAATGTATGCATCCAAAAAAGGGACATACTTGTTTGCGGAAAAATCTTTTGAAAACTTATAGATATTGACGGTTTTATAATATTCACAAGTATCTTCGTAACGGAATGCCGCTTTGGTTATGAAATTGACAATGTTGTTGTCATTGTCGATTTTCACCATAGTTCCATCCATCCACGTTTCGTATTTTGCAATGAGTGCCAGATTCGGTTCCTTGCTTCCGACTATAAGATTGAGAACTTTGTCTTCGAAAATCAAATCACTCTCTATCAGCAAAGTATCATCTTGTTTAAGTTTTTCTTTTGCCAAAAAGAGTGAATATATATTGTTAGTTTTATCGAAAATTGAGTTTTCTACGTACTCAATATTCAATTCTTTCTGTCTGTCAGCAAGATGACTGACAAGTTTTGAAGCCTCGTACCCGACCACAATTACTATCCTTTTGAGATTCAGTTCCTTCAACTGATTGAGCAGTCGGTCGATAAGCATTGTCCCATTAACAGGAACCATGCATTTAGTGTTGTTTTGTGTGTACTCGCCAAGTCGCTTGCCCATTCCGGCCGCTAAAATTATTGCTTGCATCTTGTTTTTTTCTAAAGTTTCATATTAGCCATTCTTATTTCAATTTTTTACAATCGAAAAAATGATGTGTTACACGTTTGTCTTCAGGAGGAATCTGGTTGTAATCGCCATAAAAACGTTGAAGATAGGCATCCGTATTTGCTGGCGCGGGAAATTCGACCCCTTCAAACTCCACTGTTGACAATGGTAATATTTCCGATTTCTTTCGTAAAGGTTTGAAATTTATTCCGTAATCAAGTACATAACTATCAGATATAAAGATTTTGCAATAAAGAATAACAACAACACTCATAATCCTAAATATGGGTTTAAGTATATACGAAATAATCCTATTAAGAACTCCGTCATCAATTTGATGTATTGTGCGACGCAAATATTTTCCGTAGCTTTTTTCGAAAAAAATCTTTGATGCAAGTGTGCCATTAACAAGTGGAAACACATCGACCCACGCATTTTCATATATAGGTTCGCCATTTGAAGTCCGTTTCCTGGCCACTAAAAAATGTTTGTTGTACACCCGCAAAATTGGTAATTTATGAATCTTTGACATTTTGTAGTCGCGCAACACAAATGGATCTTGCAAATCCTTCAACAGACATTTTTTTAATCTTTTATAATCTTTTTTAAAGATTCCTATGTCAAGATCATCATCCCATGGTACAAACCCTTTATGGCGTACTGCCCCTAACAATGTTCCAAAATCGAGCCAATAGGTAATGTTGTTTTTCCTGCAAACACGGTCTATTTCTTTCAGAATACCCACTAAATTCAGTTGTATCTGCCGCAATTGTGACCCTTCTGGATTGTATTGTTCTTTGAATTGTTGTTTCAAACTATCGCTTATCATAACTTTCTACCTTTATTGTTTCCCCTATCAACTTACTAACCACTGATTTAATTTGTTTTTTCTCATTTTTTGTTATTCCAAACAAATAAATGCATACTAATGTCCATATAAAAGAAACGGACAATACTGTTACTGATTTCGACGGAATATCAGTCATCAAGTGCGACAACAATATTGGAAAAGTAACAGCAAAAAGCGTTACGATAACAATCCGTACAACACTATGCCAGACTTGCCGCAAACTGACTTGAGCGCAATGTTTTGCAAAATACAAACGGGAGAGTTGAGCGAAGAAAGAGACTGCAATAGGTATGTAAAAAACCGATATCACACTCCATCTAAGCACTTTCAGTCCAATATATGAAATTGGCAGAATCATCAGCATTATTGTACCATAAAATATTGAATACCACTTAATTTTCCCAGATGCTTGTATAGCAGCTCCAAGCGGAGTCATACTTATGTCGAACAATCCGTTGATTATCATCAGCTGCGTGAACAAAACAGTATAATTTGGCACATCTTTAAGCCAAATATCAAGTACAAATTGTGTTTCCAACAGAATAGGAAGCCCAACAGCAAAAAGCAGATAATACGACACTCTAATACTTTTGCACAATAAATCCTGCATTTCGTCGATGGCTTGAGATGCATAAGATTTAACTATTTGCGGCTTAAATGCCATATAAAAGTTTGTTTGCAACTGCAGAATCGACATATAAACCTTTTGTGCTATTTGGCGGGGAGTGTTCAAGACTGGGCCAAAAAACATATTAATCAAAACGTTAATTCCATAGTTTCGTGCTACAATCGCCATTCCGCCAATGGTTTCCCACCCCGTAAAGCTGATGAGTTCCGTAAAACGTTTCCTCTCAAAATAATATTGGTATCTGCACTCAACATAACAAATACGGCAGTAAGCATAATAAATGACCATAACAAGCACTTGTATGCCAAATATCAACAGTGCATAAAATTTCAGTTTGTCTACCATTGCATGTTGCAAAGCGAGCGCCACAGCAAGTGTTGCAACTGCTTCAATCACACTTACATAGGCAAACACTTTCATCTTCTCGCGGGTGATAATCATTCCCATATAAGGCGTTCTTAGTATTTGGAATATAAACCCTAAAGCTACGCAATGGAACACCCACACTGCGGCATCATGCCGATCGGCAACATTCATCTTATTATTCAGCATCCACATTCCTACGGTTTCCAACAGAATAAACACAATCACTGCCAGCACCGCGAAAATGAGCAGACTCATGCAGAATATCCGATGTAACTCTTCTTGGTTGCCGCGTCCCAACTCGAAGGAGAAAAAGCGCTGACAAACAGATGATAATGTGTTGCTTAAAAACGAAAACATAACCACAATACTGCCAACAGCTGAATAAATGCCAAAATCCACTTCTCCCAATGCGTCGAGTACCACACGCGATGTATATAGACTCACAATCATAATGAGCCCCATCCGCACATAAAGCAGCATGGTGTTTTTTGCTATCCGTTTCTGGTCGATTGCTGACATAGTGTTGTTTTATGCAAAAGTAGTTTATTCAATCTTTACAACGCAAAATCCGACACAAAATGTCGTCCGTGGTTCAGAAAAATACAATCATTTCGCATCTTTTTCGTTCCTTTGCAAAAACTAACTAAAAATGGGCATCGATTCTATTCGTTTTACAAACAAGATACTGCTGATTTTTGCAGTCGTTCTGGCTTTGTACATTCTTAAAGTACTGTCATTCATATTTGTACCGCTGGCTTTTGCTTGTTTCTTCTCGATAATGTTCCTACCTTTCTTGCGGTGGGCAAACAAACTGCGGATGCCGAAATACTTCTCGCTCATCATGGCCATGGTGATGATTGCCATTGTGCTGGTCGGATCATTCAAAATTCTGCAACTGTCAGGAAGCGAAATACTTGAAGGACGCGCTGAAATGTACCAAAAACTCGACATGAAATTGGGACGCATTGTCGAACCTTACATCGAACTTTTTGAAATTGATGTCAAGAAAGACGATGGTCTGATTAGCGGTCTGGTGCACAACAGCGAAGTGACAAAAGCCATTGTTAGCCTTGTGGGACCAGGATTAGTTCACATCAAAAATTTCAGCTCCACGGTGGCCATCACCCTTTTTCTGATGGTGCTCATCATGGCGGGTTCCATCAATTTCAAACTCATTATGCAGGAAACACTGTTTTCAACCCCAACTCAAGCCATCGATGTTTTCCTGAAAATTGAGAACGCCATTTCGAAATTCCTGTCGGTGAAAATTTTCACAAGCCTTATCACAGGCATTTGTTTCGGCATTGCCTGCTGGGCATTTGGAGTGAGCTTCCCCCTACTATGGGGCATTTTGGCTTTCGGTCTGAATTTCATACAGATGCTCGGCTCAATATTTGTGACAATCGCCGTCTGCCTGATGGCTGTAATCGACATTGAGCACCCAGGAGTGCTGACTGCCGCCATTATTATTTTCATCGGCATTCAGTTGCTTGTCGGGTCGGTCCTGGAACCTGTTTTCATGGGCAAATCGTTCAAAATCAATATTGTCACGGTTTTGATTATGCTCCTTTTCTGGGGCTTCCTATGGGGCATTGCAGGTATGATTCTGGCTGTGCCGATGGCCGTGCTGATAAAAATTCTGTGCGAGCAGTTCCAGCACACGCAAGGTATTGCTCGGATTATGAGCTAATTATCGTTGATTCACGACTGTTTCTTCACCAACTCCTTTGTCGAGAGCAGACCGCACGCTGCCTGAATGTCCTCGCCGCGCGATGCACGAATGGTGGTCAGTATGCCGCGGGCATTAAGAGCGTCTTTGAATGTTTGGATTGCATCCTCACTGCCGCCCTGGAACGGACTGTCGGGGATTGAGTGAAAGCGAATCAGATTGACACGGCAGTCGATGCCTTTGAGCAGCGTGGCCAGCGCCGAAACATGACGCGGCGTATCGTTCAAGCCAGCAAACATGATGTACTCGAACGACACTCGGCGCTGCAGACCGAAATCGTGGTGGCGGATTACATCAACAACCTCCTGAATCGTATATTTGTTCTGCACGGGCATCATTCCAGCACGCTGGTCAGGAAGTGGATTGTGCAGACTGACAGCCAGATGGCACTTGCTGCGCTCCAGAAACTCGCGCATCCCAGGCACAATGCCAACGGTGGAAACCGTGATGCGTTTCGGACTCATCGCGTAACCCCAATCGGCAGTCAGAATATCGAGGGCGCGCATCACATTGTCGAGATTGTCCATCGGCTCGCCCATCCCCATAAAAACAATGTTGGTTATGCGGCTAAATTCTTCAATACTACGCAGTTGGTTCAGAATCTCGCCTGCAGAAAGATTAGTCTGAAAACCTTGTTTGCCCGTCATGCAAAAGCGGCAGCCCATACGGCAGCCCACCTGCGACGAGACGCAAACCGTCACGCGGTCATCATCAGGAATCATTGCCGTCTCAATAAAATTCGACTCGCCAACGGGGAACAGATACTTGCGGGTACCATCCACGCTCTGCTGCATTTTTATTGGTACGGTCAGGCCGAAGCAATAACTCTCCGACAATTTCTGCCTCGCCACTTTCGACAGGTTCGAGAAATCGTCAATCGAGCTGACTTCCTTTTTGTAAAGCCAGTCGGCAATCTGCTTCGCTGTGAAGGAGGGCAATCCCAGACCACTGACAGTCTGTTTTAATTCTTCGAGAGTTTTTCCGAACAATGATTCCATCAATTTTGCATATTTGTGTTGCAAATATAGCAATAACGAATCTCCAAATTCGTTTTGCATTTTTATTAAACTAAAACTAAAAGCAATGAGAAAAATTTCAATCATCGCGGCATTCGGGGTATTGATGTTTACCCAATGCCAACAAGGCCCATCGAGGCAAGAACTTATGACCAGCAACGACAGTTTGCAACGTGTTGTAGTACAAAAAGATTCGGCAATCTACACCATTATGGGAACGTTCACAAGCATCGAGGATAACTTGCAGGCCATCAAAGATAAAGAGAACATTATTGCTCTGACAGCCAACGGAACCGAAAGCAAGCAAAGCCGTGAGGAGAAAATCAACGGAGATATCCAGATGATTTACAACATGTTGCTCGACAACCGCGAGCAAGTTTCAAAATTGCAGTCACAATTGAAAAAGGCCAATGTGAAAACCAAAGAGCTGCAGCAGATGATTGCCAGCCTGGAATCGAAACTTCAAGAGAAAGACGAAGAAATTCTCCGACTCACACAAGAACTTGAATCATCGAACCTGAAGATTGAAGGCCTGAATAATTTGGTAGCTAATCTGAACGCATCAATCGACTCGCTCCGTAGAGAGGACGCCCTGAAAATTGCCACCATCGAAGGCCAGGACGAGGCTTTGAACACAGCATACTACGTCATCGGTTCTGAAAAAGAGCTTAAGGATATGGGCGTGCTTGACAAGAAAGGCAAATTTGCCGTCGGCAGCAAAAAGGCTCGTAAAGACTTCGACAACAGCGTTTTCACAAGCATCGACATCCGCGAGCAGACATCGTTCAACCTGAACGGTGCAAAGAAAGCACGCGTGGTGACCGCTCACCCGCTTGACTCATACACCATCTACGGTCAGAAACCTGTTGACAGCCTTGTAGTTAACAACTACTACAAGTTCTGGAGCAGCTCAAAATATCTGGTAATTGTGTTGAACTGATTTGAAGGTTGAATCAAACTAAAATGCCGAACTGGTGAGGTTGCACTGGTTCGGCATTTTTTATTGTATCTATTTCATTCGCAGCCCTATAAGCAAAATATCATCGACTTGCGAGCTTTGCTTTCCGATTCCTGAAGGTGGCTTGCGCCAATCGTCGATGGTTTTGGCAATCAGCAGTTTTTGCTGACTGAACGGTTTGCTGTGATATTCAACGAGCATCTCCTTCAAACGGCGGATTGTGAACTTACGCATCTCCGTTCCACCGCTGAACTGGTCGGCGATGCCGTCGGAATACATATACAATACATCGCCCGACTGCAATTCGACAATGTTGTTGGTGAAATGCGGCGACTCATTGATATACACGCCGCAAGGCATCTTATCTGCCTTATACTCAACAATTTCGTTATTACGCACAATAATCAGCGGACGGAAAGCTCCGGCATACTGCATCTGTGTTGATTTTGTATTGAAAATGCAGAAAGCCAAATCGATACCATCGGCAGCCTCACCCGTGCGGCCTGTCTGGCGGAGAGCGTCTTTCAGCTTAATTCGCAGATTATCAAGCACTTTGGCAGCTGTGAGTTTCGCGGCATTTTCGTGCATCACAATATCGTTGAGCAGCGTAATGCCGAGCATGCTCATGAACGCACCCGGAACGCCGTGCCCAGTGCAGTCGGCCACAGCCAGGAACTTATAGTTGCCCACCTGAACCGCCCAATAAAAATCGCCCGACACAATGTTGAGTGGCCGCCAGAATACAAGGCAGTCGCCAAAGAAGCCTTTCATCATGTCTTCCGACGGCACAGAAGCTTCCTGTATCTTCTTGGCATAGAGCAAACTATCGGTCAGCTGACGGTTTGCGTAGCTAATCATCTTGTTCTGGCTCGAAAGGTAGTTGCGCTGGCCCTCAATCTCGTCGCGCTGCGATTGAATTTTCTCGTTTTTCTGATTCAGGAGCTTGATTTGCTGTTGAATTTCAGACTGTTGGCGCTCAAGTTGCTGGTTTTGGTCGTTGAGCAACATGTTAGAGCGACGGCGGCGCACATTGCTGCGATAAACCACAATCACCAACAGCGACAACAGCGCAATTATCAGCACCGACACGGCAATGATGACAATAAGCTGCCGCGAGCGCTCTTTGAACATCAGTTCGCGCTCACGTTCCGACATGTCGCGCTGACGCATCTCCTCGTCAAATTCAGTCTGGATTTTGGTCTGCGTTGAATTGACAAGGTAGCCGTCGTTGTTTTTGCGCCGGTTAATCTCGCCAACCTTCCTGGCGTAGATGCTCGTCTGCTGGAAATTTCCGATGGCGCCGTAATATTCGGCAATAACCATATACAGCACGTCGCGCGGAACGGCCTTGAGCGTACCGTCATTATCAGCTTTTTCGAGTTTTTTTAATGTCGGCCATGCCGACTTGAACTCGCCGCGTTCCATCTGGCAACGGGCAAATCGCAGGTCGAAAACCGTTTTATAGCCCGTCGAGCCAGTCTCGTCAATTTTGCGGTAACCTTTGCTGACGAACATCAAACTGCTGTCAAGCAGACTGTTACGATTCTTTTTGTCGATTCGGGATTGCTCCAGACAGACATCGGCCAAAGCCTTGTAAATGTTGAACAGCGTGTGCAATCGCTTCGGGTCGGCGGAGGTGTAGGCAGTCATCAAGTCGTCTTTCGCCCTCAGCAGTTGCTCAATGCTGCCATCCTCGTCCATGCACTGATAGAGCTGCCCCTGCCCAAGGCAATACATATCTTCCGACTCACCCGAATGGTCGCCTATGCGCTTGTCGATGCCACGCGCCTGACCGAAATACTCGTAGGCGCGGTCATATATCTTATAATCAAGACATTGCATGCCCATATAGCGATAAACGCCAGCAATATAATCCTCGCGCTGAATCTGCTTGTAAAGTTCAAGACCGCGGTTCAAGAAACCCACGGCGTTGGCATTGGAGCCGTTCATCGACAGCAACCGCCCCAGCCACTCACAACACCTGGCCTCTTTCAATGTATCGCCGAGCGTGCTGTAGAGTTCCATTGCCTGCGAAATGTTGCTGTATGCCTTGTCGATGTCCCACTTATAGCTGTAGGCCATGCCGATGAAGCGGAAGGCGTCGGCGCGACAGTCGGGGCGGTTCTGCTTCTGCGCCAGCTCCGACTCAAGTGTCGCGTATTTTATTATTGAATCGGCATTGCAATGATTCTCAGCAATCTTGCCATAAAGCTCCAAAAGTTCCGCATCGCTGCCACAGTTGCCTATCTGACTTAAAAGGCTGTCGTTCAGTCGGCTTAGCTGTGTTTCGGCACACGAAAAGCGGCAGATAGAAAAAATGAGAAACGCTGCAACACCAAATCTTTTCATACAAAAATATTAGTCCGCAAATGTCGGTTATTTTTCGTTTCTGCCGTTAACAAATCACAAATCATTTTTCCCGAAGAATTGAACAACCTCCGTCAATCATAGAACGACCAGCGTATTCCGTAGCTGAAGGTGGCTTTCGATGTTGGATAGTGCGGCGCAAGCAGGAAGTCGCGCACCCCGAAAAGGTTGTAGTTAATGTGGTGCCCGCAAACGAAGAACCGCACCTGCTTGATTCGCACATTCAGGAATGCGCCCACAAACGGATAATTGCCTGTTGTGGTCTGGTTTTGGTTGTAGAACAGAGCCACCGCTGGGCAATAGGCCTGCGCATTGTATTTGGTCCAGAAACTCATATCCACACCCAACTGGAAATAAAGGTGGCCGTTAGTGCTTTCGAAAAATAAATCGCGCTCGTAATAGAGAGCCTCATAAGCCGTCAGTTTGGCCAGCGGCAACACATTCTCGTTGCCCGAAATCTGATAATTGACACGGCTCACAAGGTTGAACCCCGCCCCTGCCAAGTGGTTGCGCAACTGAACATCCATCACCGAGAACGCCTTGTCGGCCTGCATCGGCTGGCAGTCGTTGTCCAAATAGATATAGTTGGTATGCAGTGCATAATGCGCCCCGATGCTGGTGCGGAAACGCGGCACATCGAACTTGCCCGAGAGCATCATCGTTAACGGACGGTCGCGGAAATCACGTTGCCATTTCAAGTGATTTGATTGATAATCAGTCAGAAAATGGTCAGGTTTGCTGCGCTCGAACAATGCTTCTGCAGTTACCGACAATGGTTTTTCAGATTTCGAAAACTGCTGCCGCATCTGCCCTTTCATTGTGAAATCGCCCATTCGGTACCCTGCCAGATATTGTCGGTAACTTCCTGAAAAAGTGAGCAATCCTGGCTTTGTGCGGTGCAAGCCAGCCTCAAAATAGGCGCTGCTCTTAGTCGTTGTCCGAATGTTGGCAAACAGCGTATCGACATTGAAATAATAATACCGCTCCTTGTGCACTCCCAAAGCCCCGTAAAGGCCGAACGGCGCGTACGGGTTTTTAATCTCCTCCAGATTCAGGCGGATTTGGTGGAATTGGTCGGCGTAGGCGCACGAGTCGTGAGTTGCGCGCCCCGAATAATTATGCTTATAGAGTGATAATGAGTCTTTTAGAATCGGATTGTAGTATTGCGACACCTCGTCGCGATAGTATTTGGTGCTTGCCTGGCGACTGAACGTGTACTGAAGGCTGAACCAATAGCCGCCAGTATCGGAAGTGTCTGATTCTTTGGCCCGTACAAAGCCAACTTTCTGGTCGATGAACCACTGGCGGTCTTTAATGTAGGTGCGTGCATCGGTAAGACGGGTGGCAACCTCGCGTGCCGACATAATACTGTCGCGAACCAGATATTCATCAACAATACCACCGTTTTCCTGCGCATCGATGCGGTTAAATGTCCAAACCAAATGCGTTGCATATCTGCCGCTTACAAGCGAGCCTCCCAAACTACCCGAACGGTTTTTAGTCTTCTGTCCGACATACTCGCCGTTTCCGCCGTATGAATTAAATTTGAAAAATACATTGATGCCTCGGGTAATATTCTGAGTATGAAGCAAATCGATTATTTGCTCATCCTTTTGACCGCCATCATAACCAAAAAGCGTGAACGGTTTGACAACGTTGTAAAACTCCTCAGTCTCAGCCTGATGCATATATGGAGTGAACGATTTCAAGAACAAGAATCGCGTGGGCTCGTTCGGCTCAAAATATTCATGGCTCTGAATTGCCGTTCCCAACTGATAAAGGTAAGCCGTCACACGGCCATCGCGGTTGGCAGGGCGGTGCAGATTTAGCATATCAAGCGTTGAGTCGTAGGTGTGTATGTCGAAATCATACACGTTCGGATCGTAACGCCATTTGTGAACTTTCAGCGAATCGGGCTCAACGTAGATGCGGCGGTAGAGCGCATAACGCGATGTATCGCGGAGAGCCGCAGGAAGCAGACTGTCGATGGTTGGGATGGAATCCACTGCGGTGGAATCGCGCATGGTTGAGTCGCTCACCACACCCAAAGTGTTGATTAGCGTGTCCTGCGACGCGCCATCTGTAATACCACTAACAAACAGACTGTCAGCCGTTTGAGCACACAAGTTTTGCATTGTCAGAAAACTGGCAACGGCAATAAATGCTAACCTGATGCGGAATTTCAACATAGCGGCAAAGATAATTATCGCTGCGAAAGAACAATAATTATGGTGTTAGGTTTTAGGTGTTGGGGGTTAGGGATTTGGATTTAATTGCGATTACGATTCAATCCATTCAACATCCAAACTTTAAACCCGTTAAACAGCGAAGCGTTTAAACTTTGAACTTTAAATCTTAAGACTCACATTCACGCATCTTCCTGAACACTTCCCAAATCACAATTCCGGCGCTCACCGATATGTTGAACGAGTGCTTGGTGCCCACTTGCGGAATCTCAATACAACCATCGCTGGCATCGACAACCTCCTGAGCCACGCCATTCACCTCGTGGCCGAAAATGAGAGCGTACTTCTGCCCCACTGCCGGCAAAAAATCCTGCAAGGCGATGCTGCCCTCGGCTTGCTCAACCGACAGAATTGTATAGCCATCGGCACGCAGCTCGGCAACAGCGTCGAGAGTTGATGCAAAATGCTTCCAATCAACTGATTCTGTTGCGCCCAAGGCAGTTTTATTGATGTCCTTGTTGGGTGGTGTGGCAGCAATGCCGCACAGGCAAATCCGCTCGGCACCAAGGCAGTCGGCCGTGCGGAACACCGAGCCCACATTGTTGGCGCTGCGCACATTGTCGAGCACAATAGCCACAGGCATTTTCGCGGCCTGGCGGTACTCGTCAACCGTCAGACGGTTCAGTTCATCGTTAGTGAGTTTACGCATCGTTCAATTATTGATTTACAGATTGACTGATTTATAGATTGAATTACTGACTGATAGATTAACAGAAGACAACCGTGAACTGAGCTTATCTTTCCTTCAATTAATCAGTTATTCAATTAATCAACATTTGCCTAATTGCCATCGGCGCAAAGGCGCACAAAAATAACAAAGTTGAGATTATGGCGTCGGTCAGAATCAGGCGTCGGCGCTTATCGGCACAAAAAATAAAAACTGCGCTAAATACAAGGCGCATAACTAGTTGCACCACAAAAAACGCAAAAATACCGACTGAATAGCAGTTAAATTGCAGAGCATCACTAAGATTGCCCCGCATCAGTTCCGACAAAGCGCGCTGAAGGCCCGTGCTGGTGAGCGTTCCGGGCGCAAGGGCGTGGACAGGATAATCGCCTGCGGACGAAAAAATGCCGAAGTAGGCCAGCACTGCTGCCAACACTCCGGCAAATATCAGATTACAAATTATATATGGTTCGCGCCAAATGCCACGCATCACTTCTTCTTTCGTGTGGCGATATCCATATTCACCTTTTTCCCATTCTCGTCGGTTATCGACATCTTGACAACTGTGTCGTTCGCGTTCATATCGAAATGTACGCTGGCGGGATTGTTCATGCTGTCGAGAATCGCACCCAAACGGACCATAGTACTGTCGGTTCCTTCAAATATCTCTTCGTCAGTCTCGATACGCCACTCTAAATTGTTTTTGATATTGTCGAAAAAATCTTTCTGGCGGGTATCGAGTTTGAAGATGGAAACCATCCATACTATAATGAAACACAAGGCTATAGCCGATGTTACGATTCCTGTGACGGGCATTCCCAGCGACGCGCCTTTGTCAGAAGCCATTTTGCACGATATGCAGCCAAAAATCAGCGCTACAATTGCCAGCGGCAAAAATCCCATTCCAACGCACGGTATCATGCTGAATATTACCGAGACAATTCCGCAAATCATTGAAGCAATGCCCAATCCGCGGCCGTTTTGTTTGTTTTTTGTTTCCATAGTCAATTATTTTTTATTCAAAACACGACTATAAGACGATGGTCGCGCGGGAATGTTACACCGACGCATCATTTTTTTCTCCTAATTTTTGCAAAAGTCCGAGCGCCTTCTCTACCGTCTTCACACTGTCGAACACGAGCGAGAGTTTGTCGTTCTTCTCCTGCATCTGACAAGTGTTGCGGTAGCGCTGAACGTTGTGCAGAATGGTGAAGAATTGCGGCGACTGATAGAAAACCGACTGCTTGTCGGCAACAAAATAGATGGTCATCTTGCTGTTTTTCAGAAGAATCTTCTCCATTCCAAGACCGATGGCAATCCACCTCAGACGCACAACCTGAAGCAACTCGAGAATCGATTGCGGCACGGGGCCGAAGCGGTCAGTCAGTTCTGATACAAAGGCTGAAATGGCGGCTTCGTCTTGCAGAGAGTCGATGCGGCGGTAAAGATTGATGCGCTCCGAGATGTTTTCCACGTAGCTGTCGGGAATGAGCAGCTCCATGTCGGTATCTACATGACAATCAGCCACAAACTGCACATTATCAAATACTGTCTCATCGGGTTTGCCGCCTTCGGCTTGACCGACAGTCTGCATTTCCTCCTGCAACTCGGTTTCTTTCAGCTCGATAAGCGCCTCATCGAGAATTTTCTGATAAGTTTCGAAACCCAAATCGCCGATGAAGCCGCTCTGTTCCGCGCCAAGCAGGTTGCCCGCACCGCGGATGTCCAAATCCTGCAGCGACAAGTTCAGACCGCTGCCTAGCTCGCTGAAATCCTCAATGGCTTTCAGGCGGCGGCGGGCCTCGTCGGTGAGTGTCTCGGGCGGTGGCGAGAAAATATAGCAGTAGGCCTTGCGGTTCGAGCGCCCCACACGACCGCGCAACTGGTGCATATCGCTCAATCCGTAGTGTTGTCCGTCGTTGATAATGATTGTGTTAGCGTTCGGAATGTCAAGTCCCGACTCGATGATGGTTGTCGAAACCAGCACATCGTACTTGCCCTCCATAAAATCGAGCATAATTTGCTCCAGCGTGTTGCCGTCCATCTGGCCGTGAGCCGTAATCACACGGGCCTGCGGTACAAGCCGCGTAAGCATTGCGGCAATTTTTGGCAGCTGCTCAATGCGGTTGTTGATGAAGAACACCTGCCCGCCGCGGTTCAGCTCAAAGCTGACGGCTTCCTTTATGATGCCCTCGTCGAACGTATGCACCTCTGTAAGAATAGGTTGGCGGTTAGGCGGCGGTGTGCTGATGACCGACAAATCGCGGGCTCCCATCAGTGAGAACTGCAGCGTGCGCGGAATTGGCGTGGCGGTGAGCGTCAATGTGTCCACGTTCACCTTCATCTGCTTCAGCCGTTCCTTCACGCTAACGCCGAATTTCTGCTCCTCATCTATAATCAGCAGACCTAAATCTTTGAATTTTACACTTTTGCCAATCAGTTTGTGTGTACCGATGACGATATTCAACTCGCCACTTGCAAGCCGTGTCAGAATGTCTTTCTGCTCCTTTGTAGTGCGCAGACGGCTCAAATAATCGACGGTGCAAGGCATATCGGCCAACCGCGACTTGAACGTCTTGTAGTGCTGCATAGCCAAAATGGTGGTCGGCACGAGCACTGCAACCTGCTTATTATCAGCCACAGCCTTGAAGGCAGCGCGGATGGCAATCTCGGTCTTGCCGAAACCAACATCGCCGCACACCAGGCGGTCCATCGGCATCTGACTCTCCATGTCGGCCTTCACGGCTTGCGTGGCCTTCATCTGGTCGGGCGTGTCCTCGTACATAAACGACGCCTCGAGCTGCTGATTCATAAACGTATCGGGCGAGAATGCAAATCCCTTCTGCGCCTTGCGCTGTGCGTAAAGTTTGATAAGGTCCTTGGCAATGTCCTTGACCTTGCTCTTTGTGGTGGCTTTGAGCCGCTGCCATGCACCCGACCCCAACTTGTGAATGGTGGGCACCTCGGCGTCCTTGCCTTTATATTTCGATATGCGGTGCAACGAGTGGATGCTCACAAAAAGCACATCGTTATCTCTGTAAACCAGCTTGATAGATTCCTGATACTTGCCGTTGATTTCCACCTTCTGAAGTCCGCCGAACCGTCCGATACCATGGTCGATGTGAACCACGTAATCGCCTATGTGCAAGTTGTTCAGCTCGGCCAGCGTGATTGACTCGCGCTTGTTGAAGCCCGTTTTGACATTGTATTTATGAAAGCGCTCAAAAATCTGGTGGTCAGTAAAGCAGCAGATTTTCAGTTCGTTATCAACAAAGCCCTCGTTCAGTGTTTTCAGTATCGGCACAAACTTTGTCTTGATTTTGCGCTCCTTGAAAATCGATGTCAGACGGTCGTTTTGTGCCTGATTATCAGATAGAATATAAATCTTATATCCGCGGTCGGTATAATCGTCGAGCGTTTGGGCGAGCAGGTCGAAATTCTTGTGGAAGACGGGCTGCACGGTGGTGTCGAACGAGATTGGCACGCCGCGCTTGTCGAGCATTTTGCCGCCCCACTCGCCGTAGGTTCGGGTGGCCACAAGTTTGAAAAGCTGGTCACCGCTGAGCGCAATCTGACTGATGTTGATGTCAGTGAATTTCTCGTCGGAATTCTTGAAGACGGTGTTGATGCGTTCAATTACAACAGCCAGATTGTTAAAAAGATAAACTGCATCATCACTAAAAAAATCGGTAATCGGAATCCGCACGTCGCCCATCTCACGGTCGTGGATGTTCGGAATGATGGTAACGCGGTCGGGCGTGTCTTTAGTCAGCTGACTTTCAATGTCGAATGTGCGGATGCTGTCAACCTCGTCACCAAAGAAATCGAGACGGAACGGCATCTCATCGGCAAACGAGAAAACATCGATAATGCTGCCGCGAACCGAATACTGGCCTGGCTCGTAAACAAAATCGACGCGCTCGAAACCATAATCGTGCAGCAACTCAACCAGAAAATCATGTGATAGCGTGTCGCCTTTGCTGATAACAAATGTGTTCGACGCCAGTTTTTCGGGCGACACCACCTTTTCCATCACGGCTTCGGGGTAAGTGACCACAATCATCGGGCTTTGCGCCGACGCCACCTTGCCCAGCACATCGGTGCGAAGCAGAATGTTGCTGCTATCGGTGCGCTCGTGGTCCATCGACCTCTGGTATGACGACGGCATAAACTCAACATCGGCGCGGCCGAGAATAGTCTGCAAATCGTTGTAGAGATAGGCCGCCGACTCCATATCGGCCTCAACCAGCACCATTGTGCGCTGTGCGGCGTTGAAGGCGGCCCCAACCACCATCGCTACCGACGAGCCTTTCAACCCTCTGAGCGACACCACCGCCTGCTTGCCCGCAAGAGCCTGCACCAGCGACTTGACGCCCCGATGGTCCTCCCATACCGATACTAATTGTGTTGGTTCCAACTTACTTTTTTTTGCGGGGGCTAAAATAGCGGAAAATAACAACAGAGTGATGTGCTATTTTTCGCTTTGCAGCATTTGGGTAATTTGTATCTTGCCATCAAAATCGAAGATTATGACAAAGTACATTGGGGCTCACGTGAGCACGCAGGGCGGTGTCGAGAATGCACCGTTGAACGCCAGCGCGATAGGTGCGACGGCTTTCGCCTTATTCACAAAAAATCAGCGGCAGTGGTTCTCCAAACCGCTTGAGCAGTCGAGCATCGACGCTTTCAAGGCGAATTGCGCCAAATACGGATACACTGCAAAGCAGATTCTGCCGCACGACAGCTACCTCATAAATCTTGGCAACCCCGATGCCGAAGGTCTGCAGAAGTCGCGCGATTCGTTTATCGATGAGATGAATCGATGCGCGCAGCTCGGACTCGACCGCCTCAACTTCCATCCAGGCAGTCACTTGAAACAAATATCTGAAGACGAGTGTCTTGCACTTATCTCGGAATCGATAAACATTGCACTCGAAAAAACGTCGGGCGTGACGGCCGTTATTGAGAACACGGCCGGGCAAGGCACTAATCTCGGCTTTACATTTGAGCAGATTGCGCAGATTATCAGCAAGGTTGACGATAAATCGCGCGTTGGTGTCTGCATCGATACCTGCCATGCCTATGCCGCTGGCTACGACATTAAAACCCCTGAAGGTTTTGAGCGCACGTGGCGCAAATTCGACGAAGTGATCGGCTTCCAATATCTTCGCGGAATGCACCTCAACGACACAATGAAAGGCCACGCCAGCCGCGTTGACCGCCACCAGTCGATTGGCACAGGATTCCTTGGCGAGAATGCCTTCAAGATGATTATGGCCGACTCACGTTTCGACGGCATTCCACTCGTTCTGGAAACACCCGACGAAAGCCTTTGGCCCGATGAAATCAACAAACTTAAAAGTTGGATTCCCGCTCAATGAATCAGCAACTTGTAGAGCAACTGGAAGCTGAAGCGTCGCGTGCCAACACCGACCTTGTGGTGGCGTGGGCAATGGACGACAGCCGTCATTTGGCCGACCTTGCCGAAGCCGCTTTGAACGGTGACATTCCAGTTGGTCCGCGTGCAATGTGGGCACTATCGATTGTGGCCGAGCGTGACAGCAAATCACTTCAGCCGTTTCTGCCCGAAATGGTGAAAGCGCTTCCTCGGATGTCGCACACAGGAATGCGCCGCTTGGCTTGTAAAACACTAATGCTATGCAAGTTGCCCACTGAGTTCGACGGCCTAATAATCGATTTCTGCTTCCGAATGCTCGAACAGCCCGATGAACCCATTGGTGTGAAAGGAAACTGTATGTCGCTCATCGCCCAGCGACTCACCCGTTACCCCGAGCTTAAACCCGAATTGAAAGCTATTGTTGACGATATTTTGACCACCACGGAATCACGGGGATTGGCATCAAGGGCAAGGAAGTGTGGGTTGATGACGGAATAAAAAAAGGGAACTTTTCAGTTCCCGAAATCTGTATCGGCGGAGGGAGTCGAACCCTCAATCTGCTCGTAAGCCCCGCTACCATGTTGCGACCATCAACCAATACAATTGCAAAAATACAAAAAAACTGATAAACAAACTGATTGTATTGGGGATAAAGGGTGGTTTCTCAACCCTTTAGTTTTCTATGGCTTTTTCGCCATCCGCATCTTTCTTGTCATCGCTGTAATAAACATCAATAGCGACAAGCAGCGCGGTGAAGCCCCAGAACGGAACCGAAGCTTTGTCGGTATCAAGAAAATCGTTCAGCACACCGTGGAAATAGTAGGTGAAAAGTCCCACAATGGCAGCCAAACCAATGGTGTAGAGCATCGGATGGTTGGCGCGGGTGCGACGTATGGCGCGGAACCCTGTTATTATGGTTGCAACCATCACGGCTAAAAGCGTGAGCGGCCCCAGAACACCTTCTTCGGCCAGCGGGCCAAGATATTCACTGTGAGCGTTACCCATATCGCCCTCGTTGGTACTGATGATTGTGCGCTCGTACGACATCTGATAAGGTGCGTAGTAGAACATATAAGTGCCTGGTCCCCAGCCAAAAATCGGTTTTTCTGAGAACATTCGCAAGGCGCAGTTCCAACGGTTGATACGCTCCAAATTCGATGCGTCGGTCGAGACATTGCTTATAGACTGCACGTGCTCTGCCAAATCGGTTGACGAGTCCTGGTTGTTGGAGCGCATATCACGCATCAGCGAATCGCCGAACGAGAAAAATCCGATGGCAAGAACGGCTATTCCAGCAACTATCAATCGGAACTTTATGTGCAGCTTGGCGCAGCACCAGATGCCGAACGCGCCAACCAAGCTGACCCAGGCCGCGCGCGAATACGAGAACAGAATGCCAGCTAAAAGCAGCACGAGCATAAAAGAATAGAAAAACCGTTTGCGTGGAGAAAACATCTTGCTGAAAGCCAGCGCTATAACTGGCGGAATATAGAATGCCAGCATTGCGCCGTACGATGTGTGGTCCTTGTAGAACGGATTGGCCGACCAGTGGGCAATCTTCTCGTCGAAAATGCCGTATTTGGCATGGCGCACAAGAGCGTAAATCACTACTATACAGAGTGCTATGGAGTAATAGACAATGTATTTTCTTGCATCGTCGGCATCTTTTCTGAAAACCTGGGTCATCAGGAAATAGAGCGGAATGATGAACCAAAGTCTTGATAATAAGAACTTAAACGAGACTATCGGTTCAACGCTTGTTATGCAGGTTATCAGCATCCACGCCAAATAAATATAGATGGTAATGCTCACCGGGTGCGTCAGTATGCGCGTATCGAACTTCTTGGTGAACAGCACTTTAAAGATGAACAACAACATGATTCCTGCCAACAGCGGCTCTGTCGGCAGAAACATATCGATGGGCAGATTGGGGATTATCTCGCTCAGCGGAATGGAGAGCGGAGCCATAAACGCTATTAAAAGCATCAACTTGTCGAGCGCCAGAAAAGCCATCCCGACAAGGATAATGGCCACCGGCAACAGACTCAGCAAGGTGAACTCATTGTAGATGCAAACCAAGTTAAGCACCGTGAATGCGCCCACGCACGCGTATAACCACCAACTGTTTTTGGGTTGTAGCAAGTCTATTTTTCTTTTAAAATCTCAACCCGTTTGGCGATGGAGTCAAAAATTATCATACCAAGCATCAGCAATATGACGGCGGCGGCGGTGGTGGTCACAACAATGAGCCAGCGCACCGGATACGATTTTTTCTCGGCCACTGTGGCTTTGTTCACGACATATTTCTGCGGCAGATTCTGGCGGGCATCTATCTGTGCCTCAGCAAGTTTTGTTCTCAAATCAGAGATTCTCTCCTTGTCGAACAGAAGCTGGTTGTAGATGTCGATGTAAGGGCCGCCTATCGCGCCAAGCTTGTCAAGACGCTTCTGGATGTCATCGGCAGCTCTGGTGTTACCGTTGCTCAGCGCCACTCCCAATGCCGACGACAGCGCCTCAGCCTGCTTCTCGTAATCCACAACGCCACGTTTACGCAAGCTGTTCAGCGTGTCCTCTTTGACTTGAATATCACGCAGAAGCGAATCGTACTCATTCTTAACAAGTTCCAAAGCCAAAAGCGCCTTCTCATGCATCATGTTGTTTTTCACCGTGTCCACCAGCGACGAAATATCGTTGGCGATGTCGGCGGCAATCTGCGGGTCGGTATCCCAAACGGTTATACTCACCGACAGGAATTTAGTCGGCTTGATAACGATGTTATTATCATACTTTTTATAGAGCTGAGTGTTGCGGTATTTCGAGTTGGGCTTGATTTCGTAGTGGTTCATCAAGTCGTATTTCTCGATGATGCGGCGGCGAATCTCATCCGACTGCAGAACCTGCATCAGCTGGTCGAGCTCCTCGTCCTCACCAAGGCGCAGAATACTTTTTCCCATCGATGATATTGAAAGCAAGTCCTGCGAAACAGAACCTGCCGCCGACGGGAAAAGAATCACTTCCGATTTATATTTTTCTGTAATGCAAAGCGATACGATAATCGAAAAAATGCCGGCGACAAATCCTGTAATGATGATTGGCCAACGGCGTTTCCATAAATACAGCACTAAATCAACTGCATCGAATTTAAACTGATTCTGATTTTCTTCCATAATAATATGTTTCTGTTTTGAAATTGCAAAGGTAACTAAAATTATTGTTGCCCGCCAACGATTTATGGTATGCTGATTGTCACAAAAAAAAGGATGCAGAAGCATCCTTACGCTATTGTCCTAACGACTGACGTGGAATCAATTTTACAAATAGACCTGTTACCTATTCAACGCATTGCGAAGATAAGTAAAAATCAATTCAAACTCTCCACCTTTCCAACAAATAAGATAGTGTTTGTCTGCTTGTCGCGAATAATGTAGGCGAACGGGCGGTTGACGTTGAACTCTATTGCTTCACCTGGCATTACTGCCTTCTCGGCGACAACAACAGCCGTTACGGCAGCTGCCTCGGTTCCACTTTCCTCAACCTTTATGCGCGAAAGTTGGAATGCTTTATTCACATAAGCATCATCGTAGCCTCCTCCCATTTTGCTTAAATCGGCCTTTTCGCTGTCAAAGACATCAACAATGCCTAATTGCTTCATAATCTCGACTAATTGGTGATTGAAATCCAAGTCGAATTTTGGCAAAGACACCAAAAGTTCTTTCATCAACATCTTTTCAATTGCCGCTGCAAATCGAACCTGGCTTAATTGTTCGATGCACTGACTGACGCTTATTCCGCTGTCGGGTAGAATGACATCCATACAAGTGGTGCCGTTGTATGGCAATTCGGCCATCGCAAAATTCTCAGTACGCACGTATCTGAATTGTTGCTGCTGATGCATCATATCAACTTGCGACACATAACCGTTTGCACTGGTGAAATCGGCCTTTATTGTTGCGTCTTTTTCGAATTGAAACAGCCAATCCGCCTTGAAATACAAAGCGTTGGCAAGTACAGTTATAGTGTTTTCGTCAATATCATCCTCATTGAGCATTTTCGGAATCAATCCGTGTGTTTTTTGGTTGCACCAGCCGTTCATCACAGCAAGCGAGCTGTCTTTATTGGCAAAATTCAATGTGGCCGCTTCGGCATCAAAAGATCTGTTGCATAAACTGATATACTCTTCAAAAAGTGGCGCGCGGCGGTCGGTCCAAATGGCATTGGCGGTTTCAATGGTCTGCGGTTGCTGGCTTTCACCATATTGGATTAACTCCTCGCTCTGACTTGCATATTGACTGTTCAGTTTATACCATTCCGAAATCACGGCACGGCAACGGTTGTTTAAATCATCAATTGATTTAGAGCCATATCCGAAAGCGTTCAGAATCTGTTGGCGGCTGTTGCCATCGGCACCATTGGCAAGCATTGCAAAAGCAAGTTCAACGCTTACTGGCGACAATAAGAAATTACCATCAATCGCCGTATTCAATTGTTTTACAATATTGAATGCAAAGTCGCCATCAAAACTTTCCGTCAATGCTTCCTGATTGACGGACGTTGTGTCGAATCTCAAAACTGGCTCACTTGGATTAGTTTGCTCCGATGGTTCCTGCTGAGGTTCAGTGTCATCTTTCTTATCGCACGCGGCGAAAACGAAACCGGCAATAATCAATGCCGCAAAAACAGATTTTTTCATCATAATAGTAAATTGTATAAAAATAGGGACGCAACATACGCTACGTCCCTACAAATATAGCTAATTTTTAATTAATTATCCTTCCACAATCACAATCTTCTCAATCAAGTCGCCCTGACGGATTGCATCGAGAACATCCAACCCATCGAAAACCTTGCCGAAGCAGGTGTGAACGCCGTCAAGGTGCTGCGTGTTCTGACGGTTGTGGCAAATGAAGAACTGCGAGCCGCCCGTGTCTTTGCCTGCGTGAGCCATCGAGAGCACGCCGCGGTCGTGGTATTGGCGGCCGCCGTTG
>JAGCNL010000013.1 GCA_017645945.1 Salinivirgaceae bacterium
CAGCGACATTATGGGTATGGACAAGGTGCTCGTCTTCTTTGGCGACAACTACTACCTGAACGGTCGCGCCACTTGGGCCGACTCGACTTGGCTCGAGAAACTTCGCGAACGCGTCGAGGAATTGCGTTACAATCAGGTTGGTAATCAGGCTGTTGAATTGAAATTTTACACTTACGATGACCAACCGGTAACCATTTCGGGCGTCAATGCGGAATACACCGTGCTGTTCTTCTTTGAGCCGTCGTGCGGACACTGCAAGAAGGCCACGCCCAAAATGAAGGCTCTGGCCGACAAGTTCTGGGAGCGCGGCGTTGAGGTAATGGGCATCTACACTCAAACCGACAAAGAGGAGTGGGGTAAGTTTATTGAAAGCCAGGGACTTGATAACTGGATAAATGCTTGGGACCCATACAATCAGTCGGGTTTCCGTCTGTTCTACGACATCCGCAGCACACCATCAATCTACTTGCTCGACCGAGGCAAGAAAATCATTGCCAAACGCATTGATGTTGAGACGCTAGAGAAAGTGCTTGAAGACGAGTACGCTCGGAAGGATAAAAACAAATAAGAGCTTGATTTTGAATTTGATCTAATAACCGCCGCTATTTTAACGGCGGTTATTTTTATGGCAAAATTTTTAATAATTTTGGGAATCAATTGTCAAGTTAAGTATGAGAACGATTAAACATTGTTTGTTGACGATTCTGGCGGTTTTGGTCTGCGGTTTTGCTAAAGCCGATGGCGGCTACAACATTAAGGTGCATATTGACGGCTTGGCCGATAGCACTATCTATCTTTGCTACTATTTCGGCGACAAACAATACGCAAAAGACACGTTGAAACTTGACAAAAAGGCTAACGGAACCTTTAAAGGCTCAAAATCGCTCGAAGGAGGAATTTACTTCATAATGGTGCCAGGCAACATTCCTTTTGACTTAATGATTGATAAGGAACAGGATTTCAGTGTATCGACAAAATTTACTGGCGTTCAGGCAGATTTATACAAATACCTAAAATCGGAAGGTAGTACTGATGTTAGTCTATATGTTGACTACCAACAATTTATGGCCAAACAATATGAAAAGCGTGCAACGTTACGCAATCGTATGGCTAAGGCCAAAGCCGATGAAATAAAGGAGATAAATAATAGCTTGACGCTTCTTGATGAGGAAGTTAATGCACGTTGGGATGACATTGAAACCAACCATCACAACTCGCTTCTGGCAGCCGTTTTGCGAATCAACAAAGACATTGACATTCCCGACTTTCCGCGTGATGCCGACGGCAATGTGCTCGACTCGGCCTTCCAATACAAATTCTACAAGAAACACTTCTTCGACAATGTTGATTTTCAAGACGCAAGGTTGCTTCGCACATCGTTTTTCCAGAAAAAAATCGACCGTTATTTCGAGAAGATGATTCTTCAGGCGCCCGACACCATTATCAAGGAGAGCAAAATGCTGCTCGACAAGGCCGAAGGCTGCGACGAGATGTTCCGATTCCTGCTGCAGACCATCTTCAACAAGTACAACAACAGCGACATTATGGGCATGGACAAGGTGCTCGTCTTCTTTGGCGACAATTATTACCTGAATGGCCGTGCCACTTGGGCCGATTCTACTTGGCTTGAAAAATTGCGGGAAAGAGTAGAGGAGTTGCGCTACAATCAAGTTGGAAATCAGGCTGTTGAGCTCAAACTTTACACCTACGACGACCAGCCCGTAACCATTTCGGGAGTTAATGCCGAATACACTGTACTGTTCTTCTTTGAGCCGTCGTGCGGACACTGCAAGAAGGCCACCCCCAAAATGAAGGCGCTTGCCGACAAATTCTGGGAGCGCGGCGTTGAGGTGATGGGCATCTACACCCAAACCGACAAAGAGGAGTGGGGTAAGTTTATTGAAAGTCAAGGACTTGATAACTGGATTAACGCTTGGGACCCATACAATCAGTCGGGTTTCCGTCTGTTCTACGACATCCGCAGCACACCATCAATCTACCTGCTCGACCGCGGCAAGAAAATCATTGCCAAACGCATTGATGTAGAGACACTTGAGAAGGTTCTCGAAGACGAGTACGCTCGGAAGGACAAGAAGAAGTAATCGCTTGATTTTGAATTTATATAATAACCGCCGCTGAATTAGCGGCGGTTATTTTTTTTGCGTCTATATAAGCCAAACTTTTCATCCAATACTTTATGAATCTCTCCTAAAATCCAATTTGCTTATGTTGCTTGGTTTCAAGTTTTTCATCGTTGCAGTAGGCAATCAAATTGTCGAGAGTGTTAGCTTCATCGCCGTGCAGAATGGTGCCAATGGCGTTGCGGCGTGCGATGTTCTCAATCTGGCCGCCGCTAAAATCATAACAGTTTGACAACGTGCGAGTTTCATTATCGGTCAAAGATGGAATCATCTCGTGCCAGATGCTCATACGCGCCTCAACGGTGGGCTTGTCGAACTTGATTTTGTAAAGGAAGCGTCGCTCGAAAGCCTTGTCGAGGTTCTGTGCAAGATTGGTGGTGGCAATCATTATGCCATCGAGTGTTTCCATTTCCTGAAGTATGATGTTCTGGATAGAGTTTTCCATCTTGTCCACAGCTCGTTGCGCGCCCTCTTGTCGGATGCCAATAACGGCATCGGCCTCGTTGAAAAGCAGAATTGGGGCTATCTTGCTGTTTTTCACCTTTGAGCGATAATCGTCGAACACTTTTTTAATGTTTTTCTCACTTTCGCCCACCCACATACTTTTTATCTCCGGAATATTGACTTGTATAATGTCGCGACTGGTGCGCCGTGCCAGTTGCAGCGCTGTTTCGGTCTTGCCAGTGCCTGGTGCGCCGTAAAAAAGGCATGCAAAGCCGCTGTGGTATTTCATTTCCTCCATCCGTGCGCGAATCTGGCGGTATTGCTCGTCATCGAGCAGGTTGGCTAATTCATCAATCTGCGCCTCGATTTTCTTGTCGTAGTAAAGCTGTTTTGGTACAATCTTATCACAACGAAGCATATTGCGGCGGTTAGTTTCGGGTTTGAGCGCCAATCCGCTCAATTCACTGAAAAGTAGACGCTTGGATTCATCTGTCAAGTGATAAGTCTCGCGGTCGGCAAGGCCATCGTTGTTTCCGTACTCGATGATTTCCTTTTCAAGCAAGGGGTGCGAGCCGCTGTTCAGTAGGTTTCTGACTCGGTTCTGCTTATGCCGAGAATCGCTAAAAAGGAATTTGAGGTCGTAGAATGATATACTGTCATCGTTGTCATCGACAAAAAGGTGAGCGAAAAGCAAGAGCAGTGCCTCGTCTTCCTCACACAATCCGTAACTCTTAACTTGCTGGACAAAAAGCAGTTGGTTGTTTTGCTCCATCAGGGTTTCCAACCTTTTAACTGTCACTTCGCTGTTTATCTCGCCCTCGTCGCGGATGCTGAAAATATCGCTTAAAACGCCAAAAAAGTCGCCACAGCTGATATTGGCGTTGTGGTATCCTTCGAATTTCTCGTCGCGGGTAAAAGCTTCAATCACATACCACGGCACGCGGTACGACCCACAACCGCGGCTACGCACCATATCTTTTAGTATAAGGCCATTTATATCCTTGACATACTTTAAGATACGTGTTGTGCTGCACCCGACAAATCTTGCAAAGTCGCGGAGCTCGATTTCGTGGTCGCTGCTGTTGTCGACAAACAGGGCCATCATCAGGCTCTGCTCTTTGGTGAGTTCGAGCCGTGAGGCCAAATAGCTTATATAGGTGTCGGCCTTGCGGAAAAAATCGTCTTTGAGCCCTGAATCCTTGGCCAGTTCAACAATGTGTTCCACCGCCGTGAGCAATGTCATCGGCTCTTTCGTCTTTTGTTTTTCCTTTTTCATAGCACGTTCTCTTTAAATTTTCTGCAAACAAAAGGATAGCATGTGCGAGATTGCTGCAGAGGTTTTGTTTTTTTAAAATTTTTTGTGGTTCTCCATTACTGAACAGATATTTCTCGCCAGTTAGAGTACTGACAAACAACAAATCGAAATCGTCTGGCAATAGCGATTTTATCTGCTTCGACAGTTCTATCCCATACTTGCACCATTCAACAAATGCATCTTTTTCAACATTTTTGTGGCGCAACCAAATATCATCTTCGTATTCACACCATTTTGAGTACCATTTTTCCAGTCCTGCAATTGACGAAAGGTCGATTGCTATTTCGTTCGGTTCCTCATAGTTCAGGTACAACACATTGTGGTGACCGACAAGATTTTCCTCTTCGTCCCAAAACAATGCGTCGCCAAAATCGGGGTTGAGCGTTATTATGTGTCGTTCCATAGTTGTTCTCTTTGAAATTCAATAATTTATCACATATAACCAATGTGCATTTCGTCTTTAAATTTCCAAAATTGTGCCGCAAAGAAAAGGTGCCACTACGCAGCCTTTTTGCGTAACTGAAAAAATTAAAACCCAATCGTCTTCTTCTCTTTGGTTTCAATCTTCTCGTCGTCGCAGATGGAAAGCAACTCGTTGAGGATGTTCTCGGCATCGCCGTGCAGGATTTTGCCGATGGCGTGGCGGCGTGCAATGTTCTCAATCTGGCCTCCGCTGAACTCGTATTTTGTTGACAGAGTGCGCGCTTCGTCATCGGTCAAGGCGGGAATCATCTCGCGCCAAATGTTCATCCGGGCCTCAAGGGTGGGCTTGTCGAACTTAATTTTGTAGAGGAAGCGGCGCTCGAAGGCTCTGTCGAAACTCTGCGCAAGGTTGGTGGTGGCAATCATAATGCCGTCCAACGTCTCCATCTCCTGAAGAATAATGTTCTGCATTGTGTGGTACATCTTATCGACCGAACGTTCGCCATTTTCCGACCGTTTCCCGATGACGGCATCAGCCTCGTTGAAAAGCAAAATGGGCGCCACGTCGCACTCCTTCACCTTCTCGCGGTACTCGTCGAACACTCGTTTCAAGTTCTTCTCGCTCTCGCCAACCCACATACTTTTGATTTTCGCCATATTCACCTGCATAATGTCGCGGCCAGTGCGGCGTGCAAGCTGCAGTACGGTTTCGGTTTTGCCGGTTCCAGGCGCCCCGTAGAACAGACAGGCAAAGCCGCAACGAAATTTCTCATCTCTGAGCCGCTTGCGAATCTGCTCATACTGACTGTTCTCCAACAAGTTGGCAAGCTCGTCAACCTTTCGGCTTACCTTATCGCTGAAAAATAGTTTTTTAGCCGCAATGTCTTCGGTCTTTATCACATCGTTGCGGCCCAGTGCGTTGCATCGGGTGATGTTAATCTCGCTCAAAAGTTCGTCTTTTGCATGTTTTGTCAGACAATAAGTATCATTGTTGATGAACCCGTCACTGTTGGTGAACTCTATCAGTTTTCTGTTATGAAGCGGATGTGAGCCGCGCTGCAAAGTCGATTTAATATTATTGAACTCTCTACGTTCGTAGAGGAATGAAAAGTCACGACATATAACCTTATCGCCGTTCTTGTTCACAAGAATACACGCAAACAGAATCAGTAGAATCTCATCTTCGGGTTTGAACTCATAACTCCGCAACTTGCTGACAAACTGCAGATTTTTGTTACAATCAAGCAAATGTTCAATTCTTTCAACAGCGCCATCATACGTCAGTTCTTCATCGCTGCGCATTTGAAAAACGAGGTCGAATTCATCGAAAAGCTCGTAGCAAGTCAGCCCCGACAGGTTGCGCGGCACATATTTCTCGTTCCGTTTGAAGGCGTTGATTATCTCTTGCTGAATCCGATAAAAGCTGCGGTCATCCCTGTATCGCGGACGACCTTGCACTATAAATCCCAACTTTTCAAGGTCATCGATATAGTTGGTGTACCGCAAAAGGCGCGCCGTACTACAATCGAGCGAGCTGCTTAATTCCTTCATCGACACGCGATTATCATCACTGTGGCTGATAAGCAACGCCAGCATCACACTCTGCTCACAGTTGATACTCATCATTTCCGAAATGTAATCGGCGTAGGGCGCCACCTTCTCGAAAAACTCGTCGTTCAATTCCGACTTTGCTGCCAGATTGTCAATGTTCTCTACTGCCGTGAGCAAATCCATTTGCTCTGCCGACTTTTGGTTCTCTGTGTTCATAGTACCTCCTTTTTAAAAATTTGTCGCAATAAAAAGCCATGCCTATGCGAAATCACTGCGCAGGTTTGGAAAATTTTTAATTTTTATTGAATTTTTTCGGGAATAAGGCTTTTGAAGGTGGTTTTTGGGTAGATTTATGGGATAAAGTTTTGCTTTGCGAGCAATAAAGCTGCTTCCACCGCCTTTTTTAATATTCTGCCGCCTTGCGAAAACCTCCGCAATAAGAGTAAAAAATACTTTTTTGTTATATTTTGTTCATGGCAACATTTAAAAACATTAAATTGCAAACCGATTTCGAAAACAGGAATTTTAAATATCTACTTAAATGAAACACAACACATTATTTAACAATGTTTTAGGTTTGGCAGCCGTTTGTGGCGCAGCCTTGTATACATCGTGCGGCAACTCGGCAGTAACTGCTGAGCCAGAGCTTACAACGCCAGGCAACCCATTTCTGCCGCTTTGGGAGCATATTCCTGACGGCGAGCCTTACGTGTTCGAGGACCCCGACAATCCGGGCCAGCAGCGTGTCTATATCTATGGTTCGCACGATAGCCGCCTGACCGATTACTGCGGCCGTGAGCTTGTGGTTTGGTCGGCATCGGTTGATAATCTGATGAAGTGGCGTTACGATGGCGAGATTTTCAGCGTCAACAAGAACGCAAATGGAGAGCTGCTGCGTCCTGACAGCGTTGCCGATGTGCTTTTCGCGCCCGACGTTACGCTTGTGACCAACGCTGACGGCTCGAAAACTTATTATCTCTACCCAAATAACCAGGCTGGAAGCC
Source organism: Salinivirgaceae bacterium (assembly GCA_017645945.1). Classification (GTDB taxonomy): domain Bacteria; phylum Bacteroidota; class Bacteroidia; order Bacteroidales; family SZUA-534; genus RUG13583. The sequence continues at coordinate 6,879 of JAGCNL010000013.1, forward strand.
GTAACGGAATGGTGTGCAAAAGCTCTCGCCCCGACGGACCTTTTGAGGTTTGCAACTGGAGCAAAGACAACCCGAACCGTACTGACGGCATTCTGGAGTTCGACCCTGCAGTGTTTGTTGACGACGATGGCAAGATTTACGGCTACTGGGGCTTCAACCGCTCTTTCGCTGCCGAACTCGACCCCGCAACAATGGCCACAGTGAAACCAGGAACGGAGATTGTCAAGGATATGGTTTCGGGACGTATGCAGGAGGGCGTGTTCAGCTTCTTCGAGGCATCGTCAATCCGCAAAATCAAAGACAAATATGTGTTCATCTACAGCCGGTTCTCGAAAGAAGGCGAGTTCGGTCTTCCGCTGTCGAACTACACTTTGGCTTACGCTTACGGCGATAATCCGCTTGGTCCTTGGACCTACGGCGGTACCATCATCGACGGCCGCGGCCGCGAGGTGAATGAGCAGGGCGATACCATTGCTTCGGCCACCATCGACGGCAACACTCACGGCAGCATCTGCGAGATTAACGGTCAATGGTACGTGTTCTACCACCGTCAGACTGGTCTCAACGAGTATGCACGTCAGGCAATGGTTGCGCCTATCACCGTCAAGGTTGAGGAAGGCAAAGGCGGAAAGGTTGAAATCAGCGAAGGCGAGTACACATCAGAAGGTTTTGCGCTCAATGGCCTCAATCCATTTGAGCGCCATTCTGCAGGCATAGCTTGCTGGTACACAGGCCCGAAGAAGGCTATCCACAACTGGCCGAACAATACATTCTTCGGCTCGTACGTTGCCGCAAGCTACGGTGACAGCGATAAGTTTGAGGCGCCTTACGACATCCGCAACAACACCAACTTCGTGGTCAACAATACCGATGGCTCGATTGTCGGCTACAAATACTTCAACTTCGAGGCTGAACGTTTGGCCAACAAAGCAAATCTGATGCTCTGCCTGCGCCTCGTTCCTGAGGGAGTTGACGGCACCATCGAAGTTATGATGGACCGTCCGTGGACTTCGCAGGGCGGCAAGAAGATTGGCGAGATTGAGCTGAAGGCCGATATGCCGAAGGAAATCCGTACAATGGCGATAGGCATATCTAAAGAAGCCCAGGAAAAATATCTCGCAGGCAAGCACGCCATCTACTTCGTTTTCAAGTCTGACACGAAAGAGAAATCGCTCTGCTGGCTCACCGACTTCATTTTCACGTTTGATAAATGAGAAAAGTCATCAGTATGTAGGGAACCATCAGGTTTGAATAGAGAAACATGATTGTTAAACAATTAATTACAGACAAAATGAAAAAGATTACAATCATTGCTATTATGGCGTTGTTTGCAACCAACATCGCCAACGCACAGGCCCCCGAGGATCTCGAGAACACTTGGCAAAAGACCATTACCGTGAAGGAATCGCAAGGCCCAATCGTCGAGAAACTATTCATGTCGTGGGCAGAGGAGTTTCCAGGCAAACTTGTGAACTTATTCTACGAATACAAGTTTACCGACGGCAAGATAGACAAGCAGGACTTGGACTCTGTAAATGTGGACTATGCCCCCAAGAACGGCTTTATTGAAATCTACAGCTCTAAATCGACAGTCGTTGATGTGGACGGGAACTTCAACAAAGGTGAAGTGGTAACTCGGGAAAAAATTCTTCAAGCTGTGTATTGGAACCTTCCAAGCGGCAACAAGCTTTTTGGCGTAAGTATTAAAGTGGATGGAGAAATATTATCCGAGTGCACCGTGATGTTCTACGAATACAACGTTGCCAAGGGTACACTCACACCTCGCGCCGAAATTACCCAAAATGTGCTTGATGCCATCGACCATGACACCGAAATCTTTGTGAAACTCCCCAAGCAGGGCCGCGACCTCAAATATTTTGACTATGCTTCTGGCGCCGACAAGGTTATCAAGTGGAATGGCAATGGATTCTAAAAACAAATTAAAACATGCAAGAGCCTCGGTTTGTGCCGGGGCTTTTTTATTGTCGGGTGGGGCTTTGAGGTAGCTCGCTTTTAATTGAAAACGATGCAAAATGTGCGCGGCAAAGTGTGGTTGAGAATTGACGCATTTTTTATTAATTTCGTGCCCATTAAATTTATGGCAGTATGATACGAAAACCTATTTGCTGGATACCCGTGGCGGTGTCTTACGCAGTTTTGGCGTGGTTCGTTTTTTTTGTTATCAATCCGTTGTGCTACAATATTTTCCAGCATCCAGCATTTACTTTGACCGCTGATTTTTTCTGGTCGAAAGTATGTGACCCGGGAGGCTTGTCGGAGTATTTCCAGACCTTCATCGACCAGTTCACAATGTTCCGCTTTTGGGGAACGCTGTTTTTGGTGGCCGAAGTGCTTCTGACGGCATTCCTGTGTGCGCGCTACGTGCGTAAAATTACGGGTGACAATCAGTTTGTGACAATGCTTGTCTATATGCTGCCAGTAGCGGTTTCGATTGTTGCCTGGACTGATGTCAAATATCCTTTCGCGATTAACATGCAAGTGTTGCTTTTGGCCGCGGCGCTGAATCTGCATCAGGCTTTGTCGAAATATGATTGGAATAAGTATATAACACCATTGTTGGCCATTGCCGTCTATCATGCCTGCGGGCCCGTGGCGCTCTACACGTTTGCGTTGTGCGGCATTGTGGCTTATGCCTTGAAACCCGACAAACGCGATTTGGCCAGTGTTGTTGGGGCAGTGGTAGTGGCTGCCATTTGGCCGCTGATAATCTATAAGTTTGTGTTGCCGATAAAGCCCGAAGGCGCTTTTTACGATATGCGTCCGCAAAAGCTGATGTTCACAAGCTTCAAACTCTCGCCTGTGCTCTATATGTTGTATGTCTGCTTGCCGGCATCGGTACTTATCGGCCTTGCCTACAACAAAATTGGTGGCGACAAGAAAAAACTGTTTGTAACGATTGCCGCGGTTGCGCTGATTTTTGGCACAGCGGCCATTGCGCGGTCAAAGCATGACAATTACACTGAGCGTATCGGCTTCAGAATGGAGGTTGCCGCATACAATAAAGATTGGAACTGGATTCTCAACTATATGAAGAATAACAGTCAGTTGTTCGAAAAATCCAACTACGAGCGTTACGTGAATTTCTATTACGACATGGCAGCGGCGCAAAACAACCAGCTTGTCGAGCGGATGTTCTTCTATCCGCATTTGCTTGGCGAGACGGGGTTGTATCTTGACAAACCAATGGCAACCTATATCGGCTATCCGGCGGCAATGTTCTACTACAATATGGGCTTTGCGGCAAGCGCTCTGCATTTTGCGTTCGAGGCGCAGTCAACCTTCACCAATAGCCATTATGTCATGCAGATGGTTATTGATTGTCTGATAATTATCGGCGACTACCGCACGGCTGAATTGTTCCTTGATAAATATGACCACAACATGTTTTCGGGTAAGTTTGTCGCCGACAGGCGGAATTTCATTGAAGGCAAACCGAATACCGAGTTGAGCGCTCAGTTTGTGAATGAGGCCAGAAAACGTCACCCGCATAACGATTTTTACATGCAGAACCGTTTGAGCAATATGGCGCAGGTGTTTATGGCAAACAAAGATAACAATGTTGCCAGCCAATATATTTTGTGCACGACATTGCTGCAGGGCGATTTGGATTCGTTTGTCAATCTGTTGTTGAGCGGATATTACAATTACAACGTCAACAATCTGCCGAGGCCTTGTCAGGAAGCGTTGCTGATATACAAATCGACAACGAAAAATGTTAATCCTGAAGTCGAGAAATTCAAGATACAGCAGTATGTCGAAGCCAAATTCGGTGATTTTGTGCGACTTGTGAACTCCAAACCAAACAATATGAAGGAGTTGATTGAGAAAAATTATCCAAACACCTATTGGAAATATTATACCGTCGACAGTCCAAAGGTTACAGGCGTGTCTATTGATTAAAATGTTATGAAAATGAGAAAGTTAATATATTCCGCATTATTGTTGCCGCTGCTGGTTGCTTGTGCACCGTCGTTCGATGACTGCGCCGTGGTCAACAGCAAACCGAGCATCTATCCCGATTACACTGATATTGTCATCCCGGTCAATATTGCGCCGCTGAATTTCAAGGCCGATGGCAAAGCCAAGCTGCTTGCCGTTGAGGTCAAGGCTGGAGCCGATGTTGTCAGTCTGAAGTGCAGCGACGGAAAGGCCATTTGGAGCAATCGCAAATGGCGCTCAATGCTTAACTCTCACATCGGTGATACACTGTATTATACTGTTACAATGGCAGATACCACGGGAAAAACGGTCAAGTACGCACCATTTTTCCAGGTCGTTTCGCCCGACAGCATCGATTCACACATTGCTTACCGTCTGATTAACACTGGCTATGTCCTTTGGGACAAGATGGGCATCTACGAGCGTTGTCTGGAGAATTTCACGCAGAAGCCGATAATCGAGAACTCGTCGATTGATGTTGCATGCGTTAACTGCCACTCGTTTAGTGCGCAGAATCCGAACACAATGTTGCTGCACATCCGTAAATTCAATGGCGGTACAGCGATTTTGTACGATGGTAAATTGCAGAAATACAATACAAAAACCAATATTTCAATGTCGGCTGGCGTCTATCCGTCGTGGAATCCGAACGGTTACATTGTTGCAATGTCAACCAACTTGATAAGCCAGCAGTTCCACAACGATTACAGCAAGCGCATCTATGTGTCTGATTCAAGGTCGGATATCGTGCTGCTGAATATGAAGACACAAACCTTGACAACTTGTCCGCAGCTGTCGACCAAGAATTTGGAAAATCTGCCAGCTTGGGCACCTGATGGCCGCACTTTATATTATATAAGTGCACCCGAAAGGAAGGGGGAGAAAGGGTATGATGTCGGATATTGGTATAGCCTGCTGCGAATCACATATGATGAGGCCACCAACTCGTGGGGCACGGCCGACACCGTTCTGCGTGCCAATGATTTGGGTGGCAGCATCACCTTCCCGAAGGTTTCACCCGACGGCCGCTACATTGCCTACACGTTTGCCAATCGAGGTTATTTCACGCCGTTTAATCGGGAATCTGATATCTATCTGCTTGATTTGCAGACCATGCAGATTGCACAGCAACCCAACGTGAACAGCGATTGCTCGGAGAGTAACCACGGCTGGTCGCACAACGGACATTGGCTGGTTGTTGGCAGCAAATGGCCCGACGGAATGTTCACCAAGCCATATTTTGCTCACTTCGATGGCAAAGGCAACTTCTCAAAGCGTTTCCTTCTGCCGCAGGAAGACCCTGATTTCTACGATGATTACACTCTGAACTACAATAACACCGATTTCATCACAGGAGAGGTGCCCACAACGCCAATCCAGTGGCGTGATGCCATCAAAGCCGCTCCAGTTCCTGTCAATGCTGACCCGTCAGTCGACATCGATGCTCTTTCGGGTGCAACCAAGAAAGCTGACAAGTAATTCGTAGTCAAGAAATAAACGCATAACTCTATATGAATCCGCAAGTTGAAAAGATGTCTCCATTCATTGTGATGGAAGTGCTTGAACGCGCCAACGAGTTGCAGCGTCAAGGCGTGGATGTCATTCATCTTGAGGTTGGCGAGCCTGATTTCGATATGCCCGAATGCGTGTCGCAGGCTACGGTTGAGGCTTTGCGGCAATCGAAAACGCACTATACTCATTCGTTGGGCGATTTTGCTCTGCGTCAGGCAATTGCTGATTTTCATATGCGAGAATATGGTGTTAGTGTCAATCCCGATTGCATTGTTGTAACCAGCGGTTCGTCACCAGCCATCTTGCTGGCACTTATGGTTTTATGTGAGGCAGGGGGAGAAGTCATCGTTTCCAATCCAGGTTACGCTTGTTACAGCAATTTCATTTTGGCTTGCGGAGGTGTGCCTGTCGAGGTTTCGCTCAAGGCTGAAGATGGTTTTCAGTTCGATGTAGAGGCCGTTAAACGGGCCATTACACCCAAAGCACGCGCCATCTTCATCAATTCGCCAATGAACCCTACAGGTACATTGTTGAGTACCAATGTGATGGTAGAGTTGGCAAAGTTGGATGTGCCGATTCTTTCCGACGAGATTTACCACGGCCTTGTCTATGAGGGGCGTGCGCACTCGATGCTTGAGTTCACCAGCAATGCGTTCATTCTCAACGGATTCAGCAAACGTTTTGCAATGACGGGTTTGCGTTTGGGATATCTGATCGCGCCACAGCAATATATGCGCAGTTTGCAAATCCTGCAGCAGAATCTTTTCATTTGCGCACCGTCGTTGGCTCAATATGCGGGAATTGCAGCCTTGCAAAGTGCCGACGCCGACGTGGCCGCAATGCGCAAAACCTACAACGAGCGCCGTATCTATATGATTGACCGTCTGCGTCAGATGGGCTTCACCATTCACACTGAGCCGCAAGGCGCCTTCTACATTTTTGCCGACGCCAGCCGCTTCACGAACGACTCGTATCATTTTGCCTTCGATATTCTTGAAAAAGCGCACGTCGGCGTTACGCCTGGCACTGATTTCGGTTCAAATGGTGAAGGCTTTATCCGCTTCTCGTATGCCAATTCGCTTGAAAATATCGCGAAAGCGCTCGACCGTATTGAGGAATATTTAAAGAAAAAATAATCGCGGCAGCGATAAAAATCTGTGAAAATATTCAGTTGCACCCAAACTAATTATTAGTTTTGCGCTTGTGTGTCGTGAAGGAAACGAAGCGGCTCATATATTGGTAATTGAATAATTAAGATATTTATTTACAACACTTTAATTTTAAATATAAACAAGATGGCAAAAGAGAAAAAGTTTATCACTTGTGATGGTAACCAGGCCGCAGCGCATATCGCGTATATGTTCTCAGAGGTTGCAGCCATTTACCCCATCACACCATCTTCGCCAATGGCAGAAAACGTTGACGAATGGGCATCTCAAGGTCGGAAAAACATTTTCGGCGAGACAGTTTTAGTTCAGGAAATGCAATCGGAAGGCGGTGCCGCAGGTGCCGTTCACGGCTCATTGCAGGCAGGTGCGCTCACAACCACTTTCACCGCTTCGCAGGGCCTTCTGCTGATGATTCCGAATATGTACAAAATCGCTGGCGAACTTATCCCGACAGTGTTCCACGTTTCGGCTCGTACGCTTGCTTCGCACGCACTCTGCATCTTCGGCGACCATCAGGACGTAATGGCCTGCCGTCAGACTGGTTTCGCAATGCTGGCCGAGGGTTCGGTTCAGGAAGTTATGGATTTGGCCGGTGTTGCTCACCTTGCAACACTCAAGAGCCGCGTTCCGTTCCTGAATTTCTTCGACGGATTCCGCACTTCGCACGAGTATCAGAAAATTGAGGTTGTTGAGCAGGACGACCTGAAACAACTTGTTGATTGGGATGCAGTTAAGGCTTTCCGCGAGCGCGCTTTGTCGCCTGAGCGTCCTGAGATGCGCGGTATGGCTGAGAACCCAGATGTGTTCTTCGCTCACCGTGAGTCTTGCAACCCGTACTACAACGCTGTTCCTGACATTGTTGCCGATTATATGGACAAAGTGAGCGCCATCAC